>CAJTSJ010000062.1 GCA_910578785.1 uncultured Muribaculum sp. | reverse complement strand
TAGGACGCAAGATTTTCATTCTTGAAAGAGGAGTTCGATTCTCCTATGGGCTACTATTTCTCAACTTTGAACAGTAGACGCCGTATGCATTTCCAGCATACGGCGTTTGATTTTTTGCAAATCCGGCTCTTATGTGCTCCGAAAGTGGACGTATTATATGGCGATTAGCAAAAGATTCACTAAATTTGCACTCCGTAATAGCAATATTACTTTGTCTAACTAATTTCATATATTTTGGATATCGACCCATTGCCAGCCACAAGTCCTCTTTTGGGACTCATTTTGGCTTCTGAACAACTCGTAACTGTCATTACGCCCTCCATAGGGAGTATCATTGCGCTTATTTGCGCCGGTTTTGCACTGATTATTTCTGGATTTGTGTCGGGAAGCGAAATCTCATATTTCTCGCTGACTCCCGAACAGCGCATGGAGATTGCCGATTCGCCTAAAGGCTCGGCCATTGAGCGTTTGCTTGCCATGCCTGAGCGCTTGCTCGCTACGATTCTGATTGCCAATAATTTGGTCAATGTGACCATCGTAATACTCTGTAACTTTGCTTTCAAAAAGATTTTTGAGTTCCACAGCGAAGTCCTGAGTTTCATAGTTCAGTCGGTAGTCCTGACGTTCCTGATTCTTCTGTTCGGGGAAATTCTTCCGAAGCTATATGCCAACACTTACAACGTGCAGTGGGCCAAGATGGCGTCGGGAGGAATCGGCTCGGCGGTGAAGCTTTTCTATCCCATCTCTTCCATGCTCGTAAGGAGCACGTCGATAGTCAACCGCGTGGTGACGAAAAAATCCGACAACATATCGGTCGATGACCTGACGCAGGCGCTTGAGATTACGGAGGTTAAGGCTCAGGACGACAAGGAGATGCTGGAAGGCATACTTGAATTCGGCGACACCACTGCGTCAGAGATTATGACACCGCGTATTGACATGACCGATATCGACATTAAGTCGACCTTCCCGCAGGTGATGGATGTCGTTGTCAACAGCGGATTCTCGCGTCTGCCGGTCTATGACGGCACCGATGACAATATAAAGGGCGTACTTTACAGCCGCGATTTGTTGCCGTATATCGGCAAGGACACCTCCGATTTCCAGTGGCAGTCGCTTGTGCGCGACCCTTACTTTGTGCCTGAATCGCGCATGATCGACGACCTGCTTGAGGATTTCCGTCGTCGCCGCATACACATGGCCATCGTGGTCGACGAGTACGGCGGCACTCAGGGCCTTGTCACTCTGGAGGACGTGCTTGAAGAGATTGTCGGCGACATCAATGACGAGTATGACGAGGAGGAATCTACATACAAGCGCCTGCCCGACGACACGTATGTGTTTGACGGTAAAACACTTCTTACTGACTTCTTCCGCATCACCGATGTCGACGAAGAGGAGTATTCCGATATAACGGAGGATTGCGACACTCTCGCCGGTATGCTGCTGGCCATTCAGGGCGACTTCCCCAAGGCGAAGGAGTCGATAGTCTACGGACGGTTCCGTTTCCTTGTTCTTTCCATCGAGCGCCACCGCATAGCGAGTGTGCGCGTCAAGGTCATGCCCGAAGAGGCTGAATCCAAATAGAGCTATTTCCGTCTATGCGCGTAGCTTTGTGTCTGCTCTCCGCCTTTGCGCTTGCGTTGCTTCTTGCAGGGTGCGGTTCCGGAGGAGCCGACAGGCCTGTTCCGCGCCGGGTGGCATATCCGCGCGTCGAGGCATACGATTCGGTTTATGTCGGTGTGCCTCAGTCTGTTCGTGTCAATGTCGAGGTAAATGCTTCGGCCGAGGTTTCAGTCCCGCGCGACAGCGGCGGCATCGTCTGGATTGACGTCCGTTATCCCCGTTACAATGCAGTGCTTCATCTGACCCTGGGCGAAGCCTCCGGCGAAGCTCTCGGTCGCATGGCGCGTAACCGCGAAGAGCGGTTTGCCCGCGACACTGAAGGCATGCGTGTGTCGGTGACGGAGGTCGGCAACGGATTTGCCGATGTGCGCATCGGCCGTGGCCGTGGACTGACTGTCACACCGTTGCACCTTATGGCCACCGACGGCGCTACATTCTTTCTTTCAGGGGCGTTGGAGCTGAACGGCACTCCGTCGTCCGTGGAAGAGACGCTTCCCGTAGTCGATGCCGTTTATGATGATTTGGTCCATCTCGGACGCACACTTCGAAGATTATGATAGAAAAACTGCTGAGCCTGTACGGTGTCGACGTGTACGTCACGCATTTTCTGCCCGAAGAATCGGAGTCCGGCCAGATTGCCGGACAGAAATGTGCTGTCGGACGGCTTGTGGCTGAGGTGTTTGGCCCGGATGCGGTCTTGTCGCACAGAGCCGACGGCTCGCCGGTTGTCGAGGGGCTTAACCGTGAGATATCGGTAAGCCACTGTGCCGGATTGGCCGCTCTTGCGGTGGGTGGACGCGAAAGGATAGGCGTCGACATAGAGCTTCCCCGCGCCACTCTTCGTCGGGTGGTGCGCAAGTTCTTGTCCGATGACGAGATGTCGGAGTGGACCTCCGACGGCGACTTGTTGCGGGCCTGGACCATTAAAGAGGCGCTTTACAAAGCCGCAGGAGTGGCAGGGGTCGATTTCGCCAATGAAGTCGTGTTGCCGTCAAAGGCCGATTGCGCAGGGAGGGGCGAGGTCGTCGTTTCGGGCAAAAAGAGAGCCTGCTACGAGGTCTGCACCACGCTCTACGAAGGGGCATGCCTTACGTTGGCGGTTCCGGCAACTTAGAGCTTGTTTAATAATAAATGTTACTGTCAGGGCGGTCATTCGTTGAGCAGATTTTCGCCCTGTTCCTCAGTCATGTACATAAAGTACACTCCTTCGTCACATGTC
>CAJTSJ010000061.1 GCA_910578785.1 uncultured Muribaculum sp. | reverse complement strand
TGGAACAATTCATTAAACACTTTCGCTAATTTTGCACTTGCTTGTTGACTCTACAGACGGCTGATATGGTCGTGAAATTTGGTTGTTATGGATTTAATGCTTAATTTTGCACCCTGTTAAGCTAAAGTGGCAGTGCCGTGGAGATGACGTTCCGTGGCATCCTCTTATTGGTCTATTAACATAAGCTAAACAGGCTAAAAGATAATGGAAATAATCAGAACAGTCAACCGGTTGCGTGAGGCGACCGAGGAGGCGAAGAAGAAAGGCCTGACTGTGGGCCTGGTGCCCACGATGGGTGCTCTTCACGCCGGACATATCTCCCTTATAGAGAGAGCCCGTCAAGAAAACGATGTGGTGGTGGTCAGCGTATTTGTCAATCCGACCCAATTCAACAACCCTGACGACCTCCGCACATATCCGCGAACCGAAGAGGCTGATTGCGAAAAACTCGAAGGCGCAGGTGTCGACATAGCCTTTATTCCGAGCGTGGAGGAGGTCTATCCCGAACCTGACACAAGAGTGTTTGACCTCGGACCTGTGGGCGAGGTGATGGAAGGAGCCATGCGTCCCGGACATTTCAACGGTGTGGCCCAGGTGGTTAGCCGTCTGTTCCGTATGGTCAATCCCGACCGGGCATACTTCGGAGAGAAGGATTTCCAGCAGATTTCCGTCATACGCCGTATGGTCGAGCTTGAAGGCATGGAGCTTGAGATTGTGCCTTGTCCCATCAAGCGCGAAGCCGACGGTCTTGCCCTGAGTTCACGCAACGTAAGGCTTTCCGCCCGTCAGAGAGAGGTGGCACCGAACATTCACCGGATCCTTGCCGAAAGCGTCGGTCTGGCGCCGGCCATCTCGGTGGCCGATGTGAAGGCGCGTGTGATTGACAGCATCAACGCCTATCCGGAGATGGAGGTGGAATATTACGAAATCGTTAATCCCGCCGACATGCAGCCCATCGGTGAATGGTCGCAGGCCGGAAAAGAAGCCGTGGGATGTGTCACCGTATATCTTGGTGATGTCCGGCTGATAGACAACATAAAGTATCCACTATAGAGTTAACATTATCCATGATGCAAGTACAAGTGGTGAAGTCGAAGATTCACCGTGTAACTGTCACAGAAAGCAATATCGATTATATCGGCAGTATCACTATCGACCAGGACTTGATGGATGCCGCCAATATTCTTCCCGGCGAGCGAGTGTTCATCGTCGACAACAACAACGGCGAGCGCTTCGACACATATACCATACCCGGAGAGAGAGGGAGCGGTATGATATGCCTTAACGGCGCGGCCGCGCGTAAGGTGCTGGTCGGCGACGTCGTGATTATCATGTGTTACGCCCTGATGCCCTACGACGAGGCCAAGACCTTTAAGCCGGCTGTGATATTTCCCGATACGGCTACCAACAGACTTGTCGACTGACCGTCGGCGGAAGCCTCCTCAATGATTGAATTAACAACAAAACAAAAAAATTACCAATAATCGTGTTTGAAAATCTTAGCGAAAGACTTGAGCGTAGCTTTAAGCTCCTGAAAGGCCAAGGACGCATCACCGAAATAAACGTAGCTGAAACCCTTAAGGACGTGCGCCGTGCGTTGCTTGATGCCGACGTCAACTTTAAGGTGGCCAAGCAGTTTACCGATACAGTCAAGGCAAAGGCATTAGGCCAGAACGTAATCAACGCCATCAAGCCGAGTGAGTTGATGGTGAAGATAGTCCATGACGAGCTTACCGCTCTCATGGGAGGCGAGGCCGTGTCTCTTAACTTGTCGGGCAATCCTACGGTCATACTGATGTCCGGTCTGCAGGGTTCCGGTAAGACCACCATGTCGGGCAAGCTTGCCAGGAAGCTGAAGAGCGAGAAGGCAAAGCGTCCGTTGCTCGTCGCCGCCGACGTTTACCGTCCCGCCGCTATCGAGCAGCTCAAGGTGCTTGGAAGCCAGATTGACGTTCCCGTATATACCGAAGAGGGCAACAAGAATCCGGTGCAGATAGCTGAGAACGCGATTAAACATGCCAAGGCCAACCACTACGACCTGGTGATTGTCGACACCGCCGGACGTCTTGCCGTCGATGAGGCGATGATGGACGAAATCGCCGCCATCAAGAAGGCCATCCGGCCTAACGAGATTCTGTTCGTGGTCGACTCGATGACAGGTCAGGATGCTGTCAACACTGCCAAAGAATTCAACGACAGACTTGACTTCGACGGAGTGGTTCTGACCAAGCTCGACGGTGACACCCGTGGCGGTGCCGCATTGTCTATCAGAACCGTTGTCACCAAGCCTATAAAGTTCGTCGGTACGGGCGAGAAGCTCGATGCGCTCGATGTGTTCCATCCCTCGCGTATGGCCGACCGAATCCTGGGCATGGGCGACATAGTGTCGCTCGTTGAAAAGGCCCAGCAACAGTTTGACGAAAAGGAAGCCCGCGAGCTACAGCGCAAGATTGCCAAGAACCAGTTCAACTTCAACGACTTCCTGAACCAGATTCAGCAGATAAAGAAGATGGGCAACCTTAAGGACCTTGCCTCGATGATTCCCGGCGTCGGCAAGGCCATCAAGGACCTTGACATCGACGACAATGCCTTCAAGGGCATCGAGGCCATAATACGCTCGATGACCGAAAAGGAGCGCGCCAACCCCGACATCATCAACGGCAGTCGCCGTCAGCGCATAGCCAAAGGTTCGGGCACATCCATACAGGAGGTCAACAGGCTCTTGAAGCAGTTCGAGCAGACCCGCAAGATGATGAAGATGGCCACAACGATGAAGGCCAATCCGATGAAGATGATGCGCGGTATGCGCCACAAATAAACATAACCTGCCTGCAATGTTAAAAAAAGGAGACGCGCTCGCTTTGAAGTGACCCCAAAAAGTTAGACAGGTTAAACGTTATCCTGTTATATAAAGAG
>CAJTSJ010000060.1 GCA_910578785.1 uncultured Muribaculum sp. | reverse complement strand
CGCTCACCTCGACACTGCCAGTGTCGCGCTCTAGCCAGATGAGCTAATACCCCATGTTTGGAAACGCTTTCCTAAGGCGGAATCGCGATTTGCAGTGCAAAAGTAATGCTTTTGCGTCAATCACGCAAATATTTTGGCTTTTATTTGTCGGAAAGAATTCAAAAAATGCTTTAAAAAGGTTTTGAAGCATGGTGTCAGGAGCTTTGCCGTGGAATGTTTTGACCACTTTTAGCCGAACTAATTTATCGTTCAGAACGTTTTTAAATAGAATATTACTGAGTTATCAACTATATAAAATTAGGATTAATCATGAAACGTATATTCTCTCTTTTGTTCCTGATAGGATTGATGTCGCTTGGCGGCGCCTCAAAGGCTGAGGCTTGTTCGCGAATACTTTATGTCGGTGCTGACTCTACCGGTACGCCTAACAGCGAGGTGTTGCGTATAGTGGGGCGTTCTCTTGACTGGCGTACACCGATTCCAACAAATCTATATGTATATCCGCGAGGTATGAAGAAGAAGGGCAATGTCCAGGCTAATTCTGTAGAGTGGACTTCTAAATACGGCGCAGTCTATGCCGTAGGGTATGACGGCGGAGTCACCGAGGGCATGAATGAAAAGGGACTTGTGGTCAATGGACTGTTCTGCAAAGATGCGGTTTATGATAACGAATTGACCAACAACAGCCCTCATATGTCGCTTGCCGTGTTTGTGGCATGGTTGCTTGACATGAATGCTACTACCCCTGAGGTGGTCAGCGTGCTTAAGGAGCATAATTTCAATATTTCAGGAGCCACGTTTGACGGAGGTACGGTGTCTACCCTCCATTGGGGTATAACCGATGCCGAGGGCCGTTCGGCGATACTGGAGTTTGACCATGGAGAGGTAAAGGTATATGAGGGCCAGGACATGCCGGCCATGACCAACGACCCGCAATATCCTTCTATGACTGCCATTAACCAGTATTGGGAGAAGATTGGCGGCGTCCACATGTTGCCCGGTACAGTCAGCAGTCCTGACCGATTTGTCAGGGGATACTTCTTTGACAAGCATGTCGAGAAGACCGACAATGCCGACCTGGGCCTGTCGATAATCCGTTCTATCCTGTTCAATGTCTCGGTGCCGTATACGTATGTGATTGAAGGCGAACCCAATGTGTCGTCTACCCAATGGCGCTCGTTTGCCAATCTCCGTGACCGCAGATACTATTTTGACATCGTGACAAACCCCGGTATATTTTATATTGACCTTAATAAGTGCGATTTGCGGCCGGGTGCTCCCGTCTTGAAGCTTGACACATCAAAGAGCCAGACGTTTATGGGTGATGTTACGGACAAGCTTGTAAAGCATGCTCCGTTTACTCCGATGTTCTGACCATCGACATAGTGTCCGCGCCGGTAAAGCATGATTTTATCGGCGCGGTGTTTGTTTTGTTTTATTTTTTCTTAACTTTGTGCTTTAGATTAGATCTTTGCCGCGGGTTAGGCGTTATCCGTTGTTTAATATGTCGATGCGCAGATTTTTGTCACAGATATGCATGTGTGTGATCTTGCTGATGTCGGTTTTGCCGTCAATGGCTGCCGATGTGTGCGGGTCTGACTCATTGCCTGCCTCCGATTGTGCTTCCGATACGATAGACTGGCCCGCCTACGCCACACCTGAATGGCGCTCGAAGAACTGGGTCAAGCAGTTGATATCGAATGGATTCCGCATAAATGACCCCGGTATCAATTATCCTAAATTCGCGCGTTTTTGCCTTAAAGTGTACAACTGGGGCGACAAGACATTCAATTCCTACAATCCTGAATATGTGGTGGGCTCCGGCAAAAACTGGAAATTTTACGGAAAAAGTTACACCTGGGCTGACAGCTACGCGATGTATCTTCCTGACGATGTGAATGTGCGGATGTCGTCGGCCTATTACAGCGACCTGGGAGTGTCGCTGAATTTCATGGCTCTTAGTGTAGGATATACATTCAATGCCAATGACCTTTTTCATCATCCGGTAGCCAACAGGGCTAACTTCGAGTTTAATTTTACATGCGCATTGTTTTCCGGAAGCTATGTCCACGCATCGACCAACGGCGGTGTGACAATCACGCATTTTGGCGACTATAACGACGGTAAGCGCATAAAATATGACTTCAATGCCGTCAACCACGATGTCAAGACCGGTTCGCTGTACTACTTTTTCAACCATGACAAATATAGCCACGCGGCGGCCTACTGCTACTCCAAGTACCAGCTGAAAAGTGCCGGCACATGGATATGCGGATTTAATTTCAACACACAGGACATCGACATCGACTTTACCAAGCTTCCGCTGGACATGATTAAGTTTTTGCCCGACAACATGGTGCGCTACAAGTTCCACTATACCGACTACAATCTGCTTGCCGGATATGCCTATAACTGGGTGCCGAGACCGAAGCGCTGGCTCCTGAATATAACGGCCATGCCCGCTCTTGGATATAAGCATCTTTACGGCGATTCGGCCGATGGACGCAAAGACATGTTTTCGGCCAACATCAAGATGATGGCTTCGGTGGTCTACAATCACCGCGCACTGTTTGCATCGCTTACCGGACGCTTTGACGGACACATCTATATGGGACGCAGCTACACATTCTTGAATTCCACCGAGTCCGTGACATTCCTTGTCGGTTTCCGCTTTTAATCGTGTCGTAGATTCCCCTCAGGTGCTAATGCCTCGGTGTTTTGCTTGGCGGTTACGCGGTTTTTAAGTAACTCTGCGGTAAAAAAGAACCTAAATTGCTGAATGGATTGAATTTCAGGAGGAATAATTAGTAATATCATTCAGAGACGGCGAGTTTTGAGCGTTTCCGACAACTCAAAAGCAACCCGTTTCGCTAATTTTATTTCCTGAAAATTGTCCGAAATTATGGCTCTTTTGAACGCAGTAGTGCTCCAGTCCAAAGAGGTTAAGGGCGGCAGAAACAAAGTAAGAATCTCTGTCGCTCACAACGGCGAGACTCGCTACATCGTAACAGACATCATCCTGAACTCTTCCAAGGAGTTCAAAAAAGGTGCCGTGGTCAAACGACCCGACGCCACCATGCTCAACGTAAAAATCAGGGGCCTCCTCCAACGCTATCAGTCGGCTCTTGATGAACTCGACTACATCGACGGCCTGACTTGCCCCGAACTGGTGTTCCAACTCAAGAACGCCGGGAACTACAAGCATCGTACCCTCAAAAGCATCTACGAGGAGTATATGGAGAAAGCCCACATCAAACCCGGAACGGCAAGCGGGTATCGCAACATCTGGAGAATCATAAGCAAGCATCTCGGAGAGAAGCTGCTTGCCGAACACGTCAATCACGGCACCATCCTCGGCCTCGACAAGTATCTCCGCGACCGTGGCCTCAAACTGACCACCGTCAGGAACTACCTCGTGTTCCTCATGGTGCTTCTCAACTACGCCAAGAGGTGCGGATATGTGCAGTTCC
>CAJTSJ010000059.1 GCA_910578785.1 uncultured Muribaculum sp. | reverse complement strand
GAATTTCAATAATTTCAAAGTACTCTTATGATTTTTTAGTGGACACTAATGATAACGAGTTCTTAATCTCATGAATCAGGACGAGCTTGACATACACTTTATGCGCATGGCATTGAATGAGGCGCGCATGGCATACGATGCCGACGAGGTGCCGATCGGGGCTGTAGTGGTGTGCGGTAACCGGGTAATCGGACGCGGACACAATCTGACGGAAACTCTCAACGACGTCACAGCACACGCCGAAATGCAAGCGCTTACCGCCGCCGCAAATACCCTCGGAGGCAAGTATCTCCAGGATTGCACTCTTTACGTGACAGTAGAGCCATGTCTGATGTGCGCCGGAGCCATAGGATGGAGCCAGATAAAGCGTGTGGTATACGGTGCGTTTGACCAGAAGCGCGGATATTCGGTCATCACCGCAAAGTCGCCCTTTCATCCGAAAGCCATCGTGGCTACAGGCGTGCTCGGCGAGGAATGCGCCACGCTCATGCGCGAATTCTTCTCGAAAAAGCGTTAATTGCAGGCTTTTTTCTTAAATTTGCATACTGAAAACATACCTTGACATGAATAGTTTTAATAATCTACAATACAAAGAATCATCCATGAAACTCATAGAAGCCGTCAAGGACCGCATTCTGGTGCTTGACGGTGCCATGGGTACAATGATTCAAAGCTACGGGCTTGACGAAATCGACTTCAGGGGCAATGAATTTTCCGATTGGGCTGTTCCCCTGAAAGGATGCAACGACATCCTCGCTTTGACACGTCCCGACATAATAAAAGACATCCATCGGCGATATCTCGAAGCCGGCGCTGACATTATCGAGACCGACTCATTCAATTCAAACGCCGTGTCGATGGCCGACTATGGGCTTGAACAGTATGTCGGCAGGCTGAACGAGACTGTGGCAAGGCTGGCCCGCGAAGTGGCCGACAACTGGATGGCGGAACATCCTGGACTTCAGCGCTGGGTGGCCGGGAGCATGGGTCCTACAGGAAAGTCACTGTCGATGTCAGAAGGTCTGTCGGGCGGACAGGAGCAGGAATTTAACTGGGACACCCTGGTCGGCACATACACCGAACAGGCTTCGGCCCTAATAAAAGGAGGTGTCGACTTACTCCTCATTGAGACCGCTTTCGACACTCTCAACACCAAAGCAGCCATATTCGCGGCCAGGCATGCCATGATTGACTGCGGCATACGCATCCCTCTTGTCATATCGACCACTCTGACCGAATCGGGACGAACGCTTTCGGGTCAGACTCTCGAGGCATTCGTAGCCTCGGTGGCGCATGCCGAACCGCTGGCCATCGGTCTTAACTGCGGATTCGGAGCCGAAGGCATGATGACCCACCTGATGGCACTCAAAGAGTCGCCGTATGCGGTCATAGCCTACCCTAACGCAGGCCTGCCAAACGCCATGGGCGAATACGACGAAACTCCTGGATCAATGGCCGGCAAGATTGACGCAATGCTGTCGCGCGGACTTCTGAACATAGTTGGCGGATGTTGCGGTTCGACACCGGCACATATTGCGGAAATAGCAAAAGTAACCGAAAAGCACTGTCCGCGCCCCGTCCCTGCCGACAAGGACGAAATGACCCTGTCGGGACTGGAACCTCTTACAGTGTCGCCCGAACGCAACTTCCTGAACGTAGGAGAGCGGTGCAACGTAGCCGGAAGCCGGAAATTCCTCCGACTGATAAAGGAGGGCTCCATCGACGAAGCCATAGGCGTGGCCGGGTCGCAGGTTGAAGCCGGAGCACAGGTGATAGACGTAAATATGGACGACTCGATGCTTGATGCATCAGTCGAGTTGCCGTCATTCCTTTGCCGGATCGGTTCCGAACCGGAAGTTGCCCGCGTGCCGGTCATGATCGACTCGTCGCGTTGGGATGTCATCGAGGCATCACTGAAATGCGTACAGGGCCACCCTGTCGTCAATTCATTAAGTCTGAAAGAGGGCGAAGCATCGTTCATAGAGCGTGCGTCGCTCGTCAAAGAATATGGGGCATCATTAATCGTGATGGCTTTTGACGAAAACGGACAGGCCGATACTTTTGAACGAAAAATCGAAGTATGTGAACGAGCCTACCGAATTCTGACCGAAAAAGTCGGATTCAAAGGCCACGACATAGTGTTTGACCCTAACATCCTGACCGTGGCTACCGGTATAGAAGCCCACGACCGGTATGCGCTCGACTTCATCCGCGCGGTGGAATGGATAAAAGCCAATCTTCCGGGAGCGAAAGTGAGCGGAGGAGTCAGCAATCTTTCTTTTGCATTCCGTGGCAACAACTACCTGCGCGAAGCCATGCATGCCGTATTTCTATATCACGCAATAGCTGTCGGCATGGACATGGCTATAGTGAATGCCTCTAACCTCATGAACGTGGACGACATAGATACTGAACTGCGCGAAGCCATCGACGACGTGTTGCTGTGCCGCAGGACGGACGCTACCGAACGATTGGTCGATATGGCGGAGAAAATCAAAACTACCCACGACGGTTCGTCGACCGCACCTGAAGCCAAGTGTGAGGATAAAGGCATGTCGCCGGAAATGAAGCTCGAACAGATGCTTATAAAAGGCGCAACCGACGGACTCGCAGAATTGCTGAAAGCTGCGGTGGATTCGGGGAGCACGGCTATAGACATCATCGACGGTCCGCTGATGGCGGGCATGAACCGCGTAGGTCAACTTTTCGGCGAGGGAAAAATGTTCCTGCCCCAGGTGGTAAAAAGCGCACGAACCATGAAACTGGCTGTCGACTGGCTCACTCCGCTGATTGAAAAAGAGAAGAGCAAAAGTTCGGCATCATCGTGCCGTATGGTCATTGCCACCGTCAAGGGCGATGTGCACGACATCGGGAAAAATATTGTCGGCGTGATTCTTAACTGCAACGGCGTGGATGTCATAGACATGGGCGTGATGGTGCCCGGCGAAGAGATTGTCAATAAGGCTGTCGAAACCGGTGCGGACTTTATCGGGTTAAGCGGCCTGATAACACCGTCGCTCGAAGAGATGTGCGAAGTAGCGAGAATCATGGAAATGCGGGGGCTCAACATTCCGTTGCTCGTCGGCGGAGCCACAACATCGCCTATGCACACGGCTGTAAAGATAGCGCCTTGCTACAGCGGGCCGGTAATACATACCCACGACGCGGCCGCTCTGCCTCCGATCATTCAGAAACTGTCAGATCCTGCCACCCGGGCGAAAGTCATCAAAATGAATCATGAACGACAGGCTGAGCTGCGTCTTGCAAATGAAAACAAACGGCAGAAGCTTACGTTGGAGGAGGCACGTGCCCGACGTCCGAAATTAGATTATGCGCCAATAGCACCAAAGCAAAACGGAGTCATGGACATGATGCTTCCTATCAACGAAGTACGCAAGTTCATCAATTGGCGCGCATTCATGTCGGCATGGAAACTTGACGCATCGTTGGCATCAGTAGCTGATATAAAAGGATGCGACCACTGCCGTGCTCAATGGCTTGCTTCAATTCCCACAGACAGCATAAACAAAGCGGCACAAGCCATGCAACTCTATAAAGATGCAGAACGGACCATTGACTTCTTGTCATCAGGCCTGCTGAAAAACGGAATCAAAGCCCGCCTGGCAATTCTCCCGGCCCTCAGTTCGGCATCAGATTCAATAATCATATCATTTGGAGAGAATCAAATAGAGCTGGCCACTCCCCGGCAACGCGCCGTCGACAAAGACGAACGGCAAGAGTGCCTGGCACTATCCGACTTCATAGCTCCGGCAAACGACAATGGCAAACCTTCAGACTGGATAGGACTATTTGCCGTCACCACAGGAACAGAACTGGAAGATATGGCGCAGGCTATGCGCCGTGACGGAGACGAATACCGATCACTCTTATATCAGACACTAGCCCACCGACTCGCAGAAGCCGCCACAGAATATCTACACTTGCTGGCACGTACCACGATTTGGGGCTACAGTAATGAAACACCGGCCGAATGCCTGAAAGATTTGGATTACGAAGGCATACGTCCGGCCATCGGCTACCCTTCGCTCCCGGACCAAAAGCTCGTGTTCACCGCCGACAGGATTCTTGACTACTCCTCGCAGGGAATAACCCTCACAGAAAACGGAGCCATGCACCCGTCGGCATCCACCACCGGCCTCATCATCGCCCACCCCTCATCCCGCTACTTCATAATATAATATATCATTCATATCTAAACAGCCCCATCCGTTACACAGACTGTTTAACGGATGGGAAGAGCATGTAACGGATGGGTGGAGTTGTTACTTTGCGAATGCGGTATGGTGATGATGACATCGTTTACATAATCGCGTTGCGGATTGTTGAATACGGCAAGCGATACGACATATAAGCCACGCTCCTAATCCATTCCGGCAACTGAACGTTCACCGAGTGTCTCAAGATTCTCAATGCTCCATGCATAGTCCGGATTGGGAGCGCACGAGGATTCTTGCCTCGATAATTATACAACCGCACGTAAAGAAAAAGGCTCACCCCGAAGCGACTTTTGCCATTGCCATAGGACTAAAAGACAAAGCGGGAAAAGGAATCATCGACCGATAAGGAACGGGCGGAATTGTTTGACTGTAGGCTGAAGTAATGCGGATGGTGCTTGGATGTCAATGCCTGATGCCGTCATCTTCTTCCTGTTTTTCAATTGTTACGGAGATGTTTATCTCAATATCTCCGGAGTCCCCAGTCTTAGGTTTATCTCCAAACCTTTCGCGGAAACGTCGGTTCCACTCTTCAACTTTGTATGGAGAAGAGCTCAAAAACCAGGCAACCGTCACACAGATCAAAAAAAGAACAATGCCTAGGAATTGCCCGAATAACGGATGACGGTCAAGAACGAAATCGAGATAAGAAATCATTATAATTTGTGCTGTTTACGCAATTATACAAAAAAATAGTTGAACAGCAAAATTTTAGCCAATAAAAATATCCGCTGTAGAGTCAACAAGCAAGTGCAAAATTAGCGAAAGTGTTTGATGAATTGTTCC
>CAJTSJ010000058.1 GCA_910578785.1 uncultured Muribaculum sp. | reverse complement strand
AGAATGGCAGATATAATCTTTCGTTTGAGTGCCGCAATTTTACAAATGCCCGTCTGTATGATAATTTCAGTCTGCAAAAAGCTGGGCGCGCATTCTACGGTAAAGTAAGAATATATTTCGGAAACTGATTAAAATCACTTAAATACAATGAAACAAAAAGTTTTTCTTCGCGCATCTTCTGCGCTTGCAATGTCGGCACTGGTTTTGACTTCCTGCTCCGACAATAACGACCCCGACATGACAGGCGGGAATGAAAACATTAATGGTGGTAAATTTGTCATCGCCACTACTGTCCAGGGCAGTAACGCCACATCCTACGTGCTTCTGACGTCAGAATCGCTTGATGAGGGAACGCTGTCGGCTGTCGGAAACGGATTGATTAATGATGGAGCTTCGCAGTGGGTGTTCCATGGCAATGACTATCTTTATGCCCTTACTTATAATCAGGGCAATGCCGGAACCACCAGGAGCTATGTGTTGTCGGTTGACGGAGCTGTATCGCCTCGTGACATGGAGTACAAGATAAGCCGTTTTACCTCATACGGAATATACGACGATTATATTTTGACGATGTCGACCGGAAACGGCCAGGCTGAGCATGCCGATGTCAATGGCTATCTGCCAAAGACATTGCTTCTGACATATCTCGATGTAAATGCCGAGACTGCAAGGAGCAACGATACATCAACGGGAGCATATTCTATGGAAAATTATCTCGGAAACGGTGAGTATGTGACCCTTGCAGGGGTAGAGCAAAGTGGCAACCGCATATTCTCCGGAGCAATCCCGATGGGCCTCAGCCAGTATGGTGCGGCGGCAGATGGCGGCAAGTGGATTCGTAAGGGTTATGAAGACCTTGTCAAGACTGCCGACGGTGGTTCCAATTCGAGTAGCTACAAGAAAGGTGAACTTCAGTGGACACAGTATCCAGATGAAGGTTGGGTTGCAATATTCGACAATGAGAGCATGACAAATCCTACTCTTGTGAAATCCGATAAAATAAGCTATCCATGCGGACGCTTCAAATCGCAATACTACCAGACCATCTGGAGCGCTGACAATGGCGATATCTATGTATTCTCACCATCGTATGCAAAGACAATGACCGATACACGTCAGCAGACAACTCTTCCGGCCGGTGTTGTCCGTATCCCTGCCGGTGCTTCGCAGTTTGATGATTACTATTGTAACCTCGAAGAACTATCCGGAGGAAAATCGTTTATGCGTTGCTGGCATGCCGGTGGAAACTATTTCCTGCTGCTGATGTATGACCGTCCGCTCACCGAATCTGGTTTTTCTGCTACAGAACTCGCCATTTTTGACGCCGCATCCAAGAAACTGACGTTTGTAAAAGGCCTTCCTTCGAATCTGTCATCGTTCGGGAAAACAGCCCTTTCCTTTGCCGGGAATGTCTATATTTCAGTAAATGTAACCGATGGCTATCCTGCAATATTTCGGATTGACCCCGCTACCGCTCAGGCAACGAAAGGTATAACCGTAGAAGCTACTGAAATTACAGGATTCGGCTATATGGCAGTTTCAAAATAGGGTGTTGCATGAAGTTTTTCAGGAAAATTCATCTTTGGCTCTCAGTGCCATTCGGTATTATAATCACGCTGATATGCTTTTCGGGTGCTATGCTTGTGTTTGAGCCGGAGCTGACGAGAATCTTTAATAGAGAAGTATATTTCGTTAAACAAGCAGAGGAAACTCCGTTACCTGTAGATAAACTATTGCGTACGGTCGAGGCCTCGTTGCCTGATTCGGTTTCAGTCACAGGGATTACGATGTTCGCAGACAAAGACCGCTCCTATCAGGTGAATTTGTCAAAGCCCCAAAGAGCCTCGTTGTTTATCGACCAATATTCAGGCCGGATAACGGGTAGTTATGAGCGTATGGGATTTTGTGAAACGTGGAGTTGCGGGAGTGAATAATGAACGGTATACGTTTGATGTGAATACCGGGAAAGTTATGTCTGTCATGCAGACTGACGATTCGCAATCTGCGGATAAAGTCAAGAGCTGGATTTATGCCGTGCATACCGGAACATGGGGAGGTTTGCCGACGCGTATACTTTGGATGTTGAGCGCATTGCTTGGAGCCTCATTGCCTATTACCGGATACTATATATGGATTAAGCATATGGTTAGTAAAAAACAACGGCGCAAAATCAGCTGATGTAGATACTATTTGACTAAACCGAACAAAAAATTGGGGGCGCTGTAAAACGCCCCCAATTTTAATACAGACCCTTTTGGAGTCTGTTGGTTTTCAGACACATCCTGACTATTCTAAATTATTGCCGTCTTTGTCGGCAGAGTATTTCTTTTTTTGTCGTGATGTCTGTTATTTCAGGTCGCTTACCTTCCACTGGTCGTGCCATGGAATGGTGATTTTACCTTCTTCGATTGAAATGGGGAGCCATACGTAGAGGGAGTTCTCGAGGTCGGTCTTGTTCCAGCGGTCAAACATGGCTATATAGCAGTTGTCCTTGCCCTGGACCGGAATCACGAAAGTGCTTTGGGCGTAGAAGGTCTTGTCGGCGTCAACTCCTGTACAGGGGTCGCCTATCGTGCGCCATGGACCCATGATTGAGTCGGCCACTGCGAGTTCTGCCCGGTTGGGATCCCAGCCGGTGCATCCCGATGAAAGCATATAGTATTTGCCGTCGTGCTTGAACACTGCCGGAGCTTCACGGCTTTCGCCGATAAAGTTGCGGGTATAGCGTCCGGTCGGTTTCAGATAGTCGGGAGTGAGTTCGTTGATGTAGAGGGTAGCGTTATTTTCCGACGAGCAGAACTGGTATGCCTTGCCGTCGTCGTCGACAAACACTGTCTGGTCGCGGCTCATGGCGTCGTTAGGACGGAAACTGCCGAGATATTCAAACGGTCCTGTGGGAGAATCGCTCACTGCAACTCCTGCGGCCGCCTTGCTGTAGTCGGCGCTCTCTACATGTGCCCACATGACGAATTTTTTTGTCGAATCGTTGTAGACCACTTTCGGCCGTTCGAGCACTTTGCTCGGATGCAGGTCGTGGGTCGAATCGTTGGGGACGGCTTTCAGGACTATGCCTTCGAATGTCCAGTCTGTAAGATTGGGCGATGAGTAACAGCTTATGCCGGTAACGTCCGTGCGGTAGCATTCCCATGTGGCCCATTCCGGAAGCACGGTGGCGCCCTTTTTGTACTCGCCGTACCAATAATATTTGCCGTTGTGGTACAGTACTCCTCCGCCGTGGGCGTTTATCGGTTCACCGGCGGTGTCAAGCCAGACCTTGCCGGGTTCAATCGGTGCGCTCTCGGCTTCCTGGCAACTTGTTGACGAAATGGCTGATATTGCCCCTAATGACAACATCATGCAGAAAATTGATTTTTTCATAATCTCAAATGATTGGTTAGTTTATGTTATTTGGATATGTCTCGGATGTCGTTGATGACTATTTGGGCTGTGCCGCGAGCATTTGGATGAAAGCCGCTCCATAGTCCACAAGCAGATTGTGGCCTTCGTCGTTGAGGTGTGCGGTGTCGTTTACGCCTTTGTTCTGGAAATATACGGCGCGGAATTCCGGGTCGTTGACTTTTATGCCTGAGGTGTAGGCCATGTCAAGCACTGGGAACCCGTATTTGGCCGCGGTGATTTTGATTTCGTTGATTACCCCCTTGAAGTTTTCTCGGTCGACGGCCCAGGGTGTGACGAATCCGACACGGGCTTTAGGATACTCCTCCTTAAGCCGTGCGCACAGATAGTCGAGGCTGTCGGTGAAGTTACGGAACTTTTCGTCGGTGTCGGCCATGCCGGCATCGTTGTGGCCGGCTATTATCAGAATGAAGTCGGCATCGGCGGGAATCTCGCGGTAGCGTTCAGTCATTCTGACTCCGAACCCTTCGTCCGTGCGGTCAAAGGCTATGCAGTTGCCGTTGATTCCGAGGTTGTGGTAGTCCATGCCGAGCTTGGCGGCCGCTTTGGCGTGCCATGCCTCCGAACTTGGGCGAAGATGGTTCTTTACATAGCTGTCGCCGATGACATACAGCGATTTGCCTTGTGTATTGCCCATGCAGTTCTCCGAATCCGACTGCCGGTTTGCGCCGCTTCGTGCAATAATTACAGGGCCGCAGAGCATGAGGGCTACGAGAGCAAATATGCCAAATAGTTTCTTCATCGCTAATTTATTGTCGAGTGATTGGTATGTTGATTTTTTGCAAAATTACTCAAATAAGCGGATTTTTAAGTATATTTGTAGAAAATATGCTTACCATGGTCGGCTTATTGCCGGGCTTTTAATCCAATTATCATTATGAACACAGTATCCCGTACGGCATTTGCCCTTTTGTTTTTGGTGGTTTCCTTATCATTGTCGGCCTCGCCGCGTCACAATGTACCCCTTGACTCGATTATATTAAGTGACCCCTGCATTCTGGCGGACGACGCCACTAATATGTATTATATGACCGGCACCGGAGGCCAGCTGTGGAAGAGTCCTGACCTGAAGCTATGGGAAGGCCCTTATAATGTGGCGCTGACCGACACCGCGTCGTGGATGGGTAAGCGTCCGATGATATGGGCGGCTGAGCTTCACAAATATAATGGGAAATACTACTATTTCGCCACGTTCACCAACCAGTCGGTATCGCTCGGTGAATACCGGGGCAACAATCTTGAGCGCCGTGCCTGCCACGTGCTTGTAAGCGATAAGGCCGAAGGCCCGTATCGTCCGGTTCCCGGATCGGATGCCGAATATCTGCCTGCCGACAGGCTTACGCTCGACGGCACTCTGTGGGTCGACACCGACGGAAAGCCTTACATGGTCTACTGCTGGGAGTGGCTTCAGAACTGGGACGGAACCATCGAGAAGATTGAGCTGAAGCCCGACATGAGCGGCACGGTGGGAGAGGGGAGCATCCTGTTCCGCGCAAGCGCATCGCCATGGAGCCATGAGGTGGTCGACGGCAAGGAGCGGCCTAACCGCGTGACCGACGGCCCGTATCTGCACCGCACCGCCACCGGACGGCTCGCCATGATATGGACCAGCTGGTACGACAAGATATATACGCAGGGTGTGGCTTACTCTGAGAGCGGCACGCTCGACGGCCCTTGGATTCAGGAGGAGAAACCCTTTACCCCCGGCGATTTCGGCCACGGAATGCTCTTCCGCACGTTTGACGGACAGCTTCTTATGTCGGTCCACAGCCATAAGGATGTCAACGGACGCTACATCCGCGTGCCTCACCTGTTCCGCATCGACGACTCCGGCGACAAGCTCGTCCTCGGTGCCCCCTACCGCCCGTAAGATGCCTGGTTTGCCAACCGCTTAAGGGCTCACTTAGAGCCTTTCAAAGGCCATTAATGAGTCCTTAAACCATGGCATTGATGCCTTTTGGCGTAGATAGCGTGTGTATGGAATGTTTATGCCGAATCCTTTTTGATTTAACTTGTCGATTATGTAGCTGTTTGAATGGCAGTTGACATGTCCCACTCCCTCTTGTCCTTCGACACCCCAGCTTAAAATTATTAAGCGTAGGGCATTTGATGTCAGGTTCTCTAAGAATACAGATTCCTTGTCGTGGGGGATATGTTCTCCTACTTCTAAACTTATGATTATTTCAGCTTTAGAACTTAATTCTATGGGGCATGATAAATCGGCGGATCTACAGTGGCTATTTCTGTCTGAAAAAAATGTTGAGGCTATCTGTTCCGTAAATGGATTTCCATCGATACCATTTGTGTTATATCCCCTATTTGCAAGAAATGCAACATACCATCCTGGTCCACATCCTAAATCTGTGATGTTTTTTACTCCTAAATATTGGGCTAAATTTGAGATAGCAGTTGCTAATTCGTAGTCAAATATGTGATGTTGAAGGGATGCTTGTTGCCAAAAACCGCTATCAGCAATTGTACATCCTTCTTGCTTTGAAAATATGAATTCAGAAATATAATTTAGTATGGAATGGCTATATTTTGATTCTGCAATATTTGAGAAAAGACAATGCGAAGTTGCTGTATAAAACCATTGAAGGTCTAAGGAATCTGTCATATTTAGCTCAAAATGAAAAAAATCAGTGGATATTTTGTGCCTATATGGCGATTTTATAATAATGTCATAAATACAGACAACAGATAGATCCTCTGACAATAGGTCTACTGAATTATTTCTTAATTTATTAAATACAGCGGTCAAATATTTAGCACAAGATGATGTAATTGACATACGGTCGAAAAGGCGAGAACTTGGACTGATGTACTCAATTGATTGGTTGGACAGTTTTGACTTGATATAATCAATTGATTTTATTGGATAGTCGGACCATTTTAAGAAACTAATCCTACTATACTTGTCTTGTGACAATAATTGTGCCAATAAATTAAATATTTGTTGACAGAAATTGAGTTTTTCATGTTCGCATTTGATAATACGGATATAATCTTCTTTAACCGTCGTCCCAAATGATAGAGCATATAAATCAAACCCTAATTGTGTAAATTGTTCCCAAATACTTAAGGGCTTATCTTTTTCAAGATTGAATAGGACGATGGCTTGTTTCATAATTGATACTTATCATTGTTGTAGTCGGGATTATTTATTCGATTTAAAATGTCATTAACTGACGAATCCCTCGTATCGTAGAGTAATTGATTTAGTCTACGTTGCTGTATTTTGGAATTGTACTTACTGTTAATATTCCTTGGATGTGATAGATGGAATAGTGGTCCGGGGGAACGGAATATTTTTAATCCCAAAATATTCCATTTTTCAATTCTATTCCAGTCTTCAGGTCCCCAACCATAAAATGCCTCATCTTCGCATCCGGTCGCGTTGAAAGCGGATATTGAAATCAAAATCCCACCTCCGTTTTGGATTCCATTATATAATAGTGTGAATTTTGCAATATTGGAATATAAAATTGAGAAATCCAAAGACTCAATATAAATGTCACGGATTATATTTGTCACTTCGTAAAATTTCCCATCGTAAGGGAAGGCCACATCATAATTATTCTCAATGATGGCGTCTCGTGCTTGTTTTAATTGTTCTACATCGACAATTACGTCAGAATCCCATATGCAGATTATTTTAGAAGTGCTTATTTTTGCCATTTCATTTATATACTTCGTGC
>CAJTSJ010000057.1 GCA_910578785.1 uncultured Muribaculum sp. | reverse complement strand
ATATACTTGAATTTTGGTTATGAGGGAGTGTGCTTCTGTGAAGAAGTGCACTTTCATTTTACATACAGCACGTCGACCAACGCCTATGCGTTAATGTGTCTGTTGCTCTCCGCTTTCCTCCAATATTTTTATTCTAATCAGTTCAAGACGCGTGGCCGACTTCTTCTCAACGGTGTAAACCTTGCCGCCAAGCTCTACAGTAGTGCCTTGTGCCGGAATCTCTCCGAGGTTATTGAGAATGTATCCGGCAAGTGTCTGATACTCATCAGATTCGGGTATGTCAAGATTGAAAGTGTCGTTAATAGTGCTTATTTCGCATCGGCCGGAGAATTCGAATAGTCCCGGTTCAATTTCACGTGCGGTCAGCTTACTCTTGTCATGCTCGTCCTGAATATCGCCGAATATCTCCTCAACCAAATCTTCAAGCGAAACAAGTCCTGCCGTCCCGCCGAATTCGTCGACTACAACAGCCATCGACCTCTTTTCGGCAAGCAATCTTCGCATCATCTTGTTGGCCAGCAACGTCTCAGGAGCAAAAACCACCGGTTTAAGAGCATCCTTCCAGTCGCGGTCGGGATGAAACAGCTCGCTCACATGGATATAGCCCAGCACATTGTCGATATCCTCCTTATATACCACGATTTTTGAGCGTCCCGACGAAGTGAACAGTCTCGAAAGCTGGTCGGTAGTGGTAGTGTCAATGTTAACGGCCACGAGCTCATTGCGCGGTGTCATGCAGTCGCGCAGGTGGGTCGACGAAAAGTCTATAGCGTTGTGGAATATCTTTACCTCGTTTTCAACCTTGTCCTGATGGGCAGATTCGTCGATAGACGTCTGTATATACTGGTTCAGGTCGCCCATGGTCAGCACACCGAGAGTATGATTGACATTGCGTATGCCACATATCCACATCAGAGCTTTGGAAAGTCCCGAAGTAAACATAGATACCGGCCAAAGAACCACCCAGAAGAAGAATATCGGCATGGCAAAGTAGCGCAACGAGGAATTAGGGTTGATTCGGAATATGGTCTTAGGGAAAAATTCACCGGTCAGGAGTATTATCGCCGTCGATATGAGGGTCTGCATAAGAAGTACGAACACCTCGTTAGGGTAAATCTGATAAAGCCATGGCTCAAGCAATGCCGCGGCACCCATACCATATATGACAAGGACAATATTGTTTCCTACCAGAATAGTCGAAATGAACAGCTCCTGATGGGCATAATACAGATTGATTATCTTTCCAATCAGACCCCCACGCTTCACGTCAATCTCCACTTTGACCCTGTTGGACGATATGTAGGCTATCTCCACGCCCGAAAACAAGGCGGAGAACACCAATGAGACGATTGTTATTATAAGCCAGGTACTAAGTGACATTATTTATAATTGAATGTTAAAGCTGATTACTATTGACATTAATCCGACATCCTAATATCCAGAATTTAAATAGCCGTTACGCTATCGCTATCCGCGACAGTCTCAGTGCTGTCGGCCGGCACTCCGTGGCGCTGGAACTGCGATGCGGGGAATATGCCGGTAGGATTCTTTATACTATACCTCGTCATACGGTCGTTTGACTCAAACCCTACACCTTCTATGGTTCTGTCGGCACGCTCGATATGAATGAACGAGTCGGAGTAGACCTTGTTCTGACGTTGGTCCCAGAACAGTTGCTGGGTCAGGAACTTTTCACCTAAAGTGTTGAGGATATTGACATTCCCGTCAAGTCGCCATAGCTGTTTATTCTTAAAATACGTAGCCGAGTCACACAATATGGTGGCATCGGTGGCAAACTTGTCGTCGAACTTCTCCATGAACAGTCCTTCGGGGAAACGCCAATGAGGTTCGGCCGCCTCGTCATAGACAAGCCAGAGGTCAGTGGTTATGCGGTAACGCGTGATGCCAGAATCGGAAATCAAGGTCACAACGTCGCGTGTCATCATCGTCGGAGCCGTCTCCATATCGGTGTTGCGGTGAACCACTTCGGTCTTGTCATTGGAACACCCAACAACGATAAGTACCGCCAACGCAAAAAGCGCCGGCAGTACCCTCATGTCGTTTACGATATTTCCAATCGAGGCCATTCTATGACCGTGATTACATTATCTTTCTTTGGTAGAACCAACGTTCGTTGAAGTTCACGCCAAATTTTATGCTTAAATAGTTCTCTTTGATCAGCGGATTAGGGTCGGCCTGACGGTGACGCCATTCAAATCCGATGTTTATTACAGTCTTCGACTTAGGAGCCGGCAGACCGAAACCTATCGATGCTCCGTACTCGCGCACATTGTTGCCGAGAACATTGAGGTAGCCATGCTCATAGAAAGCACCGGCACGATAGTTGATGCACTGAAGATATGAGCCACGGGTGTTGGGGGTATACTGCATACCGGCAGCCACCTTCCAGCGGTTGTCAAACGACTGCGACTGAAGCTCATCGTCAATGTTGGTATACTTGGCTTTCTTCCATGGCTGATACGTGAAGTCAGCCTCCACCATCCAGCGGTCGCGCCACTGATAGTTGACTCCGAACCCCCAAAGCGCGGGAAGCGAATACTTTCCCTTAAGCGAGGTATAGCCCACCGTATCGGCCTGATTGTCGGAGCTCATGTCATAGTTTACGCCCCAGGCATGCCCGAGCAGAGTCTTGCCGGGGGAGAATGTCAGACCGGCGGTCAACTTACTGTCCTGATTGATGTTGTAGGCATACTGCACACCGAACTGCAAATGATAGTCGCGCACCTCAACCACCGTTTCAAACAATGTCGACGAACCGGTCGAGGTATAAAGATATGTATCGTTGTACGTAGTGCCGAACAAGTATCCGATATTCATACCGACCGAGAGGCCCTTCAGCGGACGGACACCAACACCGGCATAAAGCTGGTTAAGACCGCCCGTACCCTGACGTGATTCAGAGCCGTTGTCGATTTTCGAGCCGAACGAATAGCCTACGTTCGAAAACGGAAGCAGTCCGAAGCTCGCGCCTATATACTTGTTGATCGGGAACTGCATGGTGACATAGTCCAGTCCGCCGCCGAACCCAGAACCGAAATGGCTGACGCCCTTGTTGTCGGTCTCACGGCTCCATAGCTTGGTCATATCCATACCTATGTCAAACAGGAATGTTATTGAATCAATCGATGCGTAGCTTGCGGGGTTCATTACGTTGATCTGACGTCCCGACTGCATAGCGTAACCCACACCGCCCATTGCGCTTTGGGCCGAAGTGGCATTATCGTTTAGTATGCCGTAGCCATATTTTGAATATGGACTCATGGCTTCCTGAGCATTCACACTCACCGCTCCCATAAAAAGAGCCACGGCCACTAAGATGTTTTTAGCGATGTTCATTATATAGATGTTCATTATATAATAGTATACTGTTTAATCCTGTTAGTACAAGTGTCTCGTCAACCGTAACCGGAAAGTCGAGCAACGGCGCTATTCTGGAGGCATCGCCTCCCGTCAGCACCACTCCGGCCTCCGGCGACAGCAACGAACGGTAATAACCAACTTCGGCCGCCACTCCGCGCACTACCCCCGAACGGATGGCATCTTCGGTGTCAGTGCCCCACATAGCCACTTCGCCATGCGATTCCACGTCGACCAAAGGCAAGCGCTTGGTCATCTGGTGCAAAGCCTCGGCACGCATCCACAATCCGGGAGCTATGTTGCCTCCGGCAAAAGTCCCGTCGGCATACAGGACATCATAAGTCACTGCCGTTCCCGCATCTACCACGAGCATGTCCCTCGACGGAAACTTCATCCTCGCCCCCGACACAGCAGCCAGTCGGTCGCGGCCGAGAGTGGACGGAGTCGTATAGGCCACCTTTACCGGCAACGGGAGCAACGACGTCAGTTCGTAGACCTTTTCGACCATCGAACGGAGAACCACTATGACATCCTCGCCATGGTTAGCCACCGAACAATAGATTGCTGAATCAATCGCGAAACTATGGGCTACCCGGCGCAAATCGGACTCGGTCAAAGTCTCATAACGCCAGTGGTCGACAAGCTCTTTGTCGCTGAAAACCGCGACTTTAGCAGCCGAATTGCCTTGGTCGATGACTAAATTATATCCCATTGCGGTGGCAAAATTAGTAAAATAGCGTGAATTAACGACTTAAATCTCGTCTAAAATCGACACAGAACGACTTATATATAGTAAAATCGACGAGTTTTAACCTATTTTTTCTATTATCCCCTTCTATTTTTAGCGACCTCGCGAGGTATCATTACAGATGTATAAATCAGAATAGCACCTCCGGCTATAGTGAAAGCAAGCCAGTCGCGGCCGCCGGCTCCGGGATAGAACATGAAGAAAGCGGCCACACAGAAGAACACCGAGGCCCACATTTCAATTCTGGTCAGACGACGCAGACGAAGCACCGGACCAGTGTACTGAGTGCCGAAACGCCCCACGAGACTTATCAGTGCCCCTGCGGCATAAATCCACCGGTAAGAGGACTGAGGAATGCCAAACATCGGCAAAATTATTCCTATAACCACTAATATAAGTCCTGAATTCACGATCCAGGACCATGTGCGGGGCGACATACCCCTTGTGTTCTGCGATTTGGATGCCATTGTAGTCTTACTCTATGATAAACACATCCTCATTAGGACGCTGCATGTGGTAATTCTCACGTACTATGCGCTCCATGGTTTCCGGGTCGGTCTCAAGCGCATGGTTGAGCTTGTTATAGTATTCAAGCGTATCGCGGTTTGACTTTATCTCTTTCTTTAGTTCCGAAATCCGCTCATTGTACTCCATAGATTTGAGCACGGAATTCTCATTAAAAAAAAGGACTATGCACACAAAAGCCATCACAATGACGAATGTCACAGAGATGTATCGCCTCATCCAGGCATAGACCGATTTAAGTTGATGCTTCATAACAGCCACAAAGTTAAACAAACCGACCGATTATAACAACGCATTTAACAATCTATCACTTTTTATGCAGCACACCCCTATTGCCTGAGCGTGCGTCTGACACGCACTCCCGGGCTGAACAACAATGAGAACGCCGTCGAACGGCTCAAATCATCCGACACATACCGTACATGATAATTGCCTCGGAGCCTAAGCCCTGAAGCATCAAATACGGCTTCGCCTCTGAATTCATCGCCATGACCGGATGCGACACGTTCTTTTATGGTTATGTCCTGCCCGGCCACAGTCACGGCAAGCGCGACCGACGAACCGTCCGACCTCAACAGCCCGTCAAATCCCCTGCGGATTATGACGAGTCCACGGTCGGCCACGTAAGCCTCAAGCTCGGGTTCCTCTACATTCCCGGCTAAGCCCGAAGCCTCCATGTCGCCCCTGAAGAACATTGTCATCGCTTCATGCTTCGGCGACGGCTTCAACACCACCGCCAGAACGGCCATGGCCGCTATGAATCCGATCACACACCATTCTACCGTTCCAAGGGCTATCCATAACTGTACCATAACGGCAAAGATAGTGATTTTTATCCTGAACTCTTACATATGGCAACTCGTTATTTTTGTAATACCGCCAGATGGCGTATGGTCACGTCCAACTATTTATTGACTAACATGATACTATTCTTCATTCCAAGGCATACGGTGGCAAGCTGGATTCTAAAAATAATTGACAACGCCTTCGACTCCGTCGGACTGAAACACTCACACTCGGCCGAACAGGTATTCTACACAGCCTTGGTGATCTGCGTTGCACTGCTTATAGGCTGGATGGTCAGAAAGGTGGTCGTGTTTCTGCTGCAGAAGATTGTATACAGAAAGCGCACCATGCTGATTGAAGATTTCCAGAAACAAGCCATCATCAATAAAAGCAGCCATATCATACCACCTTTGGTGTTTCTCGCCCTGATACCATTCGCATTCGAAACCGACCCAAAAACTTTGTCTTACATAGTCCGGGCGGTACTGATGTACTTTTTGATTGTGTTAGGCTGGACCATCTGTGCCGTGCTCAACATAGTCTGGTCATACTACGACCGCCGCGAAAACATCAAACGGCTTCCTCTAAAGGGAGTGCTCAATATCACCAAGGGTATCGTGTGGATAATAATAGCCGTTATCATCATATCCATCGTGGCCGACAAGTCGCCCGGAGCCCTTTTGGCCGGACTCGGAGCATTCGCGGCCGCCCTTATGCTGATTTTCAAGGACTCGATACTCGGCTTCGTTGCCGGACTGCAACTGTCGTTCAACGACATGGTGCGCGTAGGCGACTGGATAGCCGTGCCGGGAACCATTGCCAACGGCATCGTCACCGACGTGTCGCTGACCACAGTAAAAATCCGCAACTGGAACAACACCACCCTGACCATACCGCCATATACGCTCGTATCCACACCTTTGCAGAACTGGAACAAGATGAAGGAGCGCGGGCGTAGACAGATTGAAAGTTCACTGCTTATCGACGTAAGCACAGTCCGTCCCGCCGACAAGGAGATGCTCGACCGACTTAAAAGTCTGCCGCTGATGAAGGACTACATCGAGACAAACCTCCGATGGGCATCCGAGGGCAAAAGAACGAGCCTGATGCAGGGCAACGTACACGTAAACGGGAGCATCGACACAAACCTCGGACTATTCAGGGCTTATGCAGGCTTATATCTGCGCCGGCATCCGTATATATCTGTCGACTCAGGAGCCACGTGTATGGTACGCCTGCTACAGCACACTCCCAACGGCGTGCCCCTACAGATATTCTGCTACGTCAATACTATTGACTGGGTAATGTTCGAAGGAATCCAAAGCGACATTTTCGAGCACCTGATGGCCATAGCCCCGACTTTCGGACTGTCGGCATTCAGCTCCCCAACAGGGCGCGACATGGTAAACATAGCCAATGCCAATCCGCAAGCCATGCCATACAACGGCACAGATCCGGTCAACATGCCGGCCTACAACCCCCGCACCAATTTCATGGTACCGCCGAACACCTCAGGCGACCTGGGATACGAATTTTCAACAGTAACAGTCTACCCGAAAGAGATTCCTGCCGACCAGACAGCTCCCCCCAACCAGGCAGACACCCAAGCCGACACACTTCCGGAAACAAAATAACAATCCTTCCGCTATAATTCACCGGTTATAAGCCTGTAGCACTTTTATCGAAAAAATTTCACGCTCGATCTGAACCAAATTAATCCGTCCGTGTTATATTAAGTACATAGCAAAATTACTTTTTCCATTGCAAGAAATGTGATAATGATTGGTTTA
>CAJTSJ010000056.1 GCA_910578785.1 uncultured Muribaculum sp. | reverse complement strand
CTCTTTATATAACAGGATAACGTTTAACCTGTCTAACTTTTTGGGGTCACTTCAATAAGGTATGCCCCCTTTTAATTTGGACACCGTTCCACACCGACCCATTGAGACCCATTGAGTTCACATTTATTTGCTGTTTTAGACATTTTTGATTACCTTTGCAAAAAAAAATTTGCTTTACAAACCTTTTTATTATTACATTAATCAGCAACAAATGAAAAAGTTTTTTCTCGCTATTGTAATAGCATTATCAACTCTTAATTGTTTCGCAGGGCAACCTCAGGGAGGAATCTTCAAACATGTAGGAATCGGCGTAGGCGCAGGCCTCAACGGTGTGTCCGTAGAGCTGTCAAGCCCCATCACCCGCTGGGTACAGATGCGTGCGGGAGTTTCCATCATGCCCAATTTTAAGCTTACTACTGATGCCGACGTAGACTATTCTCTCAACGGCTATTCAGAAAGCACCACAATCGACCTCGAAGGCGCATTCGGACGCACACAGGGTTCTATTATATTCAACATTTATCCGTTGCCCTGGGGATCATTCTATGTTGCCGGAGGTCTGTATTTCGGCGGCAATAAGCTCCTTAAGGTAAAAGGACACAGCGCCGACCTGGAAAATGTCCAGAACGCAGGCGTGGAAATCGGCGATTATACACTTCCGGTCGATAAGAACGGTAACGTCAAGGGCGGTCTGAAAGTAAACAATGTTCGGCCTTACGTTGGTATCGGATGGGGCCGTGCAGTGCCCAACAACCGCCTCAACTTCGGAATTGAACTCGGCGTCCAGTTCCACGGCACCCCTAAGCTCTACACCGACCATGGCAACATCATGGACAACTATGACGGGGACGGCGACAACGACATTCAGAAAATCATGAACGACCTAAAAGTATGGCCTGTTCTGACATTCAAACTGAGCGGACGTATTTTCTAAGGACAATTAGCCGTAACTCATCCGGCAACCAAACAGAATCATAATTTTATTTGTTAAATCAAAGGGCTTGCCTAAATTTACATCGTTAAATTTGGACAAGCCCTTTGATATTACTAATTTTGACACCGCAAATTATCTACTTTATGATTTTAGACATTATCCAGCTCGCCATTTTCGATCCGGCGGGAATCATGATGAAGTTTCTGACTGCCGATGCCGCCATGGTGTATCTGCTCGTATTTGCATTTATGGTAATCGAGAGTTCATTCATTCCGTTCCCATCCGAAGTGATAGTTCCGCCGGCAGCCTATCTGGCATGCACTAAAGGCGATGTCAACATTGTGGCGGTCGTAGCCCTCGCAACGGCCGGAGCAATCACAGGAGCCCTAATCAACTACTATCTGTCGGTATGGATCGGACGTCCGCTTGTATATAAATTTGCCAATAGTAAGATAGGACATGCATGCCTTATTGACGAAGCGAAGGTACAAAAAGCCGAGGACTATTTCGACCGCCACGGCTCAATATCCACATTCATCGGACGCCTTATACCGGCTGTGCGCCAGCTCATATCGATACCGGCAGGACTTGCCCGCATGAACATCGGGAAATTTATCATATTCACCGGACTCGGAGCATTGGTATGGAACTGCATTCTTGGAGCGCTCGGATATTGGCTCGGCACCGTAGTTCCGCAGGACCAGCTTTACGCCAAGGTAGAAGAATACAACGACTACCTGACTTACGCCGGACTGGCCTTAGGAGTAATATGCATCGGCATTATAATCTACAAAGCCTTTAAGCCCCACAAGCCCGGAACGGACAGCATAGAGTCAGACAACAATGTAAAATATTAATCTTAAATAAAACCATGTTAGTAGCCCCATCACTTCTTGCCGCGGATTTTGCCAACCTGCACGGCGAACTCGACATGCTCAATGCGTCAGCGGCCGATTACCTCCATATCGATGTCATGGACGGTATGTTTGTCCCGAACATTTCTATCGGATTCCCTGTCATCAAGTCGATTGCCCCGTTGGCATCCAAACCTCTTGACGTACACATGATGGTAATGGAACCGGACCGCTTCATCAATCAGGTTCGCGATTGCGGCGCGTATCTTATGAACGTACACTACGAAGCTTGCCGTCACCTTAACCGCACACTGCAACTCATCAAGGATGCCGGAATGAAATGCGGCGTGACGTTGAATCCGGCCACACCTGTCGGCATGCTCGAAGATATCATCGAGGATGTGGATCTGGTGCTGATAATGTCAGTTAATCCGGGATTCGGCGGACAAAAATTCATCGGTGAATCCATCAAAAAAGTGGCCAGGTTAAGAAAACTGATTGACATCACCGGCTCAAAAGCGCTGATTGAAGTCGACGGAGGCGTAAACGCCGAAACCGGGAAATTGCTTGCACAAGCCGGAGCCGACATACTTGTAGCGGGGAGCTACGTATTCAAGGCCTCCGATCCGCACGAAGCCATCAATTCCCTAAAAGTGCTTTAACCGTCACTTCCGACCGGACTTTTAACTTTTACTTAAACGTTTTTCAAGAAATAACACAACATTCTTTCTTGCTAAAACCACCTCGTTGTCGTAACTTTGTAGGTCAATGGGGTGGTATGCGTTGTTGTACACTTACGTATCACGCCTTTAGAAGTATTTAGCAAATATAGAAACAATGAAACCATCAGATAGCATTATTTCAGAAAACTTCGACCCGGATATGCTCGACCCGGAGTATGCCCGCAGAAGCTTCAGACATGAACAGGAGTCGCGAAACAACGCAACCGAAAACAATACGCCTCCCAACAAGGAGAAAAAGGAGAAAAAGGAGAAAAAGGCAAAAACCACGAATACAACGGCGAAGAAGGAACCTGGACGAATCGTAAGTTTTTTCAAAGACAAGCGGACAAGACTGTTTACAGGAATCACGCTTATATGCTGGGCCACATATTTGACCATCGCCGCGATATCCTATTTCGCCTATGGGGCCGAAGACCAGAGCGTGGTCATGAACAGAACCGTAGCTGAGATGGCCAACAACAGCCAAGAGATAAACAATGCCGGCGGGGCATTCGGAGCGTTTCTGGCCCAGAACTTCATCTCAAACGGACTCGGACTGGGTTCGCTTGCCATCATTTTCTACTTCTTTGCCCTTGGAATCTATCTGCTTCACCACAAGCAGTTCTCATTCTGGGGACTTACGATGAAGAGTCTCATAGTAGCAGTCGCTACGTCTGTCGTAGCCGGACTTTTGACATACAATCTGTCGTCATGGATATACTGGGGAGGCATACATGGATATGAAATCAATAAATTCCTGATTTCAACCACAGGCTCCTTAGGCGCAATTCTGGTCAGTGTAGTTCTTATAGCCCTCGTAGCATCAATATATCTCAACGAGTTAAGAATCGTATATGTGGCTTACCGGAAGAGAGTCAACGAGTATAAGGCAAAAATCGCCGCCGAGCGTGCCGCCAAAGAGGCCGAACGCCAGCGTATCGAAGAAAGCCTTAAGGCTTCGTCAGAAGCTATCGAAGACCTGCCCAAGGAGGAAGACACAGTAAGCCAAAACTGTTCTGAGCCGGAAATGGTAGACTTTAAGTCGGAATTCATCGGCAACGACATACCAGAATCGACCGACTACGAATCTATTGCATCGTCTATTGACAGAAGTCATGACAACTCTTACGCCGACATAACCCAGAAAGAGCCGGCGCAAGACTCCGGCGAAGACGACGCATTTGGCGCGGAGACACGTTATGACTCATTTTCAGAATGCGATTCCGATGACTATGATGAAGAATTTACAGACGAATCAGGACAACCGGACAGAAACGACAATGTCACAAGAGCTCTTACCGTCACTGACGAGACATCGACCGAGACAACAGAAAGCTCGGATGACAGCAATGTAGAGATGAAAGTAAACGTAGGTGAAATCGAAATTGCCGACGAAATTGCGTCGGATGTATATGATCCGACCGCTGAATTGTCTAAATTCCATTTCCCAAGCATCGAGCTTCTTGCCGACATACCGGTAAAGGCTACGAGCGTCGACCAAAAGGAAATGGAAGACAATAAAAACAGGATAACCGCAACACTTAACAACTACCAGATACCCATATCGCATATTGAAGCGACTGTAGGCCCTACTGTCACGCTGTATGAAATCATACCGGCTGAAGGTGTCAGAATTGCAAAAATCAAGCGTCTGGAAGATGATATAGCGCTAAGTTTGGCGGCTCTCGGCATACGAATAATAGCTCCAATCCCCGGCAAAGGCACTATCGGTATCGAAGTGCCGAACAAGGAGCCGCAAATGGTACCGATCCGCTCCGTCATAGGATCTAAACAATTCCAGGAATGCACTTACGATCTTCCGATGGCTATGGGCGCTACAATATCAAAAGATATATTCATTGCCGACCTTGCCAAAATGCCACACGTATTGGTGGCCGGAGCCACCGGACAAGGTAAATCCGTAGGCCTGAATACGATAATCGCCTCACTGCTTTACAAAAAGCATCCGGCAGAACTGAAATTCGTTCTCGTCGACCCAAAGATGGTAGAATTCAGCCTTTATTCAAAACTTGAACGCCACTATCTTGCGAAATTGCCCGACGAGGAAGAACCCATCATTACCGACCCCATGAAGGTCGTGGCTACGCTCAACTCACTCTGTATCGAAATGGACAACCGCTATACCCTCCTTAAGGAAGCCAACGTGCGGTCAATCAAAGAATACAATGCCAAGTTCGTTCAGCGCAGACTTAACCCCGAAAGAGGCCACCGCTATCTTCCCTATATCGTAATTGTAGTAGATGAGTTTGGAGATTTGATCATGACTGCCGGTAAGGAAGTCGAGACTCCAATCGCGCGAATAGCCCAGAAAGCACGTGCAGTAGGCATGCACATGATCCTTGCCACACAGCGTCCGTCGACCAATGTCATCACGGGTATAATCAAAGCCAATTTCCCAGGACGTATAGCGTTCCGTGTAGCGCAGATGGTCGACAGCCGCACCATTCTTGACCGTCCCGGAGCCAACCAGCTTATCGGTAAAGGCGACATGCTCTATGCCATAAACGGAGAAATCGAACGCGTACAGTGCGCATACATAAGCACCGAAGAGGTAGAGGCCATAGTGGACGACATCGACAGCCAGATGGGCTACGACGAAGCATACCCCCTACCCGACTACGTACCTGAATCAGACAACGCATCAGGCGGCATGTCGTCGGTGAACGACCGCGACCCGCTGTTCGAAGAAGCTGCGCGTTTCATCATCACTTCCAACACTGCGTCAACATCTTCCTTGCAAAGGCGTTATTCTATAGGATACAACCGCGCAGGAAAAATCATGGACCAGATGGAAGCGGCCGGAATCGTAGGTCCGGCATCAGGAGCGAAACCCCGTCAGGTCCTCATTGACTCACTGCAACTTGAACGAATGCTCGAACTATAAGGACATATACATGAACAGACTACTGACCGCGATATTAACATTCATCCTGTCGGCACTTGTCGCCACGGCTACCGAAACCGATGCCGCCTCCGTGCTTGACAAGATGTCGAAAGCATTTCAAAAGGCCGGTACTTTGTCGGCCTCGTACACCATGTCATCCGACGGACATAAATCGTCCGGCGAGATGATTCTCAGCGGTGACAGGTTCAGACTGACGTCGCCCCAGATGACTATATGGTACGACGGCAAAACGCAGTGGACCTACAACTCCGACATCCGCGAAGTCAACATCACAGAACCAACGGCAGAAGAACTTGCCGAAACAAATCCGTTTGTCATCATAAGCATGTTCCGAAACAAGTACAACGCCCGGCTCATGAAATCGGCGCCGGGAAGCTACCGTATTGACTTTACGCCTCGGAACAATGCCGACATGACCGTAAAACGCGCAATTGTCACCATCAGCTCGACTACCTTCATGCCGACAGACATGGCCGTCACAGTTGATGGAGACCAGACTGTAGCCGTGCATATAGACTCGCTTGTTCAAGGGAAAAACTATCCCGCGAACACATTTGTTTTCAATAAAAAATCATATCCCAAAGCTGAGATTGTCGACCTCCGATAGTTGCCGGCACGACATTCCCGGCAAGCATTTATAAAAACCGAAATTCAAATAATTTGACATGAATACAGAAACGACCAAATGCCTTATCATAGGCTCAGGACCCGCCGGCTATACCGCCGCGATATACGCTTCCAGAGCTAACTTAAGCCCCATTTTATATGAAGGGCTACAGCCGGGCGGACAGCTGACCACAACTTCCGAAGTAGAAAATTTCCCTGGGTATCCTGACGGTGTCATGGGTTCACAGCTCATGGAAGATATCCGTAGTCAGGCGACACGTTTCGGCGCGGACTTACGCACCGGATACATCACAGAAATAGATTTATCCAACCGTCCTTTCAAGGCCGTCGACGACAATGGAGGCACAATCATGGCAGATACGGTGATTATAGCCACAGGCGCTTCAGCCAAATATCTCGGACTGCCGGATGAAACGACTTACGCCGGCATGGGAGTATCGGCATGCGCCACCTGCGACGGATTCTTCTACCGGGGCAAAACAGTTGCAGTGGTAGGAGGAGGCGATACGGCCTGCGAAGAAGCCTATTATCTCAGCGGACTTGCAAAACAGGTATACCTCATTGTCCGAAAGCCACAGCTCCGAGCATCGAAAGTGATGCAAAGAAGAGTCATCGAGAAAGAAAACATTACTATACTGTACAACACAAACACCTTAGGGCTGTTTGGACAAGGATTCGTCGAGGGTGCACATCTCGTTGAACACGTAGGAACAGACAAAGAGCGCAAATTTGACATAACTATAGACGGATTTTTCCTTGCCATAGGCCATAAACCCAACACAGAACTGTTTGTCGGCCAACTGGACCTCGACGAGCAGGGCTACATCGTACTTCCAGGCAACAATCAGCAGACCTCGGTTGCCGGAGTTTTTGCGGCTGGAGACGTTGCCGATCCTAAATACCAGCAGGCAGTATGCGCGGCCGGATCGGGATGCAAAGCGGCCCTTGATGCCGACGTCTTCCTTATGGAACAAGAATGACCAACTGTGGCAGGCCCGTTACAGTCATGACTCAGTTCATTTTAAGCATGAAAGAGTCCAACACAAACAGCTGACAAGCATCCTGTTACAAAACAGAGCAAAAAAAGTTTAATAAAAATCACAAAAATATTTGGTAGTTTCACCAAAACACACTAACTTTGCAATCGCAAATCGGAAATGAATCCACCGAGATTCAACAAAGCCTTAAAGAAGGCTACTAAAAACCGATAAGCAATATTGCCTTGTGGTGTAATGGTAGCACGTCGGATTCTGGTTCCGCCTGTGAGGGTTCGAATCCTTCCAAGGCAACAAAGTAAAATTGCAGTTAGCTGATTATCAGTTGACTGCAATTTTCTT
>CAJTSJ010000055.1 GCA_910578785.1 uncultured Muribaculum sp. | reverse complement strand
GAATTTCAATAATTTCAAAGTACTCTTATGATTTTTTAGTGGACACTAATGATAATTTAAAGTTAATAAAACAGCGAATGGAAGCTCCTTTTCGGGACTTCCATTCGCTGCGTATGTACGCCCGTGGGGAGTCGAACCCCAATCGACGGAACCGGAATCCGTTATTCTATCCATTGAACTACGGGCGCAAGTAGAAAAAGCCTCTGTTTTTAACATCTATCGGGCTCTTTCGGGTGCAAAAGTAAGAAAGTTTTTGTAGTTTTGCAAATCAATACCCCAATTTAATCATACCGCAGATTATGAATGTCAGAATCGACCAGTCGTGGAACGAAGCCCTGCACTCGGAATGGGAGCAACCCTACTTCGAACAGCTCACCGATTTTGTACGCAACGAGTATCGACAAAATCCGGCATCGACATTTCCACCGCCCGCACAGATATTCGCGGCCTTCGACAGCTGCCCTTTCGACAAAGTCAAGGTGGTGATTCTCGGACAGGACCCATACCACGGACCCGGACAGGCCAACGGACTGTGTTTCTCAGTGAACCGGGGCGTGCAGGCTCCACCGTCGCTCGTAAACATATTCAAGGAGGTCCAGACCGACTTCAACCTTCCGGAAGCACCGACCGACACCGACCTGTCGCGTTGGGCGCGCCAAGGCGTGTTGCTACTGAACTCAACCCTGACAGTGGAAGCCCACAGGCCCACATCGCACCAAGGCCACGGATGGGAACAATTTACCGACGACGTAATCCGCACGCTCAACGACCGCAAAGAACACCTCGTGTTCATTCTCTGGGGATCGTATGCCATCAAGAAGGGAGCGTTCATCAACAGAATGAAGCATCTCGTCATTACATCGCCCCATCCCTCGCCACTTTCGGCCTACAGAGGATTCTTCGGTTCAAAGCCGTTCAGCCGGACAAACGACTATCTGATAAAAAACAACTTAACCCCCATAGACTGGAGATGAACAAGACGATGCCAACTCTTGAAGAAAGGCTTGACAGAGCACGCTGCCTGCGCGCAAAAGGCTACAATTGTTCGCAATGCGTATACATGGTGTTCGACGATATCCATGGATTCGAACCCGAGACAAGCGCCCGCATCTCGGCGGCGCTCGGAGGCGGCGTAGGCGGACAGCACCAGATCTGCGGCACGGTCTCGGCCATGTCGCTTGTGGTAGGCGCCGCCAAATATGAAGAGCCGGCCCAAAAGGCGGCCCTGTACAAAGACGTAAAGAATGTGTGCGCCGACTTCCGGAGCCTCAACGGCTCCGTCGTATGCGCAGAACTGCTGGCCGACCGGCCGAACAGAAAGCCGTGCCTGGAATATATACTCGACTCAATAACCATAGTCGACGCTTTCCTTCGCAAATAACTCTGTGCTCCATGTGCCGTACCCTCGCCATACTGTTTGCCGTGGCAATCGCCTCTCTGACCGCCATAGTGGCCAAAGACACCTCTACCGGACCGCTCAGCCCGCGGTTCAAGTCGGTGCAGGTATGGGTCAACGACAACGACCAGGCACCGCCCGTGCTGTTTCTCAACGGTCCGGACCGCCTCGTAATATCATTCGACGAACTGGCCGAAGAGCGAAGCTACCTGCGGTACTTCCTTACTCACTGCAACGCGCAGTGGCAACCCGACGGGCTCGTGGCCAATGAATTTCTCGACGGGTTCAACGACGGCTCTGTAGAAGACTACGACTATTCAAGGGGAACGACTGTACACTATGTCAACTACCGCATAACCATACCGAACGAAGATATGCGGCCGACCATATCGGGCAACTATCTTCTCGAAGTGTATGAGGACGGACAGCCGGACAAGATACTGCTTCAGGTACGGTTCTACGTGGCGGAAGGACTTACAGACATCCGTGGCGGCATATCCGGGACCACCGACATCGACCACCGCGCGGCTCACCAGCAGCTCAACATCACCGTCGACGGAGGCGATGACCTCTCGCTCGACGACCTTTCAAACAGACTCAGCCTTGTCGTGGTGCAGAACGGACGCAACGACAATACAGTCACTATAGACAAACCGCAGTACATAACCGGACGCACTGCCCGCTTCGAGCATCTGCGACCGCTGATATTCCCCGGAGGCAACGAATACCGGCGGTTTGAGACGGTAGCCATCAACTCGCTGAGCATGAACGTAGGAGGCATGGACTATCTGCATCCGTTCTACCATGCCCGTCTGCTCACCGACCATCCGCGCGCCTCGGAGGGCTACGCATACGACATGACCCAGCACGGCCGATACCGTGTACGCGAACAGAATTCGGCCGACAGCCCGGTCGAAGCAGACTATATAATGACCCATTTCACTCTGGAGTCACCACCGCTTCAGGGCTACGACATATATGTCGACGGCGACCTGACGTCACGCCGGTTTGACCCGTCGAGCCGAATGAACTACGACTACGATGAAGGCGTATACCGCCTCGCCATACTGCTGAAACAAGGCTCCTACAACTACCAGTATCTCGCCGTGCCCAAAGGAACATCCACCGGGCAAACACGCCCGCTGGAAGGCGACTTCTACCAGACCGACAACGAATATCTGGTGCTCGTCTACTACAAAGTGCCCGGAGCAAGATACGACCGACTTATAGGCGCCGCCCTTGTCGACGCCTCGTCGGCATCATCCTTATAACCCCGAAAATGGAAACAGAAGAACAAGTTATGCTACAAATCAAAGATACATTGGTGTCGCTCGACCTCGCTGAACGCTTTTTCTGCTGCGATCTCGACAAATGCCTCGGCGAATGCTGCATCGAAGGCGATGCGGGAGCGCCGATAACCAAAGAGGAATACGAAACCCTGAAGCGGATTCTACCGGTTGTGATGCCCGACCTCACTCCGGCGGCCAAGGAGGAGATAGCCCGGCGCGGCGTAGGATACATAGACGAAGAGGGCGACCTCGTCACCACCATCGTCAACGGCCGCGACTGCGTGTTCACCTGCTACGGCAAGAACGGGATGTGTCTGTGCGCCATCGAAAAGGCCTACCGCGAGGGCCGCATCAAGGAGTTCCGCAAACCGGCGTCATGCTACCTCTATCCGGTCAGGCTGGCAAAGTACCAGACCTTTACCGCCGTCAACTACCACAGGTGGAAGATATGCAAAGCGGCGGAGATTCTCGGCAAGAAGGAGGGCATACGCCTGTATCAATTCCTAAAAGGCCCGCTGACGGCATATTTCGGACAGGAATGGTACGACGAACTTGAAGAAGCCTGCGAGGCATACCTCAAAGAATATCCCGACGGGATAGCCGACTGACACACACCGGAGCAGAAACTTTTTATCCGTCAAGGCATCTTATCAAGCCATTTAAGCGTTTACATTTTTATAGATAGTTAATTCTTATAGTTCATGGACAAAAAACTCATTCTCTCGCTGACAGGCGCCGCATTGCTCCTGTCGGCAAACACCGGATGCGGCGGTAAACAGACTGCCCTGGAGCAACCGACCAACGACGACGTAATCCTGCACGCATGGTCATGGTCGTTCGACACCATAGCCTCAAACATGAAGCAGATTGCCGACGCAGGCTTCAGCTATGTGCAGACATCTCCGGCCAACACCTGCTTCGTGGGCGAAGAGGGGGGAATGGCCCTGTACAGCCAGCCCGGCGACTCGGTCAAAGGCAAATGGTACTACTACTACCAGCCCATCGACTGGAAGATCGGCAACTACCTGCTCGGAACAAAGGAACAATTCAAAGCCATGTGCGACAGCGCCGACAAGTATGGCGTAAAGGTGATTGTCGACGTGCTGCCAAACCATACCGCAGTAGACCACACCGCAGTTACGGCAGCCCTCGACAGCGCCGTAGGAGGCCACGACAAGCTGTTTCACGCCAACGGCATGAACGACATAATCGACTACAACGACCGCTATCAGTGCACCACAGGCAAGATGGGAGGTCTGCCGGATGTCAACACCGAGAATCCCGACTTCCAATACTACTACATGCAGTATGTCAACGACCTGATAGCCAACGGTGCACGCGGATTCCGCTACGATACGGCCAAGCACATCGGACTCCCATCCGACCCAAAGGACTCGCTTGCCGAGCGCAACAACTTCTGGGACATAGCCACCGGACGCGAAGCCATACGCGACATCACTCTCGCACTGCCCGAAGACAGCCTGTTCATCTATGGCGAAGTGCTGCAGGACAAGAACGTCAAAGAAACGGAATATGCCGAGTACATGAAACTTACTGCAAGCGCCTACGGACACGCCCTGCGCAAGGCCATTGAAGCCGGCAACTACTACGCCGACAGCCTGGCCGACTGGCACCATCCCGCAGATCCGACACAGCTGGTGACCTGGGTAGAGTCGCACGACACATACGCCAACGAACATGAATCGGCAGGCATCGAGGACGACGCCATCCGCGAAGGCTACGTATATCTGACGGCACGCCAGTTCGGCACGCCGCTCTTCTTCAGCCGCCCGGCAGGAAGCACCCGCCAGAACTACTGGGGCAACAACCGCGTCGGCGCACGAGGCAACGACGAATTCTTCAATCCCGAGGTCGTGGCCGTCAACAAATTCCGCAAAGCCATGCACGGACAGCCCGAGCAGATCAATGTCGGAAACAACGGGGCTGTAATTGAAGTGGCCCGCGGCGACAAGGGCGCCGCACTCATCAATATATCGCGTGAAACGCAGTCGGCCGACCTGGCAACTACCCTGCCCGACGGCTCGTATACCGACCGTGTCCACAACTCTGCTTTCAATGTGAAAGACGGCAAGATTTCAGGAGAACTCAAGCCTATGACTTCGTATATATTATACGCCGAATAAGTGTCAAAATGACACTTATAATGCCTCCGGACCTATATTCGGAGGCATTTTTCTTTCATATTGACATCACCGATTTTTACAGAAACACTTTTTAACACAATTTGTAATGATATTTTTTGGCACAATTTTCATCTCGAAAGCCCGCTTAGCCAAGCAATGCATGGCAATATGTCAAAATTAAACCTAAATAACGCACAAAATGCCATTTATGTTTTAAAACATATTGGAGAACATGCAAATAGTCGAAAACTATTTTGTAACTTTGTAATGCGATAAGAAACCAACAACTTCTAATCGCCCCGAAAATTGAAATCTTCTTAGCTAATCTAAGATAATATCAAGAAACAAACACAAAAGGAGTAAAAAGTGAAATTAAGGTAAACAGAATACTTTTTCATACGTAACTTTCCAATAAAGACAGAATAGATATTCAACAAGCAACAAGCGAAAAATAAGGGAGCCGAGAGGCTGTCTTATTTTTTTTTTGCCTATCTTTGTTTACTCATTTCAAGGCTTCGGCACATAGTCGAAGCCGGACTAAGCATTCCCGATGAAGAAAATTGACAGAGAGACAGTACAGCGAATACTCGACACGGCCGATATCGTCGACGTGGTGAGCGACTTCGTCAGCCTGAAGCGGCGCGGCTCGGGCTATATCGGACTGTGCCCGTTCCACAACGAGCGCACCCCCTCGTTCTCCGTGTCAAAATCCAAGAATTTCTGCAAATGCTTCAGCTGCGGCAAAGGCGGAAGTCCGGTCAACTTCATCATGGAGCATGAGCAGATGTCCTACCAGGAGGCCCTGCGCTATCTCGCCAATAAATACAACATCGAGATAAAGGAGCACGAGATGTCCGATGCCGAGCGCGAACGCGAGTCGGAACGCGCCAGCATGCTGGCCGTAAACGAAATGGCTCTGAAGCATTTTGAGCACAATCTCACCGCGACTGAAGACGGACGCAACATCGGACTGACCTATTTCCTCGACCGAGGCATCAACGAAGCGTCGGTAAAAAAGTTTCATCTCGGCTACGCTCTCGAACGCAACGACGCATTGCTCCGTGACGCCACACAGAAGGGCTACAACGTCGACTATCTCGTCAAGACAGGATTATGTATACGCACCGACACCGGACGCGTCTACGACCGCTTTAAAGGCCGTGTGATATTTCCAGTATTCTCCGTGTCGGGCAAGGTCATCGCATTCGGAGGCCGGACGCTCAAGAAGGACGTAGCCAAATATGTCAATTCGCCCGAATCCGAGATATACAAGAAAAGCCACGAACTCTACGGGCTCTACCAGGCCAAGCAGGCTATAGTGAAGCACGCCAAGTGCATACTTGTCGAAGGCTACATGGACGTAATATCCATGCACCAGTCCGGCATAGAAAATGTCGTGGCCTCCTCCGGTACGTCGCTCACGGAAGGACAGATACGCCTCATACACCGCTTCACCGAGGATGTCACCGTAATCTACGACGGCGATGCGGCGGGCATCAAGGCATCGCTCCGAGGCATCGACATGCTGCTTGCCGAAGGACTGAACATAAAGGTGGTACTGCTCCCCGACGGCGACGATCCCGACTCGTTCGCGCAGAAGCACACATCGTCGGAGCTGGAAGCGTACATCGCCGCCCACGAGACCGACTTCATCCGCTTCAAGACCGACATTCTGCTGCAGGGAGTGGCCATGAACGACCCCATATCGCGCGCCCGCGTGATCAACGACATAGTGCAGTCCATAGCCGTCATCCCAAACCAGGTGATGCGCAACATATACATCACCGAGTGTGCGCGCAGTCTCGGCATCGACGAGCGCATCGTGGCCCTCGAAGTCACCAGGCAGTCCATGGCACAGGCCGAAAAAGCATCGGTAAAGGCCCAGAAAGACGCGGCGCGCCAGTCGCTCGATGATGTTCCGGCGCCACCGAAAAAAGCCGAAGAGACAGCGCAGGAGACATCTCCGGCCATAACGGTCGAATCCACCAACCCGGAACTCGAGTTCATACGTCCGTTTGAGCGCCGTCTGCTGCAGTACGTGCTGCGCTACGGTATGATGCAGCTCGCCGAAGAATACGACGACGCCGACAATGCCGTCACCATCTACGTCATTGACTTTGTCGAATCCGAGCTGAGCGGCGACGGCATACAGTTTGCCGACCCGGTCGTGCTCAAGACGTTCACCGAGGCCCTGAATCTAAGACGCACCTCGTGGGAAGCCGACTTTGCCGCAAACGAGGCGCGCCTGCTCGAAGAACGCTCACGCTACATAGCCGATGGCGAGGCCGAGATACGCCGAAGCGACTCCGACCTGGCGACAATCCAGCGCCACGAAAAAGAGCTTGCTGAGAAGGCCGACGCCATCTACTTCGAACATCAGCGTCAGTTTGCATCGGCCTATATCGAAAAGGTGCTCTGTTCGCATCTCGACGACGACATCCGGCTGTTGAGCCTCGACCTTGTGCCTGAAAAGCACGTTCTGAGCAAAGTACACACGAAATTCTCCAAAGTCGAGACCGACGAAGACCGTCTGGCCGAAATCATACCGCGCACGGTCTATGAGCTTAAAGACGCGCTTCTGGAGTGCCGTCTGCGACGCATACGCGCCGAACTCAAAAATTCGGTCAGCACTGCCGGCGCATCGCCCGACCACATCATGACACTCATGCAGGAGATGAACGAAGTGCAACACCTGCGTGGCGAATTCGCCAAATATCTCGGCGAACGCATCCTCAATCCTCGCAAATAACCCCGCCTCCCCTATCGCGTCGAAAGCCGTGTTTGTGTCGCTACGCTGTAGCAATTATTAACCTTGGCGTACGTCTTTATACAGTGGCTGTGGCCACCTACGGTGCGCCTTGCCCCAACATTACTGACGCCAGTTCCCATCCGTCATATATCATAACACGAAATGTAGGGACGTACGGACCGTACGTCCACTTGTCTGCCCGCCGGTCACCTACGGTGCGCTTCGCTTGGTGTATCACATGGGCGCGTCGAAGACGCGACAATACGCGAAACCCCATGTTTAGGGGGCGTAGCTCCCCGGTACGTGGGGGACTTGGAGATGCTACCATCGTACTGCACATCGGAGATGTGCGACAAAGACAAATCGGGTGCAACGTCTTCGACGTTGACGGTG
>CAJTSJ010000054.1 GCA_910578785.1 uncultured Muribaculum sp. | reverse complement strand
TGTTTAATTAAAAATATAGTGAAAGCGATAGTTTTTGACAATCCAAATATTCTGCCTATATTTGTAACTTGTATGCACGAATGAAAATGTATTTTTAATTATATAATTTTATGGATAACCAAAATTTAGACCGCATAAGCTATGCTTTAGGCTTAAGCATGGGAAATAATTTCCGTGCTTCGGGAATCAAGACCATCAATGTCAAGGACTTCGCCGACGGCGTAGCGGCAGTGTTTGAAGGAGCCGAACCCAAGATGTCGTATGACGAGGCCAAGCTCGAGATAAAGAATTTCTTTGAAGCCATGGAGGCAGAGCAGCGCGAAGCGGCCTCCAAGATGGGTGAAGTCAACGAGAAGGCCGGAAAGGCATTCCTCGACGAAAACGGCAAGCGCGTCGAGGTGAAAACCACAGCTTCGGGTCTGCAGTATGAGGTGCTCGAAGAGGGTAGCGGCAAGCAGCCCACCGCCCAGGACCAGGTGACGGTGCACTACACCGGCAAGCTTATCGACGGAACCGTATTTGACAGCTCGGTAGAGCGCGGCCAGCCCGCCACATTCGGCGTGACCCAGGTGATTCCGGGTTGGGTAGAGGCTCTTCAGCTGATGAAGGAAGGCGCAAAGTGGCGTCTGTTCATTCCGTCCAACCTCGCTTACGGCCCCAACGGCGCGGGCAACGTAATCGGCCCGAACTCGACGCTGATATTCGACGTAGAACTTATAAAAGTAAACTAAACATAGCATTAACAGATTGATTATGAAAAAATTGATTTTAGCCGCAGGCGCGTTTGCCGTTTTGGCGGGCATCAGTTCCTGCGGAAATTCATCCACTTCGGCCGTAAGCGCCGAAGATAAGGCCTTTGACGACTCTTTGACCGCTACCTGGGGATTTCTTTCAGGAGCACAGGCCGCCGACATGATTGAAAAGCAGCCCGGAGAGGTTGTGGACAAGGCCGCATTCCTTCGCGGTATACAGACTGCAATGGCCATCGACACTGCCGACCAGTCGTATATCCAGGGTCTTAACATGGGTCTGCGCATGGCCCAGCAGCGCGTCTATGCCATGAAGCAGCTCGGATGCGACATCAATGCCGAGAAGTGGATGGCCGAATTTAAGAAGGCGTTCAATTCCGACACTCTGCCCAACGTGCAGATGATAGGCATGGAGTTCCAGCAGCTGGCACAGCGTGCAGAGACACGTGCCGAAGAGCGTAAGATGGCCGAGATGGCCAATTCGCCCGAGGCTCTTGCCAACGTTGCCGCCGGCGACGCTTATCTTGACTCAGTGAGAAAGGCCGACCCGGCAGTGCAGATAGCACCCTCCGGTCTTGCCTATAAGATTGAGAATGCAGGCGAAGGCGACTCCATCACCGACAAGGACCGCGTGTATGTATACTACACCGGCAAGTTCACCAACGGCAAGGTGTTTGACAGCACCAAGGACCGTCCTGCAAGCTTCAGCCCGCGCAGCGTGGTTCCCGGCTTCGGCGAAGGCCTTAAGATGCTCAAGAAGGGCGGCAAGGCCACTCTCTACATCCCCGGCAACCTCGGCTACGGCCCGCAGGGACAGCCCGGCGCAGGTATCGGCCCGAACGAGATGCTTGTGTTTGATGTCGAAGTAGTAGGCGTCAACGAAGCTCCCGACGCAAAGAAGTAAAATAGACATACAGCTCTGCTTTCCTTAAACGATTCAGGGCCGTCGGCTTTATTGCCGGCGGTCCTGAACGTGTTTTTTATGGCTTCCCTTACGCGGAAATTTTGTAACTTTACACAAAATAATCTATTGTGGCAAAAATTGTAGAGACTCCGCTGATGAAGCAGTATATCGAGATGAAGCAAAAGCATCCCGATGCCATACTGCTGTTTCGAGTAGGCGACTTTTATGAGACATTTTCCGATGATGCCGTGGTGGCTTCCGAGATATTGGGCATTACGTTGACCCGGCGTGCCAACGGCGCCGCGCAGTATGTGGAGCTGGCCGGATTTCCCCACCATGCGCTCGACAGCTATCTGCCGAAGCTCGTCAGGGCCGGCAAGCGTGTGGCCATCTGCGAACAGCTTGAGGACCCCAAACTGACCAAGAAGCTCGTCAAGCGCGGCATAACGGAGCTTGTCACGCCCGGCGTGTCGGTCAACGACACGGTGCTCAACCACCGCGAAAACAACTTCCTCGCCGCCGTGCATTTTGCCCGCGGCGGAGTGATCGGCGTGAGCTTCATGGACATATCCACGGGCGAGTTCCTGACCTCGGAAGGAAATGCCGACTACATCGACAAGCTTCTCAATAATTTTGCCCCGAAGGAAGTGCTGGTCGAGCGCGGCAACCGCAAGCTGCTCGACGACACGTTTACGGCCCGCTATCTGTCGTTTGAACTCGACGACTGGATATTTACCGAAGACGCCGCCCGCGAACGCCTGCTGAAGCAGTTTGAGACCAATAGCCTCAAAGGGTTCGGCGTGCACTCGCTCCACGCCGCCGTGGTGGCCTCGGGAGCCATAATGCACTATCTCGACATCACCAACCATACCCAGACCGGACACATCACCAAGCTGTCGCGCATCGAGGAGGACCGGTTTGTGCGTCTCGACAAGTTCACGGTGCGCAATCTGGAGCTGGTCGACAGCCTCGGCGAGGACGGCAAGAGCCTGTTGCAGGTGCTCGACCGCACGGTGACGCCAATGGGCGCGCGTCTGCTGCGCCGCTGGCTCCTGTTTCCGCTCAAGGATGTCAAGGCCATCAACGGACGTCTTGACGTGGTGGAGGCGTTTATGCGCGACACGGAGGTGCGCCAGGAGCTTCGCGATTCGCTGGAACATGTCGGCGACATGGAGCGCATCATCTCCAAGGTGGCCGTAGGGCGTGTGTCGCCAAGGGAGATTGTCCAGCTGCGCAACGCCCTGACCGCCATAGAGCCTATCAAAGAGCTGTGTATGGCCTCTGACACGCCTGCCGTGCAGACGATAGGCGAGCAGCTGAATCCGTGCACCAAACTGCGCGACAAGATAGCGCGCGAGATCAACGACGACCCTCCGGTGGCCGTCAACCGCATGAACGTAATCCGCAACGGAGTCGACGCCGAGCTTGACGAACTGCGGGAGATAGCATTCAAGGGCAAGGACTATCTGCTTAAAATACAGGCCCGCGAGAGTGAGGCTACGGGCATCACGAGCCTTAAAATAGGCTACAACAACGTTTTCGGCTACTATATCGAGGTCACTAACACCCACAAGAACAAGGTGCCGTCAGAGTGGATACGCAAGCAGACGCTTGTCAACGCCGAACGCTACATCACCCAGGAGCTGAAGGAGTATGAAGAGAAGATTCTCGGCGCGCAGGAGAAGATTGCCATAATCGAGACCCGCATTTTCAACGACCTCGTGGCCGCCATTGCCGAGTATATTCCGGCCATACAGCTCGACGCTTCGCTGGCGGCGCGCATCGACGTGCTGGCTTCGTTTACGCGCGTGGCGCTTGAGAACCGCTACAACCGCCCGGTGGTCGACGATTCGCTGGCCATCGACATCGTGGAGGGCCGCCATCCCGTGATTGAACGTCAGCTGCCTCCCGGCGAACCTTACATAAGCAACAGCGTCAGCCTCAGCAACACAGGTACCCAGATAATGATGATCACCGGTCCCAACATGTCGGGTAAGTCGGCTCTGCTGCGTCAGACCGCGCTCAACGTGATCATGGCGCAGACCGGATGCTTCGTGGCCGCCGACAGCGCGCGCATAGGCATCGTCGACAAGGTGTTTACCCGCGTCGGCGCAAGCGACAACATATCGCTCGGTGAGTCGACGTTCATGGTCGAGATGAACGAGGCCGCCTCGATTCTCAACAATATGAGCGAGCGGAGCCTGATTCTGTTTGACGAACTCGGACGCGGAACCTCGACCTACGACGGCATCTCCATAGCCTGGGCCATTGTGGAGCATATCCACGAACACGGGTCGATGCATCCGAAGACGCTCTTCGCCACGCACTACCACGAGCTTAACGAGATGGAGTCGAGCTTCCCGCGCGTGGCCAACTACAATGTGTCGGTGAAGGAGATTAACGGCAAGGTCGTGTTTCTGCGCAAGCTGTCGCGCGGAGGCAGCGAACATAGCTTCGGTATACATGTGGCCAAGCTTGCGGGTCTGCCGCCGTCGATAGTCGAACGCGCCTCGCAGGTGCTCAGGCATCTTGAAGAGGCCAACCGCAAGGAGAGCGTAGGCAAGGACCTGGGAGGAGTGGCTTCGGAGCGCGGCGGTGTGCAGCTGTCGTTCTTCCAGCTCGACGACCCCGTGCTAACGCAGATACGCGACGAGATAGCCAACATCGACATCAACAACCTGACCCCGATGGCCGCGCTCAACAAGCTCCACGACATCCGCACCATCATCACCGGCAAGCCCTGAACCGATTGTTGCTTCATCGGCTTTCCGGAAACTAAAAGATAATAGCCGGAGATTGAGGCAAAGCGGCAATCTCCGGCTATCTGTTTTACAGACTCGTTTCTGTGTCAGTCAGGCCTACGGCGCTCTTCTATCTGAGCGACACTTCGGCGCGGCGGTCAAGCGTGTTGTTGGCATAGGCGTGGGTAGGTCCGTAGCCCTTGGCGCTGATTTTCGATGCCGGCACTCCATGGCTGGCCATGTAGTCGCCGACGGCCTTTGCGCGTCGTTCCGACAGACGCTGGTTGTAGGCCGCGCGGCCTGTCTCGTCGGTATATGCCTTAATCACTACGGTCTTTCCGGTCTGGTTGGCCGCGTTGGCTATGGCGGTCAGCGCTTCAGTCTCCGGAATGCCCGAGCTGTCGGTGTTGAACAGGTAGACCACCACTGTGCCGGACTGTGCGGCGCCGTTGGCGGCGGCCATGGCTCTGTTGGCTACGGGTGTCTGCGGGTCGGATGTCGGTATGGCCACAGCCGTGTACGACGGCATAACGGCCGCGCCTGTTGCTACGTCGGCGTTGGAAGCTACCATCGGACGGTCGTCGCTTACTCCCGGACGCCAGAACAGAATCGCGCATACCACCAGGGCTGCCAATATTCCGAGCGCAACGCGGGCTGCGTTGCCGAATATGCCGCGTGCCTCCTGGACGTCGGAAGTCGGCGCGGCGGCTGCCATTGGTTCGGCCGCGACTTTTGCTCCGGCCATACCGGCCGCTTTAGGGGTTTCTTCTGTATGTGGAGGCAGGCATTCCGGTGTCGGATGGCCTTCGATCAGCTGAGGTTCGGGATGAGCGTTCAGACGATGTGTGTCCTGATGTTCCCCGGCTCTTTTCGGGTTTGAATCTTCAGTTTTCATAGTCGTAAGTGCTTTAAAAGTTTATGACCTAAATATGTGTTTTAGATAAAAACACCCCTCAATCGCCCGAAGTTCGCACAACAGTGCCCCTCAATAAGTTAAATTACGTATACTGCATAGGTTAAAAATCAGACTTTCCGGCTTTCAGCAGATATATGCCGGAGTGTTAGCGGGAATCGGGCTTTTGTGGTATCTTTGCTGCCATGAAGCAGATGGTTAAGATTGCGGTATCTGTCGTTGTGGCGGTGTTGGCCGTCATGGCGTTGCCGGGATGCGTCACGGAGGATGACGGGCCTGTGCGTTCGCTTGCGCCGGGCGACATGATGCCTGAATTCAGCGTCGCTCTGTCCGGCGGCAGGGTGTGGGACAGCCGTGAGATGTCGGGAAAGGTGTGTGTCATTGTGTTCTTCAGTACCGGATGCGCTGACTGTCGCCGCGAGCTTCCTGAGCTGCAGAAGGCGTATGATGCCTGCATGGAGCGTCAGGGAGTGGAGTTCGTATGTATAGCACGTGAGCAGCAGGAGGTCGAAATCGGCCGATATTGGAGTGAACATGGGTTGACGATGCCTTATGCTCCGCAGTCGGACAGGGCAGTCTATTCGCTGTTTGCCAGCGCTGTTATTCCGCGTGTATACGTTGTCAATCGGGAGTCGGTGATTGCCGCTGTGTTTTCGGATGCCGATACATTTTCGGCCATGGATATAATAGCTGCTGTGGAATCCGCGTCGTGACGGGTCTAAAATGCTCCGAATCCGGTGGCGGCGGGCCGGATGGCCATGCACTCCATCTCTACAAGCCATTCAGGACGGCACACGGGTGCGAGCACAATGACGCGGGGCGTGTTGGGGAAGCGTTGGCGTAACATGTCGTCGACTGTGCGGAAGTCGGCTATGTCGCGCAGATAGACAATCATGTGCATCACATCGTCATAGCCGCATCCGGCCTCTTGCAGAAGTGTCTCCACGTTTTCCCACATGCGAAGGGTCTGCCTGACGATATCGCCGGGGTGTACCACGTTCCCTCGGTTGTCGATGCTTGCCGTTCCTGATATCAGCACATGCCTCCGGTCGGCATAGTCTATGGCGGTGCCCCGTTCAAAGGCCACTCCGTATTCGTAGGTCGGGTTGAGGTGTGTAGGCGCATACAGGTAACGCATCTGCCCTGACTGCAATCCCTTTATTGTATATGTGTCCATGGTCACGGTGACGGTCCGGTCCACGCCTGAACCGCAGATGCCGGTGCTTGCGATGAAGTGTGTGTCGGAGGTCAGGCCGTTTTCGGCAAACACGGCGTTGCGTCCGCGAACAAGCCCTGCGTAGTTGACATCGACATCGCGCACGAAAAACCATGTTCTGGCGCAGTCGCGTCCGAGTGCACATCCATGTTCCGACATTATGCGCGAATAGTCGTCGAGCAGTCTGCGGGTGGCGGTTTCGGAGTCGGCGCCGGCGATGTGTGCTCCTCCCTGCCAGTAGTGGGTGAAATCGCCATGGTTCACCCTGTAGAAGCCGTTGTGGAGGCCGGTCACTTCCGCACCCTCGACAAGATATATCCAGACGGCGACGCGGCTGCCGTCGAGAGGCGACTGACCGATGACAGATACGGCGCATTCGGCGTCGGCGGGCAGCAGCGGCGACTGATTGGCCGGATCGCTGAGGAAGTACCGCTTGAACACGGGCTTTACGTTCTCTCCGAGCTTATGACGCAACGTGCCGCAGGCATTCAGCAAGGCTTCGATCTCCTCATCAAACCGGCGTCCCTGCCGGGTCGATGTCAGCATCGCGCAGTATTCCTTGGCGGCAGTGTCGGAGGCTGTCGGGCGAAATTCCGACACTCTCACTTCAATGCCGTTTTCAACGTCGTTTATAAGGTATCTGTCCATCATGTTTCAGGTTTATATTTTGCGTGCCTCCGCTGAGTCGGCTTCAAGTTGGCGGCGCAGTCCGTCAAGCGATGAAAAACGTCGCTCAGAGCGCAGGAACCGCAGAAATTCTATGGTAATCAGTTTGCCGTAGAGGTCGCCGTCGAAGTCAAGTATGTGGGCTTCTATGCTCACTGGCGCATCGGCGGTGTCGACGGTGGGCCTGTGTCCGATATTTAGTATGGCCCGGCGGCGTGATTTGTCCGGCAGAACGACGTCGGCGGCATACACTCCGTTGCCGGGAATGAGCTGGTCGGGGGTTGCGGGCGCTACGTTGGCTGTCGGAAATCCTATGGTGCGTCCGAGCTCTTTGCCGTGTTCTACTACGCCTGTTATTCGGTAAGGACGGCCCATCATCTTTGCCGCCTGCTCGGGGCGTCGTTCGCGGAGCATACGGCGGATGGCCGACGAGCTTGCCGATTGTGTGCAGTCGGGAACATATTCATCGGCGGGGATGACTGTCACGCCCTCTTCGGCTCCGATGGTACGGTATTGTTCAAAATCAGTCAGCCTGTCGCTTCCAAACCGATGGTTGAATCCCATGACGAGTGCGTCGATGTCGAAGTCTTCATGAAGCCTGCGGATAAACTCGCGGGCCGACATGGCGCGGACTGATGCGTCGAATTTCAGCACAATCACGTCCTTTATGCCACTGTCGGAAAGGGCTTTTATGCGTTCGTCGATATCCATCAGCATGTCGATGCGGAATCCTGGGTCGACCAGCCGGCGCGGATGATTGCTGAACGTGACTACGCTCGGAGTCAGGCCGAGTTCGCGTCCGCGGGCGCACACGGTGTCGACGAGGTGCCTGTGGCCGAGATGTACTCCGTCAAAGGTGCCTATTGCCGCTATGCGGTGCCTTGTATGGTCATGCTGTGCAGTAATGATCATATATTTTGTCTATCTGTGGGGACTGGACGCGTCTTTAGACTGCAAAGTTACAAAATCGCCGGGGTATGACAAACGTCCGGCATTACGAATTAGCCCGGTAAGTTTGGTGCGCTTGACTGCGGAATGCCGGAATATGGCGCTGAAGTCGTCGGCGGTCATGTTAAGAATCTTTTCACGGTCGAGCGACAGGAACGCTTCGGAAGGGGCGAATTCGTCTATGTCCGTGGCGCAGGCATGGCGGTTGTGGGGGCATGATTTCT
>CAJTSJ010000053.1:5155-8765 GCA_910578785.1 uncultured Muribaculum sp. | reverse complement strand
TTTGTTATTAACCTTAAATCTAATACCATGAAAAACACAGTGCAAATATAGTAATCACAATTTTAAACGCAGTTAAGCCCAAATAGTTCGGGCAGAATGCCAATTTAACACACGTTAACATAGTTATCCGTCTAAAATCTGTAACTTAGCACTTTAATATAAAAAGCATACCAATGAGAATAAAAATATTGGTTGTCGACGATGAGGAATCTATCTGCGACATCCTTAAATACAATCTTGAGCTTGACGGCTACGATGTAGACTATGCACTATCCGGAGAAGAGGCTTTAGGGTTTGATCTTCCAAGCTATTCGCTGTTCATCCTCGACATAATGATGGACAAAATCAGCGGATTTGATTTCGCAAAGCGCCTTAAGAACAACGTCAACACCGAAAACATCCCAATCATATTCTGCTCCGCGCTTGACGGTGAAGACGACACAGTGATGGGTCTTAACCTCGGAGGCGACGACTACATAACCAAGCCGTTTGTCATCAACGAAGTTCTGGCAAGAGTGCGCGCAGTGCTCCGCCGTTTCCATTCGACCCATCAGTATCCCCATCCCACCGTGGCCCATAAGCAACCGGCCCGCACCGCCGACATATCATACAAAACACTCCGCCTGGACAATGACGAGAAAATCGGCTATCTGGACAACGAACCGATAAAACTCACCAAGACCGAGTATGATATCCTGCTGTTCTTCCTCACACACCGCAACCGCGTTTATTCACGAGAAGAAATCATCAGAGAGGTCTGGGGAGACGACGTAGTGGTATCAAACCGCACCATCGACACCAACATCACACGCCTGCGAGGCAAAATCCAACCTTATGGCAAGAACATCAACACACGCATAGGATTTGGATATGGCTTTAAGGAGACGGATTAGCTACCAGTGGCGATTGTTCATTCCGATGATTGTATTGCTTTGGACAACCATTGGAGTTCTCATATATTTTCGCTATACCTCGGAGAAGGAGCTGAAGACAGAGCATCTTAACGATGACCTCCGGCTGATAAACTCGCGTGTCATAACGGCATACGAAACGAATCTTGACGTAGAGCCGTTCATAAAGTTCATCTCGAAGTATTATGAAAACTCCGAGTTCAACGGCATCCGCATGTCGGTCTACAACGAGGACGGCAATCTACTCTACTGTATCGGAGCACCGATTCCGCCAAGAATCGACGGCAACCTCACTCCTGAGCTGAGCGAAGCCACTATTAACGGTACCGGAACCTCGCTTCGCCGAAGCACTGTAGACAAGAACAATTCATACTACTTTTTCGGAGCCCGAAAGAGTTCCGACGGCAAGATTTATGTGCATACGGCCATGCCGTATACCAAAGCCCTCAAGCAAAGCATCTCGGTCGGCAAGGAGATATGGATATTGTTAGCCGTCATGGTTTTAGCCACAACTCTGATATCATATTTCTCGACAAGATATATCGGAAAAAACCTCAAGCTGCTCCACATATTCGCCAACCGCGCCGCGAAGGGCGAGCCCCTCGGCAAGGAGTACGCGTTCCCCCACGATGAGCTTGGCGACATCTCACGAGAAATCGTAAAGATATACCGCGACCGACTCGCGGCCAACGAACGCTCCGAACGCGAACATAAGATAGCAATCCGAGCCACCGAGGACAAAATCAGAACCACAAAGGAGCTGACAAATAACATCAACCACGAGCTCAAAACACCCGTAGGTGTTATAAAAGGCTATCTTGACACCATTGCCGACCACCCGGAAATGGACGAAGCTTCGCGAATACGGTTTATCAGCAAGGCTCAGGAACACATGACACGCATGTGCAATATGCTCAACGACCTATCGTCAATAAACAGACTCGAGGACGGAGCCTCAGGCGTAATGAAGGAAAAAATAGACTTCCACGAAGTGATATTCAACATCAACACCGAGCTTGAAAACATCAAACTCAGCGAGATGAAGTTTGAATACGACATGCCGACAGGAGTGTACGTAACCGGAAACTACAATCTGCTCTACGCCATGATCATGAACCTGATTAGGAATGCCAACTTCCACTCCCATGGAACCGTCTGCGGAATCAGGCTGGTCAAGGAGACCGCCTACGAATATACTTTCTCGTTCTATGACGACGGAACAGGCGTAAGCGAAGAGCACCTGCCCCATCTGTTCGACCGTTTCTACCGAATCGACAAAGGCCGTTCGAGAAAAATGGGAGGAACCGGACTCGGACTTCCCATCGTAAAGAACACAGTCAATGTCCAGGGGGGAGCCATCCGCGTGCAAAACAGGAAGCCTCACGGACTTGAATTCATATTCACATTGGTCAAATGGAATCCTAAAAATCAGAATCCAAACCGCAAATGATAAATTTATTTAAAATGACATTTGACTGTAACCCGTTTGTCATATATGCATATTATCTTTGCAATGTTGGAAGTCGCAATGAGACGGCTATCCGGCAGCAAGATATCACGATCATTACCTAAGTGAAAACATTGCTTGCAAAGATATAGTAATATTTGTAAATTAGAAATCAGGGGGCTCAGCCTTTAAACACAAGAAGGCACCGTAACCACGGAGAGTTCGGACACGAAAAGCAGTCGAGATGACCGGTAAATCCTCCCTTGATATTGAAAAATAAATAGATAGAGGTCGTTATGAGAGAGACGACCTCTTTTTTTATGCCCATACGTAAAAATCTCGCCACTGCCTGCGGCAAAGGCCCTCCCCAAAAAAGGAATCAACAAATCAAACACTTATCATATCTACAACTGAAGCCGCCGCAAATCCGGACGGCAACTCCTATCGCCCATACCGTGCAATATACTGCCGGTAGATAATATGCTGTGTATTGCCCGGGCGGTCCGGGAACATATATGACGGAGCTTCAGCTACCGGAACCCACTCTGCGCTGTCGACCTCACGCGACAATCTGAAGCCAGCCTTACGGACATGCCCGATAAAGGCATGCATCAGTTGCTCACGGGCATCAAACCAATGAGTACCGGCATATTCCAATCGGTCAATGTGCAACCCGAGTTCCTCTTCAACCTCTCTCGACGCGGTTTGCTCGGCCGATTCTCCGGGGACCATGTACCCGGCTACAAAAGTCGAGTATTTGTCGGACAGATAAGACTGACGGAGCATGGCTATCTCCCTTTGTTCGTTGACAACCATCACTATGACACAGCTGGCAAACGAGTCGAACCAGTACTTACGGCAATCCTCGCAATACGGCACCGTACCGTCGTCGCCGGCAAGACGGCCGACAAGCTTAGCGCCGCATTGCGGGCAATATAAATATCTCATGATACGCCGACTGACCGCCTACCAACGTTGATAATGAACATTTTCCGGAACCCACTTATCCTTCGGCTCGACGTTCTGCGCCGGATGGCCAAGCGTAATGATGTTCAAAGGGGTGACGGCATCGGGCAGACCGAGAATACGCTTAACCCCCGGAAGCACATCCGGATTAGGGTACACACCGCACCATACCGCCCCAAGACCATAGGCATGCGCGGCAAGAAGTATATTTTCAGTAGCGGCCGAACAGTCCTGAACCCAATATTCACGGGCAAAACCGTCCAAGGCCTTCTGCATGTCGCCACAC
>CAJTSJ010000053.1:0-5055 GCA_910578785.1 uncultured Muribaculum sp. | reverse complement strand
TCGCCACACGACGACACGATTGCCATTCCGGCAAGAGCCGGCACCAGACATTTAAAAATCTTCATATCAACTTATTTATTCATTGGCGAGGCCAGGCGGCCTCATATACTCACAAAGTTACACAATAATTTCCACAAGCCGACAGTGTACCGGCCTGCGCAATTTAATTTCGACGTAAATTGCGGGGATGGTGCGCCAAAATCTCACGGCGCAGCTGCGAGCGGTCTATGTGCAGATATATTTCGGTCGTGGTGATGGATTCATGACCGAGCATCTGCTGTATGGCTCTGAGGTTGGCACCGCCTTCAAGCAGATGAGTCGCAAATGAATGTCTCAGCGTATGAGGGCTTATCTCTTTACGTATTCCCGCCAGTTCACACAGGCGCTTTATTATATAGAATATCATCACACGTGTCAGCCTGCGCCCCCGTTTGCTAACAAACAGCATGCTCTCCTCCCCCGCCTTTAACTCGATATGGGCACGGTCGGCAAGCCACGACTTTATCTCATCGACGGCCACCCCGTCAATCGGCACCAGACGCTCCTTGCTTCCCTTTCCCCGGACTATTACATACTCGTCATCAAGAAAAAGATGCGCCAAATCAAGATTGACCAACTCGCTTACACGCAACCCGCACCCGTACATGGTCTCAATGATGGCTCGGTTACGGCGCCCTTCCATGGTCGACATGTCAATACAGCCAATCATGGCATCTATCTCGTCGACCGTCAACACTTCTGGCAGGTGACGCCCTGTGCGGGGCTTCTCAAGCAGGATAGCCGGATTCTCATCTATATACCCTTCAAGCTTCAAATAGCGGAAAAAGGACTTCAGCCCCGACACAATGCGCGACTGCGACGACGGCGATATGCCGATGTCATGCAACGTAGCAAAGAAGTTCTGCAGATTGTCAAGCGTAACCGAGCTCAAAGGCTTAGACTCTTCTGCCAGATAGCGGATAAGCTTGTCGACATCCTCGCGATAGGATATGCGGGTGTTGTCGCTGAGACCCTTTTCGAGCTGAAGGTAAGCGTCATAAGCGCGCATGACTTTCTCTATGTCAAATATACCACGTGCCATAACCGACAGACAGGCTTGTCAGAACCAAAGATTAAACCGTTGACGAGGCAGATGTTTATAGCCGACAATAATTATCAAGCGCCCGTTGGTGAAGGTCATGCCGTGCGTGAGCGATTCCGTGACATTACGCACAAACCGTACCACACGTTCATCGGAAAGCAGATTGCGCGCCACTATGACTCCCTCGCGGTCAAGAAGTCGCGAGGCATGGCGGGTGCAGTCATCAACTGCCCGGTCGTCGTCAAGCGAATTGACCATCAGGAAGTCTCGGCCGTCACGGTTTACGTCGAAATACCTCAGGAAAGCGTCGTCGACCGAAGCGGCCTCCGATATGCGTCCGACATATTTCTCCGTGACCGCATCGAATATACCATTGTATGCATCCGTCCCTCTGTAGATTATCAGGCGCGAGGAAGTCGACACATCGAGCGCGGCCGAAGTCGACACGCCGTAGGAAGTACCAATCTGCATGATATTCTTCGGATTGAAATAACACACAATCCTGAAAAGCATCCTGGCATTCTTCAGCGATATGATTCGCGGAGAATCCGAACCTTTAAATCCGGAGGCAATCAGCTTCTGCGCCAGCCTCCGGCGCGCCGCTATATCGGCATAAGCATAGTATGCGCATTTTTCACGAAGCACCCGAAGCACAAACGAAAACGCAAAGGGCGAATGTATGCCAAATCCCTTGCTGTGCCGAAGACGGCCAAGAGCATTGCAATATAACTTAAGAGCGCTTCTGGCTTTTCCCACGTCGACATCCGATAAACGTTAACACTATGGCAGCCACAACACTAAGATAAATCAGAATTATTCCGACATAAGCCAAAGCAGTGGTTGTCCTGACCGACTGAGGATCGAAGACAAATGTCACATCATGCGTGCCGGCCGGCAACTTTATAGCGCGAAGCAGGTAATTGACACGCGCGATAGGCGTTTCCTGGCCGTCGACGTATGCGCTCCAGCCCCAAGGGAAGTATACTTCCGAGAACACAGCCAAGCCGCCATTGGCCGACTGTGCCCTATAATCAAGCCGGTCCGGCGCATAGCTTGTCTCATATATAGTATCGCCCACGGCCGAAGACAAAGCTTCATCACCGAGAACCGAGCGGAACTTCTCATCGGCTACGGCAGTCGTAGCAGGACTAATATGGTCGAGCGCATCCATCTCTCCGTCGGCATTTGCCACATAAACGAGGCTGTCGACAAACCATGCATTGCCAAGCGCATCCGGATTCACGACCACTTCGTCGTCGCTGAACACGATATATTTGGCATTAAGCATATTCAGCACATTCATATCGGCCTCGCTCACATTGTTTGACATAAAATTCCCCAAATGGCGGTCAATCATGTCCTGATAGCGTGTAAGCTTGGCCGCATGGTAGCCTCCGATGGTCTTATGGCGATAGGACGGAGCCGCCTGCGAAAACTCGGGAATATTCATCACCCTATAATTCATGGCGGTGTCCTGAAGTATCTGACGGTCGGCCTGCGTCAGCGGGAAAGGCTCGCCCTGCGTCAGCTGTTTCGGGACAAAACTGTCGGTGTCGAGATAGCGTTTATCTACCACGAAAAGATCTACCGTCACCAACACCGTAATCAACGCGCAAAGCACCTTGACATTAACCTTACCGAGCATGAACATATACAGAACCCCGCCTCCAAGCGCTATAAATATGAAACTGCGTAAAGCGTCGGTGGATATCATCGACATACGTACAGTCTGAGCCGCGGAAAATATGGTCGAATATGGCGCCTGGGTCAGATAGGCTCCGTAAGCATTACTCTCCTGTTCAGAGAGGAACGAACCGAAAACGCTCGGCGACATAATGCCGAGCAGGCACACCAACAGGCACAATCCGAACGATATCAGCAACGGTCGACGATACTGACGCCAGTCGGCGCGACCGTCGATGAGCGTCTTGACCGCAAGAACGGCAAGAAGCGGTATGGTGAACTCCGCTACGACAAGAATGCTCGCGACCGTGCGGAACTTATTGTACATAGGAAAGTGGTCTATCATTATATCGGTGAGCCACATCATGTTATGGCCCCACGACAAGGCTACGGACAGCACTGTGACCACCACAAGCATCCACTTTACAGGCCCCTTTACTATAATGCATCCAAGCAGGAACAACGCCATAATCAATGCTCCGACATATACCGGACCGTTGGTCATCGGCTGGTCGCCGAAATACTGGGGCAACTGCTGCAGCGCACCGGCCATTTCGCCCTGAATCTTTCCCGAAGCAATCATGTCCTGCGCGGCAGGAACATCATAAAGGGTCAAGAACTTGTTAGAACCCTGCTCTGTCTTTATTGTAGCGCCCCCTTTAACGTTAGGAATAAGCAAAGTGAATGTCTCGTCCTTGCCATAGCTCCAGGCAGTGATATAGTCCTTGTTAAGACCGCCGCTCTCGCCGACCGAACCGCTCGCCGAAGTTCCCGACAGTTCGCTGTGGCGTCCGCGCATGGTCTCCTTTGAATATTCGTAGGTATTGTAAAGATTAGGAGAGTTGGCCATAACGGCAAGCACAGCCGCAAGCGCAAGCGCACCGGTAGCCTTGCACCACTGCCCCATCTTCTTCTCCCGGTAAAGCTGAATTCCGTATGCAACCATGAACCCGGCCACCACCATAAGGAAGTAGTATGACATCTGTATATGATTGCCCGAAATCTGGAACATGGCAAACAATGATGCCATGGCAGCTCCGGCCAGATAGCGGCCACGATAGGCCAGCACCATACCGGCAATCGTGGGCGGTATATAGGCAAGAGTTATGAATTTCCATATATGCCCGGCACCGATTATTATCACGAAATATGACGACAGGCCGTAGGCGATGGCTCCTGGCAATGCCAGATACCACTTCACCTTCATGGTCAGCAGAAGAATGAAGAATCCCATCATCATGATAAACAGCAGATTGACCGGCGACGGAAGCCATAGGCTGTATGCCTTTTCGACAGCCTTGATCAAGCCTCCCGCCGCATACGAGGGAGATATCTGAAACGTAGGCATACCGGAAAAGAGGGCATTGGTCCAACGCGGAGTCTCACCGGTAATGTCGCGGTAAACCTCCGACTCATGGCTGATGGCTATGCCCTGCTGGGTGTCGTGCTGGCGAAGTTCATTTCCTTCCAGAGCATCAGGCCAGAAAAATGCCATAGACACAAGCAGGATGACAGCCACCGACACGATGAATCCTATAAATGAGCGACTTTTAATAAAATCTTTGAAGTTCGACACACCACACGAAGTGGCGGACGACGGAGTTGAATCGTTGTTCATTTTGCAATAAGCTGAATAATAATTTATATCCGCAGCGTGGCATTAATAATCTGTCACGATGAATATTGCAACAAAATTACTTAAAATTTGCGGAATATCCTTGTAGCTGCCTGTATTTCTTGAATTTCGGAGGGTTTGAATTTCCGCTCCGACAATTTTGCGGAAACTTTTTTACTTGCCTAATCTTCTATAATGAGCCCGGAAATCATCTCCAATTTGATAATCAATCTCCGATTTGTATGAGGAGAACGACTCAAATTCATCTACCTTGGCCTTAATCTCATTTTCCGAGGCATACTGAACTATTTCTGCCCATATAATTCGGCCAGAATACCATTTAGAATAGTCTTGCCATTCTATCCAGTCGCCATTTTCCTTTGTATAGATGACACCAGATGATCCCGAAGCATCCCTGAACTCCGCATCTTCAAAATCTTGTAGATGTTGCTGGAACCAGTTCTTAAAGTTCGGGGCTTTTGTGTGCCAACCTATATACTGTTCATCGTAAACCACCTCCCACGGGCCGGTGTATTCCGGTTCCGGCTCATCATCTGACGAGCACGCCGAGAGGATAAGCACTATAAAGAGCGCCGAGAGTTTTAGTAGCTTGTTCATATTTATTTCGTTGAGAGTTGTGCTTCAAGTTGCTTGATTCGCTCTGTGAGTGTAGCGA
>CAJTSJ010000052.1 GCA_910578785.1 uncultured Muribaculum sp. | reverse complement strand
AGGTGAATCTATTTCATGTATCGAAGATTTTTGCACTTCGATTTTGAAAGTACACATCTAAGGTATTGCCGGCCTTCAATGCTCCGTCGAAAACTCAAGATGAAGAAAGGATGCCGGTCATCACGACGACATCCTTCTTAACGTTTAATAATCTACAATCTATAAAATATATATTTTTGAAAAAACGGTCATCCTCAACCAGAACGCCCCCGATATGGCTTTACTGCTTTCAGGGGACATCGTTCTGCCTCGGTTTCCCAAATATAAGTAAAAGTTTCCGTACCTGCAAGCAGTTGTGTTGTATAACATATTTTACAGCAGATTAGCTGTCTGCAATACGACTGCACGTTCACTTGCCCATACCTACAGGAAAACGGGACGGAGTAAGAATCCACGGGAACGGCTCCTTCATGGCCACAGACTTTTCGTCGAGCAGACGCCTGTAATCCCTATCGATTTCTTCGGGAGTCGATGCGGTGGAGGCTACCACATAGTACAATGGTTCGGCCGTCTGAAGCACCATCGCATCGGGCCATGACCCACTCTGCCGCATGCGCGTGGCAAGCGAACGCGCATTGAACACCTGCTTGAACTGCGCCACGACAAGCGAATAGCGCTTCACACTGTCAGGAACGGCAAATCCGTCCGGAGTGCACTGCACGGCAACGGTCATCACAGGTAATGAATCGCCTTGCTCGGTGACAAGGCGCGACGACACTGCTTCTCGGCGTATTCGGTCATATATGGTGTTTTCGATGCCGGATGATTCATCGGCTTTCTCTTTGGCGGCGAGATATGCCGCGCGGTAGTTCTGTTCGTTGGTCTTGCATCCTGTGGTCATGAACACTACGGCACACAACATGACAGCGGGGATGAATAGACTTGACAAAGTTCTGTTCATATCTGTAATATAGTTTTGTTAGTCGTAAATAACGCTTCGGCTCATCTCAATCACTTCAAGGTCACGAGGAACGGCATTGTCAATTTTCAGACGTATAAGCGTACGCACCTGATGCCAGCCCTGCAGTCCGGCGGCACCGGGATTGATGTGAAGCACGTGGGTCAAAGGATCTGAAATGACTTTAAGTATATGGCTGTGGCCACACACCATCATGCTTACGTTCTCCTGCCTGAGCAGGCGCGCTACACCCGGGGCATAACGTCCGGGATAGCCCCCTATATGGGTCATCCAGACGTGGAGTCCCTCGACATAAAAGTCCTCGGTCTCCGGAAGCAGGCGGCGCACAGCGCCGTGGTCGGCATTGCCGTAAACGGCCCTGACCACAGGTGCCACTTCCTTTAAACGATTTATAATATCAATATCGCCTACATCGCCGGCATGCCATATCTCGTCGCATCCGCTGAAGTGCATCGCATAGCGTCGGTCCCAGCATCCGTGGGTGTCAGAAATAATTCCTACTGTAGTCATTTGCGTATAATTCTGGCGTAACGGATAAGGGCTGTATTGACGGCATCCTCGTTCATGTTCTCGACGTCAAGGCGCAGACTGAACCTGTTCAGTCCTTTCTTAAGCTTGACGGTAAGCATATTGGAGAATCCGGTGGAAAGCCATTCATCGATTCCACGCTGGGGCATAACTACCGGGCCTGCCTCGGAGCCGTTGATATAGAGCATACGCAAAGCGCACATGTTACGCGTGTTGATGGGACCTGAACCATTGGCGTATCTTACGTCAAATAGATATTCGCCATCTTCATCCACCGTCACATCGAAGTTTATCTGGCGGTTCTTCACACGAGATGTCTCGATGAATTCCGAAGCCATATCCTTGTCGTGAATCAGGCTTGTACCTGTAGCACCCATCTTGACGGCATCTACCATAGTGAGAGCCGAAGCTGGAATCTGTTCATACGGACGACATGTGAAACCGACGTAATGTTCCTGACTTACAGGGACAATATCGGTAACAGTATATGATTCCTGCGGTACAAGTCTAATTTTGTTGGAATTAATTTGGTCGAGAAGCGAACCGTTAATCCAGATGTCGTAGCTCAGGTCAGTCTTATAGTTGGTGACCGTGGCACGTGTGTCCGATGTCCATTCCAAAATCGGCGTAGAGGGCATCCAAGCCTGCTCGACCGAATTGATGGACTGCCGGGGTACAGCTTCCGACTCCATGGTTATGACTATGTCGACATGTCCTTCAACGTTACACGGAAGCATGTGCGACGACTCTTCCTGCCCATTGACAGTAAACGACTTAATCTGATCTCCGGTTCCTTTTACAGTAACAGTCAAGTCAGCATTGCGGTAGCGGAAACCTTCAAGAATCTTGTCACCGGTCAGCGCCGACGGGACGAACGGAGAGAAGCTGATGCCTTCCGGGCAGAACTCCATACCCATAATTCCACGGAAAATCATGGAAGCCATGCCCGTACAGCTCCACAGCTGGCTGTCGGAGTTGACGGCGGTTCCGCGATAGTCGCCATTGTGGCCTACGAACAGCTCCTTGTTAGTGCCGAACATCGCGGCCGCACGGCACATGGCAGCAAAGCCCTTTTCAAACGACTGCATGTTGCCGGCCTTTTTCGAGGCAAGATTCCAATAAGCCTGAACGAAAGGCCATACAGCGTCATTATGGTAAGGATTTATGTCGGGCATCTGAGGATAAACCGACGATATACCGAACGGTGTGTAAGGCGTGTTCTTGATTATCGACTTGGCCATGTCCGGATTAGCTATGTCGAATATGATGGCCAGTGACTGACCGAGGTTGTCAGTAGCCTTTGACTGTATAGGATACACCCCACCGTAAAGATACTCGCTATAGTAGCCGAGGTTTGGAATCCAGAGATTATTATTGATAGCGTTTGAAATTTCCTTGTCTACGCCGTCCCACATCGGAGCCGGTTTCTCTCCCGGGACGTATGTCAGCATGGCGTCGCGGGCCTTGAAAGCTTCAACAAAAAGCACATTGGTGCCCAAGCACATCGACTCGTATATGTCAACCGGCTGCATCCACTTAGGATAAGTCTGCTCGCGCCAGTCAAGATAGGACTGCTCACCGTGCATAAGCTTGAAATTCGGATCCCACACCACGCGCATATCGTCGTTAAGGGTGTTTTCGATGGCTGTAAGTGCCAAAGGCAATATTCCGGTGTCACCGGTGGCATAGAATATCTCCCTCGCCGCCATGGCCCAGACAATTCTGTCGGACGATACGGGCCACGAACCTCCCGTGCCGGTGTCCTGGACAATAACGGTGCCGTTTTTCGATTCCTTCAGCTTAGCTTTCAGACTACGCCATGAACCTTCAGGGTCAAGATAAGCGAGAGCCAAATAGACGGAATAGGAGACGTCGCGGGTCCACACTCCTTTCCACTCCTTGCCTGCGCGGTAAGTTGAGTCCGGACGTATGTTGGACTTGATTTCCTGTATGGCCATATTGTAAAGAGCGTCAATCAGAACCTGGTCAGATTTATAGCGTGGCATGTCGGCATCGATGCTGTCAATTGACCAACCGGTAGGATTATCCGGGCGTTCAGTGGTCGGGTTCAGATTCAAAGTCACCTCATAGATGCCGTCGTTGTCGTCATCCTTCAGCTTTTGATCATGTTTGCCATATAGGTTCTCAAAATCCCAGGTCAACGGGTTAACGCTTCCAGCCACCCACACGCCTTTGAAGTCGTGTTCATAGATGGTGTCGGAAGTCGGGGTCACGTAATATCCGCGCTCCTTGAAACTTTTCAGCACAGGCGTCATGTCGACTTTCAGAGTCCAGCGAGTGTCGCGGTCAAGCAGTCCGACCTCGTCCGACTTAATCGAATCAAACTCCTGAAGCGCCTCTCCAAACGTAAACACAGTGTCCGTTCCGACAAGCACGCTATGCGACGAGCCTTGCACCAGCTCATTGTCGCGACTGTTAAGCGACAGCCTGAAATGCAACAATCGTGAGAGTCCGCTTTGCTCCGGGCTTTTATAGTCGGTAACAATCTCCGTAGGACTGACCGCACGCGCAGTATACTCGCCCTGCACCACCCTGTCTGTGTATACGGAAAAGTCTTTTGACGAGAATATCACGTCTGTGTTCGGTTCGCTATTGCCGTAGCATCCCGCCAGCGCGGGGATTAGCGGAACTGTAAAATATAATGCCCGTAAAACGTGTTTCATATCCAGAGGCTGTTTTAAAATTTTAATTGATCTTGCCGAAGTTGTAAGTAATAAATCCGGTCAACTCATGAAAAATCGGTTAAAGTTACTCATTTTTCATCATTATATGCAAAAAAAGATATTAAGCCGAATCCTTATATCGTCAACTCTTGATAATTTAACAAAACTCATGCGAGAGTGTTCTGTATGACGGAGATATGAGCCGTCATATTTTACTTATGGGAAAAATATAGGTTCACGGTTACATCGTATCGGTTTATTGTGTATCTTTGTTGCCAGTAATAAAATAATAACTAAAATATTAAAGTATGTTATCACAGAAATTACACGATGCTATCAATGCACAAATCAATGCCGAACTTTGGTCGGCCTATCTTTATCTTTCCATGTCAATGGATTGCGAAGTAAAGGGTTACAAAGGTTTTGCCAACTGGTTTTATGTTCAGTTCCGCGAGGAGCAGGACCACGCCAGAATATTCATGAACTATCTTAACTCACGCGATGCCAACGTTGTCCTTAAGCCTATCGAAGAGGTTCCCACAACTTGGAATTCTGTGCTTGACATGTTCCAGCAGACTCTCCAGCACGAACGCAAGGTGACCTCTCTGATCAACAATCTTGCATCCATCGCCACAGCCGACAATGACTATGCTTCGGTCAACCGCCTCGTATGGTTCATTGACGAACAGGTTGAGGAAGAAGAGAGTGCACGCGAGATGATAGCCTCGGTCGAAGCCGTCGAAGGCAACAAGTACGGCATGTACATGCTCGACAAGGAACTCTCATCACGTGTATACAACACTCCGAGCCCACTTGCATCAGCAGAATAATTCAGACCGGCAGACACCGAATACATATTGCATAAGCCGCGCTCCTTTTCGGAACGTGGCTTTTTTTGATTAGTTCAAAATGCCTGACAATCAATACAATTAAATATATTCCCATCCGGTGTTACAAAAAAATTAGCGCAAAAGTTTGCGTGATTCAAATCTTATAGGTAACTTTGCACTGTTCAATTAAGGCATTGCCTTACGGACTTAAACATTTGGTGATTTAGTGTAGGGGTCCAGCACGCCACCCTCTCACGGTGGAGACCCGGGTTCGAATCCCGGATTCACTACACAATTTAAGAAGACGGTATCGAATTAAACTTCGATACCGTTTCTTTATTAAACACCCTCCAAAGTCCCCTGCACGGGCTTATTGGGGGTCAGCGGATTTTTCCGGCGGGCGGGGAAATCAGCCCACAAAAAAAGAAAAATAACAATGGAAATAAAATTTTGTCAGAGCTGCGGAATGCCGCTTACAAACGAAATACCCGGCACAAATGCGGATGGCACGCCCAACGAGGATTACTGCATCTACTGCTACAAGGACGGTAGGTTTACTCAGGACATGACGATGGAGCAGATGATAGACCATTGCGCCCAGTTCACCGACGAGATAAACAAAAACTCCGGTCAGAATCTTACAGTCGAGCAGATGAAAGAGCAGATGCGCCAATTTTTCCCGCATCTCAAACGCTGGAAGAATTGATTTGATATGTTTATAGCAATTCTTACATACAAAAAACCGCTTGAAGAAGTTGACCGCTTTCTCCAAGCGCACCGCGACTATCTTGCGGAGCATTATGCCGCAGGCGATTTCATTACCTCCGGCTCTCAAAACCCTCGTATTGGTGGCGTAATAATGATGAAAGCAGATAACCGAGCCGCAGTTGATGCCATCATTTCGCAAGATCCGTTTAACATCAACGGAATCGCTGACTATCAGATTGTAGAGTTTACTCCAACGATGTTTTGTGAAGCCAGTCTTTCCGACATTCTAAAATAGCCTAAATATGAGCAACGAAATACTATATATTCTGCTTCCTGACTTCGCTTCACATGAGATGGTATATCTCATGGAGGCTGTAAGCAGCGATGAAACGCAGTTGAAGTCAAATCCCAAATACGTCAATAAGATTGTTGCGTCCACAATGGAGCCGGTAACTGCCATCGGTGGATTCCGGGTGTTGCCTGATTATTCCTTTGAGAATATGCCGGATGATTACGCCGCTCTCGTTCTGATCGGCGGCTATGGCTGGCTTACTCCGGTAGCGGATAAGGTTGCGCCCATTGTCCGCAAGGCATTGGATAAAGGTATAATTGTCGGAGCAATCTGCAATGGAGCATCATTCATGGCAAAGCACGGATTTCTTAACAGTGTAAAGCATACCGGCAATGGTCTTGACCAACTCAAAATATGGGGAGGAGAAGTTTATTCCAATTCAGGAAGTTACATACATCAGCAGGCGGTGTCTGATGGTGGCATTGTAACCGCCAATGGTTCCGGTGTGCTCGAATTCACAAAAGAGTTGCTGCTTTTTCTTGAAAACGATACTCCAGAACGCGTTGAGATGTACTATCAGTTTAACAAGCAGGGGTTCTGTTCTCTTTTCTCAATCTAAGATTTTATGGGAATTAAAAGAGCCATAACGATATGGCTTGCCGTCACTATTGTTGTGATGTTTTTGTTACCTTTTTCTGTCGCTCGACTTGCTTCGGAATGCTCGGGTATGGCATTGTGCATGATTCTATTTTTCATTATCAATCCTATATACTCAGCAATACTCGGCTATCGCTGCGGAAAGGACGACAGGAGAATGTGGAATCTTCCCTTGGTATCTGCCATAGCGTTTTTTGCCGGAACATGGATTTTCTTTGACATCCATGAATTATGGTTTATAGCGTATGCCGGTATATATCTTGCTATCGGGTATATTGCCATGTCAATCGGCAAGCATCTGAATAGACGCATGCAGAAGAGTTAACCTGAGTTACAATTAAAACAAATAAATATTCAAGATGAAACAGACCAATATTTTATATTTGTTATTGGGTGGTGCCATGATTATTATGACATCATGCAGACAATCAGCAAATAATAACCAAAGTTCAGCATTGGTCGACGATGACAGACCTCCATTGGAATACACCGATGCAGACAGGACGTTTGGTGTTGTACTTGAAATTTCAAGTGACAGTCTGATGACCTGCAACAATAATTTTTCGGGGCAGGACTGCAATCCATTGATATTGGATACAACCAATCCCGCTTTCCCGGATTTTCTATCCGAATGGTTTGCATCAATGGATTCTGTTCAGATAAACCGACTCAAAACCGACTCTGAACTTCATATATCAGTAGGAGATGGTGTTACGGACGCAACTGTTGAAAAGGTGAAACGTAACGTCATAAAATACGGAATCGAAGGGATATCAATATCCAATTTCTAACTGTCATGAGGAGAATCTGTGCCGGAGCAATGGGAAAAGGAATTGCTTTACAGTTCAAGAATAAATATCCTAAGATGTAGAATAACTCGAAAAAGCAGGTAACACGCACCTCAATCGCCACAAACGGCGATTAGCTGCCAAACATTAACATCCCAATTAAAAGAATGAGAAAATGACTAATTATTTTGATGATAAACAATTATATCCACTATTGTTTCAGAATGACTTTTCAAAGATTCTGTCTTTCCTTGAAAAGTATGGGCTTGATAGCGTGGATAGAAATGGCAGGAGCTTTTTTATGAATTGCATAGCTGAAGGGAAAAATGATTTTGCGTATAAACTTATGGAATTAGGCTCAAATTTAAATCATCAAGATGCGAGTGGGGCATCTCCTTTATTTGCAGCAATTTGGGCAAATAATATAGAAATGATAGTTTGTTTACTTGATAATCCATGCGTTGATAAAAATATAACTGATAATCAAGGGAGGAATGCACTTCGGATAGCATTACAATATCATCCCGAAGATTGCGAATTAATGATAAAAATTATACGTGCTGGTGTAAGCCCATTTTCATGCGACAACAATGGCGTATCATTTTATGATCTACTTCAAAAATACGATTCGGGTAGCATAACTAAAGGAGGACGCAAGTTGAATGTGAAACCAATTATTATTGAAATAGAGAATGGGATGCTAACAAACAGCAAACCGACTGAATAAGCGGAACGCTGTCGAACATTATGCACAACTTGCAATAACTTATAAATGATGACAGCATGGATAAAGACATTATAGTAGCAGAGGATGAAAATGTTAAAATCATCTTTCATTTCAAAGTGTTTTGCGAACTATTGAAAGAGTGCATATCTATATATGGAAATACTACCATAGAGAATGCACAACAAGTGGTTAAAGACTTTCATCCTCTACAACAGCCTATAAACACTACTGATGATATTGTTTTCTTTTCTCACGAAAACATTTATCATTGGGCAATGCTTGCTCTATATGGTGAAACGTATTGGCTTACACATCCTGAATACGAAAAACTGCCCGATAGCTACGAGAAATGGGTAGAAAATGCTTTATCTCGGCATTCGTTAGATGACTGTTATGAATTTATATGTAAGAATAATGTGACTAACAAAGCGTGATAACGCTTGACAGCGTTCCCCGCTTAGCCATTACCAATAATATAGAACAGATATGGAAACAGAACTAAAAGAAACTATACAGAATTTATTGCTTCAATTCATGCAGAATATGCACGAGTGGGAAGTGATGTGTAATGATATTGCAAAGCAGAATGAACTTTCATTTGAAGAACAGTTTAACAAGCAAAAAGAATTGGTATCAAAAATCTTTTTGAACTACTGCACTTCTCGTGAACGCAAGAATAGCAGACCTACTACTATATCTTATGGCAATGAAGGTTCTTATGAATATGATATTGATGAAGAGAAAATAACCGATATTGTAGAAGAAGGAAAGGACAGAATTGTAGTTCACACATACAGAGAAGTGCCTATGCAGGAAAAGAAGCAATACATATTCTTGTTTAAAAAAGGCAAATGGCTTTTGGATTCTAAGAAAAGATATTCTTCATGGAAGCAAAAATGGCTATCTGTTTCCCTATAAATTATATTGGTAAGTATGTTTTATTAAAGAATTAATGCAATGAAATCCATTTTCAAACGTTATT
>CAJTSJ010000051.1 GCA_910578785.1 uncultured Muribaculum sp. | reverse complement strand
CTGCGACCTTTGGGTTATGAGCCCAACGAGCTACCACTGCTCCATCCCGCGATATCGCTTTTGTGATTGCAAAGTTAGACATTTTACCTGAAACTGCAAAAAACAGGGTACAAATATAATGTTAAAAATATATAATACAACATCCATCTCCCTATACACCAGCCCATTCCGGCCACCAAGACCTGAGTTCAATAAGCATTATCCATAAGAGCCGCATCCTCGCCGACCACAGATTTGTCGAGCAACAGCTCATATATGAGCATGGCCTGGCCCTGCATGAGGCTTCTGACGGTGAAAGTTGAGCCTGAGGTCGAAAGGGAGAGGGAAACGCGACCCGTAAACCGCGACAGCGGGGTGCGTATCAGCCTCACGACCTCGACGTTGTCGTATTTCAAGTAATTCTTTATTTCGGCAAAGCGTCCTTTTCCGATGATTAAATATGACTCCCGGAGAGTGATATGGCTATGACGCATCGTTAAGATGCCCTTTGCAATGCACACTGACAGGTATATGGCCGGAATTATTATCCAGCCGTACAGACCCGTATAACATAGCGCCGCCGCGACAGCGGAAGATAAAAGCAGATCGGGCAACAGCGAGTGTGCAATTACTCCTTTGCCGGATTTCGCTGTAGCGATGTCCGACTCCGACCCGTAGTCTCGGCCGAACCACCATCCAAGGAAAAAGCCAGAACAATCGCGCCCGTAAATCATCAGGTTATCCTCTTCTTTCTGAGCGCTTGAGTTCATGGCCTGCTTCAAGGCGAGCGTGCAAAGTCCAAATCGCTTCTCAAAGTAATTGCGCTTAATCCAGAGTGTGCATATCTTGTCGCGGGCGAAGCGGCTGCTCCGTCGGGAGAACAGTCCATGACTGAAAGTCAGCGTCTTGCTGTCGTATACAAGCGACAGGCCATAATAACGCAGAATTACTTTTCCGAGCCAAAGCACGAGCGACACAGCATAGGTAATGGCCAACATTACGGCTATGCCCGCCGCCGACACGGCGAAATGGTCGAAATGCGATTCAAGATAGCCCGCAACCATATCAATGGCGTTTTCAGAAAAATCCGAAAGTCTGCTGTAAACTACCGCGGCGAATCCGCCCAACACCACCATTCCTTTCAGATGGTTCTGACACAGCGCGTCAAGCACAAGGGCCTTGTCGCTGAACTTCCTGGACGAAGACCGGCTGCATACCGGAGGCATATCAGGGACAGCGGGCCGTGGCCGCTCTTGCCGTTCAATCCTGCCTATAAGACTTTGCCAGTCAGATTCGCTGAGTATGAGCTCTATCTCCTCTCCCTTAGACGCGAGAGTGTCGAAAAGTATGCCCCTAAGGTCAAGAATACGGTAGAAAAGACTTTGCCTGGTGCGCAGCGTGTGTATGCGGTTAAGAGGAATAGTTGTGGTAGCGCGGCTAATCAGGCTGCGACGGTAAACAAGGTTGCCCTCTTCGACATGAAATTTTATCTGAAAAAATGCCACAGAGGCCAGGAGCAAAGCCAAAGCGACGGCACAACCAGTCAAGACAACGCACTTCAGGAGATTTCCTGAGAAGGCGTCGTCAGACTTGAAAATTTCGTATATCAGAAAGATAAGGATTGCGTTGAAAGTAATTCTGAAGAACTTCAGAAAATATATAAAGAACGCGCGTAAGCTCATTCTTTGAGACACGGAGAAGTCAGTCATGATTGGCTATTCAGTCTTTGCGTTATGACATTCCTGATTACATCCGCCTTTTCCTTAGTGAGTCCCCGGACAGCTATCGACGACAAACCTTGCGCGCCATTGACCACATCAATCGCACATAGGCCGAAAAACTTAGACACGGGGTTCTGACTGATGCCGACCTGCTGTATTCTGGAGAATGGCACCGTGGTGATTTTCGGGAATATCACCCCGCTGCGGTAGGTGATGTCATGCTCGCGGAGCGCATAGCCTTTAAACAGATACGCCTTCCTGAGCACCGCAAGATTGATAATGAACGAGGCGGCTATCACGGACTCGGCCGCGACACACCACCAAAGGTTGCCGGCGAGCATCAGTAGCAACAGAGCTATGACGGCCAGCAGAGCATAGACGATGGCCGCACCGACAATCTGCACCGATCTGTACTTCGGACTCACCGGCTCGTAGCGAAGTCCTTCAATCGGGTCTGTAATCCCGATCCCTATCTGGCGATTGCTCATATACGAAATTTCTTTTGTGTTCCTAATAAAATCCGGAAAGGCCTGCACACAACGCCTATAAGGCAATGGATGCAAATCTTTCCGGATATAACATTATCGGACAGACACTGACGGAGGTCCGCCTACTTGTTTACCTGATACTTATTGATGCCGTCGCGCAGGTAGTCCACCACCTGACGCGCCGCGGCTATACCGGCGTTGATGTTAGCTTCCGAGGTCTGCGCCCCCATCTTCTTGGGAGTGAAGAACACACGGTCGCCAAATTCTTCCTTAAGAGCTTCGGCATTGTCAGGCTTGACGTCAGCCATATACTTGATGTCGGGACGCTCACGCAGAGCCTTTGCCAGCCCGTCCTCATCAACCACTTCCTTACGGGCAGTGTTGATAAGCACGCCCTTCAGAGGCATATTGGTTATAAAGTAATATCCGATACTCTTGCGGGTCTCCGGAGTGGCCGGTATATGGATTGACACAACGTCGTTGCCTGAATAGAGGTCGTCAATCGAATGAACCGGTTTGACTCCGTCGTTGGTCATGACCTCATCGGGGCAATAAGGGTCAAATGCCGAGACCTCCATGCCGAAGCCTTTGGCTATGCGCGCCACATTGCGGCCGACCTGTCCATAGGCCTGCAGACCGAGGCGCTTGCCCTTAAGCTCGGTTCCGGAAGTTCCGTTATAAGCATTGCGGACAGCCATAACAGCCATACCGAACACAAGCTCGGCCACTGCGTTGGAGTTCTGACCCGGTGTGTTCTCGACAACAACCTTATGGGCTGTGGCCGAAGCAAGGTCTACATTGTCATAACCGGCACCGGCACGTACAACGACCTTAAGCTGCTTTGCGGCATCAAGCACTTCTGCATCGACCACGTCGCTGCGTATGATCAGACCGTCGGCAGTAGCGACAGCCGAAAGAAGCTCCTGCTTCGAAGTATACTTTTCGAGAAGTTCCAGCTCATAACCGACATCTTCCACCACTTTGCGAATACCGTCGACCGCCACCGGGGCAAACGGTTTCTCTGTAGCAACCAATACTTTCATATCGAGTCTATGATTAATGGTTCTTTTCAAATTCCTTCATTGCTTCGACAAGCACCTTGACGCTTTCGATGGGGAGTGCGTTGTAGAGCGAAGCGCGGAAACCGCCAACCGAACGGTGGCCCTTGATTCCGACGATGCCCTTTGTAGAAGCGAAGTCGATAAACTCCTTGTCAAGACCGTCATATTCAGGCTTCATGACGAAGCATACATTCATTATAGAACGGTCCTCGGGTTCAACCGTACCGACAAACATCTTGCTTGAGTCGATGGCTTCGTAAAGCATTTCGGCCTTGGCGAGGTCGCGGCGCTCCATCTCCTTCACACCGCCGAGCTCCTTATAATATCTGAGCGTCTGCAGGGCGCTGTATATCGGAAGCACGGGAGGAGTGTTGAACATCGAGCCCTTCTTGATGTGGGTGCGGTAGTCAAGCATGGTAGGAATGGCACGGTCCACGTTGCCGAGGCATTCATCTTTTACGATTACGATGGTCACACCGGCGGGAGCCAGATTCTTCTGCGCTCCGGCGTAGATGATGTCGTACTTCGACACATCGATAGGACGGGAGAATATGTCGCTCGACATATCGGCAACCAAAGGCACGTTGACCTGCGGATCATGGCGAATCTCGGTACCATAGATTGTATTATTAGATGTGTAGTGGAAATAGTCCACATCGTCGGGAACCACAAATCCCTTGGGGATGTAAGTGTAGTTCTTGTCCTTGCTCGAAGCAAGAACCTCAACCTCTCCAAACAGACGGGCTTCCTTGATGGCGTTGGATGCCCATGTACCGGTGTCGATATATGCGGCCTTTTTCTTCAACAGGTTATATGGCACCATGCAGAACTGCATCGAGGCGCCGCCGCCAAGGAACAGCACCGAATAACCTTCGGGAACTTCAAGCAATTCCTTAACCAGCTGTTGAGCCTCTTCGATGACTGCTGTGAACTCCTTGCTGCGGTGCGACACTTCAAGTATTGAAAGTCCGGTACCTGCGAAGTCCAAGATTGCATCCGCCGTATTCTTTATAGTGTATTCACTAAGGATTGACGGGCCTGCATAGAAATTATGTTTCTTCATACTGATGTTATTTTGGTTAGTCAGATAATGCAAATATAATAATTTTATATTAAGCCACGCATTTTAATGCAAAAAATCTGCTCGAAATAATGAAATTTTTCCGTAAAAGCGTCTCAGCCCATCCTCACGTGTAACATATCCACCATATTTGTAACATCATAACCATACCTTGAACACATATTGCCAGCCTACCACCTTAACCTGTTTGTAACCTTATTGTAATTTTAACATTTCGATAAACCATTAGTTTTCTGCAATTTATATTCTTTTCAATAAAAATGCGTGACGCTTGCAGCAAAAATAATTCAAAAAATATTTGCACAGTCCAAAAATAATCCCTAAGTTTGTATCGTAATCGATTTGTAACACGATTGCAAAGCAGAACAACATCAAAAACTTAAAACTCATCAATTATGGCAACTTCGAACTTCCAAAGCAAACTGATCGACATTCAGAAAAACCTGCTCAACTTTGCATACATCCTCACCTCCAACCGCGACGATGCATACGACCTTCTTCAGGACACTACACTCAAGGCTCTCGACAACGAAGACAAATACGTTGACAACGTAAACTTCAAGGGCTGGGTGTTCACCATCATGCGCAACATCTTCATCAACAACTACCGCAAAGTGGTTCGCTCCGCCACAGTTATCGACCAGACCGAGGACCTCTACCACCTCAACCTCCCGCAGGATTCAGGATTCGAGACTCCCGAAGGATCATTCGCCGCTAAAGAAATCACCGCAGCCATCAACGCTTTCTCCGACGACTACCGCATTCCGTTCACAATGCACGTGGCCGGCTACAAATACAACGAAATCGCAGAGAAGATGAATCTTCCGCTCGGCACCGTAAAGAGCCGCATCTTCTTCGCACGCCAGCGTCTCCAGCAGTCGCTCAAAGACTATAGGTAATCCCCGGCACCTCTTACGACAAATAACAAAGCCAGAGTTTTTAAGTAAAAAGAACAATATGACCGGCAAGATTGCATGCGCGATCTTGCCGGTCACTATTTATATACCCATCGGATAATCTATGCCATCCAAGGCCGGTCGTCCTGAGCAACCCTCAGTGCTTAAACAGCCGGTCCATAGTGCGCTTGTCCTCTCGCTCCTTGATCGATTGGCGCTTGTCAAACTCCTTCTTACCGCGGCCTATGCCTATGACCAGTTTGGCCAGACCGCGCTCGTTGATGAACAGCTTCAAAGGCACAATGGTATATCCGGCCTCCTTGCCCAGCTTCTCTATCTTGGCTATTTCTTTCTTGTTCAGGAGCAGTTTGCGGTCGCGGCGCTCGGTGTGGTTGTTGTATGAACCGTAGAAATACTCGGCTATATACATGTTTTTCACCCATACCTCGCCGTTGGTGACAATACAGAAAGTATCGACAAGGCTTGCCTTGCCGTTGCGTATCGACTTAATTTCCGTACCGGTAAGCACTATTCCGGCGGTATACGTCTCCGATATCGAATAATCGAACGTGGCTCTGCGGTTCTTTATATTTATATCTTTATTATTCATCGTCTAATAGCATTTTTCAGTTGGAGGGAAGCAACAGTTTAAACAAAAAATCGAGCAAAAAAGGCGGCGCGAGTATCGCCAGCCCGCAAAATATGGTGAACGAGCCCTCCTTGCCAGGCTCGACATCAAGATAGCGGTGTCCCATCCACATCACAAGGAGCACGAACAGAGGCAGAAATTCCACCAGCGAAAGGCTCATCGGCAGACAATTCTTCAGAATCTCTATCAGCACGAGAATCGACAGGTTGAACAGAATGAACAGATTGTAGCGTTTCTCGTCGGGCACGCTTTTTATGAGCCGGCCGCCGAACACGGCAAACATGAACGACGCTATAAAATAGCTGATAAAATAGACGACAAACGTGATCACCGCGCTCTCCACCAGCACTGGAAGCGTAAGGTCGGAGTCGTAGAGATACTGCACGAACACCGAACACGAAGCCACGCCGAGAAGCGGATAATACCCGTCTGCGGCAACCGACTTCGGTGTCAGATTCGACAGCGCGATGTCGTCCCAGCCCTTGCCGGGCGACAGAATCAACTGTATGAGGTAGCCTAAATATTTTAACATTTCAAGTATTTTACAAAGACAAAGTTAGCAATATCTCCGCAAAATTCCGTAATTTTGCATTTACGAATTATCAATTAATCAATTATAACGACATGTTAAAGACTATTTTGGCCATTTCCGGAAAGCCCGGCCTGTTCAAACTGGTGAGCCAAGGCAAGAATATGCTGATTGTTGAAGCCCTCGCCACCGGCAAGCGTACCCCCGCATACGCCCACGACAAAGTAATCTCCCTCGGCGACATCGCTATATATACAGTAGAAGAAGACGTCCCCCTGGGCAACGTGCTTGAGGCCATCAAGGCCAAGACCGGCGGACAGCCCGTCGACATCAAGGCTTTTGAAGACGACGCCGCCATGCGTGCCTACTTCAAGGAAGTGCTTCCCGACTTCGACGAGGAGCGCGTCTACACCAACGACATCAAGAAAGTGCTGTCATGGTACAATCTGCTTATCGCCGCCGGCATCACCGACTTCGCCGAAAAGGAAGAAGAGGAGGATGCACCCAAAGCTGAAGAAGCAGAATAAGACTTCGCGACACGACATTAAACCGAACGGGGCAATGAGCGCAAATCGGCTCATTGCCCCGTTCGTCATGTTTATTCGACAGATGAGCATTAAATGTACATCAAAAACGGTTCAACAAAAAAGAGGCTGTGTCGTAATGCTTCTACGATAAGATAAGAGAGCAGCGCGATAAAAAGATGCCGATACCCGAACTATTCAGCAATAACAATGTGTTGAGGTATGAACAACGCTATATGAGACGTTTAAGCGCAACTTTCAAAGTGGAAAGGGTTACTGGCGCTATGCTTTATGATGAAAGCTTTTATATAAGCCTCTTGAAGCGATGGCGCGATATGTACCGAGCAATAAGTAAGATTAATGATGCTGTCTTAGACTTCAATACAATAAAGACCAAGCAACAGTTATATAGAATGGCTTTATTAGCATGGATTGGCGATGTCGGTGGCGAGATTGAAATGCTCAATCAGATAGCAGAGAATCAAAATGCGGTAAACTAACCTCCAAGCAAGCATACGATTTAAAACAGGCTGTAAAGGATTCATGCACAATTAGAGAGGGCTTTACCGTCAAGAGCGATTTAATCACTGAACTTGATAAGAAGATTGCTGAGGCTATCAGATACTACCGATAAGAAGTAATTTTTAGGGTATGTGCAAATAAAGTCAGCCTGCTATGCTACTTATATGAGATTTTTTACTAATTTTGCGAGCGGATATGGCAGAGGCTATGTCCGCTTCATATTTAGAACGAATAGCGTTTAATGCTATTGTCTTAACTTAGAAAACTGGCACTTTTCAAACGGATAGAGGCAATAAGCACTGAACGCTCACTGATTACCATACCCTATTGGGTATGGTCGCGGTGGGCTTAGTGTTTATATATCCGTTGGGTAAGCCAGTACCTCTAAGTTATATGAACGTAAAAGCCCACCACTATTTTTTGGTGGCAATAACTTAGAACGGCAATATTGCCATATAATCTTATACACCTGTTCTGATGAAGAAATTACCAGTTTTATGTTTCCTATTTGCAATGGTTGTTGTTGGGTGTCAAAACCACAATAACACAAAATCCCCTTATAGTGATGACCCAGAATATCGTTCTGTAGAAGAATATTTAGTTAAAGAGTATGGCTGTGATTCTATTATGGAATACTATCAAGGAGATTCAATATTCACAACTCTCTACAATGATTGTAGCGAGTATGTCCGTCTAAGTAAGAAAAAAAGTGAATTGGAGAAAGAGGCGAGAGATGAACAGATTAGCGCAAATCACTATTCTTCTTATTCTGAGAAAGATGAATATTTGCACCATAAACACTCTTCTAACGCAGAGTATATTAGAAGAAAAATATATGATATAGAAGAAGAATTAGATAAAGTGACAGATAACTTCAAATCCGAGTATAAGGGTAAATCTGTTTATGTACGATTCAGACAAACTATTGTTTCACCATACACAAATGACACTTATGTCGATACTATATTCTGCGAAGTGCACCTATCTCCATATTCCGGAGTTATTGAAAAGGATAAAATAATGCCTTTGAGGGAATATGGGAAACCATATAGAGATGAACAAACAGGGAAATATGGGCTTAAAGAAGTGCATACAAAAAAAATAATAGTACCAGCGAAGTATGATTTATTGTATGAAGAAACATATTACATTGGCACTTTATCTGTTGTGGCAAAAAATGGTGGAAAGTTTGGGCTGATTTCTGATGAAGGCAAATTAATACTTAAATGTGAGTTTGATTCGATATTTGCCACATCTGATGATTTGATAGTTATAAAAAAGGATGGAAAGATGGGGGTGATTAATAAGTCAAACCAATGGGTTATTCCTAATGAGTACGATGCAATTCTACGTAGTTATCATCCATCCTATTATTATTTGAAAAAAGGTGGAACTACAAAAGGCTATCTTAATATCGATTCTTTAAAAAGACGTGTTTATAAAGCAGATGGTGTTTGGGGTGCATACGATATTGAACAAAAGGAATTGAGTATGCCTGTAAAATACAGTTTAAAAGAAACCATGAAAAAGACCTCAAACTATGACCATTATCAGATACCATGATTAAGAATAGGCAATGAATTTTCAGATAGGATATATAATGGCGATTTCATATAATAAAAATTAAACGTTTTTTAGCATAGTATAACAATGAGGCTGTGTCATAAAACTTATTTATGAACTGCACCCCAAAAGTTAGACAAAAAACTTTTGGGGTGCTTTTATGAAGT
>CAJTSJ010000050.1 GCA_910578785.1 uncultured Muribaculum sp. | reverse complement strand
CTATTTCATGTATCGTCATTCATCGAAATTTTTGCACTTCGATTTTGAAAGTACAATTTTTTTCACAGGTTTTTGCACAACAAGCGAACAACCGTCAAGTATAAAATTCGTGTAAGTATTTTAATCATAACCAAGTGCATGCTAATGTGCAGTTTGCTACACCGTCCGAAATTTCCGAAATTCGCTGTTTAGGATAAATCAGATAGAGTTAAGTGTCGACCAGATTTCTATTAGGATTAAACCGAAGCAAACAGGTTAATTGTATAGGATTACGATTTTCACACCTTCGTATAAATTGTCGTCTATAGAAAGGCCAAATATTATGCCTTCATTTCCGATAATGAAATCGTGTAAATCTTTTATTGTGGGAATGTTTTTAGGGGAAACGAAAATGTGCATCAATCTACACTTTTGTCTTTCGATATCAGCATTCTGAAATGCATTGTTTAATGTTGATCCATACCCAACAGTAACATAGTTGGTCTTATCCTTGTCAAGCACAGAGATTACATCTCTAAATGTCGTAGCTATTTTTGCATTGCCATATATCGAATTTTCCAATTCTGTCAAATTACCAACTATGTTATATCCTTCCGGAAGTTTTATTTTCATGACATTTTAGCGTTAAGTATTAATTAATTTGTAAAAATAGCCAATAGAGATTTTATATGTATCATCAAAGCAAAAGGCGTGCCAACCAATTCGGCACGCCTTTTTGGAAAGATCTCAAATGTACTATCTTATGAATTCATATGACATGTCATAATTAGATGGTTGGGCCATATTTCTTATCATAGGATTTTTCCAATCAGCTTCTCCTATGTAGGCTGCTACTGCTTTACTGAGCTGCTCTAATGTAGGGTTGATACAGTTTGTTTGAGTGATGAAAGTAACAACATCACCTTTTTTGAGTTTTCCGTACAGGTCTTTTTTAAATACTAATTTACATCTAAACGGCATGAGTCTAATGATTTTAGGTTGGTTAAACATTTAGTTGGTATGTATCCGAGATGCGTTCCCAGACACACATATTCTTTTCTTTGGATAGTTGTGGATTGATTTGGAACACGCCGACAAACTTATATGTGGGCAGTACACCATGCGCCATTTCTTTCATAAAGGTAATGCGCTTTTGTGGGTGGGTGAGCCAATGCTTCACATGGTTCTTCCGTTCCTCTTCCGAGCGTTTGTTATATTCATAGATGAAACGCCCATCTTTAGATAGTTCGTTAGACCATACCTTGTGGTTAGGTTGTGGCCACCAAACAATTTCATCTTGCTTGCCTGGAACGGCAACTGCGCTGGCTCGGAGAAAGCCTCGATGTTTCGGTTTGGTACCGAATACGGCTGCAATATCATCAATCGTAGGGAGCCAGTCCTCGGTGTTGACAGAGAAGAAGCCACGGGATTTATAGTACTCGGGAGTTGAGCGTGTGATTGAGTAGTTGCACGGCAGGAATCGCTCGCCGAGAGTGGTCACGCGTTTGCGGATTTCGGCAACAACATCATCGACTTGCGCATGGATTTCTTCAAGCGACACCGATGCATTGATTACCACAACATCGGCATTGGTGGCGTCGGCTACCTCTTTGTTGCGGAGTTCATCTTTCTCCTTTTGTGTCGGCTCATAGTGGTATGGTTCGTTTATTTCTACTATCAACCCGATTTGAGGAAGATAGAGGTCGGCAAGAGCGTAACCCTCCTTGCGTCTCACATACTGCTGTAGCACGAAGCGCACCCTGATGTCGTCAAGCCTGTGCCATATCCTGTTGATGACATAGGACTCGGTCGGTTTGTTGGCTATCTTTGCCAACATTCCCGTAATAATTATTCGTTGAAAGTTCATATATCTTTGGTTTGTTTTCGGTAATACAGGCACATATCGCAGAACTGCCTGGAATTATGTTGTAAAACATTCTTTTATGGTTTGCCTTCATCTAAAAATATCCACCCGAAGATTGCCGGCGGGCAAGTGGCGTTGTCCCATGCGGGAAGGAATATTTTTATGTCATTATACCGTCTGTTTCCGGTGTTGTTGCATTTTAAATGTTAATAAACTTAAATCTGGGGTTCCGCAGTATATTCGCCAATGTCAGATGATACGGTAAAAGACGGCAGGGGTGAAATTATAGCGCAATACCATGTGTTAAGCAGGCTGATAATGATACATAACAGCACCTTTTATGGCGTGCAGTGCGGGAATATGTCGGTTTTAATTCATAACTTTGCAGACGGTAAACGAATCTGTAAATCATAAACTGAAATTCAATGAAAACCAAAGACGAGCTTATCGATGATCTGCTGACTCTGGCATTTGCCGAAGATGTCGGCGATGGTGACCATACCACGCTAAGCACAATTCCCGCCGACGAGATGGGCCGGCAACATCTTTTAATCAAGGAAGAAGGCATATTGGCCGGTGTGGAAATAGCGCGCAAAGTTTTTGAGAAATTTGATCCTTCGCTCAAGATGACCGTCATGATCGGTGACGGTGCGCACGTACGTCCGGGCGACATCGCATTCGTGGTCGAGGGACCTGTGCGCTCGTTGCTTCAGACAGAGCGCACGATGCTGAATATCATGCAGCGCATGAGCGGTATTGCTACAGTCACCGACCGCTATCAGTCGCTTCTTGAAGGGCTCAAGACTAAGGTGCTTGATACCCGCAAGACCACTCCCGGACTGCGTATGCTTGAAAAGGAGGCTGTCAGAATCGGTGGCGGAAGCAACCACCGCATCGGTCTGTTCGACATGATTCTGATAAAGGACAACCACATCGACTTTGCGGGAGGTATACCTCAGGCCGTCAGCGCGGCCAAGAAGTATCTTAAGGAGAAAGGCAAGGACCTGAAGATAGAAGTCGAAGTGCGCAATACCGAAGAAATCAACCAGGCTCTTGAGGCAGGCGTAGACCGCATCATGCTCGACAATTTCTCGCCGGAGCGCACACGCGAGGCTGTACGTCTGATAAATGGACGCACCGAGGTGGAATCTTCCGGAGGAATAACTATCGACACTCTGCGCGACTACGCTGAATGTGGAGTTGACTTCATATCAGTCGGCGCGCTTACCCATTCGGTCAAGGGTCTTGACATGAGTTTTAAAGCTTGCTGACATACTGTCGGTTCGGTTATTTACCGGGCTATAGACAGCATGTCTTCTACGGAAAAGCCTGTAAACCCACTGATGAGTTTATGGGCTTTGCCTTTCAACGTAGCTTCCGGCAAGGTGGTGGTGAGTCCTATGACGGTGGCTCCCGAAGCCATTCCGGCCTTAAGTCCATTGATGGAATCTTCAAATACGTAGCAGTCGGCGGGATCACACCCTACGAGCCGGGCGGCGAGTATGTAGCATTCAGGGTCGGGCTTCGATTTAGACACGTCGGCCCCTGTAACCACTGCATCAAACAGCGAGGTAAAGTCGGGCAGACGTCCGGAAAGCTGTTCCATCTTTTCCGGAGCACTGCTCGTGGCTATTACTGTCGGTATTCCCTTCCTGCGAAGTTCCGACAGAAAGTCTGCCACGCCGTCAAACACAGGAAACGGCATAGTGCGTTCAAATTCATTCAGACGGCGTACAACGTCAACTTTCATCTCTTCGGTCGGGAAAAAGTCGGACAGGATTTTGCTTATCGTGCTGCCTTTTATGACCTGTGAAAAGTTCTCCACTTTGAGATTGTGTATTCTGGCGATACTATCGTAAAATTCGGAATATAGGGGTTCGCTGTCAATCAGCACCCCGTCAAGATCAAATAGTGCGGCGGCTTTTTTCATCCTAAAAGGCTGTTTAATTGTTATATTATTTTTTGCAAAAATAACATCTGAAAGCGAGATGCGCATTATAATTTCAGTTAAATTTGCATTATAATTATGTAATGTATGCCAAACGAAAGTACGCCATTGTCGTTAGGGACTCAGTCTATAAGCAAGTTGTTGGTTCAGTATTCTGTCCCGGCAATCATTGCGAGTGTGGCGACGTCGCTGTATAATATCGTCGACAGTATATTTATCGGACGAGGCGTTGGTCCGATGGCCATCGCCGGTCTTGCCATCACTTTCCCGTTGATGAATCTCGTGATAGCATTCTGTACGCTTATAGCAGTAGGCGGAGCTACGATAAGTTCAATATTCATCGGACAAAAGAATGAATCTAAAGCCACGGATGTGGTTAACAATGTCATGGTGCTGTGTCTTATACATTCGGTTATCTTCGGTGGATTGACGTTGTTGTTCCTCGATCCGATACTTAGATTTTTCGGGGCCACGGATGAGACCATACCTTATGCCCGTGAGTTTATGAAAGTCATACTTTACGGCACCCCCATATCATACGTTTTCATAGGACTCAATAATCTGATGAGAGCCACCGGCTATCCCAAGAAGGCTATGGTGTCGGCATTGCTCTCGGTGGCTGTCAACGTAGTGCTTGCGCCGATATTCATCTTTGTGCTCGACTGGGGAATCCGGGGAGCCGCGCTGGCCACTATCTGTGGCCAGTTCTGTGCCTTCATCTGGGTAATGGCCCACTTCCTGAACAAAAATAGCTTCATACATTTCAAGTGGGACAACAAATGGGTCACTCCGGTTATCATCAAGAGAGTTTATTCTATAGGATTGTCTCCGTTTCTGATGAATGTATGTGCATGCATAGTTGTGATTTTCATAAACAAGGCCCTTCTTGATTATGGTGGTGAAAACGGCAACCTCGATGTCGGAGCTTACGGCATTCTGAACCGCACCACGATGTTTTTCGTGATGGTGGTGTTCGGAGTCACTCAGGGCATGCAGCCGATACTCGGTTTTAACTTCGGCGCGGCACGTTGGGACAGGGTGAAGCGCACTCTTAAGATAGGCGTGTGCCTCGGTGTGGCCATAACTACCGCGGGATTTATAATCACGGAGGCATTTCCCGACGCAATCAGTTCGCTGTTCACCCGCGATGAGACTCTTACTGCGATAGCCCGCGACGGATTCAGGATATACTTTATGTTCTATCCGGTGGTCGGTTGCCAGATTGTGATACAGAATTTTTTCCAGTCGATAGGCAAGCCCAAACTGTCGATATTCCTGTCGCTGACCAGGCAGTTGCTCTTCCTGTTGCCGTTCCTGATTATATTGCCCCGTTATTACGGCGTCGATGGCGTATGGGCTTCGATGTGCGGGTCTGATTTGATAGCATTCATTGTGGCGGTGGTCACTCTTTATTTCATGGTACGGAAACTGAACAAACAGTTTGCCGGCGTAAAACCGATAGTTCAAGAATAGATAGACAATATGATAAAAGATGTTGATTTGAGGGTAAGTCCCGAGCGGGCTTCCAACATGCGATTGCTTGAAAAGGATGCCTCCGGGGCGCTTCATATTGATGTTGACAGAATAAAATACGTGCGTATGACTCGCCGTTCCATCGATGCGCGTCAGCGAAACGTAATGGTCAATGTGTCGTTGAGGGTATATGTCGATGAAGAGCCGGCCGACAAAAGTCCTGTGGAGGCCATAAAATATCCGGCGTTGCCTGACGGATGCAGAAGCGCCGTCGTTGTCGGTGCCGGACCTGCCGGACTGTTTGCGTCGTTGCGTCTTATCGAGCTTGGTATTAAGCCTGTGTTGCTCGAGCGGGGCAAAGACGTTGACTCACGCCGTAAGGATATGGCCGAAATAGCGCGAAGCAATCGTGTCAATCCCGACTCCAACTATTGCTTCGGCGAGGGTGGCGCGGGAGCGTATTCCGACGGTAAGCTGTATACGCGCAGCAAGAAGCGTGGCTCTGTCGACAAGGTGCTGAAGATTCTATATCAGTTCGGAGCACAGGAAGATATACTTATAGATGCCCATCCGCATATCGGCACAGACCGTCTTCCCGAGGTGATAAAGAGCATCAGGAACCAGATTGTGGCGTCGGGTGGAGAGGTCTACTTCTCGACGCGTGTTGACGATCTGCTGTTAGGGGACGGATGCGTGGCAGGGGTCAGGACAGCCGACGGACGTACTTTCAATGGCCCTGTGATTCTTGCCACGGGCCACTCTGCACGCGATGTCTACGAGATGCTTCACGCCAGGGGCATCGGCCTTGAACCTAAGGGGCTGGCTATAGGTGTGCGTCTTGAACATCCGCAACAATTGATAGACTGCATACAATATCACTCTAAAGATGGACGTGGGCGCTATCTTCCAGCCGCCGAATATTCGATGTTGACGAGGGTCGATGACCGCGCCGTATATTCGTTCTGCATGTGTCCGGGCGGATTCATCATTCCGGCGGCGAGTGGTCCGGACCAATTGGTGGTCAATGGCATGTCGCCTTCGTCGCGAGGTACTAAATGGGCCAATTCAGGCATGGTCGTTGAGATTCTGCCTGAAGATGTCCGTGATTACGACGATGCCGGTCCGTTGAAGATGATGCGCTACCAGGAGTCTATTGAACAGCGCTTTTATGATGATGCCGGCCATACTCAGAATGCACCCGCCCAGCGGATGATTGACTTTACCCGGCGCCGTAAATCGGAGACTTTGCCGGCCACAAGTTATGCGCCCGGCATACATCCGGCCAGAATCGATATGCTTCTGCCGCGGCCCATATCCGAGCGTCTCGGAAAAGGATTTATAGAGTTCGGTAAGAAGGCTAAAGGATTTCTGACCAACGATGCGGTGCTCATCGGATGCGAGACACGCACTTCGTCGCCGGTAAGAATCACGCGTGACAAGGACACGCTTGAGCATGTCGGAGTCAGAGGGTTGTTTCCATGCGGGGAAGGTGCCGGATATGCCGGAGGCATAGTCTCGGCCGCTATCGACGGCGAACGTTGCGCCGATGCTCTCAAATCGTATTTAGATATTGAATGAACGGCCCCCATGGGCCGTTATGCCCGGTTGATTAAAATGCGTAGCCGAATCCTAAGTTGAGATAAATAGGATAGAGCGGGAATGTCACGGTCTTGAACGACGACTTGAAGATGTCGTTAAGACCCCACGACAGATTGGCCTGCACGCACAGATGATTGAATGCACGCCACGACGCGCCGGCCTGAAGTCCCCACTGGAATGTGCGCAGTTCATCGGAAAAGTCATACGGAGCCTGAGAGTCGCCTTCAAACACCACCTTATTGCCGGTGGGATTGCCTTCACGCAGATAACCGTCATAGACATATCCGCTGAACTCCTTATTGAAGACTGCGCTTACATACGGACCTGCGTTTACCTTCCATCTGCTGTTGATTCTATACACGGCCACGATGGGAAGTGTAAATGTACCGGCACGGTATTTAGTGCTTACTTTTCCGGTCCAGTTGCCGCTTACTTCATTCCCGTCTCGGATTATGGCCATGCCGTAGTTTTTTGTTTGGGCTTTTGTCTGCATCCCTTTTGTGTCAAAACGTGGCATTATCGATACTCCCCATTTTTTGTCGTTGGAAATCCACTTTGTGATCGATGCGCCGATTGACAGGTTAAGTCCCGGCCCATAGTGCAGAATATCGCGGATCTCACCGGGTATAGGAATCGGAGCGCTTCCTCCGATGTTTATTCCGGCGTTGATTTCATATTCGAGGCCCATTGTGGCCGATTTTAGTATGCCGTCCGTCGTATCAGACTGTGCGTTTGATGTAAATGCCGTGGCGCATATCAAAACGCAGGACAGGATGTATTTATGCAGTCTCATTATAGTGTTCGGTTTAAAATAGGGGTAAATTATTCGTAACAGATGAGCTCGACCTCATCCACGATAAGAGTACTTCCGGGTGCACCGCAGAAAAAGTCGCCGTCTATACTTGAAGCAAAACAGATGGTTATGCTGTAGTCGCCGTTGGCCAGTTTTTCCATATCGACAGTTTTGCCGGGACGATATTTGAACGGTAGGTCAAATGCCCTCCAGTCGGAAGTGGCGGTGCGCTCTTCAGGAGTTAACGCGGCGATGGCTACGATGTTCTGATTGTACTCGGCCATCACGTTTGTTCCGTCAAGGTACTCCATTCCGGGTGTAGTCTCGAAAAATACGGCATAGATGTTGCATTCGTCAGTCTTGCCTTCTACCGGACGGAGCTTAGTGGCCTCGCTCTTATCAAGTTCCATATAGGTTTCGCCTGGAATATACTTGAATTGGCCTTTAATATAAAGCGGAACACGACTGAACGGAATTCCGAAGCGAGTGGCTTCAAGAGGCTTGCTAAGAGCTGTTGCCAGATCAAACTGCCCGAGGAACAGGCTTCCGGATGCGATAGGCTTATTGACCATTGCTCCGAACGGGCCTGTAAGCCGGGTGGTCATTGCCACGGCCCTTCCGGATTTACCGTCTGAAATCTGATACGTCGGGAATACGTCGGTCGGCTTTCCTATAGCCATTCCCGTTAATGCAAATCCGGCATTGCCGCTTGCCCATGTGAGGGTCTCCTTTCCGTCGATACCGACTTCGTAGAACACTTCGAACTTTGAATTGTTGGTCTCTTCAAGGCGCACATGTTCAAAGTCGTATTGCAAAGAAATGGTAATATAAGAAGCCGATACGGTGTACTCCTTATGCCATTTGCGGTCTTCCGAGGTGACTATATATGTCTGAGGCATAGTAAAGTCCCTTACCGTACCGCTTGGCGGTTCAATTGTGGCACCTGGAGTGATTGTAAATTCCGGCGCGAGTGCCGAGCGGTCAGTGCCGTTTTTTACTATAAAGGTTACCTTGTCATTCTCGATTATAGGCTCTCTGATGAGTACGTTGCCTGACAGGGAAGCTGTCACTATATCGCATTCGGCGTTAAGAGGCTCGCCTTCGCATGACGACATGAAAAGTGCCGATACGGCCGAAAAGACATACAGCAAAACTGCGGAGGAATTGGCTAACAATAATTTCATTCTGTTTAAAATTTGCACAAAGATAGCGTTTTTTTGTCAATAATGTCTTTTACGACAGATAGAATCAAATAATAGTTGCAATCCACAAATAAATATGCTACCTTTGCGCCATCAATCAACTGCGACAGTAGCTCAGTTGGTAGAGCATCAGCTTCCCAAGCTGAGGGTCGCGGGTTCGAGCCCCGTTTGTCGCTCATCTCGAGAGCCGTTGATAATCAGCTTGCAATGTTGACCAATCGACGGCTTTTTTCTTTGGTCTGACACGAGTTTTAAACCTAAAAACACCGAAATTAATCGCGTTTTATATATTTTTTGTAAAAAATAGCATTAGCATTTGTGCCAATAAAAATAATGCATACCTTTGTGTCGTAATAAAAAACAACTAACCGACCGGTTCCGGTCATTAAACATACAAGATGAAGCAGACCCTTCTTCGCATCGCCAAGTCCTCCAAGACAAGCCCCATCGAATCCGTAGAGTTCGGCATTGAACCTCTCGAAGCCAACCGCCACGGCAACGGGTACGCCGACTGCGCAGAAGTGCTCTGCAAGTACACAGCCAAGAACCATCACACCACCGTCGCTTTCGACGGCAAAACAGTAGAATAACATGACCGACAACATGAACAATGAAAAACCCCTGCGCACGGCCGAAGAGAACGCGCGCAGGGTTGAAGAGCGCAGGCGCGTAGGCGCGTTGCTCAGGGCAGAACGCGAAAGGCAGGGCCTGAGCGGGCGAGATTTGGCCGAGAAATGCGGAATCTCGCATTAGCACCTCGTGCGCATAGAGTCCGGGCGCTACAACATCACCATCGACATACTGTCGCTCGTGGCGGGCGCGCTGGGAAAACGAATAGAGATTGAATAGCATGGCGGAAATACTTATCGACCTCACCCTCCCGGAGTGGTGGCTCATATCATAGGATTGGAATCTAAAGAAAGAAACTTTTGAATATGTCGACAATGAGAGAATAAAGTTTAACAACAGACCTTAGTGTCCGGTTGGGAGCTATAATTGCCGACTCGGTGACACACAGAAAGACGTGGTGGCAATGATGGACATAACTCGCCCTAACCTGTCCCGCATTGAAAAGTGCAGGTGCAAGAGTGTCGATGTGGTAGGGGAGATGCCTCTCGGCTATCGGCGCGGAACTTAAGATTTATTAATTTTGAATGACATGCTTTGTTTCACGACACATTTCCCGGATATTCTTTTGTGGGGGCTGATAGGAATATGTCTCCTTTGGGTAGGGTTCAACTTCGTCTTGTGGGTTCTAATGTTTGTGGTTGTGCTGTTTCAATATTCCTTAGCCTTGTTCGTATATATAGCGAGGGGTAAGACCAAAGAGTTTTTCATCAGGAGCAAAACGGAACCTGACTTTCTGGACTACAATAAGGAAAAGAAAAAATTCAATTGGTGGTAAAATATTTTTCCAAATGAAATATTAGTCATGTCTTTGTGACTGAGGAGAGAGGGACACCGCATAGCTGAAGCTTCGGCTCGGCTCTGCGGTGTCTTTTTATCCTCTCCGACAGGTTTATTGGGTCGGTAGACTAAAACCCAACGCCACCGAGAGAAGCATCAGCCTCCCTCGGGGGGCTTGCATAAATGCATTTGGAGAATTCAACAATTCTTAGACCTCCTTTAGTCGCTCCAGTTGGTGATGTCTTGTTCGAGGATTTTGAAAAGAAGACTCAGCATTTTGCGGGCGCGGTCGTCAGGGTTGATGTCGGCGGTGGCACGGTCAATCAGGTTGCAGCACATCTGCATGCGGTCGGCGTCATGTTCGCGTCCGGCGTGGTCGGCGAAGCCTCGCATGAATCCCATGTCATATTCGAGTTTGCGCTTCAGCACGTAGAGTATGCCGCGCCAGTCGCCGGGAGTGGCACGGTCAAATGTATCCTCCCAAAACTGGCGCTCCTTTCGGTCAAGGCTCTCACGTTTCTCAGAATCAAGAAGTTTGGGCTTGTGGGAGGCATAGTCGTGAACAAACGCACCGGCTTCACTGTAGTGAGCGGACACCAGCGCCTCTCCGTCATGGACGAGCTTCAGAAGTACAACCCCGATACCAAGGAGAACGACTACCGCATCCGCGTCGATGTGGTTGATATGGACGAGAAGTCGGAAAAGGAGCTGAATATCCTCGCCAACAACCCCAATGCACAAGGGACATGGGACTACGATGCCCTGCGTGAGATTGTGCCGGAGATAGACTACAAGGATGCCGGCCTGACCGATGCCGACCTCAATATGATAGGCTGTGACTTCCTGCTCCAGACGGAAGAGGAAAACAACATCGCCGGTGAACTTGATTCGATGATGTCGGAGGTCAACGCCCGGAATGAAGCCGAGAAAGCCCGGCGTCAGATGGAGCGCGCCGCAAAGACCGCCCACATGAAAGAAGTAAAGCAACAGGTCAAGGACGCCGCGCAGAAGCAGGCGCAGGACATGGACGCTTATGTCATGCTATCTTTCGACACATGGGAGGCAAAGGCTGATTTCTGCCGTCGTTTCGGCTACGACCCATACGACAAGTTCCTCAAAGGAGAAGTATTCGACGGCCAGGTTGAACGAGTGGAGTAAAGGAGAATGGGAGAAGAATCATTCATTTATGGTTCGTCTATTGGAAGAAGGCGGCAAGAGCAACTTCAGCGGTTTGTCAATGGGGTCCTGTCGGATGGCAAACCGCGAGGAAAAGCGCACTTATTGTCCAACATACCGTTCCCGATATTTCAAGATTCAAGGAGGCGTGGAGTGAATTTGAAGTCAGACCACATATTCATTTCCGATAAGGCGGTGTTGAAATACGTCTCACATCCGAAGAGCGCCAAGGGGGCAACGCTTCCGTTTAAGGAGTTCTGGAAAATGAACTGCACCCCAAAAGTTAGACAAAAAACTTTTGGGGTGCTTTTATGAAGTA
>CAJTSJ010000049.1 GCA_910578785.1 uncultured Muribaculum sp. | reverse complement strand
CGGTTTTACGGGCGGTATTCTCTTTGCCGTATTCCGACAATATCTCTTTCAAAGGCGGTACGAATCTCAGTAAATGCTGGAATCTTATCAACCGTATGTCGGAGGATATAGATATCGCCATAAGCCGTGAATATCTTGGATTCTCAGGTAATCTGTCCAAAAATCAAATCAGCGACAAACTTCGCAGGGCATCATGCTCGTTTGTAAGGAACACAATGATAAAGGACGTTAAGGATGCACTAATGTGTCAGGGCACAACCTCGGACTTAATCACCGTTTCAGTTCATGAGACAAGTGTCAGTACAGTTGATTCGGAGACCATATACGTTGCGTATAAGCCGATATTTGAGGGTAATGCCTATGTCCTTCCTCAAGTCAAGATTGAAGTCAGCGGCCGCTCTATGTCGGAACCGGTGACTCCAGTTTCAGTTCGTTCCTATATCTCCGATAATCTGCCGAAACTAACGTTTGAAGATTATCCTGTAGTGGTCAACGCAGTCATGCCCCAACGGACCTTTCTGGAGAAGCTCTTTCTACTTCATGAGGAATTTGCGAAGCCGTCAGCGGAGATTAGAATCGAAAGAATGTCAAGACATCTTTATGATGTCTATAGAATTATGCAGACCGATATAGCAGATAAGGCTTTGGCCGATGAGAATCTCTATGATTCTGTGATTGAACACAGACGTAAATTCATCGGTCTTAAAGGATTTGATTACGACACATTGAAACGGCCATCATTGAAAATTGTTCCTATCGGAGAAATACGCGACAGGTGGGAATCTGATTATAAAAACACTGTAATGAATATGGTGATGGGACCAGCCCCATCCTTTGATGAAATCATAACCGCTCTCGAAAGCCTCAACAATATAATTTCTAAATCATAAGAATCGCTATGAAAATCGATAAAAAGACTTTAATCTATGGTATACCAATTATTCAAATCCGATATTTCATTAGAAGATATAGAACGCCAGAGTCGTTTTCACTTCAAACCATTATGGAATACTTTGAGTTGACAAACCTGTCAGGAACTTGTTTGCTGAATGAATTGTTAAACTCTGGATATGCCGAACAAACAAATACTAATGAATATAAAGTCACAGTAAAGGGAAATGCCTTGGCGCAAGTTAAATTTGTAAAGCGGATGAACAAGGCTAAAGCAGACAAAATTTTTAACGAATTTATGAAACGTGTAGAAGATATAAACGGAGATAAAAAATACATATATCGAGTTTCAAAATTACTCCTCTTTGGCAGTTATCTTAACCCGGAAGCTGATGATTATGGAGACATAGATATCGCCTATGAACTTGAACGTAAAATTAATGATGAGGGATTCTCAGAAGCATCTCAGAGAATTATAGCCAATGCAATAGCGGAAGGAAAAGTCTTCTCTTCAATCGTAGAGGAAGTTTGTTACCCATCAGATTTAGTTTTGCGCCACCTCAAAAATCGAAGTCCGTATATAAGTTTGCATCGTATGGAGGATATTGAAACTTTATCTGTTCCTCACAAACAAATATATCCTTAAGAAGGGAACGCTCTATTAAGATAGGAATTTTTCCTTTTCATATTTTATGAGGTAAATATCAAAAAGATATATAGAATGTTTATATGGGAATATTCCTGGTCCGAGTTTTTCACCCTATGGCTTCTTTAGGGACTTTTATATTATTGAAACTGTATCAATGTAATAGAAACAGAAGCGTGAAGCCGATTGTTCAGAAGCCAAGCGCCAATAACGCTTTTTTGATCAATATGTAGTGGCATGCCGGGAGGCAAACCGATAACGATACCATAGTACAATAAAAGATAATGGCAAAGCATGAACCCTCCCATCCTCCGACATGAAGAACTTACTCTTAAGCCCAATTTGCCGGCAACGGCGTAGAGTTCAACGTGCGAATCTAAATTCTATTTTTTATAGCACCAAATATTCAGCTATGTTTTTGAACATAAAACCGAGAGATTGAATATGTATGAATATGGACGTTCTCTTGGTTGGAAATTATCCGGCCATGAAGTCGACCAGCCGGGGAAGCAGGCGCTCGGCGGTTTGACGGCCTATGCTGTAGACGTTCTTCATCTTTTCTTTGTCGGTCGACACACGTCCTATCGGCAGAGGGGCATCTGGCGCAATTACGAAAGTGTCGCCCCGTCTCACCCCTTCATCTACGAGCCGTAGCTGGGCGTTGTACATCTCATGTCGGCGACACATGGCTTCAGCAATCGCTTTGTGGCTGTGCATGAGCATCCGCCATAACCATTTGGATGAGGCTTTTTTTACATAATTGCGAGGTTGGGTGAGAACAACCACATTACGGTTATAGCCTATGGAACGAAAATAATCCAATGGTATTGAATCTGAAATGCCCCCGTCGAGCATCAGTCTGCCGTCATCAACTTTAACAGGCTTTGTCACTCCAGGCATTGATGCAGATGCACGCATCCACTCCAGTGATTCGTAGTTTACCTTGTCCATGCGGTAGTAGGCCGGCTCGCCGGTGGCGACATCTGTAGCTACGAGGTAAAATTCCGTCGGATTCTGCTCAAAAGTTTGAATGTCAAAAATGTCGAGTTGCAGGGGAAGTATGTGGTATGCGAATTCCGCGCCTACGAGGTTGCCGCTTGAGATAAGGGAACGCAATCCCATGTAGCGTGGGTCGGATGCATATTTTAGATTATAACGTAAAACTCTTCCCGGCTGTTGCGACTTATAGTTGCATCCAAAGCTCGAACCTGCCGATACTCCGATGATTCCGTCATAATCTATTCCGTTTTCCATCATAACGTCCATTACACCTGCCGTGAAAAGCCCTCGCATGGCTCCCCCTTCAAGAACAAGTCCAATTTTTGTTATATCATTCATAGTTTCAGGCATGATTCAATCTTAACTGCAAAAGTAATTATAAATAATTAGTTTCCTATTCTGAAATAGAAAAATCCCCGACATTCCGTAAAGGACGGTCGGGGAAGTGTGGGTTGGGATGAGATGGTTATTTTGCGGCTTTGAGGGTATAGTTCATGCCAGGAGTGGCCGCGGGTGTAAGACTGGCATCGGTCAGAGTGATTGTGGAGTCGGTGTCGACTACAAAGAACATCTGTCCGGCACCGTCATTGTCGAATTTGAGATATTTTTGGCCGGAATCGGATGTGCCTACGGTGAAATCGCCTTCAGAGGCAAACGATGCAATATCGTTCACGCCTGTGGAATCTGTCATAAAATAGGTTTCGACCATATCGTAGTCGCCGCCATTGCCGTCGTCGTCATAGTCGAGAAGGACTGTGTAGCGTACGCCGTCGGCATCTGCGGCGGGAAGTACACCTGAATATACTCTGTCGACACTTCCGCGGTCGGCCATAGAAGTTGAGGCCGGGCTCTGTTTCTGTGCGCAGGCTCCAAAAGTGAGCAGTGTTGCGGCTGCGGTAAAATAGAATAATTTGCGGCTCATAATTGTTAGTAGTTTTTAAATCAGTTACTTTCATTGATTCTTAGAGATAACGCCCCGGCGCGTCCAATAGTTCTGCTGTGCTTGTTTTCAGCCTGATAGGGCGCAGAAGTCGATGTCTTCATTGATATAATTCACGCGACGGGATTGTTGGCATAAACATTGTCGTTTGTATGGGATATATTTTGTAATTTTGCGGTGGTAATGCGAGAGATGGCATTTTACGGTCATTCTCATGACACATTTGGGGGTGCGTCGTTGTCGCGCTGTTATGGCTCTTTTATATGGAGCTGCGGAGTGGCCGGTTGTATTCGGCTACAGCGATAATGAAGCTGAGAACAGACCCTTGGAACTTGATCCGGTTAGTACCGGCGCAAAGAAAAATTTGACGCATGAAAAAAATGTTTTCATTGGGAGCGGCCATGGTGTGCGTGGCCGGATTCCCACGTTTGGCAGGTGCCGGCGAGCTTCCGGAGTCTGAAGTGAGTGCCGACAGCCTGAGTGTTGAACTTAAGGGGGTGGAAATTACCGCCAACAGGGCCGGCGTTAAGACTCCGGTAGCATTTACGAATGTGGACAAGCGGCAGATAGCCCGAGTCAACGACGGTCGCGATGTGCCGAGCCTGTTGGAGATGACTCCTTCGGTGGTGTCGACAAGTGATGCCGGAGGCGGCATCGGCTACAGTGGTTTGAGGGTGCGCGGCAGTGATGCCTCGCGCATCAACATTACGGCCAACGGAGTACCCATAAATGACAGCGAGAGCCATAATGTCTATTGGGTCAATATGCCTGACCTTGTGTCGTCGGTGCGCGACATTCAGGTGCAGCGCGGAGCCGGGACGTCGGCCAACGGAGCAGGAGCGTTTGGAGCTTCGGTCAATATGCTCACTGATGCGCCGTCGGCGGTGCCGTCGGCATCAGTTTCTGCATCATACGGCTCGTTCAATTCCAATAAACAGACCATAAAGGTGTCGTCGGGCATGTTCGGTGACCATTGGAGCGCCGATGTCAGATTCAGTCATATCGGTTCCGACGGTTATATCGACCGTGCTTTTTCCAAGTTGTGGAGTTATATGGGCCAGCTGGCTTACCGGGGCGACAACATGTCGCTGCGGTTGTTGGCTTTCGGAGGCAAAGAACGCACTTACATGGCCTGGGACTATGCCTCGAAAGAGGATATGGAGCGTTATGGACGCCGTTATAATCCTTGCGGAAAGTATACCGCGGCCAACGGCGAGACGGCCTTTTATGCCGACCAATGCGACAATTTCACGCAACATCATTTTCAGCTTCTGCTTACACAGGGACTCGGACAGCGCGTTACGCTCAACGCCGCGCTTCACTACACCAAAGGCGACGGCTACTACGACCAGTACAAGACCGGGCGCACACTGGCTGAATATGGCCTGCATCCGTTTGTTGACGCCGACGGCAACACGGTCACTAAATCAGACCTGATACGTCTTAAGAACAACGACAACGACTTTGGAGGAGGAATGGTGAATGCCCGATATCAAGGCGCTTCATTGTCGCTAACGCTCGGCGCCTCGGCCAACTGGCACCGCGGCAATCATTTCGGACAGATAAAGTGGGTCCGCAACTATGTGGGCGAGATTAATCCGTTGCAGCAATATTATCATAATACAGGCAGAAAATTTGATTCGAACGTATATCTGCGTGCCGACTACGACATTGCCGGCGGACTGTCGGCTTACGGCGACCTCCAGTACCGCCACATGCATTATACCATCAGGGGTGCGAGCGACAACTTTGACTGGGCTGCCGATGACATGGCCCGACTGGACATTCACCGCGACTGGAATTTCTTTAACCCCAAATTGGGTATAGCCTACAACAAGGGAGGGCATCGCGCTTATCTGTCGTGGAGCGTGGCCCATAAGGAGCCGACGCGCGACAACTTTACCGACAGCGATCCAGGACATTATCCCGAAGCCGAGCGAATGTTTGACTACGAGGCCGGTTATTCGTATGCCGGAAGGCTCTTTTCCGCGGGGGTAAATCTCTACATGATGGACTATAAGGACCAGCTGGTCGTGACCGGACAGCTGTCGGACACGGGCAATGCCATCAGCGTGAATGTCCCGGAGTCATATCGCATGGGTGTTGAATTCCAGGGAGCACTGCGGCCTGTTGACTGGTTTGACTGGCAGGTAAACGCTACGCTTTCGCGCAACCGTATACGTAATTTTGTCGAATATATCTATGAAGATGAGTGGACAAATCCGATAGCCTTTGACAGAGGCGACACTCCGATAGCCTTTTCGCCGGACTTCATCATGCACAACGCATTCAACTTCCATGTTGCCGGTTTCGAGGCTTCACTAATAAGCCGGTACGTTTCAAGCCAATACATGAACAATGCCAAGAGCCGGGAGGCGAAACTGGACTCTTACTTTGTTTCCGACCTTATGCTTGCCTACGTGTTCAAGTCCGTTCCGTCGGTTAAGGAGCTGCGTCTTGGATTCACTATATACAACCTGTTTAACGAAAAGTATTGCAACAACGGATATTCCGGGGCGGGCTATTCTATTGAGGACGGCAAACCTGTAATCTACCGCTACGCAGGCTATGCCGCACAGGCCACCACAAATGTTCTTGCCACCGTAACACTCTCATTCTGATTATGTTTGCTGAACTTCCCTGGGACAATATACTTGAGGTGCTTGGATTCAGTCTCGGACTGCTGTATCTGTGGTGGGAATATCATGCCGATTCGCGTCTGTGGTTTGCTTCTATAGTCATGCCGGCCATTTCGATGTGGATTTATTTCGGCAAAGGGCTGTATGCCGATTTCGCGATAAACATATATTACTTCTTAATTGCCATATATGGCTATCTTGTCTGGACACGCTCAAAACATTGTGGCCGGGTGGAGCAGTCCGGGAAAAAGAAGAGCGACCTTCCGATAACCCGTATTCCCCGTGGCAATCTGTGGCTTTGCATATTTGCGTTTCTGTCGCTTTGGGGAGGATTGTACTGTATGCTGCATTATCTTACCGACAGCACAGTTCCTGTGGCCGATGCCTTTACTACGGCATTGAGCGTGGTGGCCATGTGGATGCTTGCGCGGAAGTATCTGGAACAGTGGATGGCGTGGATAGCGGTCGATGCGGTCTGCGTGGGCCTGTATGCCTACAAGGGGATATATCTCTATGCGGCATTGTATGCGATTTATACGGTCATAGCATTTGTCGGCTACCGTAAATGGTGTCGTCTGATGGCTCGGCAGTGACGGTCGGGAACGGCCCGGAATGAACGTATCTGCATTTGCCGGTGTTATAAATCCATATAACCATTAAAACTGGATGTTATGTTTGAAGAAATTAAAGACAAAGCCGCCGATTTGTTGGAAAACGAAAAGGTCAAAGAAGTTGTCGAAAAGGCATCGGAACTGATTGAGTCTGAAAAAGGCAAAGAAGTCATAGAGACAGTCAAAGAGAAGGCCGAAGAGTTCATCAAGGATAAGTTCGGCAAGTAATCAGCAATGGCATCGCAGATCCGGCGGCGCGATGGCGCAGTGGCCGGGAGGATGCTGAAGATATAGAAACGAATAAAGGGCACTCCTGCCGGGGTGCCCTTTATCCGTATAGTGTCGGGATTATTTCTTAAGCAACTTCATGTAGTCGCCATAGCCTTCCTGCGTCATCTTTTCGAGCGGTATGAATCGGAGCGATGCGCTGTTGATGCAGTAGCGCAGTCCGCCTGTCGAAGCCGGGCCGTCAGGAAATACGTGGCCAAGATGCGACCCGGAATTGGCGGCGCGCACTTCCGTTCTGATCATTCCGTGCGACGTGTCGGGGAGCTCCTCGATGAGGTCTTTGGAAATCGGGCGCGTGAATGCCGGCCAGCCGCATCCTGAATCGTACTTGTCTGACGATATGAACAGCGGTTCGCCGGTGGTTACATCGACATATATTCCTGGGGCGAACTGATTGTCATATTCATTGACGTAGGGGCGTTCGGTGGCTCCGTTCTGGGTCACTTCCCATTGCAGTCCGGTCAGCCGGCTGCGCAATGTCGCGTCGTCAGGCCGTGTGTAGGCCTTGTGGCTGGCTTTGGCGCATTTACCCAATTCGCGCGCTTTGGCGAACAAGGCGGGGTTGACGTGGCAATATCCTCCGGGATTTTTGTCAAGATAGTCCTGATGATATTCCTCGGCAGGATAGAAGTTGGAAAGCGGTCCGTATTCTACGGCCAGACGTCCGCCAAGCTTGGCATTGAGCGACTTCATCGCCGAATCGACCGTCTCGGCATCAGCCTGTGAGGTATAGTATATGCCTGTTCGGTACTGGGTTCCGATGTCGTTGCCCTGACGGTTGAGTGAAGTCGGATCGATTGACTGGATAAACAGTCCGATAAGCTCCTGAAGGCTCACGCATTCGGGGTCGTAGTCGACCTTGACCGTCTCTGCGGCATTGGTCTTGCCGGTACAGACCTGTCGGTAAGTCGGGTCGGCAACAATACTGTTGGCGTAGCCTGCCGTGGCTGATTCAACTCCGGGAACGAGGGAAAACAGATGGGCTATTCCCCAAAAGCAACCTCCTGCAAGGTATATGGTCTTAATCATAGCTGGTAAATGATTTTTATTGATATGATTAATTAACGGCTGACGGGGAGGCTTTGTTGAACGATGCCGCCAACTATAAGCCGATCAGTGTGTCTCGGATAATCTGGGCGTAATGCTGACGTTCGAGCTGATGTATTTTTCGCTCCACGTCGGCGGGTGTGTCTGACGGGTCGACGGCGGTGCGCGCCTGGAATATGATGCGTCCTTCGTCGTAGTTCTCGCTGACAAAGTGTATGGTTATGCCGGTTTCTGTCTCGCCGGCTTCGACCACTGCTTTGTGGACGTTGGCTCCGTACATGCCTTTGCCCCCGTATTTAGGCAGAAGCGACGGATGTATGTTGACGATGCGGTCACGATACCGTTCAATCAGAAACGGCGGCACCATCAGCAGAAATCCTGCCAGTACCACAATGTCGACGGAATGCTGTTCCAGCACGCCGAGCATAAGGTCGCGGTCGTTGATGTCGGCGCGTGTCATAATGCATGTTTCGACCCCGAGCCGTTTGGCTTTTTCGATTACCGGAGCGTCCGGACGGTTGCACACCGCCAGCACCACTTCGGCTCCGTGTGAGCTTTCTTTGAAATATTTGATCAGGTTTTCCGCATTGGATCCGTTGCCCGATGCAAAGACGGCGATTCTTTTGTTCATGTCGCGTACCATAGTCATCGTGTGTCGGATTAGCGGTTTGGTGTGAAGCGGAGCTGTTTTTTAAGGTTGCCCTTGTCGTCGATTATCATCACATCAATGGCGTTGTCTCCGGCATTAATGTCGAGTATGTCCATGTTGGAGTTTATCAGAAGCGGAAATCCAAGTCCGTCGAAACCCTTCTTGTGGAACTTGTGTTCATGCAGATGCCCGCTGATCATCAGGTCGACGCCGGCATTGTTCAGTATGGGGATGAATTTCTCGTTTACCTCAATCTGTCCGTGCCACGCTCTGCCACCCGGAGGAACGTGGATGAACACTATGCGTAGCGGAGCCGATGTGAACATGTCGGACTCGACTGTCTCCTTCAGCCATTGCGCCTCTTCGGTGCGGTATTGGTCGAAGGCCGCCAGGTCGTTATATTCGATGTCTGAATCGGGCTTGTCTTCACCTGCATCAAGCACCACAAAGCATACGTCGCCTCGGCGTATGGCATAATATGGCTTGCCTGTAGGAGTGGAGTAGAGCGACATGTAGCGTTGCGACTGCGTTCCGCGAGTCTCGTGGTTGCCGCGTACCATGTAGAATGGCATAGATGTGGCAAACAGACGCGAAGATGTGTTCAGATATCCGTCAAACGGCTGTTCGATGGTGTTCATGTTGTTCACCATGTCGCCGTTCAGCACCATGAAGTCGAGTGAGGCCGAGTCGACCTGGTGGAAAAGCCGTCCGTAGCGTTCTGCATCCTCGTGTATGTCGTTGACGACGGCAAAGTGCAGGGATTTTTCGTCGGGGTTCATTGTGCTGAACCGGAACGGGCGTCCTCGGTAGACATCGTTGGCTATCGTGCGGCCGTAGCGGGTGTCCATGTCGGCGTTTTTGGTGACCTCTTTTGAATATACCCGATATCGGTATTTTGTCGCCGGTTTAAGTCCGCTGATTGTGATGCGGTGCATGGTACCGATGTCTTTCTTGCCGAGTGTGGTACTGAAGTATTTTGGGCGTTCCTCGGCATAAAAGTGCGAGTCGTCGTCCGGTGCCACTTCCACCCACGACACTGCATCGCGGTCAGTGGCCCATATTATGGTGGCTTCCGAGTCGGTGACATTCTGCAGATAGGGCAGGCATGTGAACCGGAACGGGAGTTCGTCAGCCATGGCCGTCAGTGTGGCGCACAGCGTAATGGTCAGAAACCAAAGCTTTAGCATAGGACTTTTCATAATCGTTCTGTTGTGGATGAATGATATCGTTTTACAAAATTAGTTAAAATGATTTTTACGAGCCGGGACCGATGATGTTTAATAATGTTAAATGTTGGATTGAGTCGGTTCGTCTGCGTAAATTTGTACGACAAAGTGCAAATGCGATATGAAATACAAGATTTTACCTATAGCCATGATGCTCGGCCTTGGAATGTGTGCCGAAGCCGCGACACTGGATGTGACGTCGTTCCGCTATGCCGGGCCGTATCCGCTGTTGTCGCCTTACGAGATAGACAGTATCGACAGTTCGACAAAACGTTTTGACGTGACGACGTTGCTCGACACCCCGGTTTCGCTTGACCTTGCGGGTTCCGGGCGGAGCTTTGACGGAAAAGTGCTCGATTCGGTCGACGGGCTAGCGCTTCATCTGCTGTCGTTCACGCTTGACAACAGCCGCTATGCCTCCGGCACCTTGAAAGTGGAGGGAATAAAGAACTACCGCATCTATGTCGACGGTAAAAAGCTTGATTCCGGTGAGCTTAAGCTGAAGCCGTCGACACGCGAAATCGTTATCAAGTGTCTGACCGACTCCGCTTCCGCCGATTCGGTCAAGGTCGCTATCGACACAGAACGTCCGGAGTCGTTCGCCGTGAATCCGGAGACCGGGCGCCGCTATTCTACAAAAGATATTTTTACCGGAAAATTTATCCGCTCAGTAGATATGTCGCCTTCAGGCAAATACATGTACACCGGCTACTATTACAATAACGAGGACGGAACTTCGGCTTCGGAATACGTGCTGACCGAGACCTCTACCGGACGGCTATTGCAGACCCGCACGGAGCCTATGCGATGGATGCCTAAGAGCGAGAAGCTGTATTTCACGCGTCAGCGTGACAACAAAATTCAGCTTGTGACGCTTGAGCCTTCTACCGGGACGGAGGCTATATTGGCAAAGGAGCTGCCGGAACGATATTTTACGATGTCGCCGAATGAGAAGTTTCTTGTATACAGTAAGATGAATGAAGGTCCCAAAGAAAAAAGCGCGTCGCTATATGAGATTGTAAATCCCGAAGACCGTCAGCCTGGATGGCGCGACCGCGGGCAGCTCATGAAGTTTGACCTGGCCACCGGTATAGCCCAGCCTTTGACATTCGGACATAAGTATGCCTCGCTCAACGGCATATCCGACGATGGCTCCAAAATTCTGTTCCAGTATGCCGAACTTAATCTGACCAGCCGTCCCACCACACTCTATTCGCTCTATATGCTTGACCTGAACACGATGAAGGCTGAATGTCTTGTCGATAAGGACGGATTTATGGCGTCGGCGTCGCTTTCTCCCGACGGCCGGACTGTCGCGCTGATGGGCTCACCCGAAGCGTTCGGAGGCGTGGGCAAGAATGTCGACGAAGGGCTTGTCCCGAGCATGTACGACTATCAGCTTTATGTGATGGATGTGGCTTCGAAGAAGGTGCGTCCTCTGACGCGCGACTTCAATCCTTCGGTCGAGTCCATGGTCTGGAACCGTGGCGACGGCCGCATCTATTTCACCGCCCTTGACGGCGACCGCAAGCCCCTTTACCGTGCCGACCCGTCGACCGGAAAGGTTGAGGAACTTGGAGCCAGGGAGAGCTTCGTTATGAACTATTCGATAGCCGCCGATGCGCCCGCCGGAGCGTATTACGGACAGAGCGCCGATAATTCCTATCGTCTCTATACGTTCAACACCAAGAGCCTGAAGTCGGCTTTGGTCGACGATGTAAGCGCTGTGCGTACGGCCGGAATAAACCTCGGCAAGACCACTCGCTGGCAATATACCACCTCGCGCGGCGACACTATATATGCAAGCTACAACCTGCCTCCCGACTTCGACCCGGCCAAGAGCTATCCCATGATAGTCTACTACTACGGCGGATGCAGTCCCACAAGCCGCTATCTTGACAGCACCTACAATCCGCACCTGTTCGCGGCCAACGGGTATGTCGCACTCGTAATCAATCCGAGCGGAGCCGCCGGGTTCGGTCAGAATTTCGCCGCCCGCCACGTGGCCACTGCCGGAGAGGGTGTGGCGCAGGACATCATCGAGGGTGTCAGGCAGTTTGCCGCTGAGCACCCCTATGTCAACGCCAAGAAGGTAGGATGCTGCGGTGCATCGTACGGCGGGTTCATGACACAGTATCTTCAGACGCAGACCGATATATTCGCCGCCGCCATATCGCATGCCGGCATCAGCGACCATACGAGCTACTGGGGCGAGGGCTACTGGGGCTATTCCTACAGCGAAGTCAGCATGGCACACAAGTATCCGTGGTCAGACAGTGACCTCTACGTGTCGCACAGCCCGCTCTACAATGCCGACAAGATTAACACCCCGATACTGTTTCTGCATGGCGACGCCGACACCAATGTGCCGGTAGGGGAGAGCATACAGATGTTTACCGCCCTAAAACTTCTCGGCAAGGAGACCGCCATGGTGGCCGTAAAGGGAGAAAACCACCACATACTCGACTTCGGTAAACGCGAAGAATGGCTCAACACCATGTTCGCATGGTTTGCCAAGTATCTGCAGGACGACCCGTCATGGTGGAATGAGATGTATCCCGCCAAAGCCCTTTGACATTGGTTCGGGTTGTGGCGGACACATGTTGTGTTTTAACAGAATTTAAGTAACCTAAGAGGCTATGTCAATGAAGTGACCCCAAAAAGTTAGACAGGTTAAACGTTATCCTGTTATAGAAAGAGTTCGGTATTGCACCGGACTCTTTCCTTTTAACCGG
>CAJTSJ010000048.1 GCA_910578785.1 uncultured Muribaculum sp. | reverse complement strand
TTGTCTTATAAAAACGGCGTCCGTTTATTTTGAGTGAAACTCGAATAGATCGCATTTACCTATTTAGGTCAAATTATTGTTTGTTTTTGACGATTCTTTTCCGTCAGTCGTTTGTTTCCGTAGCCGTCATCGTCCATTGTACAGACGTGAAAGGGAAAAGGTTTTCGGACAGAATACTCTCCGCAGGAGGAAGATTCTGCCCGAAACGGCATAGCCGCCTGACCTTTTCACTTTCAATGAAGTCTGCACTAACTTAATGGACGAGCGAGAAAATATGCGACTGACGGTCATTACTGAATTGTATTGCAGATATTCTTTTCCATATCCTCCAACTTGTGCGACAGGGTTTCCATATCCTGGCTAATCTTCTGAGCCGTTATCTTTGCGTAAATTTGGGTCGTTTTTATGCTGGTGTGTCCAAAAAGTCGGCTGACAGTTTCAATCGGCACTCCGTTGGACAGCAGCACGGTTGTTGCTGCCGAATGCCGGGCTATGTGATATGTCAAGTGTGCCTTTATTCCGCATAAATCGGCAATGGCTTTCAACTTTTTATTGCAGGTGGAGTTACTCGGCATGGGGAATACCTTGTTGTCCCGCGTCATACCCTTATACTTCTCAATTATCTTTCGGGGAACATCCAGCAAACGGATATTGGACTCCGTGTTGGTTTTCTTTCTTCGGGTGATAATCCACAGATTGCCGTCAAAGAATGTTTGCAGGTTGTCTTCCGTTAGGTTCTTGACATCGGAGTATGCCAACCCCGTAAAGGTGGAGAATATGAACAGGTCTCTTACAAGTTCGTGTGTCTTGTCGGGCATTTCGGTGTTCATCATTGTGTGTATCTCCTCTCTCGTGATATACCCTCTGTCCACACTTTCAGGTGAATTGATATATCCGGCAAAGGGATTGAACGGCAAACGACCGTCATTTCTTGCTATGGAGATAATATGTTTCAGTACAATCATGTAGCCCCAAATGGTATTGGTGCGACATTTCTTTTCCGTCCGGAGGAAATATTCAAAGTCATTGATAAACGAGAGGTTCAACTCTTTCAGCGGAATATCATCACGCTTGTAGGTATGAGGAATAAACTCACGGATATGTTTGCAGACGGTCACATAGCGTTGGAACGTACCCTTTGCCCTGCTATGCCCGACTTTCTTTGTAAACTCGCTGTTGTGCTGTTCAAACAGCTTCAAGAGGGTTTCCTGCTTGACACCGATACCGAGATAGGCATCTTTGAGTTTGGCGGCAGTGACATATCCGTCCGTCTGCATCAGTTCCTGATAACGGCGGTTTACCTCCACACGGATTTTGTCAACGGCATGATTAATCCGCTGTGCTTCGACACTCTTGCCCGATGCACTGTTGTTCTTCACGTCCCATAAGCGTAAAGGAACATCCATCTTGCAACTGAACTGTTTAATCTCTCCATCCACCGTAATATGACACATCAAAGGCAGATTGCCGTTGGGTTTCTCACTGCCTTTCTTCACGTAAAACAAGACCTTAAATGTACTTCTCATAACTCACTTTCTATTGGTTACAAAATTAATTTATAGTGAGTTATCGACAGTTATGACACATTATGTCAAGCGGTGAAACACATCGGTTTTCCAAGAAATTCTCACCATTACTCAGGTAATGATGTAGTAACTGAACGTTTGCGCTGTTTGTCTATATTCTGTTTTTCCTTGGCTTTCAGCCGAGGGAAAAATATAGCGTAACGAACGTTTTTTCAGTCAGTTCGCTACGCTTTACTCTTTTTCGCTACTTCGTTATGTGTTTATTTTAGACATGATATCTATAGGATACGAAGCTGAAAATTCACCTAATTGACCTCCGGCGGCACTTGCCAACTGGGCACCGATTGCTACATTTCGTGCTTGTGCGACATTACGCCGGATATTCACAATACTCCCTGATCCAACTACACGGCCATCTTTATCCATCATCTGCGCTTCCCTTGTTGATTCAAGTTTCACATCTCCATCGCCTGAACTTTGCACCCAAGGAAAATCATCCACGCGGAATGCCACAGGTCTATTTCTAAAAGTCACATTGCCATTATTTATTATTATTCCTGCAATTTTTCTTAGGGCTTCTTCGTAGGAGGTGATGTGGTCCTTCTCCATCTCGTCGGAGGTGAAGGTGCGCGAGGCGAGTATCTCGTAGATGTCCTCCGGGTCCTTGCGTTTGTGGCGGCGGACGGTGATCTCGCCCAGCGTCACGCTCATGTTGCCGTTGACGTGGCTTACACGCCAGCCGTAGTCGATGGCCGCGTCTGTGTCCATTTCTGCCGTGCCAAGCTCCGCCGACTCCGGGGCGATGACAACGCTTTCCGGGAACCGCTGTTCGTCGACCTCGAAGTTGTGCTCGTTATCCCCCTTCGGGTTAAGTGCCTGGACCACGAACTTAGTGCCCTCCGGAAAGTCCACGTCGGTGACCGTGAACCTACCTTCAGAGTCGGTCTGCGCCGTCCCGGCGTAGTCTATCGACGGGGCAAGGACGTTGACCGTGGCACCCTCCATCGGCTTACCGCGCCAGCGAGACTTCACGATGCCCGTTATCTCCGGGCCCGCCTCTATCGCCGACGTCGGCTCGGCGTAGACTCCAGACAATACCGAAGGGACGTCGTAGCGACGCCATCCCTGAGTCAGCATCAGCGCGTCGAGCGCCATGTCCACATCACGGCCCGAACGGCGGAAGTACCACCCGGCATCCTCAACATGCCCCCCGAGGTCCCCCTGGAGAAGGAGCTGGGACTCTATCGTAACTGTGCTGTCGGCCTCGGCTACGCCTCCGTCGAGAACAGAGACAGCCACGTCAGATCCGCGCAGTCCCTCGGGGAACCGGATGGTTATCGTCCTGCTGTTTTCCGACGAATCGCCGCGGGACACCGCGGGCTTCGGAATGCCCGCTCCTCGGTTGAACGCCAGACGCTCGCTCAGCATGCGCCCCGAACCGTCGAGAAGAAGGAACTGCACTATCCCTTCGCCGAGGTATTCCCTGGGTATGCGGACCGCAACGCCACGGACCGCAACGCCCGCATAGACCATGCGTCCGCGGTTCTGCACGGCAAGGACCGAACCGTCAGGCACCCGGCCTACGGCCACTGCGGAAACGGCCGACCTGCGGCTGTTGTCGACGTGGAGGACGGACACGTCGCTCCGGACAGACGGCAACGGATATTCCACGCCACCGACTTCGGCGACGTAGGCTACCCCTTCGGATGGTACAAACGAGAACTCGCCCATACCGCGGTGGACCGTGCGGAACGAGTCAACCATCGCACCCGACGAGTCCCTTATAACTCCGGCGACGTCACGGCCGTGTCCGGCTCCGTCTATCGCCTTGACCCCGACACGGCAACCCTCTCCCGCTACAAGGTAACCGCCCTCGGGGTGGAACGTGACGGCAACACCTACGTCCGGTGAAGGCAACGCTATGTATTTGCGGTAGTTGTCTATCGCCAGGAGCACGCTTCCCGCGGAGAGGTCTTCGTCCGACAGGCGAACACGCCTTTCACCGTCGCTCTTGCGCCACTCGCGGACCTTGCCCGACCTGGACGTGACGGTCATGCTCTCGTACCAGTGGTTCCCGCCGTCGGAGTCGCGCAGGACGGCCGTCATCTCCACCCGGCCTTCGTCGTCGGTTCCGAACGTCACTTCCGGGCTGACCTGTCCGGCGTAGGCGCTCACGACGCCAAGGCGCTTGCGGAAGAAGTAACCGCTTCCCGGACCCTCCATGAACGAGGTATAGGCCGTCAACGTATAGTCGCCCTCGGCAAGCTCCGGGTCGAGGGCGAGGTGGCCGGGGAAACGTCCCTCCATCTCGCGGAGCTTCACGCGCTCTACAACCTCCCCGAACGGGTCGGAAAGCTCGAGGTAGACGTAACGGCTCGCCGCGACCTGGCGGTGGGTCGAAGCGTCGACCACCCACGCGCGGAGCCAGACGGTGTCGCCAGCTACGTAGCGCGACTGGTCGGTGGTAACGTGCACCTTCTCCTGCGGATACAGCCACAGCTGGCGCTCCATCCGAACACCCGCGCTGTCGGCCGGCACCCCTCCGCCCCGTGCAGTCAACGCCGAAAGCGCCGACAGACCGACAAACAAAGCTCCGCGCAGGAGCAACGACATTCCAAACCGGCCCATACTTTCAATCTTTTAATATTTTCCCAAATATATGAAATATTTTCCAAACAAAAGACCGTTTCAATGCAATTTAGCAAAGAAACGGCCTCAAAATCGTAAAAAAGCCGACAAATCTATCCGCAATGGAAATATTTGGTCACAAGATGCTGCATCTTCCTGTCATCATTGATGGCCTCCTTAATCAACTTAGCGTCATCATAAGCCTCAAGCTTAGATATTATGCCATCAATCATCCTGGGGCTGAACACATCGTATTTTTCATATATTCCACGCTGGCCGGCAAGACAACGGGCAGACTCGCCACAATTGGCGGGAAGCTGAGACAGACGCTTAAGCTTGTCGGCGTTCTCGCTCTGGTGGATGTTGACGTTGACATACGTGTCGTCGGCAATCGCAAGCGCATTTTCGAGTTCAAAACCATAGCGCGCGGCCACGGCCAGTCCGGCAATAAGCTGATAGATGTCGGCCGAACCGTCGGCAGAGCGAATCTCGACAGTCTGCTTCTGTGTCGTATCGAAGTGTCCGGAATCACCATGCTTGTTGACCATCGAACACATGTCAGTAGACATGTTCCAGCCAAGCGGGACACGGACAAGCACCGAACGGTTTCTATCGCCCCAGCAGATGTTGGTCGGGGCCTCCTGATGGGGCACAAGACGGAAATAAGATGTCGGATTGGTGTTGCCGAAAGCAGTTATCGACGGAGCCAAAGCCATCATGCCGGCAATCATCCGGCGGGCATCGTCGGACAAAGCACCGTCCTTAAGCATCACGTTTTTGCCGTCCTTGACAAGCTTCATGTGGATATGCAGACCGGATCCGGCTTTACCGGTGGTAATCTTCGGCGAGAATGTAATCTGGAATCCCATCTTATAGCCAAGATTCCTTATCACCCACTTGGCAAGCATAAGCTGGTCGGCGGCCTCTTCGGCGGGAACAGGCAGAAACTCTATCTCATTCTGCTCGTAGACGGTGTCGTTAAGCGTGAAATTGCCGACCTCGCTATGGCCGTACTTAATCTGTCCACCTGTCTGCGCTACATAAGACATGCACTTGACCCTGAATTCATTGAACTTGGCAAACGGTGCCGATTCGTGATAGCCCTTCTGATCAGATGCAGGATACATGCCGTCGGACGGCGCTATGACGTAATATTCCAGTTCGCCCATGGCATGAAAATCCATACCGGTCACCTCCCTAAAAGCGACACACGCTTTATGCAAAGTGTGCTCCGGGGAACTTTCAAGCGGATGGCCGTCCTTGTCGAAAAATGAGCACAGCATTGTGACGGTCGGTATCTCGGCAAACGGGTCACGGAATGCCGTGCTGTAGCGGGGAACGACATAAAGGTCACTGCTCCCGGCTTCGATAAACGGGAACAGACTCGATCCGTCGACGCGCTCGCCACAAGTCAGTATCGTCTCAAGATACTCAAGATTGTTTATCACAAAATTCAGCGTCTTCAACCGACCGTCGGCGGCCGGATACATAAAGTTTATCATTTCGATGCCTTCATCCTCGACATAGCGGATGATGTCGGCCTTCGTAAAATCCTTATTGCTCTTCTTCAGAGTAGCCACAAGATGATTGCGACTCATCGTAATCGATTTCTCCATGGTGTCATGCATTAAATTGGTTAACGCACCTAATTTACCAAATAATCTCCACTCCGCGAAATTTACCAAGGCAAAAATCGCTCCAATCATCTATAATATCCACTTAAAAAGTAAAATCACACGACACCGGCACTGAATTATATAATTTTAAGGAGAAGTGTCCGTTACATATAATGTAATGGACATGGACAAGATGAATCTTCGATTATATACTTTCTTTATATTTGTGACGGCCATGCTGACCGCAATGGGCGCACAGGTAAAAATCCACGGCAAGATTACCGACGGCGACAATAAAGCCATCGAGTTTGCCACTGTGCGCATCAGCGGAACTGCAATAGGCACCACATCCGGACTCGACGGCGAATATAGCCTTTCGACTGCGGAATCGGACACTATAAAGGTGATATTCACCTGCATAGGCTACAAGGAAAACACCCAGCAACTTATCGACGCCAAAGGCGATGTGACTCTTAACGTCCGCCTGTTCCGCAACACCAAGGAGCTACAGGAAATAGAAGTGACCGAGTTTAAGAAACAGACCGGGTCGCTCCAGTCAATCGATGCCGGGCAGTTGAAACTGTCGCCCGACGTATCGGGCGGAAGCGTGGAGTCGCTTATAACGACCATGGCCGGAGTCAATTCATCAAACGAAATGTCGTCGCAATATTCGGTGCGCGGTGGTTCGTTCGACGAAAACAGCGTGTATATCAACGGCATAGAAGTATATCGTCCGCTACTCATCTCTTCAGGACAGCAAGAAGGTCTGAGCATCATAAACCCCGACCTGGTCGACAAAATAGAATTTTCGACCGGTGGATTTTCACCGGAATACGGCGACAAGATGTCGTCAGTGCTTGACATCACATACCGTCAACCGGAGGCATTCGAAGGCTCGGCAGGGCTAAGCCTTATGGGCGGAAGCCTTGCGTTGGGACAATCGACTAAACGCTTCTCGCAGATGCACGGCGTCAGATACAAGCGCAACAGTTCGCTGTTGAGTTCGATGGATACAAAAGGTGAATATGACCCGAACTTTTTTGACTATCAGACTAACCTCAACTACAGACTGTCGGCAAAATGGAAAGCTTCTTTTTTAGGCAACATCGCCATAAACAACTATAAGTTTACTCCTGTCAACCGGACCACCAACTTCGGTACGGCCAGCGACGCGAAACAATTCACCGTCTACTTTGACGGACATGAAAAAGACCGATTCGAGACATATTTCGGGGCACTTGCACTTCAATATACCCCATCGAAAAGCTCCAGCTATACCCTGCTCGCCTCAGGATATCTGACTAACGAGCTTGTCACTTACGACATAACCGGCGAGTACTGGCTCGACCAGGCAGGGACCTCAGGAGACAACAGCATCGGCGGAGAACTCGGAGTGGGACGATACCACGAGCATGCACGTGACCGACTCAAAGCCAAGGTGTTCACCCTGGGCTTCAGAGGCAACACCGGAATAGCCGGCCACAGCCTCGCCTACGGAGTGACATACAACCATGAAAACGTGTTTGAACGCGCACGCGAGTGGGAACTGCGCGACTCGGCCGGATTTTCGCTCCCGAGCACCGGCGAAGCGCTTAAGATGATATACAACCTTACATCACGCCAGGACATATCAAGCAACCGAATCAGCGCATTCGTCCAGGACACCTACCGACTTAACGCTTCGAGCGGTTACTATACCTTCACCGGAGGCATCAGGCTATCGCACTGGGACTTCAACAACGAATGGCTTGTAAGTCCGAGACTTAACATAGGATTTATCCCTGCCGGCAACGACCATTGGGCATTACGGTTTGCCACAGGACTCTACTATCAGTCGCCGTTCTTCAAAGAGATGCGTCAGATTGTCGCGGATGCCGACGGAAACAACATCGTTAGACTCAACAACAACATAAAATCGCAACAGAGCCTGCACTTCATACTCGGCTCCGACTATACATTCCGTGCATTCAACCGCCCGTTCAAATTTTCGGCCGAGGCATATTACAAGGCACTTTCCAACCTTATACCCTACGAGGTCGACAACCTCAAGGTGGTATATGACGGCATAAACTCGTCGAAAGGATTCGTAACCGGCGTAGACTTCAAGCTTTTCGGACAGTTCGTGCCTGGAAGCGATTCCTGGATAAGCTTTTCATTAATGAAAACGCAGGAAAACCTCAACGGAGTCAAAGTGCCCCGTCCTAACGACCAACGCTACAGCGTGGCTCTATACTTCACAGACTACTTCCCAAAATTTCCGAAACTCAAAGTCAGCCTGCGGGGAATCTTTGCCGACGGCCTGCCCACAACCGCACCGCGAAGCTCACGCGACAAAGGCTATTTCCGCACTCCGGCATATAAACGTGTCGACATCGGCTTGTCCTACGCATTGCTGTCACCTTTAAAGGACGGAGAATCGCGGTCAGGTCTTGCACGCCACTTCAAATCGGTGTGGCTCGGCCTCGACTGCTTCAACCTGTTCGACATATCCAATGTCAGCAGTTACTATTGGGTGACCGACATCAACAACATCCAGTATGCCGTGCCAAACTATCTGACGCGCCGTCAGCTCAACATCCGTCTCTCAATAGACTTCTGATCCTAAACAGCGGTTGTCAGCATAGCAAAGCGACGACCATACCGTGAAAGTATCAAGGAGATACTGCCGACGGCATAGGTCACGGTATAACCCATCACCGGGAGCGTACTCCCGAGAAAAGTCATTGATATAAAAAATGCTCCCGGACTTTTCAGCCCGGGAGCAAAAATAATGGATTAAAATGGTATGTCTGCCTAAAATCCGATTATCCGGATTAGTTGATTAGAGCGTGTCCGGTCATCTCCGACGGCTGAGCCACACCCATAATCTTAAGAATGGTGGGAGCTACGTCGGCCAGCTTACCGTCTGCCACAGCGGCATCCTTGCGCGAAGTCACGTAGATGCACGGAACCGGATTAAGTGAATGGGCCGTGTTTGGAGTTCCGTCGGCATTGATTGCATTGTCGGCGTTTCCGTGGTCTGCAATGATTATAACCTCGTAATCAGATGCTTTGGCGGCTTCGACAGTGTCCTTGACACATTCGTCGACAGCCTTCACAGCCTTTTCGATAGCTTCGTATACGCCGGTATGACCCACCATGTCGCCGTTGGCATAGTTGACTACGATAAAATCATACTCCTGGCTCTTGATGGCCTCGACGAGCTTGTCCTTAACTTCGTAAGCACTCATTTCGGGCTTAAGGTCGTAAGTGGCAACCTTCGGCGACGCTACCAGAATACGCTCTTCGCCTTCATAAGGAGCTTCGCGGCCGCCGTTAAAGAAGAATGTCACGTGGGCATACTTTTCAGTTTCAGCGATGTGAAGTTGCTTTTTGTCAAGCGACGAAAGATATTCTCCGAGAGTATTGTTGACATTCTCCTTGTCAAAAAGGATATGGACTCCGGTAAACGATGCATCGTACGGAGTCATGCAATAGTACTGCAAGTTGGGGATGGTGGTCATGCCTGCCTCGGGCATGTCGTGCTGGGTCAGAACCACAGTCAACTCTTTCGCGCGGTCGTTGCGGTAATTGAAGAAGATTACGGCATCACCGTCCTTGATAGTGCCGTCAACATTGGCGTTGTGGATCGGCTTGATGAATTCATCGGTGACATCTTCATCGTAAGACTCCTGCATGGCCTTCACCATATCGGTGGCCTGCTTGCCCTCGCCTTTTACCAGAAGGTCGTATGCAACTTTGACACGCTCCCAGCGCTTGTCACGGTCCATTGCATAGTAGCGTCCGATGACTGATGCAATCTTACCGGCCGACTTGGCGCAGTGTGCTTCGAGTTCTTCAATGAATCCCTTACCGCTTCTGGGGTCAGTGTCACGGCCGTCCATAAAGCAGTGGATATATACCTTCTCAAGTCCGTATTCCTTTGCGATGTCGCAAAGCGCAAACAGATGGTCAAGCGAAGAGTGTACACCGCCGTTTGAAGTAAGACCCATGAAATGAATGGCCTTGCCATTGTCGCGGGCATAGCTGAATGCGTTTACCACCTCAGGATTTTTGAGAATCGAGCCGTCCTTGCAAGCCTTGTTTATCTTAACCAAGTCCTGATATACAACGCGTCCTGCGCCGATATTGAGATGGCCCACTTCCGAGTTACCCATCTGTCCGTCAGGCAGACCGACATTCTCGCCGCTTGCCTGAAGCTCAGAGTGCGGATATGTATTTACCAGATAGTCCCAGTAAGGAGTCGGAGTGTTGAAGATGACATCACCTTTGCCGTGGTTGCCGATGCCCCATCCATCGAGGATCATCAGCAGAGCTTTTTTTGCCATAAGTCAAATATAATTTGGGTTAATGATTATTCAATGTTTTTCAACGCCACAAATTTAATGATTTTTCCGCGTAAAACGATGAAGTTAAATAAAAATACAGATTACATAGCAATCTTTAAACCGCCCATGTGGCGCGCTTCCAGGCGTATTCAAGAGGTCCGTGGCTGAAACGCCCCATCCACCATTTGCAGAAACTATATTGGATGAAGAACAGCAGAACGCCTACCAGGAAACTTGCAGTAATTCCGAGATGCTCGTGCAGACCGAATCCCCAATTATAGAACAACATTGAACCGACAATACTCTGAGTGACGTAGCACGTCATGCTCATGCGTCCGTAAGGCATAATCCTCTCGAGCAAAGTCTTGGCAGATGTCTGATAGTAGAGGTAAAGTATCGATGATACAAGAATAAGCATAAAGGAGAAGTTCGCCAGAGAGTTGACCAACAGCAGGAGCGGTGTGGATATGTTGCGGCTCTCGATGAAGTTGGGAATCATGGCGCTCAGGCCGTGAAGCGGGAAGAAAACCGCCAGGGCTATAAGCAGTACGCGCATCCAGTTTTTCAGTTTGCCTTCAAGCAACCAGCCTTCGCGACCGATAAGCATGCCGATAATGAATAGTGAGGCGGTCTGGAATATACGGCCATGGTCCCATGCCCAGGCAAGGCTCGCAAGCTGGCCCTCCCAAAGATTGACCAATGCAGTGCCCGCGAATGTTCCGCCCGACTGCATGGCGAATGCGGCGCCCCACAGATGTGACGACGGAATGGACGGCGTAACGTATGACGAATCAATCAACGCCCGCACTATGTTGTACAACGCCACCGGCTGAAGCATGAATATGGCGGCAAGCCATAGCAGCGTCTTCGTTGACAGTCGGCACGTAAACACCAGGACAAAGCCTACAAGCGAATAGAGCACCAAAATCTCCGCCGTAAAAAACATGGCATTGATATTGCCTATCAGAAAAAGCAACAACAAGCGCCAGCAAAAACGCTTGCGGAAATCATTGCCCTTAAGACGCTGGTTATCATCCTGAATGAAAAAGCTAAACCCGAACAACAAGGCAAATATGGCATATGCCTTACCTCCCAACAAGAAAAACAAACCGTCCCAGATGGCACGGTCGGAGAAGTTGAGCCAAACACTCTGCCCCTCTGTCGGCGGGAACGAATAAAAGTTGAAATGCTCTATGGAATGGAGCATGATAATGCCCATCACCGAAAGCCCACGCAGGACATCGGCGACGTTGACTCTTGCATGTCGCGCAAAAGCTGGTGTAGATGATTGCATAGATAGGTTTTAATAAATAATGTGAAGATATTTTATCATCTACAAAAGTAGTAAATATATGCGAGTCCGGTCTAAGGCAATGGGCAGATTTTTTTACAATAAGATATCCGTAACTCCATAAAAACACTTATTCGGAGGCTCCCGTTAGCCCGGAAACCTCCGAATAAACATATATCCAACAAAACAGATTAAACAAATACTTAACAAACAAATATGTTCAATCAGACGGCATGTCAACCGTGCAGATTAATAATTATTCTTTTTGCGTTCAAAGTAGCCCTGCTCCTTGCCACATACGGGACATACTTTAGGCGCCGACTTGCCACGGTGGATATATCCACAATACCGGCACTGCCATTCCTCCTCCTCGCTGTCGGCAAAAACGGTGTCGCTCGCGACGCGTTCAAGCAGTTTCAGATAGCGTTCCTCATGACCCTGCTCAACAGATGCCACAAGCTTAAAATTTGCGGCAATCTCAGGAAACCCTTCTTCCTTAGCCACACGGGCAAATTCAAGATACATGTCGGCCCACTCCTCATGCTCACCGGCGGCGGCTTCCTTCAGATTTTGAGCCGTGTCGCCCACCGGACCGGCCGGATACGAGGCCGTAATCTCCAGCATTCCCTCTTCAAGATAGCTGAAAAACTTCTTTGCGTGGGCATACTCCTGCGACGCGGTTTCAAGGAATATGGCGGCAATCTGCTCGTATCCTTCCTTCTGCGCCACTTCGGCAAATATAGCATAACGTCCACGCGCTTGTGACTCGCCGGCAAACGACTTCAACAGGTTCTTTTCGGTATTTGTACCTTTAATACTTTTCTTGTTCATTTTTATCAGTGTTAATTATACTCTATTAACGCTGTTAATCCTCGTTTGTTCAACAATGCTAAAATAATCTTCATATTTCAACAAGTTTATCCCCCAAAACCCCATTGGAAGCTACCCACGACATATTTTCAGACAAAATTTAATCTTACCCGAAAAAAAGTTCAGTAAAATTTGCATATATCAAAAACTATCCATACCTTTGCACCCGTAAACGACACCGCGCGTTTGGAGAGATGGCAGAGTGGTCGATTGCGGCGGTCTTGAAAACCGTTGAGGGTAACACCTCCGGGGGTTCGAATCCCTCTCTCTCCGCAGGAAGCAATATAAGAGACTGTCTAACAACCAAAGTTAGACAGTCTCTATTTTATACACAAAATCTGAAGAATTAGGCTACATTAGCCACTACAGAATGAGAGTTCGTATAAAGGGTCAGCGGATTTTTCCGGTGGGCGGCAGGTGATGTCAAGAATATAGTG
>CAJTSJ010000047.1 GCA_910578785.1 uncultured Muribaculum sp. | reverse complement strand
CCGGTTAAAAGGAAAGAGTCCGGTGCAATACCGAACTCTTTCTATAACAGGATAATGTTTAACCTGTCTAACTTTTTGGGGTCACTTCATTTATGACACAGCCTCATATGCCAAATTGCAGCGCCCGAGCTTATTTCCCGGAAGCGTCAATCTTCTTCATAAGATGCTTTGTGGCTCCTATCAGCTGTTCGTCGACACCTTTCAGAACATTGTCCGGCGAATTGTATATCAACACGTCGGGATTGAGCTGATGATTCTCAAGCACGTTGCCGTCCATGTCGCGTGAAGTCACCTGAGGAATACCGAACACTATCGACGGGTCAATCTGCGTCTCCCACCAGACCGCGGTCATGGTTCCGGGAACAGGTGCGCCGACTACGTCGCCGATCTTCAAAGTCTGGTATACGAACGGCGATCCGTGCGCGTCGCTATAGTTGCTTTCGTTGACGAGCATCACAGACGGCTTGGTCCACTGCGAGAACGGTTCGCTGCCGATATATTGGCCGCGCGGCGTGAATCGGACATACTCTTTGCCTCCCAACAGCACAGCCAGGTCATTGTGAAGCCATCCACCGCCGTTGTAGCGTGTATCGACCACTACGGCGTCGCAGTTGCGGTATTTGCCGAGCAGACGGTCGTAAACTTCCCGGAAACTCGGGCTGTCCATACCCTCAACATGCACATAACCCACACGTCCGCCCGACACGCTGTCGACTATGGCTTCGTTGCGCTCAACCCAGCGGCGATAGAGCAGGTCGGAGTTAGTTCCGTAGGATATAGGCTTGACATAGACCGTCTTCTGCTTGCCGTCGGCCTTCTTGATGTCGAGCTTGACCTTCTTTCCGGCCTTTCCTTCAAGAAGCGGGAAATAGTCCGCGCCGGCAAGTATGGTCGAATCATTTATGGCCATGATTATATCGCCCTCCTCGATGCCGAGCGACGTGGCGGCCAACGGACCGCGCTTGATTATTTCGGCTATCCTGAGGCCGTCGCCGGTATAAGTCTCGTCATAGAATGCTCCAAGAGTGGCGGTCGACATCGGTGCGCCAGAAGCATAGAACCGAGCGCCTGTGTGCGAAGCGTTAAGCTCACCGAGAATCTCGCTCATCAGTATGGCGAAGTCGTAGTTGTTGTTGATGTAAGGCAGGAACTTGGCATACTCGTCCTTATACTTTGCCCAATCCACGCCATGCAGATTTTCATCGTAAAATTTGTCAAGCACCTGGCGCCACATGTGGTCGTAGATATAGGCACGTTCATCCGACTTACGGCGGGTATAGTCGGCTTCGAAGTCAACGTTCTTCTGGCTTCCGTCGCCGAGCGACACCTTCTTTATGCCCGACGAAGTCATCACGAAGAGATTCTTGCCCTCCTTGTCAGGAACCATGTTCCAGGCACTCAAACCCTTGGCCAGCACCTTTGTGCCGCCCTCTTTCAGATTGCGTTCATACAGACTGCGGCCGTCGGGACTTGAGGCAACATAATAAAACTTATCGCCTTTGGTCGACAGGAAATAGTCGCCCATGCGCGACGACGATTCGGTCAGGCGCGCCATACGGTAACGGCGGTTGTCAAGATCGAATTTCAGAGGATTCACCTCCTCCTTGTCGGCCTCACCGTCTTTCTTCTTATCCTTGTCTTTTTTCTTTTTATCATCCTTTTTGCCTTTTTCAGCCTTCTCCTTGTCTTCCTTCTCGGCTTCCTCGGCAAGCTTCAGCTCCTCTTCGGTCATCCGGAACCGGTCGTAGGCTTCGCCGTCAAGGAACATGACCACTACGTCGCTCTCGTTTCCCCAGCTGCCGTGGCTCTTGTAGCCGTACTTTCCGGTGGCGTACGTCACGGCCTTTCCGTCAAGAACCCACTGAGGGGCCGCATCGCTGTAGCCGCTTTCGGTCAAGTCGACCACTTCCGTACCGTCGGCCTTGACAAGGGCTATGTCGGAGTTGTTCCAACCGCCCGTGCCGATGTAGTCTATCAGAATCCAACGGCTGTCGGGACTCCATTCGAAGCCTATGTCGCCGTCGGTGTAGCTGTAGTTATACTTTCCGTCCAGCGCCGTAGTCACCTCCTTCGATTTCAGGTCGAGCACGCGCAGTGTGGTTCTGTCTTCCAGGAAGGCCACCTTCTTGCCGTCAGGGCTATAGTCGGGCTGAAACGAAGGCTTGTCGCTCTTATACAATGGTTTCTCGACAAGTTCAGTGGCATAGAGCAGCGACTTTTCTTCGGGATTCTTGATTTCGGTGGTAAACAGCTGCCAGATTCCGTCACGCTCGCTGTCATACACCAGGCTCTTGCCGTCGGGCGCAAAGTCCACGATACGCTCCTGTGCGGGAGTGTCGGTGATACGGCGGGTGGTATTATATTCGGTCGAAGTCACATACACATCGCCGCGCAGAACGAACGCCACCATATCGCCGTCGGGCGAAACCGACATTGACGTAGCCCCCGAACGCATCACCGATTTGCGGACATCCGAGTCATAGTCGTCTGTCACAATATTTACTTCAACTTTCTTAGGTTCCGAGCCTTCGGTCAGCGTATACAGTTCGCCGTCCCAGCTGAAAGCCAGCTTTCCGGCATCCGAGGCCGAAAGTGAACGCACCGGATGAGTGGTAAACTTGGTCAACTGGGTCTTGAGCCTGCCGTCGACCGAACGCTTGTAGACATTAAGCGTGCCGTCTTCTTCGCTTATGAAATAGAAATTGCCGTCAGGCGCCCACACCGGATTGAGGTCGTGGCCGTTGAACGAAGTCAGCTTTGAATGACGTCCATTGTCCATGAGCCAGATGTCGCCGGTGCCCGACGAGCGTTCATGCTTGCGCCATTCATTCTCAAACCCTTTCTTATCCTGATAAAGCACCTTGCCGTCCTTGCCGATGCTGAGAGCCGGCATGGCATACGACACCATCATCTCCGGACGGTGTCCTTCAAGGTCGACCACGTAGACCTGCGAACTGAAATCGCCCTGCGCCGCACGGCGGTCGGGCTGCACAGAGGATGAAAACACTACATGGTCATTGTCCTTAAACGCCAGCGGGGTCTCCTTGCCGGAGTAAGAGGTCAGTCTACGGGGCGATCCGCCCTTGCTGTCAACGACAAATATGTCCAGCGAACCCTCGCGGTCGCTGCTGAACGCAAGCTTCCGCCCGTCGGGACTCCATACGGGAGAGGTGTTGTAACTTCCGCCGGAAGTGATCTGACGAGCATCGCCTCCCGCCGAATTTACTGTAAATATGTTGCCTTTATAAGTAAAGGCAATCGTGCCACCGTCAGGCGAGATGGCCGCATTGCGCAGCCACAGCGGTCCGGCCGACATACCCGCCGCGGAGAGGGCAAGCACAGACAGTGCAATAATCTCTTTTCTCATTACTGTGTATGATTGGTTAATTTTCACAAAATTAGCAACAATATCCGAAAGCGCAATGTCTTTTCAGAATATTCACTAATTTTTTAGTCGGCCCCCGGACGTTTTTTATTCGGGCACTCCGTATTTGCGTTCTCTGTAAAAATACAGTATGTAAAGCATGATCGAGCCCAACATGATTATGGGTATTCCGATCACCGAGGTAGCCGAATAACTGTATCCTGCCTTTATGACCGCACCGCCGATCCATGCGGCGATGGCATTGCCGGCATTATACGCTATCTGTATGGAGGCCGCCCCGAGCATCTCGCCACCCTTGGCATAACCTACAATCGACGACTGCACCGGGCTGCCGGAGCCGAACAGGATGGCCGTGCCGAGCATCATCAGAATTACAGCCAGCACCTTCACATCGCCGAAAAAGTAGAATGCCAGAAGCACCGGTATGGCGCATGCCTCGACAGAAGCCGACAGCGCCGACGGCCTGAAGCGCGAACCAAGACGACCGACAATCAGATTACCGGCAAACATACCGAACCCGGCCAAAACCATCAGCCACGAAAGCGAATCGGCAGAGAATCCGGCAACATCCGTGAGCTGGGGGTCGATGTAGCTGTACCAGCAATACAGACCTATCTGACCGAAAATCACGCCGCCGAATATGAGCCATGGAGGCAAAGTCTTCAAAAAGCGGAACTGTCCTTTAAATCCCAGATCGAGAAGACCTTTGACCTGAGGCACCCAGCACCTTATAGCCACAAGGGTGGCCACGCCCGACAAAGCCACTATCAGGAACGCTATGCGCCATGTGAAATTATTGGTGATGAACGTGCCCAACGGCACACCGGCCAACGTGGCCACCGTCATGCCCCCGATCATAAACGACACCGCCGCCACTTCGTAGCCCGGCTTAGACAACCGGCGGGCCACGATGGCTCCTACGCCGAAGTATGCCCCGTGGGGCAAGCCTGAGATAAATCTGGCGGCAAACAGGCTCCAATAGTTCGGAGCGAGACTCGCAAACAGATTGCCCACGGCTATCACCGCGGCAAGCACGAGCATAATACGCTTTAACGGCACCTTCCTCGCAAACAGCAACGCAGGCGCCCCGACACAGACACCGGTGGCGTAAGCCGATATCAGATGTCCGGCCTCGGTTATCGTGACTCCAAGGTCGTCGGCGAGCTTACCCAATATGCCCATCATCAGAAATTCCGATATACCAAGGGCAAACGTGCCCATGGACAAAGCAAACAAACCCTTTTTCATACGTTATAACTTCATTCTTAACTAATAAGCAAATGCTTTTCTAAGTGAATCACTTTTCAGCCGCAAAATTAGATATAAAAGCCAACATGGCCAAACAAATGTTACAGGCCGAAAGCCACTAAGACAGAATTGGCAGATACAGATTGAGAACCCGTTACCTAATTTTTGTAAACGCTGAGGCGGTCGATCGTTATGCAGATTCGTTCGAGCGGCCGAGGCGTCGGTAACGTTTTCTGACGCAATGGTTCTTACCGATTAAACGGCACAAAGGCTGTGGAGACTTTCTATTTCAACTTTCCGAATCGTAATGTTTCATCATATCTGACATTTCGCCGAATCCCGACGACAAATATAGCGATTTTCCCTCAACGGCGGTTTCAAGATATATCTTTCCGCATTCACGCTTACGCGCCTCCTCAACCAGCCTGCGCACAATCCTATGTGCTATCCCTCTGCCTCGGAAAGGCTCACGGACATAGATGTTCATAAGATAGGCGCACCTGCCTGTCGGATTGTCGGGCGACGGAAGCTCGTCGGTCAGGCACAAGGCCCCGCATCCGGCATCCTCTCCATCGCAGTCAGCCACAAAGGCCAGATGGGTATTGTCGGCGATATGCGACCTGTAATACCGGCGGTTGGCGACAAGCAATCTGCGCGACGGCTCCACGCCGAACACGTTTCCGATTACCTCGGCTCGCCAATACATCAGCGTCGGCACGGATGTTATCTGCCTAATTGTAATTGTCATATCCCGCCCTCCTTCATTCCTGCCGGCAACGAATCCATGTCGACCTCATCCGGCTCTACACGCGTGCCAAAGTTCTTCTGCCCGGAAGGATTGCCGAGATAACCGCGGCTCGCCCTTCCGCCTGATATGCATATCTCACCCGTTATATCCGGACTGCCGGACCTCAGCGAGACCATAGCCTTGAACCTCGAATATATAGAACGTTTATCCATCTTGCAACTTCTTATTTTAGAATATAAGGATTTGAGTCCTAAGCTTGTTCACTGCCGTTTTTCAGTTTCATAGGTTATTTGATGAAAAAAGGCGCGGCCCCGAGGGGACCGCGCCATGGACTGAGATAATTATCAGTACTAATCAACCTTCTGCATGTCCAAATGAACAACAGGGTCGTTTAGGTTCAATGTGACCTTATAGGTGCCGGCCGCGGGCGAAGCGATGTTGCTTCCGTCCCAAATCAGCTGGTCGGCTGCACCTCCGAGGCTGAACGACCAACCGTGGTTGGCACGAATCTTATATTCGCCGCTTCCGGAGAAGGTGATGTTGCCTTCCCATACCACAGCCACTGCGCCCTCGCCTACAGGATTGAGAGCCTGGACATCGGCATCGCCCCATCCTCCGGTAGCGTCGCCGATAAATTCAAGCGAAGTGACAGGCGAAGCCTTCATGGTCTTATCGCTCATCTTGAAGGTCAATGCCCACAGGCCGGTCGGAATGCCCGACATATTGCCGGCCTGACCCTGTTCGAACTTGGCAACGGCCACATAGGAGTCGCCGTCCTTGGCAAACTCACAGCTGCCGATCTGCGGTTCCGACCAGTCGGGTCCGCCGGTAGTGATAATCTTGAACTCGCCGTCGACCGGAACAAATCCGCCATAAGTCTCATAGTCCTTGGTGGTCATCTGCGATGATCCCGCAGGGCTCCAGCCCTGAGCACCGCCGACCACGTAGAGAGCCTTGTAAGCACTCTTGTATTCAAACGTGAGGGCTTCCATATTGACAGTGAACTGATACGGGCCGACCTCTTCGAAGTCGCCGGCCTCGGCACCGAGCGCCAGAGCGCCTTCAGTAGCCAGAGCCACAGGCTCGGCATTGCCATAGAGCTTTGAGTCGTCAAGCGAGGCCACAGCCGAAGCGGGAGCCACCTTCCAGGCAAAGCCCTCTCCACCGACATTGATTACTACCGAGAAGGAGGGATCGTCATAGACATCCTGGTTGCTGTGGTTCATCTTGTAAGTGCTGTTGTCAAGGGTGTTGACCAGATAGTATTCCGGTTCAATCTCATAGCCGAGATCCATCGGAGTCACCTTCAGCATCTGGGCGGCACCGACCGCACCGAGAAGCACCGACGAAGTTCCGTCGACCGCATAGGCGGTATAGTTGACATAGACGGTCTTTTCCGAAGGATTCTTTCCAAACAGAGCTTGTATGGCCTTATTGAATTCTGTGTTCGGAGCATTGCATGACTTGACTGCGCCGTCGACGCCGTCGGTGGTCACCATCACTACGTTCTGTGCATCGGCCATCGACTGGTCCTTAGCCACCTTCATCACCACATGAAGCTCGCTTCCTGCCGGGAAGTCCTTGAGTTCGGTGACGTTAAGCAACCGTGCGGCACCGTCGTTAAGGTCCACAGCCGCGCCGTTAGCCACGACATCCACAGCCGTGATACCGTCGGCCGGCATTGTCGGCTCTGCCGGAGTCACCTGGGCTATGCCTTTGTATTCATCGTCGCTGCACGCGGCCAATCCGAGAGCGAGCGCCGCGAAAAGAGCGATATTTAGTCTTAATTTCATTATTTCTAAGGAATTAAAAGTTTAACCATTATTCAATCGGATTGCCTTCGGCATCTACAATATCGAATTCAACCGACATTGACTTCAAGTTGACAGTCATCTTGACATAGTTTGCAGTCCAGCCGGGAACCTGATAAGAACCCTTACCCTTGACTATCGGGCCTGAATATGCGTCGCCGTCAAAAGCGATGTCCATCGGATTGTCGTCCTTCTGCGAACCGTAAGAGTCATCGTCCCATCCGGTCAGACCTTTGTAGAAACGGAACACAAACTGTCCGTCAGGAATCATAAATGTGGCGCTGTAGATGTCGCTTCCGATAGCATTGTCGGCTTCATAAAGCTTCCATGGTTCATAATGCTCGGCATTGGCTTCGACAGGACCTGCCCAACCTTCTGGAGCACCTACGAGGTAGATCCATGCAGGCTGGCGTACCGTGGCATACCCGAGGACATTGTCAAGCTTGACAACGTTGGATTCAATCGAGTAGAAGTCGGCCATCTCGCCGTCAAGACTCGGGAAGTATGAACGGACGCGCATGTAGAGCGGACCGCTGTAAGGGGTGCGGCCTTCGTACTGGCTGATGTCGCTGTAGCCGAGCAAGGTGCTGATGCCGTTGGCAACGTCCTTCGCAGGCACTTCAAGAGTGGTGTTTGTGGTGCTGTAGGGAAGCTCCACATAGGCCACTGCGGCGCTTTCGTCATAGACGTATTCGCCGGTAGGCACTGTGGTGAAATCCTCGCTGAGCGACACCTGCACACCGTACATAGGGGTCGTGCCCACGCCATAGTCGGGCTGAGAGCATGTCAGCTGAACTGTACCGGCCGTCTGAAGGTCGTAGGTCTGCTGCGACAGCGGCGGCACATTCAAGAAATTCTTATCGGTGGGCTTATATGCCTTGGGGTCTTCGTCGTCGGAACATGCAGAGAATGTCACGGCGGTCAGAAGCACGGCAAAAAGCAATAATATCTTTTTCATAAGTCTGTTACTTATTAATGGTGGTTACTTCAATTATCAATTAATAACCGGCGTTCTGGCCGAGGGTGTTGATGTACTGGGTAGGAACGGCATACAGATTGCGGAACGACTCGATGCCCTGTCCGGCTTCTATACCGCCCTTCCATGACCATACGTAGCTTGAACCTGTAAACTTACCGAAGCGGATAAGGTCGCTGCGGCGGTGGCCCTCCCAATAAAGTTCGCGGGCGCGTTCGTCAAGCAGATTGTCGGCGGTCAGGTCGACGGGGTCGAGACCTGCACGGGCACGTACCTGGTCGAAATAGGACTTGCCGTTGCAGTTGACGCCGTGAAGCTGACATTCGGCCAACATCAGGAATGTATCGGCCAGTCGGAACAGAGGCCAGTCGGCATTGTTGAATGTGTTGAGGCTTACGCTTCCGCTTTCGTTGTAATAGTCAGACTCGTTGGTGTAGACATACTTGATACACATGTAGCCAGAACCGCCGGGAAGCTGCCAGTCGCCGATGTCGGAAAGGTTGTTGGCCAGTCCGTCGGTGTAGAACAGGTAGCGCTTGTCGGCCTTGGAGATGACGTTGGCAAGTTCGGGACGCACACGCGGACCACCCCAGCCTGTACCGCTGATACCGAGACGCTTCTGGAGGTTCTCGTCGATGCTTACATTGTAGGCACCCATGCCGAGATAGGTTGTGCCTCCGTAAGACTGTGTATAGGAGTTGTCCTGAGGTACACCCCAGATTATTTCACCGGTGCCGACATACTTGTCGTTGCTTCCGCAGAACAGATACTTGTATTCCGGAGCAAGTGTACTGTTGGTCTTAAGAATCTCCTGACAAGCGGTGGCGCATTCCTGCCACATCGGAGTTCCGGTATAGACTTCGGCGTTAAGGTAAAGTTTGGCAAGCAGCATATAGCCTGCTTCGCGCGATACACGTCCGTAGACCTGGTCGGCGGCAAGAGGAAGACCCTGGACAGCCTCCTTAAGATCCTCGACTACGAGCGGGAACATCTGCTCGCGCTTCATGGTTTCGGGAACGGTACCGATTTTGTGGTCTTCGGTAACATATGGGCCTACACCGAAGCAGTCCATGATATGATAGTATGACAGAGCGCGCAGCGTGCGGGCCTCACACTTCATACGGGCTATCTCCTCGGCCGAAACGGGATTCTCCACCGAAGCGGCTCCGTCGATTTTGCGAAGGAACTCGTTGCAGATGTTAATCTGCAAAGTGAATCGCGACATCGACTCATAAAGCCAGTGGTTGTCGGCCGACCAGGTAGAATAGTCGAGTTCGTCAAGACCGGCATCGTTCCAGTTCTTGCCGATGAAGGCTTCGTCGGTACAAAGTTCCTGGAGGTTCCAGAGCTGACGGGTATACACACCGGCTCCAGGGTCGTCGACAGTGATGTCACTGCCTCCGTTGACACCCGACAATGTCAGACCGCCGTAGACCTGCGCGAGGAATTGATAGTATTGGTCGCCGTTTGACAGATCGGTAAGATTGCTCGGATTCTTAGGCTCCACATTCAGGTCATCGACACAGGAGGTCACCGTGGCGCCCAGTGCCAGCGTAGCGACGCAGGCAATCGATATGGATTTAATCTTATTTATAATCATTGTAGTAATATCTTAAATGGTTTAGAACTGAGCTACAACACCAAACGATACGGTGACAGGACGCGGATAAACCTCGCGGTCGATGCCTGAGAATACTTCAGGATCAAGGCCGTTGTACTTGGTGATTACGAACGGATTCTGTACGGCGCCGTATACGCGCAGACGAAGTGCGTCGTTAAGAAGCGAAGGCCAGGTATAGCCGACAGTGATGTTGTCGCAGCGGAGGAACGATGCATTGCGCACGAAGTAGTCGCTCTGCACACCCTGCACGCCAAGGTCGTTGAACAGATGACGACCGGCCATAAGGTTGCTGAGAGGTGCGGATGCAGTGGCGGAGATTGAAGTGTTGGATGCCTCGAAGTCATTGTATACCCAGTTGCCGATGTTGGCGCGGAGCACGATTCCGAAGTCCCAGTTCTTATAGTTGAATGTATTGCTCCAAGTGAACACTACCTTCGGGTCGCGGCTGTGGTACATGTACTTGTCGGCTTCAGTGATCTGTCCGTCGCCGTTGCGGTCAACGTACTGACCTTCGATAGGCTTGCCGTTCACGTCATATACCTGCTGGTAAACGTAGAAGCTATAAGCCGGATATCCTACCTTGTGGGCCTGGATGTTGGTTCCGGTACCTGCCGAGATACTACCGGTGGCAATGAAGTAGTCGGGATCGTCGCCTGCCGTAAGCTTGGTAATCTTGTTGTGGTTCCAGGAGATGTTGAAGTCGGTAATCCAGGTGAAGTCCTGGGTCACGACAGGACGTGCGTTGACATTGAATTCGATACCGGTGTTCTCAAGGTCGCCGATGTTTGTGTTCATCGCGTTGGTGAGGTTTGAACCGGCCGCTACGGTCGACCAGGTAAGAAGATCCTTGGTCTTACGCTTGTAGAAGTCAAAGCTACCGCTGATACGGTTGTTCAACAATCCGAAATCAAGACCGACGTTCCATGTGGTGGTCTCTTCCCACTTAAGGTCTGAATTGTAGCCGTTGGGCTTGATGACGTTGATGTAGCCGCTGTCGCCGGGCTTGGTGTTGGGATATGAGGTGGTGTTCGGAGTCGGGTTACCGTTGTTACCGATAGTGTAGATAGGCATATAGGGGAAATAGTTGTCGCCTATGTCCTGCTGACCGGTGATACCCCAGCCTGCACGTAGCTTTAATTCAGAGAAGATGTCGCGGACGGGTTCCATGAAGTCTTCGTCGATGACACGCCATCCGAGAGCCACAGACGGGAATGTACCCCAGCGGTGGTCTTTGGAGAAACGCGAGGTACCGTCGCCACGGACAGTGACAGTGGCGAGATACTTGCCCATAAACGCATAGTTTACACGTCCGAAGAATGAAACGAGTGCGAGGTCGTTGCGGTAATTTGAAGTGGCATACCCCTGGAATCCTTCATAGTCGCCGGAGTTGATGCGGTTGTAGCTCTTGCCTTGCCAGCGGAACGACTGCCATGAATAACCGGCGGTCACGTCAAGGTCGGAGTAAGCTTCCTCGAATGTATGCTTGTAATTCAGATAGAAGTCCAAAAGGAGGTTGGCCTTAACCTGATGTTCGTAGTAGTGGCGGCCTGCACCGTCCTTGGTGTTCTTGATGAAATATCCGCCGTTGGCGATGTCGCCTACCGGCACGAGCAGGTCGACTTCCTTGCCGTCAACCATACCCTTTATGTAGGGGAGGTCGCTGCCGTCTTTCCACGCCTGGGGCGAATTGGCGGCGGTGTTGTTGTTGACGTTCGACTTGCTGATGTCGTATCCGAGGTTCAAGTTGGCATGAAGGTCGGGAAGGAACGGCATGGCGAGGTCAAACTGGATGTTACCGATGCTCTGGTAAACGTCGGAGATTGATCGGTAGTCGTTAATCAGCGACACGGGGTTGATGGCCTTAAGAGTGTTGATCTGGTCGCCTTTCGAGTTTGGACCGGCCACACCTGTGCCGACGTAAGTGGTGTAGTTGTTGAACACGTTGCCGTCAGCGGCATATACGGGCAGAGTCGGGTTGAATCCTACGGCGTTGCCGAGGGTCTCGCCTCTGTGGTAGCGGTTCTTAAGATATGCGCCGCGCACGTTTGCATTGACCGAAAGCAGACCGTCGAAGAACTTGGGCGACAGGTTGATGCCCACAGTCACGCGGTCCATCTTGGTAGTGCGGATGATACCGTTGTTGTTGGTATAGCTTACCGATACACGGTAAGGAAGGAACTTATAAGTTCCGCCTACGCTCAGGTTGTAGTCGCTTGACACTGTAGTGCGGAGCACTTCCTTCTGCCAGTCGGTATTGGCGTTGCCCAAAGCTCTTGCCTGAGGAGAACCTTCGCCATAGCGGTCGATTATAAAGCGGGAGAATTCGCCTGCGTTCATCATATCCACATAGTTGCGCGGAGTGTTGATGTACATGTTTGCGGCGAAGTTTACTACCGGCTTTCCTGACGAGCCCTTCTTGGTAGTTATGATGATTACACCGTTTGACGCGCGGCTACCATAGATGGCTGTAGCGGAAGCATCCTTAAGTATGGTCATCGACTCGATGTTTTCCGGGTTTACCAGCGACATAGGGTTAGAGGAACCAAGGGTACCCTTGGTGTCCATTGGGACACCGTCGATGACGATAAGCGGTTCATTTGAGGCGGAAAGCGATGCACCACCACGAATCTGGATGTTGGCTCCGCCTTCAGGCTGACCACCGCTTGTGGTGACAACGACACCGGGGCTGCGTCCGACGAGGAGGTCCTGGGCCGACGTTGCCAGACCGGCCTGAATCTCGCTCGGCTTGATTGCCGACACGGCGCCTGTGGCGTCGCTCTTCTTAACGGTACCGTAACCGATGGCCACGACTTCGTTAAGCATCACACTGTTCTCGGAGAGCACCACATTGATTGTGGTCTGGCCGTCGACGGCCACTTCTTTTGTGTCATAACCTACGTAAGACACCACCAGAATGGCATCAGGCTCGACCGAGAGGGTAAAATTACCGTCAAAGTCAGTAGCCGTACCTTCAGCGGTACCTTTGGCTAACACACTCGCTCCGATTAGGGGCTCACCGGTAGAGTCAGAGACATTACCCTTTACGGTAATCTTCTGAGCCAAACCCGGAAAGGACAGGCACAAGAGCATAACAGCTACTATCCATGCCTTTCGGTTCATTTGAAAACAAATGTTCTTCATGCAAGAGTTTGTTTAGTTTTACATTA
>CAJTSJ010000046.1 GCA_910578785.1 uncultured Muribaculum sp. | reverse complement strand
GAGGTGAATCTATTTCATGTATCGAAGATTTTTGCACTTCGATTTTGAAAGTACAACTAAAACGCCAATGCACACAACGCGAGAAACCCGGCCGCCGGCCGAAGCATCAGCAAGCTCATTCCGCACGCCCCAGGTACGATTTAAACACCGAGACAGAACGGTTGACAATCAGCCCTTCAGGAAATTCAACGTCATTCAAAAGAGGACGCAAATAGCCATAATCAGCTATGTCAAAAGAGATGTGGGCGTCGCTACCAAGTATGACGGGGACATCGTAACGCTTACACAATCTGAGTATTTCGAGATTATTGTCCCGTGCGGCAAGTTTATGCCTGACAGGTTTGAGTGAGCTATTATTTATCTCAAGCAACGTTCGGTGCTCCTTAGACGCGAGGACCAAAGGCTCGAAGTCAAGCAACGCCGTACCATCGCCCGGATGGCTGATTATATCTATATTGGGGTTGGATATTACACGGACCAACCCTTCGGTGTTATCTTCCTTCCTGCCATTCCGGTAGCAAAGCGAGTGGACTCCGGCTATCCTAAGATCAAGCATGGACATAAAATCTTCATCCACATCAAGCGAACCTTTAGCATCAAGAACGTTTATCTCCGCACCAAGCATAAGCTCAACACCATACATGACCCGTGGCACTACGTGCAAATTACGGAAATAAATAGGCTCGCAAGTACCGGGTATGGACGGCGTATGCTCGGTTATGCCAAGCAATTTTAGACCTTTCTCCGAAGCGGCCATCGCCATCTCCTGCAAGGTGCTGAATGCATGACCGCTGGCCACAGTATGAGTGTGCACATCAAGTTCGATATTCATATACAGCAATTTTGACTGCAAAAATAGTGATTTTACAGCTTAAGCCCATCTAAATACCACAAATAATACTTATCTTTGGAATCTTATAATTTGATATTCGTCACAAAAACCGGAAATACCATCATGACAGCTAATCCCAAAGTTTTTGTCTGCCTCTTGTCGGCACTTATGACCATAATGCAGTCTAATGCAGAATCGTTAAGCAAATACACCGACTGGATGCATAATGTACAGCAGGAAGTGTGGAACGCCGACGCTCCCGCCTTCCACAATTATACCGTACCCGACTCCATGAGAAACGAATCGGCGGTAATACTTGCGCTATATAACCGCATTGAATCAAAGAAAAGCGAAAAAATCAATAAAAACGCACTTGCCGGAATTGCTTTAGGTGTTGCTTTCGGTGCACTCGGAGCCGGAATCGGCGCGAGTGCGGGCATCCACATTCCGCTCGATATGACCGATGCAGACATAACTACTGTCGATATGACCCGCATGCTGGTGGCCATAAACGACTCCACGGCACTTAACAGATTTAAAAATTTGGACCTGAACGAAGTGAATTTTACCGGTTCGTCGCGCATTCCGGTAAACGAGCCCGACTTAGCGCAGGATTTAGCCGCCGGAATAAGGATAATAAAGCGCAACGGCGACATCAGGGAGATAGCGCTCGACTCCATGCTCAACGAATATGGCGACGCAGGCAAAAAGCCTGTTACCGTATTCGAGACGAGGCCCATCAACATACCGGAACTTAAGATAGGCGACTGTGTCGACGTTTTCTTTTTAATGAAACGGGGCGCATTAAATCAGGGTCCGCGGAGCTTCTATATTCTGGCAAAAACGGAATACCCCATATTATCTCACTCAGGTGACATAAAAATCGACAAAAATCTCAGCATGCAGTACCGAACCCTCAATGGAATGCCCGAACCGACAGACAGCATCGGCAAGGACAAATCCCACAATCTGCACTATGATGTACCGTTCAGCCAGCGGTCAGACAACAGGCTATCATTAAAATATCTTGACACCCCGATTTTGCTCGTTGACCTGTTTAATCCTAAAAACGTACTAACTCCTGAATATGCAAGGAAGAAAGGAATACATGCCAACCCATCTCCCGAAAATGTAAGAGATGAAGCCTGGCGTCAACTCGACATTCGTTGTACAAATGCGAAGTCCGGAATAAAATATCTTTTCGGAGTGTACCAAGGAAATCCAGTCAAAGAGGCAAAAAACAACCTTAAGTCAAAGAAGTGGAACAACCGACAAGCGGCCGATTTTCTATTTGACGCCACTATTTTGGCATACAGCCTGAACGAATTAGAACCAGCCGAACATCAATTCTTAGCCGAATTCGGAGATGTGCTTCGTCAATGCAACATCGAATTCAAATACGCGCTCACGGCAAAGTCGACATCCGCCGGATGGGATAACATATTGACCCCCGGCCAATACAATCTCATGCTCGTTCTGAAGGAATCAGGAGCAATATACACACTTCCTTCCTACATCGCGCCTGCCGGCGAATTGTCGAGCATGTACTTCAGAGGTGCGACCGGCGAAATAGAAGCTTTCCCGGCCGACAAGTCGACACACAGGGAAAAAAGCAAAATGAGCTTCGCCATTCCTGACAGCGCCTTGACGGAAACATCCGTGACGAATCATATATTAGCAGAGCCGTACGGAAATTTAGTTAAGTTGACCAGGACGTCTAATTTCCACGGGTACTCCAAATATGGCATCCAGCCCATAATATATATGGGCGATTACGAGAAAGCTATGTTGGAGCATTTAAATAAGGATATAAATTCACCCTTGTCAATAAAATATCCGGATGTTTTAAGCCACGAAGAAGAGGAGAATTTAAAATTCACCAAATCCGCTATTAAAAAGATAGAAATCGATTTATTTCACGGCACATACGAGATGCCGGAATTGTATCGTTACAATATCGACAGCTATGGTTTTACTAAAGAAAATCCGGACATAATAATAAATGCGGAATATGTGTTGGCCGACATATTGCATAACGCCGAAGACACATTGATACTTGACATCGGCAAGCTCTGTCATCAACCGATGGATACAATTACCGAAAAAGAAGAGCGCGTAACTCCGATATCAATATTTGCGGAAACCAACGTTGACCATCTGATTGTCAGGCCACAGGAGGGATATGTTTTTGACCTGGAACAACTGCCGGGCCTCTCCTACTCCGTCAAAAACGACATCGGCGAGTTTTCGGTTGCCTGCGAGTTATGCGAAGAAGGACTTAAAGTGACAAAATCTCTTATTTTTTACGAAAATATAATGGCTCCCGCCGCTAAATGGCAACAGATTCTTGACATTGACAACGCCTACAACCGATGGTACAACCAATCAGTCCGTTTAGTCCCCACAAGACCAATATTATATCAATAGCTTAAATACAAATAAATGACACTCTTAAGACAATCACTTTGCCTGCTTGCACTGGCCATATGCCTTTCGGCAGGAGCACAGGAGAAAAAAGACAAAAAAGACTGGCAACAGCTCGGACGTTATGAAAACGCCAACATCGAGGTCCTGTCCAACCCGGACAACAGCCGTAGAGTCGTGTTCCTTGGAAATTCCATTACTGACAACTGGGCTAAAATGCGTCCGGACTTTTTCACATCAAACGGCTTCATCGGACGAGGCATAAGCGGACAAACCTCCTACCAGATGCTTGCAAGATTTCCGGAGGACGTGATAAACCTGACACCGAAACTCGTAGTAATCAACTGCGCCACAAACGATGTCGCCGAAAACACCCACCATTACGACAAGTCCCGCACAATGCGCAACATAAAGGCTATGGTACAACTCGCCCAAGCCAACGACATAAAGGTGATACTGACATCCGTATTGCCCGCGGCAAAGTTCAGGTGGAACCCGACGATAACAGACAGCTCCGACAAAATCGCGGAACTCAATAAGTCGATAAAAGCGTTTGCCGACGAAAACGGCATACCGTTTGTCGACTACTATACGCCCATGGTAACCGGAGAAGACCGTGCCCTGAACCCCGCTTATGCCAACGACGGCGTGCATCCTACCGATGCCGGATATGAAGTAATGGAAGCCATCATAGTACCTGAGATAAGAAAATTCGTCAAATAAGGCACTTTAGGTTACCCTGCACGTTAAATTGGAACTTTTTATAGCTACAAAATTTTGCCAAATGGAAAACAATGCGTAATTTTGTCGCGCAAAAAAGCAAATTCAAAAACAATTAAAATAAACAAACTAAAAATGATTATCGTACAAGTTAAAGAAGGCGAAAACATCGAAAAAGCTTTAAAGAAGTTTAAGCGTAAATTCGAAAAGACCGGCATCGTAAAGGAACTTCGTAGCCGTCAAGCATTTGAGAAGCCCAGCATCGCTAACCGCAAGAAGATGATGAAGGCTGTATACGTGCAGAAACTTCGTACTGTAGAGGAGTAATCCATACATTTCCTCCATTTTTATTTGGAAAAACCAACAGAAAGAGTTATATTCGTGATGTAGACGGCAACGTTGCCTGACTGTAAACGAATATAAGACAATGTTAAACTCTTTCTTAACATATATACGGTGTGAGTTGAATCTTTCAGCTCACACCGTTGATGCTTATAGACGCGACCTTAATCAGTGGGCCGATTTTGCCACCGACTCACAGCCGGAAAAGCTACACCCCCGCAGCATCACCACCAACGACCTCAGACTTTGGATTGCATCGCGCTCCAGACAAGGCGATTCGCCACGCACCATAAGGCGCAAAGTCCAGGCGTTGCGCGCATTCTTCCGATTCATGATGAAACGCAAAGGAATGGCAGAAAATCCGGCACAGGAACTTATCCTGGCCAAGACCGACCGGCCTCTACCCGTCTATGTACGCCAATCAGAAACAGAGGCTATTCTCGACAACGAGCTTGACGTATCGGACTTCGTCAAGGTACGCAATCGGCTTATAATAATGCTCATTTACGAAACCGGGCTACGTTGTTCGGAAGTACAGCAACTTGAAGATGCCGATATAGACACGAACAAGGGTGAACTAAAAGTGCTCGGAAAGCGTAATAAGGAAAGAATAATCCCATTCGGAAGAGAATTATCAGAAATGATTGACACATACCGACATCTTAAAACGCAGACCATTCCCGCCGGCCCGGCCAAAGAACTTTTGGTAAGACCCAACGGCGAACCGCTCTATAGGAAACTAATTTATAATGTAGTACATTCCGAACTTGAGACATGCGCCACATGCCAGCGCAAGAGTCCGCATGTGTTGCGTCATTCATTCGCCACCGACATGCTCAACAACGGCGCCGACCTACATTCCGTACAGCAACTTTTAGGACATCAATCACTTGCCACGACGCAAGTGTATACGCATATAACGTATCGAGAGTTAAAACAAAATTATCAACTGGCACATCCTCGTGCCACAAAAAGCAAAGGAGGACATCATGGACATTAACATCAAATCAATCCACTTCGACGCAACCGAACGCCTTCAGGAGTTTATCACAAAGAAGTTGAACCGATTGGCACGACACAACGAGGACATCGCCACAGCAGAAGTGACGCTTAAAGTAGTGAAACCGGAAACGGCGATGAATAAGGAAGCAGGAATAAAACTCAGCATACCACAGCAAGACGACGTTTTTGCATCAAAGACAGCCGACTCTTTCGAGGAGGCGATAGACCTGACAATAGAGGCTCTCGAGCGTCAGCTTGAGAAGATTAAAGCCCGCAGATAGCCTGCGGCGATAGTCGGTCTTAACGGCCATTAAACCAAACGATAAAGGCTCCGAAATTTTCGGAGCCTTTATCGTTTACATCACTTTTAAGTGATTATTCCTCGGCTTTTGCTTTTTTAGTCTTCTTCGGGGCATCTGCCTTTTTCACGGCATCAGCCTTCTTGGTTGACTTCTTAGCCTTAGCTTCCTTTTTGGGTTCTTCTGCGGGAACTTCACCATTGGCAAGAGCGGCTCTTGTGGCATGCTCTTCGTTAAGGTGTGCCAAGTCTGTGCGGAGCGACGAAGCCTCTTTCTGCAGAGTTTCAATCTCGGTAGCCTGGTTTCTGATTGTAGTCAGAAGAAGGTTGAGTTCCTCATTCTCGATAGACAATGGGTATTGCTCTTCGACACGTACGATAAAGTCAGCCAGAACATTCATGTAATTGGTGAATGCCTCGAACGGAGTCTCATACGGGCTGAACATGGCGTGTATTGCACCGTCGTTCATGTGCTTGGTAGACATATAATAGAAGTGGTCGCTTCCCTGCAGATACCACCAATCCTGCTTAAGACGACGGTCAGAGCAAAGACGAACACGTTCAGCTACAGAATAGAGCTTGTTGAATGCCTCATTCTGGAGAGTATTTCCGAGCCATGCAGATGTGTCGCGAGCTTCGTCAGCCCAGGATATGGGGTGAAGTATGCTGAGAGTGTCAACAGCCTTGCATTTAGAAACGACTTCTGACGGAGTCCAGAAATCCACACCTCTTTCGGCAGCAAAGCGAGGAAGAGCTTCAAGGAATTGGAATATTCCGCTTTCACGAGGCTGGAGCTCACCGAATGTAGCCAAATCCATGAACAGATTTATCACCTGCTCCTCATTAGGAGTAGAGGCAATCCAATCCATATATTTGTCGGCAGTCAGAGGATATGCATCCCAATCGTGGTTGCTGAAACGGAATGAGATGTCGTCAGACAGCTTGTCGTTCTTAAGCAACAGCTTTAGTTTAGGACAAGATGCGGCAGAATATACATAGTTAGGCGATTTCCATCCGAGGATATGCTTCGCACCTTCAGTAATCACACCCTTGTAACCCATCTCATGAATCATCGGAGCCATTTCGTCGCAATAGATAAGCTCTGTATTGCGGAGCACTTTAGGATGCTGGCCGAACAATTCGAATATCTTTTCATCATGAACCCTAACCTGATTCATGAATTCTTCCGGATCAATCAGTGAAGCAAGCGAGTGTGCATAAGTCTCGGCAAGGAATTCAACCTTGCCTGTATCGGCAAGCTTTTTAAGAATGTCGATAAGTTCGGGAACATACTGTTCGCACTGCTCCAAAGCATCGCCTGAAAGCGACAGAGCGCAACGGAACTTTCCGTTTGAGCTTTCAATCATGCGGAGTAGCGACTCTGCGGCAGGGATATAACTGCGATGAGCCACACGGGTGATGATATCCTCGTTGGCAAAATCATCATAATAATAGTGGTCGTTACCTATGTCGAAGAAACGATATCTTTTAAGCCGGAACGGTTGATGAATCTGGAAATAAAAACAAATAGCTTTCATGAGCTTGTTGACGTTTTTTATGGTTGTTTTGTTGTTTTAATTAATTCTTGAATTGGCTATCAATTACGGTGAAGCACTTGGTTATAGATATTTATAACCTTCTGCCCTGCCTTATCCCAGGTAATCTGGTTCACCTCTGCCAAGCCGTCTTCCTGAAGTTGCTTGTGCATGGCCGGATAAGTCACGATTGAGTAGATGGCATCGGCCATGGCATCGATGTCCCAATAGTCGGTTTTGATTACATTTGTAAGAATCTCGGCGCATCCCGACTGCTTGGAAATAATCGACGGCACACCCATCTGCATAGCTTCGAGGGGCGAAATACCGAACGGCTCCGAGACAGACGGCATGACATATACGTCACTTGCCTTAAGCATCTCGTACACCTGTTTGCCTTTCTGGAATCCCGGGAAATGGAAACGGTCTGCTATGCCGCGCTCAGCTGCCAGAAGAATCATTTTGTCCATCATGTCGCCGCTTCCGGCCATTACGAACCGGACATTGTGGTTAAGTTTGAGCACACGGGCGGCCGCTTCAACAAAGTATTCCGGGCCTTTCTGCATAGTGATACGTCCGAGGAACGTAACGACTTTCTCTTTGGCGCGGGGCGGGTTAACATTAAGATACTCCTCGCTAAGCGGAGTAACCGCATTGTGAACAGTGGTCACCTTTGCCGGATCAATTCCGTACTTTTCGATTACAGTATTGCGGGTAAGGTTACTTACTGTGATGATGTGGTCGGCGTGAAGCATACCGTCACGCTCGATATTGAACACTGTCGGATTCACATTGCCGCGCGAACGGTCGAAGTCGGTAGCATGAACGTGAATCACAAGAGGCTTACCTGTAACCTGCTTTGCATGAATGCCGGCAGGATAAGTCAGCCAGTCATGGGAGTGTATTACGTCGAACTCTTCAGTACGGGCAATGACGCCGGCGCAGATGGAGTAGTTGTTGATTTCCTCCAACAGGTTGTCGGGGTAGCGTCCGGAAAACTCGATACAGCCGAGATCGTTCAATCTCATGTAGTTGAAATCAGCATAGATGTGGTCGCGGAGACGGTAGTATTCATCCGGATTCATCACATTGCCGATACGGCTTTCCACATATTCACGGTTTACGTCGCGCCATGCCACGGGCACCTGCGACGCACCTATAATTTTTGCAAACGACTTATCCTCGTCACCGAAAGGTTTGGGGATAACAAAAGTGATGTCCATATCGCCACACTCCCACATGCCTTTTGTGAGACCGTAGCTGGCAGTGCCAAGACCGCCCAGGATATGAGGGGGAAATTCCCAGCCAAACATTAAAGCTTTCATGGCATTTTAATTACATGGTTAATTTTTTGAGATTACGGAGTGTACGAAGCACCTCGGCCACATTGGTCGCCTGTGAAATGGCACCGTGTCCACTGAACGGAGGGTTACCGTCGTACATCTGCGATACAGTTCCGATACAATTCTGGCTCATCTCGTCCTCGAAGCCGATAAGCATTCGGTCGATATAGCTTACTCCGCTCATACCGAACACCTTGATATAAGCATCGGCATACATGCCTATAAGCCACGGGCGTGCAGGTCCGTTGTGATAAGCCTGGTCGCGGTCTTCGGGCGAACCTTGATAGAACGGTCTGTATCCATAGCTCTTAGGCGACAATGTACGCAGGCCCTTTGGAGTAAGGAGTTCGCGTGTAACCACATCAAGCACGCTCTTGCGCTGACGACGGTCAAGCGGCGAATAGTCCATACCGACAGCGATGGCCATGTTCGGGCGCACCTGAAGGTCGGCATAAGTCCCGTTCACATAGTCGTAAAGATATCCATGGTCGTTGAGGAATGTCTCTACAAACGATGCCTTGGCCTGTTCTGCTATAGTATGCCACGTCTCGCGCTGTTCAGCATATTCCGCGACACCTTCACTCAGATTATACGCATACATGAGGGCGTTATACCAAAGTCCGTTGAACTCTACGAGCAGACCGGTTCGCGGTATCAAAGGCCAACCGTTGGAAGTGGCGTTCATCCATGACACAGGGGAGTTGGTGCCGCTTGTGCCGACAAGACCGCTCGTTTCGACCTGAAGATTAGGATGTCCTCCGGCGATAATCCAGTTAAGGATTTTGGCTATTTCAGGCAGATACTTCTCACGAGCCTTGTCGAAGCCCAGATTGCGTCCGTACTGCTGCATGGCCCAGACGGCCCACAGCGGAACGTCCGGCTGATCAATGGCGTGGATATGCTCATCCATCACCTCGTTCTCCATGTAGTTGTCGAGAGCCTTAAGCGCAGTCGACATTATTTCATGGAAATCGTCGGTATGGTTGATTGCAAGGGTGGTACCCGGCAATGCTATAAATGTATCGCGTGCGCGAATCTGACCCCAGGGATATCCGGAGATAATATATTCGCTTTCCTTATCCTTTATATAGAACTGCTTGGCAGAGTTCTTAAGGCAGTTGAAGAAACTTGTGCGGCGTGTGCGGCTTGCAAGCTCGACTTCATACATCTTGCTGAACGAACGCGGCGAAGCTTCGCTGATTCCCGCCGAGAATATGATTGATTCACCCTTCTTGATTGGAATCTCAAAATATCCGGGCACCCAGAGATCTTCCGTATACGGAATACCGCGGTGCAGATCCTTCACATATTCGATGCCGTTATACCAGTTGGGGTTTGACACCCATGTCGGTTTACGGTTAAACTGCATGTACAAGGTCGGGAATCCTGGATACAGGCAGAAGCCTACACCGTTGTTGACCTCGACAAAATCCTGATTCAGGTGATTGTTCTGTACAACCAGTTCATTGGCCTCGCGGAACGCAAGGAACGGACGGAACTGCAAAGTGGTTGCCGAATGTGCATCTACAAGAGTGTAGCGGATAAGGATTCTGTTTTCCTGAGAGATGAACACCATCTCTTTGGTAAGAATCACACCGCCCACACGATAGGTTGTGCGAGGAACACCTTCGCAGTCAAATTCACGAATGTACTTGTGCCCGTTAGGACTGTAGACTCCGCCGGAATAGCGGTGCAACCCAAGATTAAAGGGCGCGCCGTGCTGAATGACAGTTTCGTCAAGCGATGAAAGCATCACATAATTCTTATTGTTCATCTCCGGAATGGGGATAACCAGCAATCCATGATGCTTACGGGTGTTACACCCTACGATTGTCGAACAATGATAAGCGCCGGCTTGATTAGTTCGAAGCAATTCTTTCTGCAATGACTGCTCCAAGTTAATCATGAGGTTTTTATCAAATTTAAGATAACTCATTGTTGGTTTTGATATATTAGAATTTTAGTTAGTATCTTTTTATGGTATCGCTCCACAATTTTAAATATTTTTCTCCGATAAACCAAAAATTTATGTCCAAAATTTTAAAATCGCTTGTTTTTTTAGTTAATCCAACCGTTTTTATCATGGCATCAGACAATCCCGTCAACTTTTTCTGCCGAAAAACCGTGTTATTGAGCATGCCATGTCGCGGACGGCATTTTCGACAGGTGTGATTATCGGACGGAACTTCACTTCCTTGGTCGGAGTGAATATCCGCAATGAATTAGCATGACATTTTATATCCATAGTCTCCGGGATATTCATCGGTTCGCCGTCGAGATGAGCCGGGCCCTCCTGCTGACGGTATATCACAGCCGACGGAGCGCGGAACGAATGTATCAGCGTATTTGAATTAATGTATCCTGTAAACAGGTCAACACCTACCTTTGCCGTATTCAGAGGATTTCCGGCATGTATGATTGTGATGTCAAGAAGGCCGTCAGTAATGCTTGCCGTCGGAGCTATGTAGGCATTGTTGCCATACTGCGAGGCATTGCAACATGCTATCAGAAACGCTTTTTCAGTCAGCACCTGCCCGTTTGCACTTACTGTATATACCTGCGGATGATATTTGACATATTCCGAGATGGCGCTTTTCAGATACATCAGCTTGCCACGACGGTGCTGGCGGGCAAAATTACCGCTTACGGCAGCATCAAACCCCACTCCGAATGTACAGAAGAACGGATGGCCGTTGACCGATCCGTAGTCGCTGTCCACGATATGATTCTCCGCTATAATCTTAACGGCCGCTACCGGGTCTATCGGAATGCCGAGATGACGGGCCAATCCATTTCCGGAACCGCAGGGAATTATCCCCAAAACGACATCAGTGTCGCACAGAGCACGGGCCGTCTCATTTACAGTGCCGTCTCCTCCGGCGGCGATAACTCCGTAGTAACCGCGGTCCACTGCCAGCCTTGCCAGTCTGGTGGCATCTCCGCGGGCACATGTATATGAAGTGGTTATCTCAAAATTAAGAGGTTCCAGATACTTGCGCACCAACGGTTCGAAAGACTCCTTGCTGCCTATGCCTGATATTGGATTTATTACTAACAGTATTTGTCGCTTTGATTCCATGCTCTTTGTGGGATTGTTAAAATCTTATGCAAAGATACATTTTTATTATTAATAACTCGGAAAAACGCCGACAAATCGGACCATAATACATAACTTTGCGGCATGTCACAGTTTCAAATCAATTATCTGGGTTGCGGTTCAGCCTCGCCTACCCTCCGCCATCTGCCAAGCTGTCAGGTAGTAGACTTCCGTGGAAATCTGTTCATGGTCGACTGCGGCGAATGCGCCCAACTCTCCATGCGCCGACAGAAACTAAAGTATTCCCGACTCGGACATATCTTCATATCGCATCTCCATGGCGACCACTGTCTCGGATTGCCGGGGCTCGTCTCTACCCTCGCCCTGACCGGCGGACGCGACGGTGGGTCACTGACCATACATACCTTCAGGGAAGGTGCCGAAATGTTCAGGCGCATGTTTGACTTTTTCTGCCACATGCCCCCGTTTGAAATCATTTTCGACATCATCGACCCGCAGACATCCTCAACCATATTCGAGAACGACGCCATCGCCGTCAGGTCGTTTCCGCTCTACCACCGGCTTCCATGCGTCGGTTTTGCATTTGAAGAAAAACCCAAGCTCCGGCATCTCAAAGGCGACACGGTAAAATTCTTCAATGTACCGATATCGCAATATCAGGCCATTAAAAGCGGAGCAGACTTCGTCACTCCCGACGGGCAGGTAATAGCCAATGACCGGCTTACCACACCGGCCGACAGGTCGATGAGCTACGCATATTGCTCCGACACATTGTTCAATCCCAAAGTGGCCAAATCGATAGAAGGAATCCACACCATCTACCATGAAGCCACCTATTGCGACGACCAGACTGAAAAAGCACGCCTTCGATTCCACTCCACGGCATCGCAGGCCGCAAGGATAGCAGAAATGGCCGGAGCCGAACAGCTCGTCCTCGGTCACTTCTCCAAAAGCTATCACAACGAGCAACGCCACCTCGAAGAAGCCCGTGCCATATTCCCCAACACAGTCATCGCCAACGAAGGCCTCGTCCTCCCTCTGTAAAATCGCGGGAGGATCAATACCGGCACGGTGTCGTGGATATACTGGGCTTACCCGAGGCTCCCGTCCGCCATACAATTTTGCGCCGAAATTTCAGTAGGGACGTTCGGCCCGAACGTCTGGGATGCGACATAGATGCGAATAGCTCCGTAGGAGCCTTACCGGTAGTAGCCACCCTCAATAGCGCTGTAGGCGCGACACTCCACAAATTACATCGAGTCGCTACGACAAATATTCACACATAGTGCTATCTTTTCAGTACGATAGCTTGCGCCTTGTCATATTCAAGGTCCAACTGGAGCTCCGATGTATGTAGGGTCGGTAGGCCATCGTTGGGTCACTAAAAAGAATCGAGGGAGTGTCAATATGAACTGCACCCCAAAAGTTAGACAAAAAACTTTTGGGGTGCTTTTATGAAG
>CAJTSJ010000045.1 GCA_910578785.1 uncultured Muribaculum sp. | reverse complement strand
CTATATCCTCAGGCAAAAATATGTTGCGACACTATATTTCCAGTATGGAGACAAAGCGACTGTGCAATTACCTTACCAGTCGCCGGATGCACTAAATCTGATATATCAGACCATCAACATGAACTATGAACGTGTAGTAGGGCTTAATCTCTACGCTCCTTTCGGCGTCAGCTACATCTGGAACGCCACAGCCACAGCAAACGTGATGAACAGGCGAGCGAAAGCCAATAAATTCCATGACATCAGCTTCGACAACAGCAAATGGATTTTCTATGGATCGTTGAGCAACTCTTTCAAGGTCAGTCAGAACAGTCCCGTCTCCGTTTCTTTGGATTTCAGCTACATCTCGCCGTCATTGCAAGGGATAGCAGATATGTCAGGTATCTGGAAAGTTGATGCCGGTGCCAAGTGGCAGCTCGGAAAGAAACGCTGCTGTGAACTGGATCTGAAAGCCGATGACATTTTCAACAAATGGTCGCCTACTATGACCATCAAACATGCCGGCCAAGACTACCGCATGAAAGTGCGCGATATGACACGGAATCTTAAACTTACATTCATCTGGCGATTCAACGGCTTCAAGCCAAAGGATACCAATATCGACACATCGCGTTTCGGCACTGGAAAATGATGAATCAGTTTCGCTGAAAAAAAGCTAACTTTGCACCCTGTGATTAAAGATTTTTAGATATGGACACTATAAAGCAATTAATCAAGTTGGTTATATGTCTGCTCGTAGGCGTTGTCATAGGGCTTGCCGTTGGAGGTCTGATTGTCGTCGGTCTGAGTGACACGACGTTCACGGACTATTTCAGTAATCTTACCGGTGCCGACTGGATACAGATGTGCGTAGGCATTATTGCCGCCATCGTCAGCCTGGCAGTTTCTGTTCCCTTGCTGGTGGTCATTCATGAGGCGGGCCATCTGGTGTGCGGTCTGCTGTCCGGTTATCGCTTCGTGTCGTTCAGAATATTCAGCTATACATTTATACGCTTCGAAGGCAAGATCCGCGTAAAGCGTTTCTCGCTTGCCGGCACAGGTGGCCAGTGCCTTTTGAGTCCTCCTGAATTGCCGTTGGCTGAGATTCCCACCGGATGGTACAACTTGGGTGGCGTGTTGGCCAATGTGTTGGCATTGATTGCGGTAGCTCCGCTATTGTTGCTGAAGGCGCATCCGTTGCTTGACACATTTGTCGTGGTTTTCTGCCTGACAGACATCGTTCTCATCCTTCTCAATGGCATACCGTTGAAAATCAACGGTATGGGTAACGATGCATACAATGCCATGTTGCTTCGCAAGAACCTTAGAAGCAAGCGCGGACTGATATTGCAGTTGCGCACCAACGCGTTGATTCAGGAAGGTGTGCGTCCCAAGGACATGCCCGACGAGTGGTTTGAAGTGCCACCGACGGTCAACTATGGCAACGCTCTTGAGGTATCTGTTCCGCTGATGAGAGCCTCGCGTCTTCTTGATATGGAAAAATGGGAGGACGCTTACCGCGAATTCAGCGATATATATTCGCATAAGGACAAGATTATGGGAATATATGTCAAGGAGACGGCTTGTGAACTGGTGTTCACCGCATTGCTTACCGGACGGCTTGATGAGGCCGGGGCACTCCTTGACCGGGACCTGAGGAAGTATATAGAGATGTACCGTCGGATTATGTCATCGAAAGAGCGGTTGTTGTGTGCTATCGACCTCTTTCTTGACAATGACCGAGCCGGTGCATCTGCCATTTATGAACATCTTAAGGCTACGTCAGACCGCTATCTGCTTCAGGGCGAGGTAAAGAGCGATATGGCATTGATGGATCAGATGCTGTCGGTAGAGAGTTAGTTGACGAATCCTTTGCCGGCCCATTTAAGGCTGTTCCAACGTCTGACGAATATTATGCCGCGTGTAAGCTCGTCAAGTGAAATCATGAACCAGAGCGCGTAAATGCCGAAGCCGAGCATTATTCCGAATATATAGCCTCCGAGCACCTGGAGCGTCCACATGGTCACAAGCCCGACATAAAACGGAAAGTTGACATCGCCTGTGGCTCTTAGCGCGTTGGTCGCATAGATATTGATGGCTCTTCCGGTCTCAACCAGCACGTCTATCCATAAGATTGTGCAGGCCAGGCTGATTATGGCAGGATCCGACGTGAGGAATCCCATAATGGTGCGTCCGTTCAGTGCTATGAGAAGCGACAGCAGCAGGGTGATTAGGACCGACCAGCGCAAAACGAACTTACCGAGATAAAAGGCTCCTTTGACCTTCCCGCGTCCTATCAGATGGCCTATTGTGATGGCTCCGCCCTGTGATATTGCGATACAGAATATATAGCCGAACATAACGGTATTGACCACATAGGTTCGAGCCGCGAGCGCCTCTACGCCCAGCATGGTGATAAACATGGTCATCACCACCTGTGCCGAGCTGTAGCTGAACATCTCGCCGGCCGAAGGGAGGCCGACTTTCAGCAGATTCTTGAATTCACGCATCGGAAATTGCCTGAAAATCTCCCATGGAAATCTTTTTACTGTGGTGCGGAACAGAATAATGCACAGCAATGTCATGGCTATGCAACGGCATGCGGCGGTGGAGATGGCCGCGCCCTTAACTCCGAGTGCCGGCATTCCGAAGTTGCCGAATATGAGCGAGTAGTTGCCGACTATGTTGCAGACGTTGACCAGGGCCACTATAACCATAGGGTAGTAGGCTTTGTTGCAGGCTCGAAGGGTGGCCGATGCTGTGAGCGCTATGGCCTGGAAAAAGGCGAAGATTCCGACTATCGACATGTAGCGATGGCCTTCGGTCAGGAGATCTCCGTCGAGACCCATCATTATAAGAATGTTTTTGGCAAATCCGAATAGAAGCAGGCTGATAAGCAGGCCGGTGACAAGATTGACTACGAGCGACACTCCCACGAGGGTCACTATGCGGTCCTGTCTGTGCGCTCCGAGATATTGGCTTACCAGAACCGATGTGCCTATGTTTATGACTTCAAACATCAGGAAGCAGAGCATCATCACCTGGTTTACTACGCCGACCGACGCTACGGCCACGTCGCTGTAGCGCGACAACATAAATGTGTCGACCGCTCCAAGGGTCATAATCAGAAGCGTTTCGATAAATATCGGCAATGTCAGATTGCCGAGCTGGCGCTTGAGGCCGGGTGAGACATTTCCGCTCTTGAAGTGCAATGATAGCGCAGTCATACCTAAGGAGTTGTTTAAAAACAAATATGATGGACCGGTTCTAAACCGTTGGCAAAACGGATGCAAAATTACAAAAAATTAGGGAACGGGCTCTTAGAGCTTGTTCTATCGGCATCTACGGTACGACGTGATGTATAGCCATTCGGCAGGCGCGTCGGGTCTGATGTCGGTTTTTATGAATTGCCCCGGGTGGCCGTAATGTTCCTCCGTCAGGCAAAAATGGCAAAGCCCAATTCCGCAGTCAAGCATCGACCATGAGTTTTTCTGACGGCAGTAAAAGTGAACCTCCTCCCCGTCGACTATGGCTCTCCATGGCTGTGAATTGGTCGATGAGGGAGCAAGTCGCATCATCTCCAGCGCTTTTCTGAACCGATTGTCGGGTCCGATGCCATTGCGGTCATGGCCGGCGTTTCTGAACAGTTCGTCAAATGGTTTTCTGCCGTTGCTTCCTGCTGCAAGTCTGGTCAGTTTTTCCATTATGCCGGGATTTCGGGCTATGCCTACCGGACTGACTGCTTTAAGGTGTTCGCCGTCAGGCCACGTCTCGTTGCGGTCGAAGTCCGAACCCTTGAACGTTGCGCCTATCCAGCATGTGCCGAGTCCGAGTTGGCGTGCTTGCAGGACCACTTGTTCAAACCTGAATCCCGCGCTCAATGAAGACTGGCTGTCATCGGCCATGCCTACCAGAAAGAAGTCTGAGGCGCCTCTGATTATGCCGTAGGTCCCGGGCCTGTATTCGCCTTTTGTATCGAATCTGCGAAGCCTGATGGTCACACTGCCTCCGAACGGGTCGCGGGAGCTGTCAATGATGCTTAAGAGCTCCTCGCGTATGTCGTCAGAAAGCGGTATTCCGTTGAATGTGCGCACCGACCTGCGCTTTTCGATAGCTTCGATTATGTCCATGTCAAATTGTTTCATTTCATAATGCAGTTCAGTTGTCAGCCGTAGATGTGGAGGCTCTGGCCTTTGGCCGACGGAAGAATGTTGACTCCCCACCAGCACATCTGTAGAAGCAGGAATGAGAAAATCAGAACTCCGAATGCGATTCGGGTCTTTCGCGGGTAGCCGTGGCGCAGATGGATATATGAAAGGTATGAGAACCATGTTATCGCGGCCCACGTCTCTTTGGGGTCCCATGTCCAGTAATGCCCCCAGGACTCTTTGGCCCACAACGCTCCTGTAAGCATTCCTAAGGTCAACAGCGCTGTGCCTGCCGATGTCAGGCTGTCGCATATCGATGCTTCGTGTCCCGGGCTATGTCGCAGGCACAATGCATATATGGCTGTTGCGGCCGCTGTACCGAGCAGCGCGTAGGCCAGAATGTATAGTGTCACATGCGGTACGAACCACGGACTTTGCAGAGCCGGAACAAGCCCCTTGCTGAATGTGTCGGGATTAAACAGGCTTATACCGACGAAGATTGCCGACATCAGGGTGGTGAAGGTCAATATCCATTTATAGCGCAGTCGCGCATAGATTACGGAGCCTGCAAGCGGCAGAAAAAACGAATAAAGTATGCGGGTTTCGCCGACTGTGCTGATAGGCGGACGCTCCAGCTTAATCCATAGCCATGCTATTAACATCCCGAAGATGATGATTCCGCCGGCCGTCCAGGCCAGTGCCTTCCGCCGGTTATCCTTATAAGCGTAGCCGGCACCGATTGCCCACAGTATGAGTGATGCGATTGATATTGTTGTCAGCACTTCCTGGTTCATGATGCGGGCTTTTTTCTGTCTGTTCGTAGAAATAGAGTCAGCAATGCGCCGATGGACATCATCGCTATGCCGGCATACACGGCCGGAAGCCATGGATCGCGGATGAGCCGGAACGTTGCGGTGGTAAAGCCGGAAGCCGGTTCGGAATAGTCGGAGAGATATACGTCCCATCCGTCAATGCGTATCGGGTGGTTCACTTTTACTGAAAAGATGTCTCTCGCGCCCGATTTGCGGTCGGCGGTTATGCAGGCGGATATCTGTTCGGGCATGTTGTCGGCTGAGACTTTTATTTCCAGCCTGTCAAGCGTTATGCCGAATGGAGCCATGGTTATGCGCGAATCGTTGTCGATGGTCTGCCACTCCGTGTGGCCCTCGCTTACCGGCATGTCGAGTCTGCATACGTCTGCCGAGCCTAACGCTCCGCAGATGAGGGCCAGGAGCAGGCCGGCATGGCTGAATGCCACGGGTGCTTTTCTGAGGCTGAACGTGGCAATGTTCTTTACGGTGGTAAGTCCGAGTATTACGGCAAGCCACGTATACGAGAGTATGAACGGCCACGACGACAGCATGTCGTGCCAGGCGGAAGAGGTGTCCGATGTCTGTTTTACGATTCCTGTAATGAGCGTCACGATTATTACGGATGCTATGGCCGCGATTGCCGCGGCGCATGATGTCAGGCCGTTGATTAATGCCGATTTATTCCTTAATAAGTAGGCAATGATGAGCGACAGCGCAAATCCGGCACCTATGCATGCATTGACGGGGAATGCAGTGGCCCGTATGTCGGCAGGGCCGACGGCATACTGCATTGCTATGCCGGCTAAAAGCGGCGCGGTCGACAGTGCGATTCCTCGTTTGGTTCCCCGGGATATGTCAAGCATAAGATTTCTTTTACAGCTTCAAAGACGTAGTTTAGGCGAAATGCTTATGCAAAAGTATTATATTTATATGGATTATATTCTATAACGGTCATTAAAATCTCACAACGGTGTCATCGGGCGTCGTTTGTCGGGCTCTGTCGGATGGAGCCGTCTGTGTCGTCAGGCTTTGGACGGTTGATGACGTATTCTTCGTAATATGCCAGCAGAAGGGTGGTGAGAGGCAGAGCTATGATCATGCCGATGATACCGAGCAGAGTTCCCCAGATGGAGAGCGACAGAAGTATGATGGCCGGGTTCAGTCCTAATGCCTTGCCCATGATTTTGGGAGTCAGCACATAGTCGCAGATGCATTGGCTGATGACGTAGACAAGGATGCATTTGCCCAATTCGGTCCAGAATCCGACTTCACCGCTAAGCGACGAGATGAAGCAGAGGATTATTACCGGAATTAGGGTCACATACTGGAAGTAGGGGATTAGATAGAGTATTCCGACAATTATGCCCAGTATGATGGCCATCGGAAGTCCGGCTATGGAGAATCCGATGCAATAAAGCACTGCCGCGCAGACTGCTATCAGCGCCTGTCCGCGGAAATATCTGTTCATGCTGTTTTTTATGTCGTTGCCGACCCTGTAGGCTATGGGTCTGAACTTAGGGGGAACGAGTAGCCTGAATCCTTTCATCAGTCGGTCATAGTCGAGCAGTATGAAAATGACATAGATGAATGTCAAAAGCCATTCGAGTGTGTGGAACAGGAAGTCTATTACGGTTGTGAGCAACGACGTGCTTTTGTCGAGAATGGTCTCCAGGTGGCTTCCGTTCAGCAGATTGGATACGTTCTCGGAACTTACGAGGTTTCTGAGATAGTCCTGGGCTTCCGTCGGCAAAAATGGAGAGGACACATCCCTGGAGTTTTTTACCAGCGAATCGAGTTGCTCGATTTCGTTGATGGCAGAGGGGATAAAAAAGTAGCAAAGAGTGCCGATCACGCATGTAACCTCGACAATTGTAAGCACGATAGCTATGAACCGGCCTTTCATGTGCATTAATTTACGCTGATATTCTACCAAAGGCTCCATGAGGTACGCAATGAGGCAGGCCACGCAAAACGGCAGCAACACATCCTTAAGAATGTTTATAAGCCACACGGCCGCCGCCAGAATGGCAAGCGACGCCAGAATTCGCACAACGCGGTCGAATGTATATGGTCGTGATGACGGCATAACGGTCAATTGTTTTAACTTAAAATGGTTTACGGTATTATTTATAATTCAGAATTGTGTGAAAAAGTTTGAACTGGCCGTCGCTTTGTTGCGGGAGGGATTTTAAGATAAGTCGTAATTGTTAGTGATATGTTAAATAGTTCAGCCTTCAGATTAGGACGCGGAGTCTGGCAAACTTATGAATGAATTATAAAAATTCACATTATTAATAAAATATGCCGTTGAAAATTAGTGGGATATGTCCTTGTTTTAGTATATTTGCGAGTAATAATCCTGAAGGGATTGTGAAAATACCAAATTACTATTTAATTCGACAATCTTAAAAATTTTATTGATTAACCTTAAGTAAAGTATGAAGAAATTTACTCAAAGTGTAGGCGCCCTTGTCATGACGTTGTGTGCATTGCCGGCGTTGGGACAGTCCGTATCGTCGCCTGACGGCAATCTGACCGTTGACTTTTCGTTGACGGATGAAGGCCAGCCGCAGTATTCGTTGACGTACAAGGGCAGGGAAGTGATAAAGCCGAGCAAGCTGGGCTTTAGGATTAAGGGAGCGGAAGGTAAGGATGCCAACTGGGACGACAATATGAAAACCAGAAAGCCCGACGATCTTGATATAGGATTCGAGGTAATGTCCGTCGACAGGGACTCGGTCAATGAAACATGGGTTCCCGTATGGGGCGAAGAGGCTGTGATCGCTAATAACTACAACGGAATGACTGTCAATCTGCGACAGCCGAAGACCAAGCGCGACATGTCGGTTAACTTCCGCATTTTCAACGATGGTCTGGGATTCAGATATGAATTTCCGATGCAGAAGAAACTCTCTTACTTTGTCATTACCGACGAGCTGACCGAATTTGCCATGACCGGCGATCATGAGGCATACTGGATTCCGGCCGACTACGACACGCAGGAATATGACTATACCCGCAGTCGCCTGTCGGAGATTCGTGGTTCGATGGACAAGGTCAACGGTCCGACATATCCCTGGCAGGACCGCCCGTCGCCAACCGGAGTGCAGACGGCGCTTATGTTGCGTACCGACGACGGTATTTATATGAACCTTCACGAGGCCGCTTTGGTCAACTTTCCGTGCATGCATCTCGACCTGGACGATAAGAATATGGTGTTTAAAGCTCTCCTTACGCCCGACCCGATGGGCGACATGGCCTATATGCAGTCAGATTGCGTGACCCCGTGGCGCACTATAATTGTCAGCGACGATGCCCGCGACATACTTGCTTCGCGCATCACTTTGAATCTCAATGAACCTTGCGCCATTGAAGACACATCATGGATCAAGCCGTGTAAGTATGTAGGCGTGTGGTGGGAGATGATTACACGTAAGGCCAAGTGGAGCTATACTAACGACTATGCCAACATACATCTCGACAAGGTTGACTATGCCAATTCAAAGCCTCATGGCAATCATGGCGCCACTACTGAAAACGTAAAGAAGTATATCGACTTTGCCGCCAAGCACGGATTTGACGCAGTCCTTGTCGAAGGATGGAACACCGGCTGGGAAGATTGGTCGAACAAGTTCAAGGATGAGGTATTTGACTTTGTGACACCGTATCCCGACTTTGACCTGCCTTATCTTCGCGACTATGCCAAGGAGAAGGGCGTGAAGCTGATCATGCACCACGAGACGTCAAGCTCTATCCGCAACTACGAACGTCGCATGGATGAAGCCTACAAGTTTATGAAAGACAATGGCTACGATGCCGTGAAGAGCGGTTATGTAGGCAAGATAATTCCCGCCGGAAGCAACCACTTCAGCCAGTGGCTCGTCAACCATTATCTGTATGCAGTCAAGAAGGCCGCCGACTATCAGATTATGGTCAATGCCCACGAGGCGGTGCGTCCGACCGGCCTGTGCCGTACATGGCCCAACCTTATCGGCAACGAATCGGCACGCGGTTCGGAATATCAGGCGTTTGGCGGAAGCAAGCCGAGCCATACCACGATTCTTCCGTTCACACGACTGATAGGCGGTCCGATGGACTATACGCCCGGCCTGTTTGAAAATGACCTTACAAAGTATAATCCGAAGAACAAGTCGTGGGTCAACACCACTCTGACCAATCAGCTGTCGCTTTACGTCACAATGTCAAGCCCGCTTCAGATGGCCGCCGACCTTCCGGAGACTTATGAGAAATTTCTCGACGCATTTCAGTTTATTAAGGACGTGGCTCTCGACTGGGACCGGAGCTACTACCTTGAGGCTGAACCGATGGAGTACCTGACCGTGGCGCGAAAGGCCAAGGGCGAAGACGAGTGGTTTGTTGGCGGTACCAACGGCGAAGCACCGCGAACTGCCGAAGTCGACTTTTCGTTCCTGCCGGAAGGACGTAAGTTTGTGGCAACAATTTACCGCGACGGCAAGGATGCCCACTATAAGACCAATCCGCAGTCATACATCATAGAGACTAAAAACGTGACCGCTAAGTCGAAGATTAAGATTCCGGAAGCTTCCGGAGGCGGTTTCGCTATATCCATAGTGCCGGCGTAGTAATTGACGGCGAAACATAGAATGAGGGCCGCCCTGTTTTGAACGGGACGGCCCTTGTCGTTATGGAATGGGAAGATAGGGAAGATTATTTGATGTCTGGTCCTGCAGCCTGTGCGTCGGTAGCCGGAGCCTTGTCGATCAGATCCATGAATTGGTCAAGGCTTGGAGTGATGATTATCTGTGTGCGTCGGTTAAGCTGTCGTCCCTGCGGTGTCTCGTTCGTGGCGATTGGGTTGTATTCGCCTCGGCCGCCGGCTGTGAGGCGTGACGGGTCTACGTCAAACTTGTTCTGGAGAACCTGCACTACGGACGATGCTCTCAACGCGCTAAGGTCCCAGTTGTTGCGGATATTGGTCCGTGATATAGGAACGTTGTCGGTATTTCCCTCCACAAGCACACTATAGTTTTTGTAGTCCTTTATGATTTTGGCGATTTTGCTTAGAATGTCCATGGCGTCGGGGCTGATTTCGTAGCTTCCGGTACGGAACAGCATGTTGTCGGCGAGCGAGATGTAGACTACGCCTTTCAGTACCTTGACGTCAACATCCTTAAGCTCGTTGGTGTTGAGCGAGCGTGTCAGGTTGTTGCTCAATACCATAAGTAGTGAGTCGGACTTTGATTTAGCTTCCACAAGACGTTTGATATATTGGTTTGAGGCGTTGATCTGGTCGGCGAGCTTCGAGACATTTATATTTCCTGACTGGTTGGATGCCAGGCTTTGGTCAAGCGCGCCTTGCAGTGCGCGGTAGTCGTTGCGCAATTCCTGATTCTCCTTGCGGGCCTGTTCAAGCATCGATTCGAGGCTTTTTACATTCGTTTTGCTTTCGGCAAGAGCCACTTGCGATGCATTATAGTCATCGCGCAGCAGATTGTACTTCTTATGTGACACACAGCCGCTCATAAGCAATGTGGCTGTCGCCAGTAATAGGATTCGTCGTTGCAGTTTCATAATAATATCTTTAGACGTTTAATGTTTAAAACAATTTAATCGGTGGATGGTTTGTATGCCGTCATGTCCTAAACCATTTGCGCCGCGCGGTTGTTGTGACTGAATAAACAATAGTTATGAACACCATGTGTGGCAAATTGATTCGCATAATATGTCTGTCGCTGTTAGGGTTGGCATTGATTTCGGGTTCGGTAGGCGTCTATTCGGGTGTGCCTTCGGAAGTGACTATCGTCACCGTGGGCGTGCCGTGTGATACTATCGGTATTGTATCGGCGACCCGTATGACGACTCTGGACAATGAGGTCTTGAGTGACGGGTCGGTAGAGCTTGTGGTAAATGCAAAGGAGGATGTCGTAATGCATCTGTCGACCCCTGATGACAGCACAGTGGTGGTCGTAATGAGGATGGACATTCTCGATATGTCGCCCGTTCCTGCCGCCGGCAAGCCTGCTGGTATATCGATTGTGCTTGTCAATCCGTCTATTTTGGCCGACGGTCTGTCGCACAGAAGCAAAATTGAGGTGTTGGACACTAAAATCTCGTCGGAGCATTTTGTCCGCTCTGATTCGTTGCAGGTGGCCGGTGCCGAATGATGAAAAATTTTGCTAATTTTGTAGACTGTTTATTTTAAAGAGAAAAAATATGAGTTTGAAGAAGCATTTTATGCATGCCCCTTTGACCGTCGTGGCTGTTGGGGGAGTGGCATTGTCGCTTTTTTGCTGTGGCAACGGCACTAATAAGGCTGAGAACGATTCCGTGGAAGAGTCTTTTGCTGTAGATTCTGTAGGTTATGTTGATTCGCTTCGTGTAGGCGGTTGTCTTGCCACTTGCATCCTGGCTGCTGACTATCCGGTGTCGGGCAATGAGGCGCTTGTGAAAAATGTGCGCGGCTGGATTGCTGAAAAGATGTCATATTCATTGGTTATATCTCCTGATCCGCAAAATTCTAAGGTGTTTGACGGAATAGACGACGGAAAGGTTTTGCTTGACTCTGTAGGAACTTATTTGCTCAATCAGGCCAAGGTCGATTTTGATGACTTTGAAAATAGGGATTTTGATATTTCATACGAATACATATTCTGCGTATACGAGGCTTATAAGACTGATACTTATGTGACCTTCTCGTCAAATAACTATTTCTATCTGGGTGGTGCCCACGGCGGTACGAGTGTGTCCGATGCCGTATTCTCGCTTAAGACGGGCGAGCAGTTCGGATGGAACATGTTTGTTGCTGATTCACTTCCCGCACTGAAGGAAATTATCAAGAATGATTTGATGACAGAATATTTCAAGTCAAAGGACGCTGATGATTTCCGTGATGCCTTGCTGGTCAATCCGGACACATTGCCGTTGCCGTCTTCGTCTCCGTATTTCCTTGCCGATGGGGTGCATTTCGTCTATCAGCAGTATGAGATAGCGCCTTATGCGGCGGGCATGCCCGGATGCGTGGTGCCTTATTCGAGAGTGATGGATATGTTTACGCCTGCTGTTAAAGACCTGTTCACTGCCGGACGTTAGTAATAGCGGACAGATAATATAAACGAAACAATCCTCCCTGTGTCGTATCATGTTACGGCTCAGGGAGGATGCTTTTTTCTTGAACGGCGTGCGGCGCTACTTTGTCTCTTCTGCGATGACTCCTGCCGCATTGTCGGCTTCGGCGTCATACCAGGTCGAATACATCAGATAGTTTTTTGCTATCTTCTGGTTGATTTCTTTGCTTTGTGCCGGATCGACCATCTTTATGAATTTGGCCGGAGCGCCGCCCCAGAGTTCGTTGGATCCGATTTTAGTGCGCGAAAGAACCACCGATCCGGCGGCTACAAGCGCGCCTTCGCCCACTACGGCATCGTCCATCACCACCGCCCCCATGCCTATCAGGGCGAAGTCGTGGATTTTGGCTCCGTGGATGGTGACGTTGTGGCCGATTGATACGTCGTTGCCGATTTCGATGGTCGACTTCTGGTAGAGGGTATGCAGCACTGAGCCGTCCTGTATATTTACTCTGTCGCCGATTGAAATGGAGTTGACGTCGCCTCGGAGCACGGTATTGAACCAGATGCTGCACTCGCTTCCCATGACTACGTCGCCGATGATTGTGCAGTTGTCTGCCAGGAAGCAATTTTCGCCTATGATGGGGGTATAGCCCCTTACTGATTTGATTAATGCCATATTTCTTATAATGTTATTCTATTAATTATAATATGTGTTCTGAATTGCGTGACAATTTTCGGGTCGCATTGTCGAGCCATCTCTTTTCCTCCTCGTTGAGGTAGGGCGACAATGTCTTGCGCACGGTCTTGTGGTAGTCGTTCATCCATTGTATCTCTTCATCCGACATTATGGATGTGTCGCATAGGTCGATGTCGATGGGGAACATGGTTATGGTGCGGAACTTTAGATATTTGCCGTACTCGGTGTCGAAAGCCTCCTCCGCGAGGATTACATTCTCCGTCCGTATTCCGTATTGTCCGGTGATGTATAGTCCGGGTTCGTTTGAGGTGACCATGCCTTCGTGGATTGTAACGGGATTTTCGTTGGTGCGTATACTGTGCGGTCCTTCGTGTACATTCAGGAAGTGGCCGATGCCGTGGCCTGTGCCGTGCAGGTATGTCTTGCCCTCTTTCCATAACGGCAGATGGGCCAGTATGTCGAGCTGGGAGCCGCGTGTCCCTTCAGGAAACACGGCGCAGGCAAGTCCTATGTGGCCCTTAAGTACCAATGTGAAGTCATGGCGCTCGTCGTCTGTCGGATTTCCGAGCGATATGGTTCTGGTGATGTCGGTGGTCCCGTCGAGGTATTGGGCGCCGGAGTCGATCAGGAGCAGGCCTTCAGGCTTGAGAACGGCGTCAGACGATTCGTCGGCTTCATAGTGCACGATGGCTCCGTGGCCTCGGTAGCCGCAGATGGTGCCGAAACTGTCGTCGAAATAGTATTCATGGCGTCCTCTGTAGTCGCTCAACAGTTTTGCTACGCCCATCTCGGTCAGATGCTCTCCAGACGACACTTTCTTCTGAATCTCCATGACAGCCTTGACGAGGGCCACTCCGTCGCGCACATGGGCGTCGATCATACCCTGGATCTGTACCGGATTTTTGATTCCTTTGAGCAGTGATATGGGCGAGTCGCCGGTCACGCATCTGTCGCCGAGCCATATTGATGTTGAGCTGGAGCTTGAAGCCGGATCGACAAGCACCCTGGATTGGGCGGGCAGATTCAGGAGAAATTCCTCAAGCGCGGTGTACGGAGCTGTGGCTATGCCGTTGGCGTCAAGATATTCTTTTACGTCGGCAGGCACCTTGTCTTCATCTATAAATAGGGTGGAGCCTTTCGGCGCCAGGTAAAGGAATGAGGTGAATACCGGATTGTACTTTACGTCCGATCCGCGCAGGTTAAGCACCCAGGCGATAGCGTCGAGCGCGCATACAACAGTCGAATCGGCTCCGGCCTCATTGGCGCGGCTGAGCACCTCGGCTATTTTGTCGGTGCATGACTGCCCGCACAAACGTTGCTCGTGGATGAATATTTTGTTTTTAGGAAGCTCTGGACGGTCTTCCCATATTCCGTCGGCAGGCTTGAAGTCGGAAATAAGCTTGATGCCTTTTGACTCAAGCTTATGCTTTAGTTCGTTGTATGCGTTGACAGAGAAAAGCATTCCGTCTATGCCGACTTTCTGCCCCGGTTTTAGGTGGGAAGTTATGTAGTCGTTGATTGTCGGTGTGCCCGGCATGGCGATTTTCATAAGTTCGATGCCTGTTCCCTCCAGTTGCTGGGCGGCCTGAAGGAAGTAGCGGGAGTCGGCCCACAGTAGGGCGTAGTCGAGGCCTACTACAAGAGTGCCGGCCGAACCGGTGAATCCGCTGAAAAATTCGCGCAGATGCCAGTGGTCCGACATGTATTCGCTTTGGTGTGGGTCTACGTGGGGTATAATTGCCAGGTCTATTTGGCGTTGTCTCATTTTGTCGCGCAGTTTTTCAAGGCGCGCCGCTATCCTGTCGTTCATATCTATATAAGGTGTTTTGAAGAATAATTGCAAACTTACGAAAAAAATATCAGTGAGATTGTGGTTGATATGGAAATAATCACTAATTTTGCACCACGAAAACGAAGAACATTGAAGTATTGACAGACTTTTAGGGCACATTTGTGGCGCAAAAATGAGGCTGAATTGAAATTTTGATAAATTTGCCTCCAAAAATTTGGTAAACTCAAAAAAGCTTCTTAACTTTGCACCCGCTTGAACGCCTTAACGGTCGTAGAAAGCATAAAGATACTATAAGTGGAAACGCCTCTTTAGCTCAGTTGGCCAGAGCACGTGATTTGTAATCTCGGGGTCGT
>CAJTSJ010000044.1 GCA_910578785.1 uncultured Muribaculum sp. | reverse complement strand
GAACAATTCATTAAACACTTTCGCTAATTTTGCACTTGCTTGTTGACTCTACACAATACCTTAGATGTACCTCTACAGCATCAGATTTGCTATTTAAAGACAAAAAAGGTAAATTTGTAATCACAATATTATCGCATATCTTTGTCATTGCTAATTTTCAGTCAAGGCCATGGCTTTGACTATAGACCCATCCGAAAAAGGACGGATGAAAAAACTGTTACATATGAATCTACTGCTAAACGTAATTTGGATTGTGTTCGGCGGATTTCTGATAGCCATTGAATATGTGGTTTCAAGCGTATTGCTTATGTGCACCATAATCGGAATTCCATTCGGACTTCAGACTATCAAACTCGCACAAGTGGCGTTGATTCCCTTCGGGACACAAGTGGTCAGCTCTCCGACATCAAACGGATGCATAAGCCTGCTGATGAACATAATCTGGTGGTTTGTCGGAGGCATACCTATTGCACTTACACATATCGGATTGGGATTGTTGTTCTGCATCACCATCGTAGGCATACCGTTCGGTGTACAGCACTTTAAGCTTGCAGGACTTGCATTCACCCCCTTCGGCAAAGTAATCTCATAATAAATCCAATTTCCCCTGCGTACCCCCTCCCAAATTACCTTCTGATAACAAATATCAAAAAGTTATTTGTGAAATAATAGTTGAATTTTGCTCATTGACTCTATAAAATTCTGCCCTTGATGGTAGCTTTGGTTTGCAGTGTAATTTCAGGTGGTTGGATGTTGTACATGAAATGCGCAGGTTGTTATATGGATTTTTGCTGGAATATGGATATGATGAAGGGTAGGGTGCGCTTTGTGTTGGCGCCGGTATTGGTGTTTGTTGTGGCTATTGTCGGTTGCTTTGTTGCCGGATGTGATTCCGGTGCGGTTCTGCCTCATGGCCAGGCAAATACGGTTTATTATTGGAGAACGGTGTTTAGCCTTGATTCGGCGGAGACTGATTTTCTGTCGCGGCATGATATTAGCCGTATTTACATTCGTTTTTTCGATGTTGTGGTTAATGCTTCGTCGTCGGGCGAGGACGTAATTCCTAATGCCTCGATTGTGTTTAATGATTCTGTTCCGGTCAGAGAAGTTGTTCCTACTGTATACATAACCCTTGATGCTCTGTGTAAGATAGCCGGAAATGAGAGGATGTGGGCCGAAAAGATTGTGACGCGAATCGACAATATGTGTCAATATAATAATCTGGGTCATTTGCGGGAGCTACAGCTTGACTGCGATTGGACTACTTCGACAGGACGTGCATTCTTCAATCTTTGCCGTGAGGTAAAAATGGCAATGAGAGCGGTTGATTCGTCTTCTATTTTGAGTTCCACCATACGGCTTCATCAGTTGTCCGGAGATGCTCCCCCCGTGGACTATGGGGTGTTGATGCTGTATAACACCGGATCGTTTAAGAATCCGGATGTCGACAATTCGATATTAAGCCTGTCGGATGTAGAGCCGTATATCAACGACTTGCCGAGTTATCCCTTGCCGTTGGACTTTGCATATCCGGTATATAAGTGGAATCTGCTGTTCCGCAACAATAAATTCGAGGGATTGCTTCGTGCGGACATCGTTGCCGGCCAAAATATCAGGAATGTGGGGGAGGGACGATTAATGGTGATGTCAGATACCGTATTAGGTGATTATGCGTTGAGAAGAGGTGACATTCTGCGACAGGAATCTTCTCCTTTTGAAGTGTTGAAGAGTGTAAAGTCGCTCATAAATCGTAATGCGCCGAGTACAGGACACTCCTCCGTTCTATACCATCTGTCGTCCGGCAATTTGTCGGAATATACCAGTGGACAGATTGACAGCCTGTATCAGTAAAAAAAATCGGACGGCATACCCGAGAGTAGCCGTCCGCGTGTGATATCAAAGGTCCTATTCGGTCACTTCTGCTTTAGTCTGCTTTACCACCTGGATAGTGCCGTCGGGATTGTATTCGAGCTTGTCGACGCATATAGAGCGCAGGTTGCCCTGTCCTGACAGATCCTGGTTGTGGTAGAAAGCATACCACTGTCCGTTGTATTCAACGATAGAGCCATGGCTTGTGTCGCATCCGGTCGGTTCGAGATATATGCCTTTGTATTCCCACGGTCCGAGCGGCGAGTCGCTTATTGCATAGCACAGACGGTTGGCTCCCCGTCCGTCTTCGGCATGATTGTCAGCATACGACAGATAGTATTTACCGTTGTATTTATGCACCCATGTGGCTTCATGGAAGTCCTCAAGACCGGTCATTTCCTGGAGTGGCGATTCGAGCTCTACCATATTGTCCTTCAGCGGTGCACCGTAGCATTTACCGCCCCCGCCGTAGTAGAAATAAGCCTTTCCGTCGTCGTCGACAAATACGGCCGGGTCAATCAATGCAAAACCTCCGACTCCTTCCATCGGAGTTTCCATTGGAGTAAAATCGCGATCGGGATATTTGCTTGTGGCTACACCTACTTTCCATGTGTCATTCCAGTCAGACCCGCTCGGATGAGGGAAATAGAAGTAGTAAGTGCCGTCTTTATATGCGCAGTCAGGCGCCCACATAAATCCGCCTTCAGGGCGTCCCCAGGCTACTTGGTCTGAGCTGAGTATTTCGCCGTGGTCGGTCCAGTTGACCATGTCGTCGGTAGAGAAGACGTGGTATTTGTCCATGAGGTCACAGCCACGCGGAGGATCGACATCGTGCGATGCATAGATATACAGACGGCCGTCTTCCCATACGTGCGCCGACGGGTCGGCTGTGTACATGTGGGTTATAAACGGATTCGGACTGAGAGCTACTTCGGGCTGTGGCGCTCTTTTCGACTGGCATCCGGAAGCCAACGCTAAGCCGACCAGGAAGGTAGATGCCAGATAAATTGATTTTTTGTTCATTATCGTACTGTTTATGAGATTAAATGTTTTCAGAATTCATTGACGGCGGTACGTCTGACGGTTTCGCCCCCCAGCTCTTATTGGGTTTGTCGCCCATGATGAGTTCGAGTCGTCCGCCTTTCATGACGTCGTCATGGCTTATCCACGGACGGTCGTGCGGCACTCCGTTAAGTGTGGCCGACTGTATGTATTTATTATTCTCCGAGCAGTTCTTGGCCGCCACTTCAAATGTCTTGCCGTTGCCGAGATGGATTTTTGCATTTTCAAACAGCGGGCTGCCGATATTGTATGCAGGCATGCCCGGAGTGACGGGATAGAGTCCTACCATTGAGAACACTACAAACGATGTCATTCCGCCCCCGTCTTCGTCGCCCGGCAATCCCATCAGGTCGTTGCGGAACCATTGACGCAACAGATTGCGAACACGCTTTTGGGTCTTCCATGGTTGTCCGGAGTAGTTATAAAGATAGGGTATATGCAGACTGGGCTCGTTGGCCATGGAGAATTGTCCAACGTTGCCTGTGTGGTCGGGAAGTTGGGCGTAGAATTCAAATTTGCTCTTGCCGAGAGGTTCGTTGAACATGCGGTCAAGTTCATTGTTGAACGCTTCGTTGCCGCCCATCAAGCCGATAAGGTCGGCCACGTTGTGAGGTACGTCCCAGCGGTAAATCCAGGCATTGTTTTCGCCGTAATATTCTCTTGCTCCCATTCCGCCCGGAAAACGGTAGTCAAACGGCATGATAAAGTTGCCTTCCTTGTCTTTAGGATGGAAAAATTTCGTTTCAGGATTGAACAGATTGCGGTAGTTAAGCGCACGTTGGCGGTAATATTCTGCTTTTTCGTTGTCGCCGACATATTCTGCGATTTTCGAAAGGCACCATTCGTCATAGGCAGTTCCGAGTGTGACGGCTACAGGCTGTCGTTTCTCAAATGAGTGGACCTCTGGAATGCTCTCCTTTTCCCCCGAGGCAAGAGCCGGGATGTAACCGTGTTCTTTGTAGAAGTCGTCGAGTTTGCCGGCGGGTGCTCCCGACCAGGGTGCGAGAGTCTTGTTCTCGATACCTTTGCGGCAGGCTTCAAGGGCAAGATTGACGTCAAAGTCTGTAAGCCCCTTGGCGCAGGCATCGGCTATGGTGGCTACTCCGTGGTTGGAGTTCATGCGTCGGGTGTCGCCGGTAATTTCAGGGAATGTCGGCATCCACAGACTGTCGGTCTGCGAGGCCATGCGCAGATATGAGTTGATGATGTTCGTCTCAAGCTCTGGAGCTATCAGCACCCGTAGCGGATGGGCGGCACGGTATGTGTCCCAGATCCAGTCGTCGGTGTAGAACGGTTTACCCTCGTCGTCATGAATCTGTCCGTCGGAAGCACTGAAGTATTTTCCGTCCTCGCTCAGACATACCGGTCGCTCGTGGGTACGGTATAATGAAGTGTAAAAGACGGTCTTGTCGTTGTCGTTCATGCCCTCGACTTCAATCTTTCCGAGGGTTTCGTTCCAGATTTTCCTGGCGGCATCCGACACGGAGTCTACGCTGTACGATGCCAGCTCGCGGCGCAGATTCTTTTCGGCCTGCTCTTCGCTGATAAATGATATTCCGTAGCGAAGATTGATGATGGAGTCCGCTTTGTCAAAAAGTAGTCCCACGCATGCATTGTTGCCTGCGGCTTCATTGGATTCGTGGTTGACTGATTTGTCGGCCACGGTCATAGCGCCTGTCGGCGACTGGAGTGTCTCCATAAAAAGATATATCTTGACATTGTTGTCAAGCTCCTGGTATCCTTTGATGGTGTTGTCGGATGCGGTGACTTTGCCTTTGCGTGTATTTAAGAGCAGATATGATGAGTCGTCGCCGTTCATGCGCAGTTCATACACTCCCGATTGGCTTGAAGGAGCGAAGCGGACTTTCGTGTCAGGCTCTTCAAGGTAGACCGAGTAGTAGTATGGACGCAGGTCTTCGTTGTCATAGCTGTAAGGCATTACAGGTCTGATGGCTTCTTCCGGACCCTGGTACGGGGTCAGATTAAATGCCGACTTTTCTCTGTGGTTGGTGACTGTGACCGGAAGTCCGTTCATCTTGTCTGATGTGTAGTCGGCACGTTCCGGCACAAATCTGAGCATACTGTTGGGAAGATGAACGTTGGGAAATGTCGGCACAAGCAGATGGCTGATATTGCCGATGTATGGATTAACGTAATCCACGGGAGCCTTGCTTTCGTTGCCTGACCCGCAGGAGCATAATATCCCTGCTGTGATTATCGAGGCAATCAGCGGCGTCTTTGATGTCTTTTTATCCATTTGTAAATATGATGAAGGGTTTATTATGTGGCGGATGGTTTGTCGCATCGATGCTGATTCGCGAATGCGGTATTTTAGTTTACGTTTACAAATTTATCCGCCAGTAATTAATTAAGAGTATAATATAGCATTAAAATAAGAAAAAATGTGCATTACATAAGATTAAAATGCGTTTTAATGTCGATATTATTGTTTTTATATTGCTAATATTAATGTGGAAATGTTTACTTTGCGGAAAAACAATCACAGATAGTATTGCAATGAAAATTAGAATCAGTTACATCATGACTCTCGCCCTATGTCTGATCTCCGGTCTGTCACTGTCGGCCGAAGGCAGACGTTACGATTCCTATAAGGGACTTGTAATGGCCGGATATCAAGGATGGTTCAACGCACCTGCCGACGGTGCCGGACGCGGTTGGTATCATTACGAATGCCGGAAAACTTTCGCGCCCGGGTCATGTACAATTGATTTTTGGCCTGAAGTGAGCGAATATGACAAGCTGTATCCAACAGACTTTAAGTTTGGCGACGGCTCTACGGCCTACGTTTTCTCATCTTATGATGAATCTACGGTCGACACGCATTTCCGCTGGATGCAGGAGTATGGACTTGACGGTGTATTCATGCAGCGTTTCATTGCCGAAATAAAGTCGAAGAGCGGAAAGAAGCATTTCGATAAAGTGCTTGCGTCGGCCATGAAGTCGGCATGCAGATATGACCGCGCCATTGCCGTAATGTACGATTTGAGCGGCATGAAGGCCGGCGACGAGAAGGTTTTGCTCGGAGATATAAAAGAACTCAAGAAGAAGCATAATCTCATGTCAAGAGACAAAAATCCGGCATATCTTTATCACAACGGCAAACCGCTTGTTACGGTATGGGGTGTAGGGTTTAACGACAATCGGCGCTACGGCCTCGATGAGGCAGAAGCCATAGTCGACGGATTGATAAATATGGGATTCAGTGTCATGATTGGAGTACCGACACATTGGCGCGAACTTGAATCAGACACGGAGAGTGACCCCAGACTTCATGACATTATCAAAAAGTGTGACATTGTGATGCCTTGGTTTGTGGGCCGTTATAATGAACGCACTTATGCTCCGGCTTACTCTCGTCTAATTGTCGACGACATAGCCTGGGCAAAGGAAAACAATGTCGATTATGTTCCCTTGTCGTTTCCGGGATTCTCCTGGAAAAACATGCCCGGGCATGAGAAAAGTGTGTCCATCAACCGCAACAGCGGTGATTTTCTATGGATGCAGATGGCCAATTGTATTGCTTCAGGTGCTGAAATGCTCTATATAGCTATGTTCGATGAAATCGATGAAGGTACTGCGATATTCAAATGCGCAAAGCAGGTGCCGGTGGGTAAAAGCGTGTTCGTTCCTATAGATGAGAATATAGAAAGCGACCACTACCTGTGGCTTGTCGGTAATGCGGCGCAGATGCTTAGGGGTGAAATTCCTTTGCAGATGAAGCAGCCCGAACGTAGAAATTTAGCTGATAAATAGGTTTTTAGTCTTCATAATGCACATGTAAAAAAGAAAAGTTTTAGGGTTATAGGTTGTTGAATTTTTGCGCTATTTGGCCGTGATGATGATTCGGCGCTGTGAAGTGGAGATGCGCAAAAATGTAAATAGTCGGAAGTCGGGATAATTCCCGGTGCTTTCGACTATTTATCGTTTATAAAGCGTTTAAAAAATTTTATGCAGTATTCTCAATTTTGATGTGTCATTCGTTGGCGATGGCCTTGTAGATTTTGTCGGCTATTAGCTCTGCGCCTCTGTCAGTAGGGTGTATGTTGTCTGAATATGAGGCATTTTCTTCTCCACGATAAGCGTCGTGCAGATTAATTGTTGTGATTCTGTTGTTGTATGCGGTTTTCTTTATTGCGGGAATAATTTCGTTGGTTATTACCTGTTCGTTTATACCCCATATTTGAGATGCATCGTCAACTCTTGCCTTTGCCGGAAGGCATATATACAGCTCCGGAAGCGAAGGCAGATATTTGAACGTGTCGATAATTTCCTGATAGTCATGTGCAAATTCCTCCTTGTATTGCCAATTGTCAGGTTTGCTGTCGTTGCCTCCTAACTTTATTATCACGATGTCCGGATTCCACTCCATGGCATTTCGGCAGGCTTCAGTATCCAAGTAGGCGAACGGACGTCCGGCATCTGTGCCTTTTCGCAGTGCCGTTGAGCAACTTACGCCGAAGTTGCGCACTTCATACTGTTGACCGAGAAGATTCTGCAGCAGGGCGGGGTAGGCTTTGGAAGCCGGATCTGAAGTGCCTACGCCTTCGGTTATGCTGTTGCCTATACATGCGACCTTAGTGGGATTCTTTTGTGGCGAATCGCAGTATACGGCGTCTTTGATGAACCTGACTACCGTGCCCGGGTTGTCGAGTCCATGAGGATGGTGTCCGCCGTCATGGCGCACGATTGACTTGATTGGAGAATTGTATCTGCGATATACTTCTTTGATTATTTGGCCGTTACGCTCGTATGGCACCACTGTGTCCTGTCCGCCGCTCAGAAGAAGTACCGGAATCCGGGCTTTTGCCATTTTGTCGATATTGTATGCTGCGTTATCTCTGAATTCACCCCTTTTCGGGCTTTTGTCGCCGCAGTGCCACTTTTCGATTACGTCGTTCCACCATTCCGGATTGCGTTTAAGCTCAAATAAGTCCACGAGCGGATTGTCGAGTATCAGGCAGGCTACGGTCTCCGGGTATATCTGCGCACGTCGCATGGAGTAGTAGCCTCCGCGGCTTAAGCCCTCCATTACCACGCGTGGCATAAGGCCATATTCATTGACCATCAGGTCGTAGAACTCTTGTCCTGCTTCCATGGCTTCCGGACGGCCCCATTCATTTGTCGTATCGTAGTAGGCGATGTGGAAACCCTCGTTGACGAGTGCATCGTCGATGGCGGGGAATGCATCGAAAAATGCCGGTCGCCAAACCCATGGATTTCCTTCGAGCGGGGTTTCGGGAACTGCCACTATTGCATCCCTTCCATTTACGGTAAACTTAAAGCAGTCGTGTCCGTGCCAGGTGCTTTTTTCTCCGCTAAACGGCATAGGCGAAGCCCCTGCCGACACATATCCTGTCAGTGCCAGCAGTACGAAAGATAAAATGTGTCGCATGTCTAAGTGTTGCTTTTGTCGCGTATATTGTTGTTTATTACGTCGGTAAGGGTGTGCGGATAGTCTGATCCGATGATTGACTTGTACTCCTTGCAGAAGGATGTATATACGGCCTGTGCCACTCCTGTGCGTCCTTGAGCGTGCAATATTCCGCATTTTACGCATAGTGCATCCTCGTTGATGTAGTCATGCTGGAACAGGGTGTCGGCTATCTTCAGCTTGAGTGAATTCGGAAGTTCCGGTTGCTGGATGAGTCCGCTGAGCAGGTCGAGCGTGTGGTTCGAAAAGTTGCTCTTGAACGAGTCTACATAGTCGAGTTCGACATTCGGGAGCATCATGCCGTTGAACAGCAGTTCAAGCAAGCGGTCAAGATTCTCTCCGTTGTTGTCGCTGAACAGTCTGATGGCTTCCAGATAGTCGCACATGGTGCCGTTGCCGAAGCAGATGTTTCGGAATCCGTTGTGGGTCTGGATTGTCACATCGCCTATCTGCGAAAGCAGGTTTCTAAGGCGGCTCATATAGACGTTTCTGTTGTTTTTTGCGGCTTCTTCCTCTTTGTCGTTCCACAACAGGCTGAGCAGTTTGTTGTTAGGTATGCCCATCGGATTCTTCCCCGTGTAAAGCACAAGAAGTATCAGAAGCTGTTTGAGGGTGGGCGTAAACAGAGGTGTGATGTCCTCGCCCTTGCTGTCAAATACCCTGAACCCTCCCAAGAAGCGTACACATCCTTTCTCAAGATCATAATATGCCGGAGCCGGAGTCGGTTCAATCGGTTTGTTGGGGATGGCGGGTTGTATGCCTGTGGCTGTCTGCGGCTCCTGGCAAGGCTGGATTTCAATGTCCGTGACCGGAGCTTTTTTCGCTTCCGGAGCCGATGCTTCCGCATCCTGCATATCAGGCAGAACCGGTTTGTTTTTGAGTCTGCGTTTAACCACAAACAGACCGGCGATGGCCATAGTTGCCGCTATTATAGCGATAATCAGGCCCGTATTGCTGTCTTTCTTGTCGGGAACTACAGTCTGTATAAGCGACGCCACTGACACGGGCGGATAGTCAAGCTGATATATGTTGACGACAGAAGTGCCCTTGACATCGGAATTTATCATTACCGAATAGAAGCTTTTCTGTGAAGACGAATAGTAGAGGTTGCAGTACAGTGTCTGCGCTTTTAGCGAGGCGTTCATCGGAAGCGACATTTCTTCAAATTTGCCGGTCTCCATGTCGGCTTTGAAAAGTGTTCCTCCGTTAAGCGTGCCCCAGATGTACATGCTGTTGCTGTCTTTTTCGTAAATCATGTTTTCGCCCGGAACGAAATCCTTACCCTTGCCGAGCGGAGGTATGTTGTCGCCCCAAAGCTTTTTCACTTGGTTTGTATGGATGTTTACGGCGTACATGTCGTAGTAGTTGCGGGGGGCAAGTTCCTGCCGTCCGGAAGGACATCCGCGGCCTCCGAACAGATACATTATGCTGTCAACAAGTACTGAACTGCATGAATATCGCGGATGTATGTCTTTGAGCGTCACGGCACTCTGTGCGTTGTTGGTGTAGGGGTAGCTTCTTAAGAGTGTGTTGTTGTAGTGATAGTAGCCGTAGCCTCCGAAGCTGATGAGCGAAGAATCTTCCGGGTTATATACAATGGTATTGTTCCAATAGCCATGTTCCTTAGTGCTCTTCCTGTTGCTGTCCCAGCTTTGTTTTACGGGATCGAAGGCCGAGTAGATATCCTCGTCCAGATTATAAGAGAGCAATTGGTGCCGTTGTGTGATGTATATCAGCTGGTTAGGATAGGCGGCCGCAAATTCCCCGCCTTTGGTCCGGATTGTATCCGTGGCGCCTTCTGTCGCGTGGAATACATATAGCGATTTGTCGTCGAGATATGCCAGATAAAATGTCGACACGCGCGGGTCGAATGCTATGGAGGGGAAATATGGGAATTCGGCGGTGTAAATCTTTTTCCACGAGGCGGCTTCGTCGATAATCCAGTTTGCATTCTCTACAGTCGCTGGTGCATTGTTGATTTCGTCGTAGCAGACATCGCCGTCGTGCCGTTCCATTTTCCAGAAGCGTATTTTCTTGCTTCCGCGATACATGGTTACATCTTTTACGGCTACGGATGCTACGTCAAACAGCAGATAATCCGATAGTTTACAGAGTCCTGCCGCTATTCTTACGCTTTTGGTGCCCTTGAATGCCGGATACTCGGTCTCGCTGACCTCTCCGTTGTAGTCCAGCGACACTTTGCCGGTCGACGGCGACACTGTGATGGTTACATGTGCCCATTCGGCATATTCTATAGGTGTGGTCTGGGTTATGTCTTTGTCGCCTATGACGAGCATCGGATATCTTACATAGTTGTCTCCGACACTGTACATAAGGTCTACGTTGCTTCCGTTGTCCGACAGTATACGGCATATCGAGCCGAGTGTATTCTCCGGATATGCCCAAATGTCCATTTCCAGACGGATATCCTTCTGGCGGGTGTCGATCGGGTTGCCGTTGTCGAGAAGTATTGTGGTAAATTCTGATGTCTCGGCAGGATAAGACTGTATGCGTAAGCCATAATCAGGGTCTTGTCCTTTGGCCTGAAGAGAGCACAACGGAGCGATGGATATTATAATAAGAAGAAGACTCAATATTCGTTTCATCTGATGCCGGTCTTGTATATTTGTATCGTTGGGTCTGTTTTTTATATTCTAATAAATGTTTGTCAGTTTCGATTTAAAGATAATGCCGTTGCGGTCGAAAATGAGCTTAACCATGGAGTCCGTTGTCGGACTGATTTAGGTCTAATCGTCAATTCTTGGCGTTTATCACCTTACAAAGTTAATCTTTTAAACAATATAAAGGAATATTTTTGGGCTATAAAATGCGTTATTTTCGAGCGATTCTGCCATTTTAATGACCATTAAACTTTTAATAATCTTATGTTAATGAGCCATTAATCTTTTTTTAATCAATAAACGCTAAATTTGAAAACAAAGATATAGTCATCCATTTTTTACGCTTATTAGTTTAAATGAAAAAAATCATCACAATTTGCTTTTCTGCACTCGTTGCATTGCCCTCGGTCGCGTCCGGCGGCTACACTGTTGAGATGGGAAAGGTAACTGTCGGTTCAGGAGATGTCAGGACGGAGATTCAGTGGTACACACCGTCAGTTGTCAGGGTGGTGCGGTATCCTGCTTCCGATTCGCCACAGAAGCATTCGCTGGCTGTGATAAAGAGTCCCGAGAAAGTCAAGATAAAGGTTGACGGCATCAATGACGGGTTGTCGATAAGGTCTGGCAGACTTAAGGTGGAGTATGATACCGTGGCGGAATGTATCAGCATATATGATGTGGCCGACGGTCGACAGCTCATATCGGAGAAGGCGTCGTCGTCGGTGTTTTCACCGATTGACGACAGCGGCAAGAAGTCTTACCGAGTGTCTCAGACATTCATTCTCGACGACAACGAGCCGATATTCGGTCTCGGACAGCACCGTCACGGACTGTGGAATCAGCGCGGTTCCGAGCAACATCTCGAACAGGTCAATATGGAGATTGCCATTCCGATGGTACAGTCGCCGAAGGGCTATGCCCTGTATTGGGACAACTATTCGGCCACCGACTTTTCCGACGGCGCGCAAGGCATGAAGTTTGATTCGCAGGCGGGCGATGTAATCGACTACTACTTTATATATGGCGGCAATGCCGACGATGTGATTGCGCAGTGGCGCGACATGTCGGGTCAGGCTCCTATGTATCCGCTGTGGACGTTCGGCTTCAACCAGTCGCGCGAACGCTACCGCAGCCAGGACGAGCTTGTAGGGGTGGTAAAGCGCTACAGGGAACTTGGCGTGCCTCTCGACGGAATCGTGCAGGACTGGCAGTATTGGGGCGAAGACAACAAGCAGTGGAATGCCGTTGAGTTTCTTAATCCGTCATTTCCTAATCCGAAACGCATGATGGATGACGTGCATGCTCTTAATGCGCATGCCACCATCTCGATATGGCCGTCGTTCGGACCGAACACATCCATATATAAGGATTTTGACTCGGCAGGAATGCTGATGGGGCTGAGCACATTCCCGCAGGATGGCAATACCCGCGTTTATAACGTATACAATAAGAATGCACGCGAAATATATTGGAAGTATATCAAGGAAAATATGGTCGACATCGGCATGGACGGTTGGTGGCTCGATGCCACAGAGCCGGAGCATAGTCCGATTTATCCCGAAGACTACGACTATCAGACCGGTATGGGGTCGTTCCGCAGTATGCGAAATGCGTTTCCTCTGTTGACGGTTGGTGGTGTCTACGACAACCATCGGCGCGACTACAAGGACAAGCGCGTCTTCATCCTTACCAGATCCGCTTTTGCCGGACAGCAGCGCTACGGCGCCCAGTCGTGGTCGGGCGACATCGAGGCTTCGTGGAAGACTCTCCGCGACCAGATTCCCGCCGCTCTTAACTTCACTCTGTGCGGCATACCTTATTGGAACTCCGACATCGGCGGGTTCTACACCTGGCGCGATTATCCCGATGCGCTCAACGATCCGGCATATCATGAACTGTACACACGATGGACGCAGTTTGCCGCGTTTACCGGAATGATGCGTTCCCACGGAACAAACTGTCCGAGAGAGATATTTAACTTCGGTGTTTCCGGCGATTCTGTCTACGACGCGCAGGTTAAGGCCATCAATCTGCGTTACCGAATGCTTCCCTACATTTACAGCGCGGCGTGGGATGTCACCTCCGGCGGCGCCAGTCTGATGCGTCCGCTTTATGCCGACTATGTGTCCGACGGTCGTTCGGTCGATGTCAGCGACCAGTTTTTGTTTGGCAGGTCCATACTCGTTGCTCCTATGGTCGAGTCGGGACGTTCGCGTTCTGTATATCTGCCGTCAGGCAACCGTTGGATTGATTTCTGGAGCGGAGCGATCAGCGAAGGGGGGAAGGAGATTACGGCAAATGCGCCTTTGGACATCATACCTCTGTATGTCAAGGCAGGCTCGATCATCCCGATAGGACCGCAGGTACAGTATGCCGCTGAAAAACCGTGGGATGACCTTCAGATTCGTGTGTATCCCGGGTCCGACTGCGAGTTTACGCTGTATGAGGATGAAGGTGACAACTATAATTATGAAAAGGGCCGCTACTCTACCATCCGGATGACGTGGGACGATACCAAGCGCGAACTGACTATCGGAGGACGCGACGGACAGTTTGACGGAATGCCCGAATCGAGGCGTTTTCGTATAGCGATTGTCGGCGACGGCTCAGGTCTTGGTCTTGACAATGAATCATCGACCAAATCTGTCGAGTACTACGGCAAGCGTAAGACCATACGATTTTAAGAATTAATTAAGATTAATTTGCACGAGAACTGTTAAAAATGACGCTTGAAGCGCATTTTCATGGTTTAAATGCGGAAAATAATGTAATTTTTAATGTTCTTTTAACCTCGCTAAGTTTATTTTGCCGAAAAAATAACCTTATTTAATAACGATGGAGGACGACAGGTGAATTTAACCTCAATCTGTACCACTCCCTAAACCAAAAAATTATTGCATGAATAAAAATTTTAAAAACGTGCTCCTATGTGGAGCTGTTCTCGCCGTTTCAGCCGGTGCATTTTCATCTTGTGATGATGACGACGATTACGGGACCAGAATTTCTGTGCTTGAGACAGCTGTGGCTGATTTGAAAGGTCAGTTGGCAAAGGCTCTTACAGTAGGTGCCAGTGTAACAAACGTATCTGAAAATGACGGTACTTATGTTATTACTCTCAGCGACGGACAGGTAATCACTATCAAGTCAGGAGCCGGTGGTGGCGCCGATGTGAGCGTTACACTTACAGATACTGAAGCAATTATTAAGGTAGGCGATACTGAATACAAGCTTCCGCTTGGATCGGCTGTAAATTCATTAATATATAGCCCCGAATTTGCCGACGGTGAAGTTGCCATAGCCGACGGCTCTGGCGCGGTGGTTAAATTCCTCGCCCGTCCGGCTCTTGACAATATTGACGGAGCGGTGTTTACAATCGCTGAATCACACGAACTGAAGTCACGTGCCATGGGCGAAGAGGACTTCAAAGTAAGCAAGGCCGAATTTATTGACGGTTTTGTGAATCTCACCGTAATCTGTATCAACGGTGACCTCGCCGGAACCAAGCACGCCGCTTCTGTCCAGATGAACTACCGCGGTGCCGTTATCGGCTCAAACTATTTCACCATCAACGTATCGTCTGACTTCTCGTTCAGCAGCGAAGCCATCGACCCCAATGTCAAGGTGACCGCACCCGGCGTCGCTTTTGATGCCGAGACCAATACTTATTCGTTCGCTGTCGATGGAGCCGAATTTGGTGCCGGATACGATTTCGCATCCGTATTTGAAGGCCTTGCCGAAGGTGATTATTTTGAAGTCGCTTCTTCAAGCAAGCAGGCCGGCGACGCTTCCGATATGGCGAAGCGCAACATCCTTGCCGCTTCTCTCAGTGCCGACGGTAAGTTCAAGTTTGCCGAACGTCCCGGAACAAACTTCGGCAGCGAAGGCTTCCTCGTTAACGTTAAGCGTGGCGAGACTGTCGTGGCCAAGACCCGCGTCATCATCAATGACCGAATCGCTGGCATCAACTTCGGTGTGACTCCGGCCGTGTTCGAATCAGAGTGGGGCGGACGTGAAAAAGCTCTTGAGCTTGGCGCACAGCGCGTAGACATCCAGAAGGCATTTGCAAACTATCTTGAGGACATAACTATCCGTCATGGCGATTCTGACAAATTCTTCGAGGCATGGCCTAACCTGATGGTTGCCGACGGAGACGACGTGGTCCTCTACTGCAACGGAACCAAACTTATACTTGACGACCTTGGAACCAAATACGCTCCGGCCGATATCTGCCGTGGTATTGTATGGTTCTATCGCGGACTCTCTGTACGTCTGCCCGAGAACATGGCTCCCTACACCGACGAAAACGGCAAAGAATGGACTGCCGGTGGTGAAGGCTACGGCGACTATGTGAACGGCAACGACATGTGGATGGGAACTGCCTACAATTTCTGTACTTCGGCATACGAACAGTTCTATCCTGAGACAGCACGCTACCTCGGACTTCGCATCGATGAGGCTACCGGCGAACTTGTCACTCCCGACTCTTACACCGGATGGGGCTTCCGTATGGCCATCGGTTGCGGTTACGAATATCTCTACGGTGTCAAGGACATCTCTACCAACGGAGGCGACCAGGTCGGCATGTTGTTCTTCAACCGTCGAGTTTCGCCTGCCGGTGCTACCATGCCTTTGAGCGATATAAAATAATCATTTCCTGTCATAGGCTCTGCCGGAGCTGACTATCCTCGACTACAGCGGACAGCTCCGGCAAAGGCTTTACGACAAAGAGATTTTTCACCAATAAGATAATCTATATATGAATTATCATAATTATAATATGAATTCGAGTGTCTCGCGACTGTGGAGATTCACTTTGGCGGCACTTATATGTCTTCTGACAGCATTGTCGGCCGACGCGCAGACACGCCTTGTCAGGGGAACGGTACTCGACCCTGACAGCGAGCCGGTGATCGGAGCCACAGTTAAGGTTAAAGGTACCAATCGCGCGGTAGCTACCGATATCGACGGTAAGTTTGCCATCGAGGCGGCTCCCGACGCCACCATTACAATCAACTATATAGGCTTCAAGCCGGTGTCGGTGTCGGCCGCTAAGACTGAAATAACAGTCATGATGGAGAACGACAGCCAGAATCTTGACGAAGTGGTTGTTGTAGGCTACGGTACACAGCGCAAGGCTACGTTGACCGGTGCTGTGTCCCAGATTTCAAACAAGGAAATATCGGTGACCAAGAATGAGAATGTGGTCAACATGCTCTCAGGTAAGATTCCCGGTGTACGTATTTCGCAGCGCAGCTCACAGCCAGGTGAATTCGACAATGCGATTGACGTGCGCGGTATGGGTACACCGCTGTTCGTGGTTGACGGTATTCCACGCGACAAGGACTATTTCTCGCGAATGGACCCGAACGAAATCGAGTCTGTGTCGGTTCTTAAGGACGCCGCGGCGTCCATCTATGGTGTACGTGCCGCAAACGGTGTGCTCCTCGTGACCACAAAGCACGGTACAAGCCAGCAGGGTAAGTTCGACATCACCTTCTCGTTCAACTACGGTTGGCAGAACTTCCTCTACACTCCCGAGACCGCCGATGCGGCTACCCACATGCTTCTTATGAACGAAAAGCATCTCAACAATAACTTCGGCGCCAACTATTTCGTCAAGGCCAATCCCCGTTATACCTGGGAAGAGATGCTCGCCTACAGCTCCGGCCAGAAGAAGAGTACAAACTGGTCTGACGAATTGTTCCGCAACAACGTTCCGCAACAACAGTACAATGTCAGCATGAACGGTGGTTCTGACCGCATTCAGTACTTCTTCAACCTCGGTTATCTCGAGCAGGAAGGTTCCTACAAGAGCGGTTCGCTTAACTACAACCGCTGGAACTTCCGAAGCAACGTCGATGCCCAGATTACGAAAGATCTCAAGGCCGTGGTACAGTTGAGCGGATATATGGACGAAAAGAACCAGCCCGCTACCGACATGTGGACCGTCTACAAGATGGCTTGGACATATCCTACCACTGCCGAGGCATGGATCGACGGCGACCACTCGCTTCCTGCCTACGACTCTGAACTCGGATCAAATACAGAGAACCCCGTTGCGACTACCAATGCCGACTTTACCGGTTACAACCGTGAACGCCGTTACAATTTCAACGGATCTCTTACTCTCCAGTATGATCTTCCTTGGGTAAAGGGACTTAATGCCAAGGCATTCTACAGCTACGACTACTACGCAACAAACGACACACGCTACAAGCGCAGCTATCAGCTTTACCGCAAGAACGCCGACGGATCGATGGTTACTTTTGACCGTAACCCGGATTCGTTCCTCCAGCGCACCACATATCCTTCGCACGGCACAGTGATGCAGCTGTCATTGAACTACAACAACCGCTTCGGCGATCATACGGTTGCCGCCATGGTTCTTTACGAAGAGCAGTATAACAATTATGACAGCTTCTATGCCAAGCGCAACATGCTCCTCGACGGTGAATATCTCATATATGGTGAGACTGACGGTCAGGAGACCGGGGCACCCAGCATCTGGGACAAGTCGCGCCGCGCATGGGTGGGACGTCTGAGCTATGATTTCCGTGGAAAGTACATGGTTGACTTCTCTTTCCGACGCGACGAGTCGTCAAGCTTCCCGAAAGATTCACGTGCCGGATTCTTCCCCGCCGTTTCTGCCGGTTGGCGTATCAGCGAGGAGTCGTTCATGCAGCCCCTTTCGCCGGTTCTTTCCAACCTGAAGATCCGTGCATCATGGGGTAAGATGGGTGATGACAGCGGTTGCGGAACATATCCTCCGACTGTTGTCGGCTACGAACTGAGTCAACGCAAGCTTGCATGGGTATACAACGGAGTGTTGACCGCGGGTGTAAGGCCGACCGGAGTGCCTAACCCGAATCTGACATGGTACACTGCCGAGACTTACAACGCCGGTGTCGATTTCAACCTCTGGGGTTCGATGCTTTCGGGTACAGTGGAAGTGTTCATGCGTAAGCGCGACGGACTTTTTGCAACAAGTGCTGCAGTCATACCCGGTACTGTTGGTGTCAACATGCCTCAGGAGAACATCAACTCCGACAAGACGTTCGGTTATGAAATCAGCCTCAGCCACCGCAACACTATAGGCAATGTCCACTATTGGGTGACCGGCCAGATTTCTGCCACCAAGAACCGTTGGGACCATCTACTTGCCGGCGATGCCTCCAACTCTATGGACTATTACTATCGTACCGATGTATCGGGCCGAAACAAAGACATATGGTTCGCCTATGAAGAAGGCGGACGCTACGGCAACTACAATGACATCCGTTACCACGGCACACTTGGCGATGTAGGCCAGCAGACACTCCCCGGCGACTACTGGTATAAGGACTGGAATGAAGACGGAGTCATCGACGACAATGACCGTCATCCTGTGGCCTCGTTCAATCTTCCGGTGTTCAACTACGGTTTCACTCTGGGTGCTTCATGGAAGGGCATCGACCTCGCCACTACATGGCAGGGTGTGGCCGGAGTCTACAACCGCTACGATGAAGTGTTCACGGAGGTGGGTCCGTTCAACGGCGGTGCTTCGCTGTCGTATTATACCGACCGCTGGCATACAGCCAACATTACCGACGATCCCTGGAATCCCCACACTGAGTGGATTCCCGGTGAGTTCCCCGCTACCGGTCACAGCTTCAATACCGGAACAACAGGCATTCACAACAGCTCATATCTTCGTCTGAAGACTCTGGAGGTTGGCTACACGCTTCCCGCCAAGTGGCTCAAGCCTGCGGGCGTGAAGGATCTGCGCGTATACTTCAATGCTTACAACCTCCTCACATTCTCCGGAATGAAGCACATGGATCCTGAACGTCCTGGTAAGCAGGGCGGTTCCAACAACAACCGTGACGAAGGCATCCTCTTCTATAACTATCCGGTAAACCGTACATTCAATGTAGGTGCTACTTTGAAATTCTAATGAAAGGAATAGATTGATATGAAAACCCACTACTGTCCACTAAAAATGGACGTGGTTAAAATTAAATAAATTCGGTTCACT
>CAJTSJ010000043.1 GCA_910578785.1 uncultured Muribaculum sp. | reverse complement strand
AGTGAACCGAATTTATTTAATTTTAACCACGTCCATTTTTAGTGGACAGTAGTGGCTTGTTGTCTACAGTTTCACTCTTGGGGGCGGACTCGGCCGCCCCCGCCGCTTTGGCATCCCCCTCCGAGAGGAGTGAGGTGAATCTATTTCATGTATCTTCATTCATCGAAATTTTTGCACTTCGATTTTGAAAGTACAGAAAATTAATGCCCGGCGGCCGTGGCCGGGCTATCATGTATTTTTCCGAGTCTTACAGACTGTCACGGCTGATGGATTCCATCAATTTTACGGCATCGATATATTTCACAATGCCTTCGGCCACGAGTTTGGCGTCCTGCATGGCATGCACCACCGTGGCCGGACGGTTGGTGACGTCGCCGCCTGCGAATACACCTTTGCGCGAGGTCATCCCATATGGATTCTCGCGAGTCAGCACATATCCCTTTCCGTCAACCGATATGCCGTCGGTGGTAGAGACTATTCTGGATGCAGGTGCGCTTCCTACCGCCATAATCAGCCGGTCAAGCGGCATCGTGATTTGTCCGTCAGGGGTGTCCACTGTTATCTGCTTCAGACGGTTGCCTTCGGCCCCTTCAATGTTGACTACCGACGACTGCCACATGAACTTTACGCCTTCGGCCACTGCATCGTCATATTCAGCCCTCAACGCGCTCATCTCATTTATGGTGCGGTGGTAGATTACCGTCACTTCCGACGAACCCATGCGGATGGCGGTGCGCGCCGCGTCTATAGCCGTATTCCCACAGCCGATGACGGCTACCTTGTCGCCGTTGCCTACCACCACTTCTTTGCGGTCGATGCTTCCAGACTGGAACAAGCTTACCCGGCGCAGAAACCATATGGCTTGACGAACTCCGGCATGATTGGCTCCCGGTATGCTGAGCTTTTTCGGTTTGCCTGTGCCTGTCCCGATAAATATGGCGTCGAAACCTTCGGCAAAAAGGTCGTCGACAGTGAAGTCGCGTCCGATGGTGGTGTTGAGGTGAAATTGTACACCGAGATTTTCGATTTTCTTGATTTCGCGCCTTACCACCTCTTTGGGCAGGCGATATTCGGGAATTCCGAACATCAACACGCCTCCGGGTTCAGGCTCCATCTCGAATATCTCGACCCGGAAACCCTGGCGTGCGAGGTCTCCGGCAATGGTGAGTCCGGCCGGCCCGCTTCCAATTACGGCCACAGAACCTCTTGACTTTTCAGGTATGGCTTCGTGCGACAGGCCTGCGTCGCTGTCGAAGTCAGCAACGAAGCGTTCGAGTTTGCCTATGTTGATGTGTTTGCCCGACTTTCGGAGCGCGCAGTTGCCTTCGCATTGGCGTTCGTGTCCGCATACGCGGCTGCAAACTGCCGGCAGGTTGCTCCGGGAGTTGATTATCGACATTGCGTTGCCGAAATTTCCTTTGGCCAGTTCTGCTATCCACTGTGGAATATCGTTGCTTATCGGGCATCCTTTCTTACATCCCGGTACTTTGCAGTGGAGGCATCTTTGGGCTTCGCGTATGGCTTCGGGCAGAGTATAGTTCTCTGATACTTCTTTAAATGTGTCCATTTTTCCATTTTGATTATTTGCAGATAAACATCCGTCTGATATATACGGATAAAACCGACGGTTTACTTATCCTGCAATTGAAATAAATAGTTGAGGAGACTGAAATAGAGTGCAAAGTTAGCAACTTTATGCCAACATTCATAAAAGACACCGTCCACCGCGATTTCCGAGGTGGACGATGCTATGATTTATAATCCGAATGTCAGTGTCGTGAAGAAGCGGAACTGGCCTCCAAGCGATTGTTGCCGATTGTATTGCAGTGTTATGTATCCGCGGTTGGGGGCAAACCATGTGGCGGCTCCGTTTATTACGTTCAGGGGCGGTCCGTACGTGTTTACAAACGAGTTGTAAAGCATGTTGTAGCGCATCGGATCGGGATAGGGTGTGGAATATAAGAATTCCGAACGGTCAAATCCTCCGTTGGGTCCGTAGTAGAATGTAGCATCGGGCCACATATAATTGGCTTCTCTGACGTTGCGCAGATAGACAACGTTGGATCCGTATCCGTCGACCACGTAGCCTGAGTTTACCAGCATGTCGATTGACAGTCCGATAGCCGTGCCGAATGTGATGCCCAATATGGACGACAGTACCGGAGCGTGGGGGCGCGGACGCCAATGTGGGGGAGGTACGGGTGGACGCCATGCGTGGTGATGCGGGCGGTGCGGTCTTACCGGCGGAGCTATTGTGGGCGGACGGTGGCCTCCGTGGTTCGGGCGGTTCCATCCATTGTTGCCCGGACGATGGTTCCCGCCGGGGTGTGTTCCGTGGTTGCATCCGTTGCCCGGACGATGGTTGTCGCCCCCCGGTCGGTAGTTGTTATTACCCCCCGGGCGAGTTCCCTGGTTGTTGCCGCCGTTGTTTGTGGTTCCCCCCGGCCGGTAGTTGTTATTGTTGCCGTTGCCGCCGGGGCGAGTTCCCTGGTTGTTGCCGCCGTTGTTTGTGGTTCCCCCCGGCCGGTAGTTGTTATTGTTGCCGTTTCCACCGGGACGTGTTCCCTGGTTGTTGCCACCGTTGTTTGTGGTTCCTCCAGGCCGGTAGTTGCCTACGCTTCCGTGGTTATTGTTTGGACGTGTGGCCTGGCCGTTGTTTTTATTGCCATTATTTTTGTTCCCTTCCGGACGGTAATTTCGGTTATTGGATGTACGTGACGGCTGACGCTTGGAATTTCCTCCCGAACGCGACGGTGAAGTGCGGTTGCCTGAACGTGAGTTCGACGGACGACTTTGCTGTGTTGTTGTTGTCGAATGCGAGTTGCCTCCGCCACGTCCACGGTTTGTGTTGGTGTGCTGTGCATCTACTTGAGGTACGGCCAAAGCCAGACAAGTGGTTGCTAATGCTACTAATCGAATAATTCTGTTCATAATCGGATAATCTTTATCTGATAAGATGCCTAAATATGGCAGTGGTTTAAGCAAAAATAAAAATAATTGGTCAAAAATCCAAATAATTAGACTTTTTGACCAATTAGATTCTCCTTATGCCTATAATTGTTCGTATCTGGGAGAGAACGTGTCGCCCAGACTCAAGTCGCCAGTGGAAAGTCCGCGTTTCAGCCACTTCATGCGCTGGTCGGCGCGTCCGTGTGTGAATGCGTCAGGCACTACGTATCCTTGACCTTGTTGCTGAAGTATGTCGTCCCCGATTTTTGAGGCCGCGTTTATGGCTTCTTCGATGTCGCCGTCGTCAAGCGAATTGAACAGCTGATTTTCGTGATAGCCCCATACTCCGGCAAGGAAGTCGGCCTGGAGTTCAATCCGCACGCTGGTCTTGTTGGCTTCGGTCTTGCTCATCTGCGCCATCTGCGAATGGCCGGATTCGAGTATGCCGAGCAGATGCTGGACATGGTGTCCGACCTCATGCGCTATCACGTAGGCGTAGGCGAAATCGCCGTCGGCACCCAGGTTATGACGCATGGTGCGGAAAAAGTCGAGGTCGATGTAGAGCTTTTCGTCACCGGAGCAATAAAACGGGCCTACTGCCGACGTGGCCTGCCCGCAGGCGCTCTCCACGGCTCCGGTGAACAGCACAAGGGTGGGTGCGCGGTAGGTCTTGCCCATCTTCTCGAATTCCTGCGTCCAGACATCTTCGGTAGATGCCAGAATCTGGCGTGAGAAGCGGGCGAGTTCCTCGTCTTCGGCCGTGGGCGTATAGCTGGTTTCGGTGGCGGTGCCGTTGTTGAGCAGGGGCGATCCTCCGCCGAATATCGACGATAGGTCGCCGCCGAATATCCATGTGGCTATAACTATCACTATGATAGCTCCGATGCTGAGACCGCCTTTCTTGAATCCGCCGAGGCCGCCAAGTCCGCTTAGCGAACCCAGTCCGCCGGGAAGCCGTCCGCCACTGCGTCCGCGCCTGTCCTCAACGTTTGAACTTTCTCGTCTTCCGTTTAGTCGCATATTAGTTGCTGTTGTTTAGTTTAATAGGCTCTGAGAGTCCGTTTTATAGCGTACTCTTAATATTTGACATCGTGTGCGTTGCCGACCTTTTCAAGTACGGCCGCATCGACAACGGCTATCGTGGCAAGATTTTCGATGTCTCTTACCGGCGAGTCGACGTTGATAAAGTGTACGGGCTTGTTCAAACCCATCTGGATCGGTCCTACAGCCTCTGCCAGACCCATGGAGAGCATCATTCTGTAGACAGTGTTGGATGCGGTCAGGTTCGGGAATATCAGGGTGTTGACGTCGCGTCCTTTCAGCTTCGAGAACGGGAAGTTTTCGTCGCGCACGTCCTTGTTTATTGCGTAGTGAACCTGCATTTCGCCGTCGACGGGCATGTCGGGGAATGCTTCGTGCAGGCGCTCCACGACGCGGTGGACCATACGGGGCTCTTCGTCCTTGTTGGCTCCGAAGTTGGAGTAGGACACCATGGCCATGACGGGGTCGTGGGCGAAATATTCGACTGAATAGCGCGCCAGGCGGGCGATGTCGAACAGTGCGTCTTCATCCGGAGCGTGGTTAATCATCGTGTCGGCAATGAAGTAGACACCTCGTTTTGTGTTGAGGATGTGCATGGCCGCGAAGTGTTTGAACGAAGGACGGATGCCTACTACCTTGCTTGCAATTTCAAGCGGGGTATGAGAGCCGGAATATGTGCCGGCAAGCATAGCGTCGGCATCGCCGTTCTCGACCATCATCATGCCGAAGTAATTGCGGTCGAACATCAGCTCAAGAGCCTCTTTATATGTCATGCCTTCGCGCTGAAGCTTTTTGGCAAGGCGCAATGCATATTCGGCTCGACGCTCGGCTTCGCGGTCGTGGCGAAGATTGACGATTTCGATGCCTTCGATGTCTATTCCGAGTCGTTTTGCTCGTTTTTCGATCATCTCCTCGTTGCCGAGCAGGATTGGTATGCACACACCGTCGTGGTAGGCGTTGACCGCCGCGCGGAGCATGTTGTCGGTGTTGGCTTCGCCGAATACCACACGTTTGGGATTCTGCTGTGCGGTCTGGGTCAGACGCTTCATCATCTTGGTGTCGTGGCCCATCAGCTGGCGCAGCTTTTCGTTATATGCGTCCCAGTCGGTTATCGGACGTGTCGCCACGCCTGATTCCATGGCTCCGCGCGCTACGGCGGGGGCTACGGAAGTGATAAGGCGGGGGTCGAGGGGTTTCGGAAGTATGTATTCGCGTCCGAAGCGTAGGTTAGACATGCCGTAGGCCGAGTTGACAACGGAGGGAACCGGCTCTTTGGCCAGTTCGGCTATTGCCTTTACGGCGGCGAGTTTCATAGTCTCGTTGATGCTTGTCGCTCCGCAGTCGAGCGCTCCACGGAATATGTAAGGGAATCCCAGCACGTTGTTTATCTGGTTGGGATAGTCTGAACGTCCGGTGGCAAAAATCAGGTCGTCGCGCGAGTCCATAGCCAGGTCGTAGGCTATTTCCGGGTCGGGATTGGCCAGCGCGAATACTATTGGCTTTGGCGCCATCGATTTAAGCATCTCAGGGGTGACCACATCCTTCACCGACAGTCCGAGGAACACGTCGGCGTCCTTCATGGCCTCTTCGAGGGTGGTGATGTCGCGGTCGGTGGCAAATTCGAGCTTTTGCGAGTTCAACCCTGTGCGTCGGGTGGTCAGAACTCCCTTCGAGTCGCACATCACGATATTCTCCTTTCTGACACCGAGCGCCATATACAGGCGCGTACAGCTGACGGCCGCCGCTCCGGCTCCGTTGACCACGAGTCGCACTTTGTCGATTTCCTTACCCTGGATTTCAAGCGCGTTCAGGAGTCCCGCGGCCGATATGATGGCGGTTCCGTGCTGGTCGTCGTGCATTACGGGGATGGAGCATTCCTCCTTCAGGCGACGTTCGATTTCGAAGCATTCGGGAGCCTTTATGTCCTCGAGGTTGATGCCTCCGAATGTTGGGGCGAGTGCCTTTACGATGTCGATGAATTTTTGCGGATCTTTCTCATTGACTTCGATGTCGAAGCAGTCAAGACCCGCAAATATCTTGAAGAGAAGGGCTTTGCCCTCCATTACAGGCTTTCCGGCGAGTGCGCCGATATCGCCAAGTCCTAAAACTGCAGTCCCGTTACTAATGACGGCCACCAGATTGCCTTTGTTTGTATATTCGTAGGCATCCTTAGGGTTTTGTTCAATCTCTTTGCACGGATATGCCACGCCGGGTGAATAGGCGAGGGCAAGGTCCTGTTGCGAAGAATAGGGTACGGTAGGTACCACTTCAATTTTTCCGGGTTTGCCCTCGCGATGATAGTCAAGGGCCATCTCTTTAGTAACTTTCTGCATAATTGTAGTTTATTAAAAATATTTCTATCGGATAAGCGCACGTCCGCCCCATACGAGCAGTACGCCAAGCACAACGCTTAATCCTAAATAAAGTGCAAATGTGACCCAATCGCCTTTCGAACCGAGCACCCACATGTCGTCGGCAAATGACGAGAATGTCGTGAAGCCTCCGCAGAAGCCGGTGATTAAAAGCACATTCTCACCGGGGGTCATCACATGGGCGCGTTCAAGCAGACCGAAGAACGGTCCTATGATGAAACAGCCTATGATGTTTACCAAAAACGTCCCCATCGGGAATGCTCCATGATACATGCCACTGGCCCATTTACCGATAAGAAAACGTCCGCACGTTCCAATAAATCCGCCACAACCGGCGATAATCATAGCTTTAATCATTTTTTTTGATAGTTTAGAGTGAAACATAAAAATTTAATATATTAACACCCTTTTTATCCTAAAAGTTTTGAAACGGTACAGGGGCATTCGCCGCATGTCCGCCGGCTATACTTTTTATGATGGACACAAGCATCTATATACTTAAAGGTCAATGCAAATCAGCATTGACTGGTAAAAATGAATCAAAATCTCACTAAAAACAAATTTCGTTTCGACTGCAAAGTTAACGAATTCTTATTATTAATTTAGCTGTTCCGGTTAAAAATATTAGCGTTAAAGTGTGAATTTTTGAACGATAATAGCAAAGTGTATATAAATGTTAAATAATTATGCATATCACCTTGCCTCGATGTCATGCACGATGAAGTCTCCGTCGTCTGTGAATCCGCGCGCATGGCTGGATGTTAAAGCAATGTAAAGGGCAGGCTCCTATATGCGGACAATTTGTCGGAACTGAGGATTATATTCAATGGCATAACCCGAGACAATCGCATGCACGGCATCTTCGATGGCCATTAGTGGAACTACAAACCATTCCTGGGGTTTATGTCCGTCGACGGTTATCTGTAATTGGACTGCTCTGAAAAGTTTGTGGATGAGGGCCTCGAAAGTCGATGATTTAACGTTGTATACTTTCCACGTTGCAACAGCAAGTCAGATCATACCCACTGTAATCATTACACCGGGTACAATGGGAAACCACTATACCCGGTACAACAGTCCCATCCGTGCAGGAGCGACACGGAAATTCCTTAGCCTATTAGGGGATTTTCTGAGCCGCATTGACAAGTCAACGCTGAAAATATCCCGAATGAGCCAAATGTAAACCTTTGGAATTTGATGAATAATCACATTAGTTCCTTATATGCATCAACTGTAATTTTCAACATATTCATAGATTGCTTCAAAGAGTCATAAGCATCATCAATTACGTTATAACTTGCCATTAAAGTATTCAATTCACTTTCGGAGTAAGGATATGTGATTACTTTCAGAGTAAAGAATCTTTTCTTTGCCTCAATTAAACCCGAAATGGATTGTTTTTTACGTAGACATGATTCGTAATATTGTTGATATGAATTGCCTAATTTAGAATTGAAATTTCGATTATATAAGTTTAATTGAATTGCAATAGATTTCGTGTATAATTCATTTGCAAACATTATTATGTCTGAATTCAGAGTATAAAGTTCGTATGTCAATTTAAGATATGATAACTCATGTTCAAGAGAATCAACCCTATGAACAAGAGATTGCACTTCCATTTGTGAATCCTTGGATTGTGCTTGAATTGAAATAAAAGAAAGCACAGACATAAAAAAGAACAAGAATTTTTTCATAAAACATTATTTATTATCGTTATATGTCATCTTCAATTTTTGCATTTCGGTGATAGCCGTGGCGGATAAATGGATCGACAAAAATTCGTTCTTTGTACCATTCGCCATCAGTATTTTTCTTATTCTGCATACGAAAGAAACCTCTGACAGGAATATTGTTGTCGTTTATTATTTTGCGAAACCATTTGGAATCCATAACTATGACTTCCTGTCCGGTCTGATTTACGACTTTCTTCTTTTCGACATATTCAAGTGGAGTTCCTTCAACAGCAGTATATGTGCCTTGAGGGATAATCACTGTCTCAACCTTTACATATTTTTTGACGGCCAAATATATTGCAATGAAACGAAGTCGAATTCCAATCTCATTTATGCGATTTTGAATTGTGCCAGACAACAAATTGTCATCATATAGAATAGAATCCGTCATCAAAAGTTTAGGTTGACCCTCCGCATATTCATATCCGGCAGAAAAGAGGAAGACACTATGACCATTTTGTTCATTAAAGAACCAAATATTCAGCTGTCCATCGCCAAATCCAAAAACCAATGTTTCATTATTCCTCAATATCAGAATACCGCATTCATCAGTTTCGCTAAACTCTTTGAATAGGTCCGGCATAATTCTCTCAAAGGCTGGAGCACTTTTCTCCATAACCCTCTCAAAAGAAGGCATTACAAGCTCAGGTAATCCCCAATTAGGTTTCATCTCCCGGATATCTTTCAGATGCTTCAACTCTTCATTGAGAATCTCGTAATTCACAAATCTTTTTGGTGCAGCAAATGTTAATCCTTCTTGAAACCCCGGAGTATCAGGATTAAGCAACCAAGTGATAACGGGACGCTTCTTGATTATCATGATTGTCCGTTAAATTAGTAAATTTCATCTTGCGCTTTCTCAATCATCTCTGAAACATCATCCGATGATGAAATAATCGTCATAATTTTGGCGATTACGTCATAATCTTCTTTTGAATATGCGGACCTCTCATTAAAGTCCTCATCACAAAAGAAAACATATTCACCAAAAAGGTCAACTGTCCCTGTTCCATTGAGGCTCTTGAATTTATGATAGACTTTCCAGCCATCAAAATCCCCCATTTTCAAAGGCGCTTCCGCCTCCAAATAAGACTGTCTGCTTTTAATCTTGGAGAATTGATTTTGAATTCGGTCTTTTGTCTTATCCAGACGTTGTTGATTATTATCTCGTTCTTCTTTTGCCCTGCGGTACTCTCCTTTACTATATGCCGATGAATATCCGTTTGGAGACCATATCTCCATAGAACTTTCTGCTCTTTCGACTTTATCTGCATATTCCTGCGCAGAGTTGAAAAGTTTCAACATATCCAATGTGAGTTCAATTGCCTCCTTGTCTGTTGATAGCGCAACAAAAGAACTATCAACTTTTGTTTGTAGTTGTTCATAACTATCAAAATGATATAAAACACCTTTAAGGTAATTAGCCGCCATTTCTTGAGCCTTTTCTTCTTTGGATTTTCCACAAGAACATAACCCGATAAAGGCAACAAAAGTTATAATCAAGGATTTCGTTTTCATATCGCAGGTTTTCGATTGGATGATATTGTTCTACTTGCAACTCCTTAAGCAGACTAATTAAAAACACGAAGCGTGGAACTGCAATGCCACGTCTTAGAATGGAGGCCCTGAGAAAGCCTGTGAGCAGATGTAACAATAGCAGCCCACGCCGTAGCGTGAGAACCACTATGCTACTCTTGCTCTGTCGAAGTTTCTCAGGTTTCCACTCTCAAGAGATAAGCATAACGCTTCTTAATTATCAAAATTCCGTGATGGGACTTCTCCCAATCAACCGCAAAGTTACAACATTTTGCGGTTTATGTCAATAGACTAGCGAAAAATAAGTTAGCTCAGTCTTATATATACATCTATGTTAAACCAAATCTATAAATATATGCATGGCAAAAGAGAAATCACCCTGTCATATTTTCTTTTCACCAGCTCCCATCGTCACCTCTACATTTTTTAATACGCACCCGCTGTCCATGGGGTCAGCCTTTGATGACGGCTATGGGGGTGAGGCGGGTGCGGATCCGCACGAGGTCGGACTGGGCGGCCATGACTTCATCGATGTCTTTGTAGGCGCCGGCGGCTTCGTCAAGGTCCTGTTCGTAGCGTATGGCGTGGATAACGCCGGCACGTTCGAGGCGTGCTACCTCTTCCTCAAGCGAGAGTTCGCGCCGGGCTTCCGTGCGCGAGAGACGGCGGCCTGCTCCATGCGAGGATGACATGAACGATTCGGGGTTGCCAAGCCCTTCGGTGATGTATGAGCATGTGCCCTGCGAACCGGGGATTATGCCGACCATGCCGGTACGGGCGAGCGTGGCTCCCTTGCGGTGTACGATGCAGTTTTCGCCGAAATGCTCTTCCCACGCGGCGTAGTTGTGGGCTATGTTGATCATCGGCTCGAATTCTGCGCCGGCTGCAGTGTCGGCAATGACTTCCATTATGCGGTTCATCATCAGGGAGCGGTTGCAGAGCGCGAATGCCACGCAATATTCCATTTCGGCCCAGTATTGGCGGAATTCGTCGGTGCGGAGCGGAAGAAACGGCATGTTGATGTCGGGTGGAACCATGGAGTACCATCGGCGGTTGAGCGCGTCGGCCTTGTCGTTGTAATATTCACCCACCTGCTTGCCGAGGTTGCGTGAGCCGGAGTGGATCATTATCCACAGCCATCCTTCGTCGTCGCGCTGGAGTTCGATGAAGTGGTTGCCACCGCCGAGGGTGCCTACCTGCTTCATGGCCGAGACGAGTTGCCGGGAGACTACATGCATGGAGTCGGTGTCGAATCCCTGAGGCATGAACTTCTCGTCCTGCTTCTGCTTGTGGTGGTCGCGGCCGAGAGGTATCTGCCGGCGGATGCCTCGGAGCAATTGTTTGCGGATTATGTCGGGAGTGAGGCTGTCGACGCGAACATTGGTCTTGACGGCGCACATGCCGCATCCGATGTCGACTCCTACGGCGTTTGGCACTACAACGCCCTTGGTGGCGAGCACTCCGCCGATGGGCATGCCTTTGCCTCCGTGGGCATCGGGCATGAGGGCGATGTGGTGGTGTATGAAGGGGAGGAGGCAGAGGTTTTCCACTTCCTTTCGTGCATGTTCGTCGATGCTTACGGCCCAGTTTTTTACTATTACGTTGTTAATGATTTCTGTAGTCATGATTATTGTCGGTTTTTTTGTTTGTGATGCAAATTACGGGGTCTGTTGCGCAATGATTTTGCGTAGTTGGGTGAAAAGTTGTATTTTAGCGGAAAAATCTTTAAATGGCACAGAATAAGAACGCTTTACTGCGGTACCGCACCATTGACCGCTGTCTGCGCAATACTGGGCGACGATGGACACTGCAGGATCTTGTTGACGCATGCAGCGACGCTCTGTATGAGTATGAGGGACGGCCTGACAATGTGAGTGTGCGCACGGTGCAGCTCGACATCCAGATGATGCGTTCCGACCGTCTGGGCTATGAGGCTCCCATCGAGGTATATGACCGGAGATATTACCGGTATGCCGATCCGGACTACAGCATAAGCAACCGTCCGTTGTCGCAGCACGACGTCGACATACTTAACCGCACGATTGACCTGTTGAGGCAGTTTGACGAATTTGACCGCTACCATGACATGGCCGACGTGGTCAGCCGACTTCAGGACAAGGTTGCGTCGGCGGAAAGCCGCCGGCCTATAGTGGACTTTGAACGCAATCCGAATCTGAAGGGACTGGAACACCTGAATCCGCTCTACGACATGATAGCTTCGCGCACGACGGTGAGCGTCAGCTATCGCTCGTTTAACGCCCGCAGACCGGTGACTTACATCCTGTTTCCGCATCTGCTGAAGGAGTACCGCAACCGGTGGTTTCTGTTCGGTTCGAGAGCTGGCGACATGAAGCTGTTTAATCTCGCGCTGGACCGTATGGTCGGTTTCCATGCATGTCCGGACATCCCGTATAAGGATAATCCGGATTTTGGTGACGATTTCTTTTGTGACGTGGTAGGGGTGACAAAGCATCCCGGGCTGAAAAAGTGCGCGGTAGTGTTGAGAGCCGATAATTCGCAGGCAAGCTACATACTGACCAAACCTCTGCATGCTTCGCAACGTCTGGTGGAGAAGAACCGTGCCGACGGCTCGATGACTTTTGAACTGGAGGTGGTGGTCAACCGGGAATTCATATCGCAGTTGCTTACCTTCGGCGACGGCGTAAAGGTGTTGTCGCCTCAGTCGCTCGCCGACAATATGCGCGTTATTTTCAGTAATGGTCTTAGAAAGTATGACTGTGCGGAAGATTGACCGCAAAATTCGCGATTGAGTTTGTCGAAATGTTCCGGATGTCTGAGGTTTTGAGTAATTTTGTATCGGATTCCTGCCGACGGTTGCAATGGTACTGATGAGGCGGGATTATTTAAACTATTGAAATAAGCTTATGAAACAGAATAGAAACCGCCGCGGAGGTTCCGGTAAACGGACTGCACGTAGGGCGAAAAGGGGTGGGGCGGGCATACCCCTCAAGGCTAAGGCCTATATGCTCGGATTTTTGGTTGTGGCATTGTTTGCCGTGATTTCGACCGCAGGAAACCTGTCGGGCTGTTCGCATCCCGACGATGAGGGGGCTGTCGATAAGCCGGTCTCGCATATAGCCGGTCTTGACCGGGTGGTCACAGATCCCGGCGCGGCTGAGTATCTGGTGGATTATACGGGAATGAATGTGTCGTTTAATCCGAGGGCGCATGTGCCAAACTGGGTGGCGTGGGAGCTTACCCGCGAGGAGACGGCGGGTGACGTTCCGAGAACGCAGAAGTTTGTGACTGATGAGAGTGTGCCCGGGTGCGCCGACCCATGGGACTATTCCTATTCGGGATATGACCGCGGACATATGGCTCCGGCAGGCGATATGAAGTGGAGTAAGAAGGCTATGGACGAGTCGTTTTATATGACCAACATCTGTCCGCAGCTTAACTCGCTCAATTCGGGGGCGTGGCGAACGCTTGAAGAGAAATGCCGTGTGTGGGCGCAGGCCGACAGCGCTATAGTGATAGTGGCCGGGCCGGTGCTTACCGACAAGCTTACGGAGACTATCGGGGATTCGCACGTCGTCGTGCCTGAACGCTTCTTTAAGGTGATATTGTCGCCATACAGCAATCCTCCGCGCGGCATCGGATTCATAATGAACAATGGTAAGGTGGCGGGCGGTATGCAGAAGGCTGCCGTGTCGATTGACGAAGTCGAAGCTTTGACCGGCCATGACTTCTTCAGCGCACTCCCCGACGAGGTGGAGAATGCCGTGGAGTCGCAGTGCAATTTTAACTATTGGAGTACTTTGAAACCGTAAGTTTTAGCTGAATTATGATTGTAGATCAGTCGGAAGATACGATATGCGCCATAAGCACTCCGCATGGAGTGGGGGGCATTGCTGTGGTTCGTGTGAGCGGCCGTGACGCAGTGGCTATTGTTGACAAGATTTGGCGGGGGCGTAGGTTGTCGGATGTCGACAGCCATACGGCACATCTCGGCACGGTCACAGGCGATGATGATGAGGTGCTGGACCAGTGTGTCGCTACTGTGTTTCGCGCGCCACGTTCGTTTACGGGCGAAGATGTGGTCGAGCTTTCGGTTCATGGTTCTCAGTGGATACAGCGTCAGGTAGTCAACCGCTTGATCAGATGCGGATGCCGTATGGCCGTTGCGGGCGAATTTACTCGCCGCGCTTTTGCGTCAGGCCGTATGGACCTGGCCGAAGCCGAAGGAGTGGCCGACTTGATTGCATCAAGCTCGAGGGCTTCCCATCGTCTGGCAGTCAGTCAGATGAGGGGCCATTTTTCGTCGCGTCTGCGGGAGCTTCGCGAACGTCTGTTGGAGCTTTCGTCGTTGTTGGAACTGGAGCTTGACTTTTCAGAGGAGGAGGTCGAGTTTGCATCGCGCGACAAGCTTGCTTTGCTGGCCGACGGCATATTGTCTCTGACGCGGAAGCTTGCCGACTCGTTTGCTGCCGGATCGGCTATAAAGGACGGTGTGCCGGTGGCTATCGTAGGTGCTACCAACGCAGGCAAGTCTACCATACTCAACCAGCTCCTTCATGAAGACAGGGCGATAGTCAGCGACATACACGGAACCACGCGCGACACTATCGAAGACACGATGGAGATAGGGGGCGTTCTGTTCAGAATAATCGACACCGCAGGATTGCGCCAGACCACCGACGAGGTGGAGGCGCTCGGCATAGAACGCGCACTGTCGGAGCTTGATAAGGCCAGGATTGTTGTCTGGGTAGTGGATTGCTCGGACGAGAGCCGCAATGATTCAGTGTGGGAAAAGATATCAGAACGCCTTACGCCTGACCATAAGCTGATAATTGCAAGAAATAAAGTGGATTTGCTTGACAGTTCCTTTGTAGGCGGTGTCCCGCTGTGCAGTAGCGTCTCGTTGGGAGATAATGCTAAATCGGATGCAGGCTTGCGCGACATCGAAGGTCATAGTGCGGATTCTGTCGGAAAGCCGGAAGAAGGATTCATGCGCTTTTCAGAAGCGAGGACAGTCAATCTCGTAGCTAAAGAAGGGCGGGGGATGGACGGACTGAGAGATGCATTGGTAGATGCATCAGGCATTTCACAGATAGCCGAAGGCGACGTGATGGTCACCAACGCCCGCCACTACGAAGCACTCGTCAACGCGACGGAAGCCCTCGCCCGAGTTTTAGACGGACTCCAAGCCGGCATCTCCGGCGACTTCATAGCCCAGGACATCCGCCTCGCGCTTCACTACCTCGGCGAAATCACCGGCGAAATCACCACCCAGGACATCCTCACCACCATCTTCTCTCGCTTCTGCATCGGCAAATGACTAATTGATTATCAATGCGTTATATTGATAGTAATTGACTGTTACTGAACGATAAAACTTAACTCTTACAAGAACGCCTAATGCTGATAACTGTCAGTGTTAGGCGTTTTTATGCACTATTTTGTACGGATTTTGTACGACAGCGACTCATTTCACCCCAAGCGTCAGCAAGGTGGTGGAGAAAGTTGACAATGGTTGACAATGGTTTACGAACATTTACAAACAACGGAGAAATCTCCACAAATGAAATGAGTAGCAACATTAGAATTGAGAAAACTTGTGAGTGGTGTGGCAAACAATTCACCGCTCAAACAACCGTCACTCGTTTCTGCTCGAAGCGATGTGCGGAACACTCCTATAAGGAGCGTATTAGACAGCAGAAGATACAACTGGCAAACTCAGCTGTGCCCTCAAAAATATCTGCTATCAATGAGAAAGATTATTTGACAGTCGCAGAAACAGCGCAAGTACTAGGTATGACCCGGCAGGGTGTATATAAACTGATTTATCGTGGTGATTTGGTGGCTGCCAAACTTAGTTCTCGCCTGACACTTATTAAGCGTGATAGTATAGACAAAATGCTCGATGGCTCCCCATACAAAAAGAGGGAATCCAATGAAAAGAAAACGATAAACGAGTTCTATACCCGTGCCGACATCCGGGAGAAGTATGGCGTAAAGGATTCGTGGATATATAAGGTCGTTGCCGAGAATAATGTTCCGAAGACCATTCTTCGGGGCAAGGCTTATTTCAGCAAAAGCCATATCGACCGACTTTTCTCAGCCAGAAAAGAGAATCCGGAAATTACGGAGTGGTATTCGGTGGAGGATATTCAATCCAAGTATGGCATGACTCTCTCGGCGATTTACTCGCTGGTCTCCAAAATCGGTATTCCGAAGCGCAAAGAGGGCCCGAAAGTCTATTACTCCAAATATCACTTCGATGTGGCAAAAGGAGCCAAATCAGCCGAGGATGTTGAGTTTATCTCAGTGCCTGAAGCCATGGGAAAATACTCTCTGACACGTGACCAGCTGTATCACTACGTCAAGACATACAAGATAACCAAGCTCCGTTGTGGTAAGTATGTCAAGTTGAACGCCAAAGAGTTAGAGGCGTTGTTCAACCCTGAGATTCAGTTATAATCCGGTGATTTTTCTCACCGAACAACCACCTTTTACCTTTGCACATTATAAATCTAAAAACAGAATAATATGGAATCTGCAACCATCACCAAAGTTACTCTCCGTAAAGAAAAACTGCGCAGCGGCAAACTGTCGCTCTACCTCGACTACTACCCGCCAATCTGGAATCCGCACATCAAGAAAATGTCGCGGCGTGAGTTCCTCGGCCTCTATCTCATCGGCAACCCGAAAGACAAATTCGAGCTTGACTACAATGAGGAAATCATGCTCAAAGCCCGGGGCATCCGGGCCACCCGTGAACTTGCAATCATCAATGAAGAATTCGGGTTTCTTGACCGGACAAAGAAGCAGGCAGACTTCCTTGAATATTTCGAGAGCAAGACCAAAGAGAAATATCAGAAATGGGAAATCGTGTATAAGCATTTTAAGGACTTCTGCAATGGCAGATGTCTGATGAAAGACGTGACCATAGGACTGTGCAACGACTTCCGCACATACATTCTTAAAATCCGCGTCAAGCAGTCCGGCAATATCATATCACGCAACTCTGCCGCCGGATATTGGTCAACCTTCCGCGCTCTGCTAAAACTGGCATACAAAGAAGGTTGGCTCCGTGAGAAAGTCAATGACTACCTTGACCGCATCGACTGGGAGGAACCAAAAATCAACTATCTCGAAATCGAGGAGGTGAAACGCCTTGCCGCCACACCCTGCAAAGTAGATGTCCTGAAACGCGCTTCTCTTTTCGCCTGCATGACCGGTCTTCGCATCAGCGACATACTGCAACTCCGTTGGGAGAATATCGAACTGTCACCCGACGGTGGGTATTGTATGCGCATCCGTACCCAGAAGACCAAGACGCAGGCAACATTGCCATTGAGCGATGAGGCCCTGTCTTATTGCGGCGAACAAGGTCGAGGAATGGTATTCAAAGGACTGAGTCGCGCCCACACCCGCGAACCGTTCAAGAAATGGCTCAAAGATGCCGGCATCAAGAAGAAAATCACCTTTCACGGATTGCGCCACACGTATGCTACGTTGCTGATAACCAACGGTACCGACATCTATACCGTCAGTAAGATGCTTACGCATAAAAACGTGGCTACGACTCAGATCTATGCCGAAGTCGTGAATCAGAAAAAGCGCGATGCCGCCAACTCGATCTCTCTTAAATAACTCAAAAATAATTTTGCCAAAGTAAACTTTTTAGTTAACTTTGCGGTTGTATAAGAAGGATATGGCAAATCGAACCATAAAGCTATACAAGGACTACTTCAAAGAGTTCTATGTGGCTCAGACTGATGCAGTAAGACGTAAGATAAACTACTGTATCAATGTTGTCAGGACTGTGGATAGAGTTCCAAAGACAATCCTCAAAAACATGGAAGGCGCAGACGGATTATATGAAATCCGTGTAGAAGTCGGAAGTAATATATTCCGAATCTTCTGTTGCTTTGACGAGGGTTCTCTTGTGATTCTCTTCAATGGCTTTCAGAAGAAAACTCAGAAAACCCCGAAACAACAAATCGAGCGAGCAAAGAAATTAATGAAAGAATACTTCAATGAAAAAGAAAATGGATAAGACAAAAAAAGAAGCCATCATGAACGCTCAGACTTTCGACGAGCTTCTTGATGCGGAATATGGCAAACCCGGTACCCCCGAGCGTGAGCAGTTTGATGCTGACGCAGTGGCTTTCTGTCTGGCGGAGACCTTAAAGGAAGAACGACTCAAAGCCGGACTTACACAACAGCAGCTCGCAGAGCGTATAGGTACTAAGAAAACCTATATCTCCCGGCTGGAAAACGGCAAAGCCGATGTCCAGCTCAACACCCTCTTCCGAATCTTTGAAGGTCTTGGCAGAAGGGTATCTCTGACCATCCTATAAAACTCCGCGATACAATTTTTACGGAGGTTGGAAAAAAGTAAATATACTTTACTCCAATAAATACCGCAAGATTCGCGGTTGCTGCATCTTCCGTGTCAACAAACTAAAACTCAATGTATTTTTGTCGCCAAATCGTTATACATATTCCAATGTAAATATTTAACTTTGCATAAATCAAAATTATATTTCAATGAATAAAATATATCCCCTTATAATATCTTTGCTTATCATTGGTTTTTATTCCTGTCAAAATGCCTCAAAAGATAGTGCACATAATACAACAGAAGATGCTAAAGAAACGCCTGCATCATCAACGGTTGTAAAAGTTGGCGAAATATCCGACTTCGTCGGAAAATATGATGTTACAAAAGACCCTCAAACTGAAAACGAGATTTTGAAGGGACTTAATTTCGGAATATCGGATATGCAGTATAAAAAGATTGAAAAAAAATACTTGTCACAATTTGAGGATGATGAGGTCTACGGATATCATATTGGCGACTTTGGTTTTTATAATTTAACGCCCTATTTTGTTAACAATAAATTATATCGCATTGACATAAATGGGTTTAATAAATTAAACTACAATGAAATTTTAGACGAAATTAGAGTTGTCAAGGAAATATTTTCCCAAAAATATGGTTCTCCTATTTATGAAATAAATCCTCCAAAAGATCAGGAACTACCATCGAATGAGGGGATTTGCATTAGCGAATGGAAAGCTGGGAATAAAGTTATTCAGTTATGTTTCTTTGATTTCTCAAAAGCTGTACATAGTAATTTACTCAAAGTTGTAATATTTAGAAGTGATATGTTAGAAGAAAAAGAGAATCAAGAAATTCAAAAGAAAAAGGAGTATAGTAATGCAAATAAGGATATGATTTAACCGCGTCTTTTCGCACGCCTTATATAGTCCATAACTTCGCTGAAAAGTCAGCAAGTTATGGACTTGTATTTTTTAGACCTTAATTATAACTCCAGTAAGGATAATATTTGATGCAAAACAGTCGTAGTTTGAGCTGTTATTGCCTTATTTTCGACCTAATAGACGTAAGTAGGGCTATTAGAAAGTTATCATGTGTGAGAATCCACCGTCGACTGAGCGAACAAAACAGTGGGTTAAATTGTCTATAAAGACGTGAAATTTTAATCCACTGTTTGCTTATGAGAAATACGCCCCCGCGATTGAGGAGCTTTGCTCCCCCTACCCGGGACAAAATTTTTATATGGTGTGCCGTTGTTGCCGGATGTGGCATCATGGCTTTACTTGGTCGCCATGCCGCTATAACCCGTTTCGGCACTGATGAATTCACCGGCAATGTTCTCTTTGCCGTTTTCTTTGTCCTCTCAATAGGTCTTTATTGCGGTTTCCAATCGGTAATCGAAGATGTGTTCAACCGCCTTTCAACTCTTTTCCGTCGGCGAGAAATCATGGCTATTGCTGAAACTTCCAACGGTGAAAAAATGCACGTTTCAGTTGAAGAGCCATCAGTACCAATGACGCAATATTCCGAGTCGGACTCGGATGTGACCGGTATTGAGGAAAGCAATGCAACTTTTGAGAAATCAACGGACGATGCACCGTTTGAGGTCTTGGAAGTTGTAGACGATATGCGTCATATCCGTTTCCCCGACGGAGAGGAAGCCTATGTGGGTATTGGTCTATCTGATGAAGAGATTCTCCTTGAAAAAGCGTATAACGATTCAAGAGATTATGATGCCGAACTTGAAGAGGC
>CAJTSJ010000042.1 GCA_910578785.1 uncultured Muribaculum sp. | reverse complement strand
CGGATGTCATTCCGATTTTCTTTCCTAATAATCCTGGCATTTCTCTTGATTGTTAAAATAAATTTTTAATGTTACTTTCTCTTAGAGGCTTAAACCTTTACTTCCACCTGCACGCCGCTGGGAAGCTCGAGCTTCATAAGGGCGTCAACAGTTTTGGCGCTTGAATTGTAGATGTCGATAAGGCGCTTGTAAGCCGACAGCTGGAACTGCTCGCGAGACTTCTTGTTTACGAAAGTCGAGCGGTTCACAGTGAAGATGCGCTTGTGGGTGGGCAGAGGTATAGGACCGCTGATAACCGCACCTGTAGCCTTAACTGCTTTTACAATCTTTTCAGCCGACTTGTCAAGCAGGTTGTGATCGTAAGACTTAAGCTTAATTCTGATTTTTTGGCTCATATTGCTTAATGTAATAATGTATTATTTCAATAAATCTACTCGGCCCTGGCATTCAGTCAGAACGTTCTTTGCGATTGAGGAGCTTACCTCGGCATAGTGGGAGAAGGTCATTGTGCTGGTAGCACGGCCAGAAGTGATGGTACGCAACGCTGTTACGTAACCGAACATTTCGGCAAGAGGCGCCTTGGCCTTAACCACACGTGCACCGCTACGGCTTGTCTCCATACCTTCTACCTGACCGCGGCGCTTGTTAAGGTCGCTGATCACGTCACCCATGTTTTCTTCCGGAGTCACGACTTCAATCTTCATGATAGGCTCAAGAAGCACGGGACCTGCTTTTTCAGAAGCTTTCTTAAACGCCTGGATAGCGCAAAGCTCGAATGAAAGCTGGTCGGAGTCAACCGGGTGGAACGAACCGTCGATTACAGTCACCTTGAGCTGTTCAACAGGATATCCTGCGAGCACACCGTTCTTCATAGCGGTCTGGAAGCCCTTCTGAATCGAGGGGATGTATTCCTTAGGAATGTTACCGCCCTTTACCTCGTCAACGAACTGAAGGTTGCCTTCAAATCCTTCGTCGACAGGCTCAACGCGTACGATGATGTCGGCGAACTTACCGCGACCACCGGTCTGCTTCTTGAATACTTCGCGAAGTTCAACGGGCTTAGTGATAGATTCCTTATAAGTAACCTGAGGACGGCCCTGGTTACATTCAACCTTAAACTCACGGCGGAGGCGGTCGATAATGATATCGAGGTGAAGCTCACCCATACCAGAGATGACGGTCTGGCCGGTCTCTTCGTTGGTCTGCACGCGGAATGTCGGGTCTTCTTCAGCAAGCTTCTGCAGGCCGACACCGAGCTTGTCGAGGTCCTTCTGAGTCTTAGGCTCAACTGCGATACCGATAACGGGATCGGGGAAGTCCATAGCTTCAAGCACAATAGGAGCATTTTCTGCGCAGAGGGTATCACCTGTACGGATATCCTTGAAACCTACGCCGGCACCTATATCGCCACACTCGATTTCTTCCTTGGGGTTCTGCTTGTTTGAGTGCATCTGGAACAGGCGGGAGATACGTTCTTTCTTGCCTGAACGGCTATTGAGCACGTAGCTTCCGGCCTCTACGTTACCGGAGTAAACGCGGAAGAAGCACAGACGGCCTACATACGGGTCAGTTGCAATCTTGAACGCGAGGGCACACATAGGAGCCTCGGGGGAGGGTTCACGAGTCTCGATCTTGCCGGGATCTTCAACCGAGTGGCCTTCAACCGCACCTGCGTCGAGCGGGCTGGGCAGATAAGCGCAGACAGCGTTGAGCAGGGGCTGAACGCCCTTATTCTTAAATGAGCTACCGCAAATCATCGGCACGATTTCCATTGCGAGCGTAGCCTTACGGAGAGCCTTGCGGATTTCTTCTTCAGTGATAGTCGAAGGATCATCGAAATACTTGGCCATCAGGTCATCGTCAAATTCAGCGATCTTTTCGAGCATCTTGTCGCGCCATTCTTCAGCTTCACCGACGAGTCCGGCAGGGATTTCTTCCAAAGTATAGTCGGCACCCATAGCCTCGTCATGCCAGTAAACGGCCTTCATGTTGATCAAGTCGACAACACCCTTGAATGTTTCCTCGGCGCCGATAGGTATCTGAATCGGACAGGGATTAGCTCCGAGCACTTCCTTGAGCTGACGAACTACTTCGAAGAAGTTGGCACCCGAACGGTCCATCTTGTTGACATAACCGATACGGGGAACGTTATACTTGTCAGCCTGGCGCCATACAGTTTCCGACTGAGGTTCAACGCCACCTACAGCACAGAAAGTAGCGACAGCACCGTCAAGCACACGAAGCGAACGCTCAACTTCCACTGTGAAGTCAACGTGTCCCGGAGTGTCAATCAAGTTGATTTTATACTTCTGGTCGTCATACTTCCAGAAAGCCGTAGTAGCGGCGGAGGTGATAGTAATACCGCGTTCCTGCTCCTGCTCCATCCAGTCCATGGTGGCCGCACCGTCATGAACCTCACCGATTTTGTGGGTAAGACCGGTATAGAAAAGGATGCGCTCCGATGTGGTAGTCTTACCGGCATCGATATGAGCCATAATACCGATATTACGGGTATATTGCAAATTTTGGGATTTACTTGCCATTATCTATATTGATTTAGTGAATCATTAATCAGATTAGAAGCGGAAGTGTGCGAACGCACGGTTAGCTTCAGCCATCTTATGCATGTCCTCTTTGCGCTTGAATGCACCTCCCTGTTCGTTGTATGCGTCAACGATTTCTGCGGCAAGCTTGTCAGCCATAGTTTTTCCACCGCGCTTGCGAGCATAGAGGATCATATTTTTCATCGATATGGATTCCTTGCGGTCAGGGCGAATCTCAGTCGGCACCTGGAAAGTTGCGCCACCTACACGGCGAGACTTTACTTCAACTTGAGGAGTAATGTTTTCGAGAGCCTTCTTCCAGATTTCAAGGGCTGTTTTCTCCTCGTTGGGCATCTTAGACTTCACAGTCTCAAGTGCGCTATAGAATATAGTGTAAGAGGTGTTTTTCTTACCGTCATACATCAAGTGGTTGACGAACTTCGACACTCTTACGTCGTTGAAAACGGGATCGGGTAGAACCACCCGCTTTTTGGGTTTTGCTTTTCTCATTTTGTTTTGAAAATTGTTTTGTTTTTGGTTGCTTGGCAGCTTTTAACTTCTTCAACTCGGCTCTCTTGCCTCGTTTACTCAACCTTAAAATTGCTTTGTCCAATAAATCAAAAACAGAGTTTTGATAACTGAGTTTTGTTTATCTCTTCAGCTTTTCCGTCAGGCGATTAAATTATTTCTTTCCCTTAGCGGCGGGTGCTGCTCCCGGTTTCGGACGCTTAGCTCCATACTTGGAACGACGCTGTGTACGGTCTTTCACGCCGCTTGTGTCGAGCGTACCGCGAACGATGTGGTAACGAACACCAGGAAGGTCCTTCACACGACCACCGCGAACAAGCACGATCGAGTGTTCCTGAAGGTTGTGGCCTTCACCGGGGATGTAGGAGTTAACCTCCTTGCCGTTAGTCAATCTTACACGAGCCACCTTACGCATGGCGGAGTTAGGCTTTTTAGGAGTAGTAGTGTAGACACGCACGCAAACACCACGACGCTGCGGGCAGCTGTCGAGTGCCGGTGACTTACTCTTATCCTCAAGAGCCACACGTCCTTTTCTTACTAATTGCTGAATTGTAGGCATCTTAGTTGTTTGTTTGTTTTACTTAAATTGTTGTTCTTTATATTTTACTGCGTTGTTTCTATATGCACAGACGCCACCTATCATGCTGATTATCAGCAATATTGACAGATTGACGTTCAATTACTCTCAAAAACTTCGCAAAGTTAGCCACTAATTATCTAATATGCAAATATTTCCGCGTTATTTTTATACTTAATTTTTCGGGTTACAGTCAGTCCCGGATTGCACGGCAAACACCGCTGAACGTATTCCGCTTACAGTTTATCGCACGTTTTCACCCCCTGCAATGGAGCCTCGGAAACATTTTTTAATAAAATTTAAGAGCCTGTCGGCTTTTGCCGGCAGGCTCTTAATGTAATCGTTAAGCAAACTGTCGCTTACTTGCGGATACCAAGCTCCTTCTGTGCGATAATTGCGCGGTAGCGGTTGATGTCCTTCTTGATCAGATAGTCAAGGAGGCGACGACGCTTACCTACAAGTGCCTTCAGAGCTCGCGCAGTAGTATAATCTTTGTGATTTGACTTAAGATGTTCAGTCAAATGAGCAATACGAACCGAGAATAATGCTATCTGAGCTTCAGGTGAGCCAGTATCAGTCTTGCCCTTACCGTATTTCTCAAAGATGTTTACTTTTTCTTCAGAATTAAGATGCATTCTTACGAGAGTTAAAGTGGTTAATAATATTGATTTAATATGACACCCATTTTTGGGCGCACAAAGTTAAGTCTTTTTATTAAATCACGCAAAAGATTAGTCGAGATTTTTATCTTTCGACGGATTGCGGAAATGGATCTTGCCCTCTATGTACTCCTGAGTAGCTATCAAAGTAGGCTTCGGCAACTTCTCATAGTAGCGGGATATCTCAATCTGCTCGCGGTTCTCCGAGATTTCCTCAAGATTGTCGTTGAGCGACGCAAACTCCTGAAGTTTTTTCTCGAGGTCATGCTTCATTTCGCCCGCTATCTGATTGGCACGCTTGGCGATGATGCACACTGTTTCGTAAATGTTGCCCGTGTCCTCCGACATTTTGATAAGGTCGCGGGTTGTGGTGTTAAGAGGTGCGTTGGATTTCTTGTAGTCCATTACTGAGTATATTGATTATTATTCTTTTACGTATTTCTGAGCAATCTTGAAGATGTTCTCGGCCTCCTTAAGGTTCTCCGACTCAGGCCAGTTGTTGACAAACGAATAATATTCGTCAATCACGTCGCGGAAGCGGTCTGCCTTCTTCTCCTCTACGCTATAGCTGGCCTCCTGGAAGCGTGATTTAAGCACCAGCATCTCCAGCTCCTCCTTATATTTGGAGTAAGGATAATTCTTGATAGCGTTCTTTGCCACCACCACGGCCGACTCATAATTATTGCCGAGATAGTTGCCAAGGTTGTAGTACAGCTGGGCGTTCTGCAGTTCCTTGAGCGTCAGCTTATCCTGCAGCTCGAATATAGCCTGCTGCGCCACAGGCACCTTGTCGCTCTTCGGGAAATAGTCAAGAAAAGCCTGAAGCTCTTCTATGGCCTTTACCGTCTCGCTCTGGTCAAGCTGGGGCTCGGGCGAATCGAGATAGTATCCGTAACCGCAGTAGAAACGCGCCATTTCAGCATATTTTCCCTTGGGGTAACGGCTATAATATGTGCGGAAATAAGCTCCGGAATTGTAGTAGTCCTTGTTTTCGTAGTGGCTCAAAGCCAGCAGATACAACGATTCTTCGGCATGCTTGGTACCCTTGAAGGTGGTAACGACATCAGTAAGCACCGTGGCCGCCTGAGTATATTTTTTCTTTTCAAACGCACGCTTGGCAAATTCAAGCTTTGCATCATTGTCGTTGCTTTTGAGTATCTTCTGATATTCGCCGCACGACGTAAATGTAAACGCTAAAGCCAGAACCGACAAAGCAATATAAATTGATTTACGCATACTGTTCTAAGATAGAGAATGATTCAAGTTGCAAATTTAGCAATTAATCGTGATAGAACACGAAAATTCAAATTATTTTTGACAAACGGGGGCTCTTTAACTCGTTTTGACATATAAAAACAGACAAACATACTCCAATCTCCGCTTTTTTTGCGTAAGTTTGCATCTTGAATGGCCGAATATCTCAAAACGGCCTTAGCTTTTTGCATGCATTTTCATAAAAAAGCCTGTTTGAGAATTTAAGAAGACAGATTATGGAACAGAAAAAATCCACTAATCAGCCGATGAATTTCGTGAAGCGGCATCCGATTTTGTTTAATTTGCTCCTCATCATGCTGGTAGGATTCGGAGTGGTATGGATGGCACTTATAGGGCTTGACATCTGGACCGAACACGGCAAATTTGAAATAGTCCCCGACATCAAAGGCATGACCTACGACCAGGCCGCGACAGCGCTCGAGGCCGCCGGACTTAAAGCCGAGCTTTCCGACTCAATGTACGAGGCTACGAAACTTCCAGGAACCGTGCTTGAACAGTCGCCCAGGGCCAATACCAAGGTAAAGCCCAACCGTACCGTCTATCTGACCACCACGGCATTTTCCCCTAAGATGGTCATAGTGCCGGCGCTGACGGACATGTCAGTCCGGACGGCCAAATCGGCCCTTGAAGGACTGGGCATAAAAAAGATTACCGTAACTTACGTACCCAGCGAGTTCAAGGACCTCGTCATGGGCGCACGCTCCGACGGCAAACCGCTTGAACCGGGCACAAGAATACCCATCACCTCCAAAGTGACACTCGAAGTGGGCGAAGGAATCTCGTCAGACATTGATTCACTCGACGTATACGACGATTCAGAATATTCCTACCCTGAATAATCCGCAATCACCACACCATTTCCACGACATGGTCAACGAAGAATTCGAAGAAGACATACTGGACAACGGATATGAACCGCAAACCGACGGCGACAGCGAAATAGACGACGGCAACGAACTCTATGAGCATTTCCGCTTCGTGGCCGACAAAGGCCAGCAGCTTCTCCGCGTCGACAAATTCCTCGTGGCACGCATCGAAAAGTCGTCGCGCAACCGCATACAGCAGGCCGCCGACGCAGGATGCATCCTCGTCAACGGCAAAGCCGTAAAGTCCAACTACAGGGTCAAGCCTCTCGACGTGGTGTCGGTGGTCATGGACCGTCCGCGCTATGAACTCGAAATCATAGCCGAAGACATACCGCTCGATATCGTATATGAAGACAAGCACCTGCTTGTGGTCAACAAGCCAGCCGGCCTCGTCGTACACCCCGGCCACGGCAACTACCACGGCACCCTCGTCAACGCCCTGGCCTACCATTTCCGCGACAACCCCGACTATGACGTCAACGACCCGCGCATGGGACTTGTGCACCGTATCGACAAAGACACTTCAGGGCTCCTGGTAGTGGCAAAAACTCCCGATGCAAAGACATCGCTGGGCAAACAATTTTTCAACAAGACCACGAAACGCGAATATGTGGCCGTGGTATGGGGCCAGCCCACTCCGGCCGACGGACGGATCGAAGGCAACATCGGCAGGTCGCTTAAAGACCGCCTGCAGATGGCCGTATTTCCCGACGGCGACTACGGCAAGCATGCCGTCACCCACTACCACACCATCGAACCGCTCGGATATGTCAGTGTGGTGAAATGCGTGCTTGAGACCGGACGCACACATCAGATTCGTGTACACATGAAGCACATCGGCCATCCGCTGTTCAACGACGCACGCTACGGAGGCGACGTAATCCTCCGGGGAACCACTTCCGCGAAATACCGGCAGTTCGTCGCCAACTGTTTCAACACATGCCCGAGACAAGCGCTGCATGCCCGCACATTAGGCTTCGTCCACCCCGAAACGGGTGAGGAAATGTTCTTCTCCGCACCTATTCCACCGGACATGACCGCCCTTATCGAACGATGGAAAAATTACAATCCGAGTCCGGATTGACCGATATACCAAGTCCAATTCTTAAAAATACGTTAAGAAAACCACCTTTTCCGATGATTGATAATCCAAAATTGTTATCTTTGAACATCATAACCACTAAGTATATATAGAAATATGGTAACCGATACAACCAACGAAGACTATAAATTTGAAGATATTGCACCGTATCCCGACAGCATTTTTCACGAAAAGATGGAAAATCTCGTCCGCGAACCCGGGTTTATCCATGCCGTGAAGTGGGTATTCCCCAACATCAACTATGATGAATTCGCCCAAGATCTGCTGCAGGTGCATGACAAGGACACGTTCCAGAAGAAAATCATGTGGCCGTTCCTTGAGATGCTTGCCAACCGCACCACCGACGGAATCACATGCGACGGAATCGAAAATCTCGACACCACGAAAGCATATACTTTCATCACCAACCACCGCGACATCGTTCTTGACACGTCGTTCCTCAACCTGTGCTTCCTCCGTGCCGGATTCAAGACCACGCAAACAGCCATAGGCGACAATCTGCTCATATATACATGGATCAACGATCTGGTCAGGATGAACAACAGCTTCATCGTGAAGCGCGACCTGCCCAAGGTCAAGGCTCTCGAAGCCGCCCAGGAGCTGTCGTCGTACATACACTACTCCATCGCCGACATGAAACGCTCGGTATGGATAGCCGAACGCCAGGGACGAAGCAAGGACTCAAACGACATGGCCCAGGACAGCCTTATCAAGATGCTCGGTCTCGCCGGCGGAACAGACTTCCTGACAAACGTACAGGAGGTGAACCTGCTGCCGGTGTCGATATCCTACGAATACGACCCCAACGACTACCTCAAAGCCCGCGAGTTCCTGCTGCGCCGCAACGATCCGGAATTCAAGAAGACCCAGCGCGACGACCTCTTCGCCATGGAGACCGGACTGCTGCAACCCAAAGGACGTGTCCACTTCCAAATCGGCAAGCCTTTGAATCCGGAAATCGCACTTATCGACCCGTCGCTCGACAAGAGCGCTGTAGCCCGCGACGTATGCCGCATGGTCGACAGCGCCATCCATTCAGGCTACAGCATCTATCCGATCAACTATATAGCGTTCGACCAGCTATACAAGACCGAGATGTTCAAAGACAAGTACAATGCCGACGAGGTCAATAAATTCAATGTATACATCAGCGACCAGCTTAAAAAGGTCGATGTTCCCGAACTCACCGACGACGACATGGACTTCCTGCACGAAATGATGCTGACCATGTATGCCAATCCATTAAAGAACAACCTCTCGGCAGGCAACACCTGTTCCGAATAAATCCAATAAGCACATCCTTTAAAAATGCGCCTGCCGCTTCTGCCTATAATATTATTAGTTCTGTTCAACCTGCTCATCGACGGGTATATCCTGCTGGTGCTGCGCCACAGCTTCCGCAAAAAGTGGGTTGTCCGCTCGTTTGCCGCCAGCATCATATTTTTCATAATATATGCCGTCGTCATGGTAGCGCTTCCGCGCCGGAGCGGTTCGGACAGAGTTCTGATAGTAGACATGTGGATGCTTTATGCGTATTTTTCAGTCTACCTGCCTAAATATCTTTTCTGCATATTCAGCCTTATCGGACAGATTCCGCGCTTATGGCGTGGTAGAAGATGGAAATTACTGGACCCGGCCGGATTCGCGGCCGCATTTGTGCTTTTCTGCATTATGTGGTGGTCGGCCGTAGTCAACAGGCTTGGATACCGAATCAATGAAGTCGACCTGTATTTCGACAATCTGCCGGAACAGTTCGACGGCTACCGTATGGTACAGTTCTCCGACTTCCACACCGGCACCTATGTCAACGACACAACATACGTACATAAGATTGTCGAACTGATCAACCAGCAGAATGCCGACGCCATACTGTTCACCGGCGACATCGTCAACAGACACACCGGCGAACTTCTACCCTTTGTAAACACACTTTCCGCATTAAAAGCCCCCGACGGCGTACACTCCGTTTTAGGCAACCACGACTACGGCGACTATTGCGAATGGCCTTCGGCCGAAGCCAAGCGCGACAACCGGTTGCTGATGGACAGCCTGCAGGCCTCGATGGGCTGGAACCTTCTCAACAACCGCACGGTGTTTCTCCATGAAGGTTCCGACTCCATTGCGCTAATCGGTGTGGAAAACTGGGGCGACCCACCTTTCACCACCTACGGCAATCTCGACAAAGCCTATCCGACGCAATCGGACAGTACATTTAAAATACTGCTCACGCACAATCCCGCACACTGGACACATGCCATCGCCGACAATGACGCCGTCAATATAGCCTTGTCACTGTCAGGCCACACACATGCCATGCAGTGCCAGGTCGGCTCATGGTCGCCGGCGAAATACCGATATTCCACCTGGGGAGGGCTCTACTTCGACAAATCTAAAAAACATCAACTATATGTGAACATCGGACTCGGAACAGTGGCACTCCCGGCCCGTATCGGAGCTACCCCCGAAATCACGGTGTTTACCCTCCACAAGACTCGATAACACCCACTAACTAATCACTCTAATATGCCTTACGAGTTCTCATCCATCATTGCAGAAGAGCTCAATCTTCCCCGCAAATCGGTCAAAGCCACTATAAAACTGCTTGACGACGGCGCCACCATCCCGTTCATAAGCCGCTACCGCAAAGAGGCCACCGGAGCACTCGACGAAGTGGCCGTACACCTCATCAGCCAGCGTTATGAATATCACAAAGCCCTTGCCAAGCGCAAAGAGACGATTCTTGACACCATAAAGAGTCAGGACAAGCTCACGCCCGAACTTAAAAAGAGGATTGACGAGACATTTGACGCAGCGGTTCTTGAAGACATATATATGCCGTACAAACCGCGCCGGCGCACACGCGCACAGATGGCGATTGAGAAGGGGCTCGAACCGTTGGCAAAGATGATAATGTCGCAGACTCTCGACAGCACGAAGGATGTGGCCAAGAAATTCATATCAAAAGAAGTTCCCGACGCACAGTCGGCCATAGACGGGGCCAAAGACATCATTGCCGAGTGGATGAGCGAAAGCGAGAAAGCACGCTCCATAGTCAGGGCACGCTATATAAGAAGCGCCGAAATCAGCTCGCAGGTCATTTCGGGCAAAGAGGAGGAAGGGCGCAACTACGAGACCTACTACGACTTCCGTTCGCCCCTGAGGCTGACTACGTCACACCGTCTGCTTGCCATACTTCGAGGCCAGAACGAGGGTATTCTGAAAGTCAGTGTATCGATAGATGACGACGAGATGATAGACCGCCTGGCCAGGATGTTCGGCAAAAGCTCAGCAAGCGCAGAAATCAGCAAACTCATACGTTCGATTGTAAAAGACTCCTACCGTCGTCTCATACGTCCGTCAATAGAGTCGGAAGTGCTGGCAGCCGCCAAGGCCAAAGCCGACGACGCCGCAATATCGATGTTCGCCGACAACGCGAGGCAGCTTCTGCTGGCATCGCCTCTCGGCCACCGCCGTGTCATGGGCATAGATCCAGGATTCCGTACCGGATGCAAGGTCGTATGCCTAAACGAGCAGGGCGACCTGCTGTTCCACGATGTCATCTACCCCAACGCGCCACAGAACGACTACCACGGAGCCGCGTTTAAGATATGTTCGCTCGTCGACCGGTTCGGCATCGAAGCCATCGCGCTCGGCAACGGAACAGCCTCCCGCGAGACCGAAAAGTTTCTTGATTCGCTCCGTTTCCCGCACAAGGTACAGGTGTTCACCGTCAACGAAAGCGGGGCCTCCATATATTCGGCATCCAAGATAGCCCGCGATGAATTTCCCGACGAGGACGTCACCGTGCGCGGAGCCGTGTCCATCGGACGCCGTCTTATCGACCCGCTTGCAGAACTGGTCAAGATTGACCCCAAGTCAATAGGCGTAGGCCAATACCAGCACGACGTCGACCAGACGAAACTCAAGGATGCGCTTACATACACAGTCGAAAGCTGTGTGAACTCAGTCGGCATAAACGTCAACACGGCTTCTAAAGAACTGTTGTCGTATGTGTCCGGCATCGGTCCCGCGCTGGCATCGTACATAGTAGGATACCGCTCTCAACACGGCGACTTCAAGAGCCGCGACGAACTGCTCAACGTGCCCCGAATGGGCGAAAAAGCCTTCCAGCAGTGCGCCGGATTTCTCCGTATACCCGGAGCGGCCAATGTGCTTGACACGACAGCCGTCCATCCCGAACGCTACGAGCTGATACACCGGATTGCCGCCGACAACAACACTACCGTCGACTCATTCGTGCGCAATCCTAAACTGATGCAGAATCTCGACCTCACGGCCTACTTCTCGAAAGAGGTCGGACTCCCCACCCTTACCGACATCATACTCGAACTCGAAAAGCCCGGGCGCGACCCACGCTCAGTGCTGGAAAAAAACGTGGAATTTGACGACAGCATCCACGACATCCGCGACCTGCATCCGGGAATGGTGATTCAAGGAGTTGTAAACAACATCACCCAATTCGGATGTTTCGTCGACATAGGCCTGCATGAAAACGGCCTCATACACATATCGCAACTGTCAGACCGCTTTGTATCGTCGCCGGCCGACATTGTATCGGTCAACCAGCGCCTGACCGTGAAGGTGCTCGACGTCGACTATCTGCGCGGACGCATAGCCCTCACGCTTAAAGACGTTCCACAAAATCCCCGATAACCCGTCGGTAATGAACAGACTGATAATAAGTATAGGGTCAAACACTTCCGACCGACGCGAACGCATGGCGAAGGCCCTGCAGTGGTTGTCCTCAACATTTCATGTAATTGCATCGTCCAATATATACGAAACCGAAGAATACCACGGACGCCATGCTCCATATTTCAATTGTGTGATATGCGCGGAGTCGAACGATGCCGACACCGTCGTCATATCCATGTTAAAGGATTTCGAACACCGGCAAGGACGTACTGCTGAGTCCAAAGCCACCGGACTCGTACCAATCGACCTCGACCTGATGGCCTTCAATGGCCGTACACTTCGACCGCAAGAGTTTAACCGAGATTACTTTCTTATCGGATATCGCGAGATAATCGGCAGGATAAAAGGGTCTGTGCCCACATGACCAGGCGATTACATACGGATTGAAAATTTTTCATTAACTTTGCAGAAAATTTCAAGGTAAATGAGAAATTTAGTATTCCGGTATTTTATTTTCGTTTTAGGTCTTTATTTTCTCTCTTTAGGTGTCGTTTTAATCGTATTGTCGTCGCTCGGCACCACCCCGATATCAAGCGTCAACTACGTTCTATCGCTCAACACTCCGCTCACTCTTGGCACCGCCACGTTCATAATCAACATGTTGCTCATCATAGGGCAATTCTGGCTCATTCGCGGAGTCGGAGGCAAAAAAGATGTTTTTGAAATTCTTTTGCAGATTCCCTTCTCGCTGATTTTCTCTTTTTTTATCGATTTCAACATGGCCGTTCTAAGCGGCATACATCTGTCGAGCTACTACCTTTGCATCGGCGTGTTGCTTATTGGATGCCTGTCACAGGCCGTCGGCGTAGTGCTCGAACTTAAGCCCAACGTGGCCATAATGAGCGCAGAAGGATTTGTAAAGTATGCTTCGCGACGTTATAACAAAGATTTCGGGAAACTTAAGGTTAAATTTGACATCAGCCTCGTCACCATGGCCGCGCTCATATCGTTGGCTTTCAGCGGACACATAGACGGAATCCGCGAAGGCACGCTTGTCGCCGCCTTGTCGACCGGCTACATAGTTTCGTTCCTGTCACGCTACGTCATTACCCGAAAGCATTTCGACCGCCTCACTTCGATTGTCCGTGCATAAGCAGGCTTACCACGAGCCGTTGAACCGATAGCCGACTCCGAGCATAAGGTTGCCAGGGTCTTTGAAACGAAGGAGCTTGTAGCCGACATTCAGGAACAACTTGGGTGTCACGAAGGTCTTAAGCACGAACATCTGGTAGAATCCATCCAAATCACTGCCCTTGTACACTACATTGTGTCCCAATCCGGAATTGATAGTGAAGAATCCCATCGTAACTTCAGCACGTACCGACAGTCCGGCTCCAAACTGCTTGGCAAAAGGCGGACGATAGAACCGCGGATCCTCCGGCCTTGAATTAGGCTCATAGTACTCGCCGATGTTGGCCCCTTCGTCATACTGAAGATCAAGCGAGGCTCCAAGACCGAAATATTTGTTGAATCTGTAGACCGGTCCTGCATTAAGACCAAGCACTCCGAAGCGACCTGGTATAAGATAGCGGGTGTCTTCATGGGTGAATCCGCACTTGCGGGCGGCACAGTACAGCGCCACATCATAGACAAAGTGCGGTTCAAAACCATTCGACGGAGAGTATACGGAATTTCCTCGCGAAGAGTTAAGCATATACACAAGCCCCATGCGCAACCCGATAAGATTTATCCCGGAATTAGGATAATCTGTATTTCCGTTTGAGTAATGAGTGAAGTCCAGGCCTCCCGACAGATACCAATTTCGGTTTAGCCTGTATTTCAACATAAGGGCAAGATTGATATAGGCGTTCGTGCTTGAACCCACCGCACCGTTAGACGGGTTCTTATCCTCGTGATACTTTTTCCACCCGAACGATGCACCGAAGTTCCATTCATAGTCGAGCGACAGACGGTTGTTAAGCCTGGCTATGGGCGCTCCCTGGAATGCATAAACCGAAAAAGGCGTACCTATGTCCCTGGCATCGGCGAATCCGGTAAACCCGATACCGATTCCCTGATAAGCATCCGGATACATCTTGCCAAGCCGGCTCTTCGGATCAAGCGTGAACGAAAATTTCATATAGGCCGACAGGCTCTTGTCTATCGGCTTGCCGACGGCGTTGTCTCCCTCGACATAGCCGTTTGAAGGCACCACATAGGCCGGACGCATGTCAAGGCCCAGTCCGTAGCGGCTTCCTCCGACGCTGTCGGTGCAGGTCTCATCACCGGCCTTCACGGTCATTGCCGTCATGACTAACGACAACAGTATATATGCAACTTTATTCATTTATTATATCCTTTTTTAGAAATATCATTGTAGGCAATATCGCACGAACCTCGCCTACACAACTCCGTTCCCTGCCGCTGACCGGATTTACGCCATGTATTTCTGCGTATATCCCGATTTCGTCCATGTCTGCACCGATAGTAATTTCGCACGTTGTATGCGGCGGTATTACCGGATTGGCCAAAAGATTAGGCGGACCTGGCAGGTCGACTTCAATATATTTCGAAGCAAACGGCGCACGCACTCCGTATAATCCATGAACCCATTCTTCAAATGAAGGCACGTCAACCTCAACCTCTCCGTCAGAAAACTGGGTGAACAGGTCGACATACTCACTTGTGAAACGATACATGCCGCTATATTTCAGTTCGTCCAACGGAAGCGCATACTCCATCAGCTCGTCCGTGTCGTTGACTACCCGCTTACGGAATATCGCATGCCGACCCTCGTTATATACACAATAGCTCGTTCCCGGATAAGAAACCCTATCGACCACATAACGCTCCGACGGAGTGACAGACACGCGAACCGAAGCATCGCTGAACTCTGTCGATGCCCATAGCGTAAAGTCGACCGGCGAAGTGTACATGTTCTCATTGATGATGATTTTAACCCGATCCGGGGCTGTACGCGACACCTCCAGATCAAGATAATTGTTGAACCACTTACCCTTACATCCAGGGTCGATATTGCAGGAAACAAATCCCGAAAGCTCTTTGCCGTCGGCATCGTAGAACCGGGCTTTCAAATCATCATAATCCTCAAGGCCACCAACCGAAAGATACTTAAAATTCCCAACCGAAAATTCAATGTCGCATTCGTCGCCGTTGCCGTCCAACTCGACATCTGACACCGCACTGTCAATCTTTTCGATAAAAATGTCCGAATTACATCCCGGCAGCATGGCAATTGCAAGAAACAGGACTAAGATACGGTATAGTCTTAAAGTTTTAATCACAACGCAAAATTAATTTATAATCAATACAACCGTAATAATAACGGCTTATATTGCACAAATATAAACAAAAACCATATCAAGCCATAATGGAGTCTGTTAAATTATCAAAAGTCTTAAAAAAAAGCTATCTTTGTAAACATATAACCAAACGTCAGATGATTGATATCAAGAATATATGTATTTGCGGAGGCGGGAGCCTCGGCTCAGTCATAGCAGGAGTAATGTCATCAAAGGGCTACTGCGTCAGCATGCTCACCGGACACCCCGGACAGTGGAACAGAGACATTGAAGTGACCGACCCGGATGGGTGTACAATCGCAGGCCGCATAGAGAAGGTGTCGTCAGACCCCGCGGATGTCATCCCTGAATCGCAGATGGTCATATTGTGCCTGCCGGGAAGCTTGATCAAGGAAGAATTGCTAAAGATTGCACCCTACATTAGTCCCGGGACTTTTGTAGGATCGGTATTTTCATCTACCGGATTCTTCTTCGAAGCCATGGATATCATGGACAAGTCAGTTCCGTTATGGGGATTCCAAAGGGTGCCGTATATAGCGAGAGTCAAGGATTACGGCAGGTCAGCATTGCTGCTCGGCTATAAAAATGAATACAACATCGCGGTAGAAAGGGCCGACGACAATGACAAGGAGCAGTTCAGGCAATGGATTGAGTCTGCATTTGAACGCCCCACCCATCTGCTTAACAACTATCTTGAAGCAAGCCTCACCAACAGCAATCCGCTCCTGCATACGTCGAGGCTTTATTCCATGTTCAATCAGTGGCAAGCCGGCGACAGCTATGATGCCAACGTTCGCTTCTATGCCGACTGGACCGATGAAGCTTCGGAACTTTTAATCGCCATGGACCGCGAGTTGTTTGAACTTATAAAAGTGCTTCCCGTGTCCAAAACATTTCTGCCCACCATACTCGATTATTACGAAAGCCACGATGCGCCCTCTCTGTCAGCGAAGATTCGCTCAATAGAAAGTTTCAAAAACATCATGTCGCCCATGGTTGAGACGGCCGACGGCCGATGGATACCCGACCTTAACAGCCGCTATTTTACCGAGGACTTCGCTACGGGTCTTAAGTATGTACGCGACCTGGCAGTAAAACACAATATCCAGACACCGACCATTGAAAAGGTCTACAAATGGGGCATGGGGATGATCAACAAAAAATGAATCATTTCTGCGCTACCAACTCTTTCCGAAATCCGAAACAAACGTAACCTAATGAATATGTACCGACCAATCATCGGCCTCCTCATAGGCCTGTTATACACCGCGTGTCCGCAGAACGCTTTCTGCCGGCTTACCGACTACGTAGATCCAAGAATCGGTTCGGAAGGATTAGGGCGAGTGTTTATCGGACCGTCATGTCCATTCGGCATGGTCAAGCCGTCGCCCGATTGCACACCTTCGCCCAACAGCGGATGGCTTCCAGCACCCGTACAGGTCAACGGATTCGCCCAAGTACACGTAAGCGGCACAGGAGGAGGTCCGAAATACGGGAACATACTTGTCATGCCATTCTGCGGAACGCCGGACTCAAACGACCACATCGACTACCGCAAAAGCGAAGACATCAGACTTGGCTACTACTCTACCGAATTCCAGAATTCAGGCATACGCACCGAGATAACCACGGCACCGCGCGCATCGTTCTACCGGTTCACGTATCCGGCAGACTCAACCAAGTCGCTCATGCTTGATGCCGGCTTCTTCCTTGGAGAAAGCCCCGTGCCCGACGCACGCGAAGCCCAGCAATTTGTCGGCTCTGAAATAGAGATTCTGTCAGACCGGGAGGTGGCGGGGTATTCGCGCATCAGAGGCGGCTGGAACAATGGGCGCGCTTATACCGTATATTTCCATGCCATCGCCGACAAGCCCTTTGTCGATACAGCTACATGGAAAGGCGATTCAATCACCGAATCCAAATATCAATTCGACTCAGGCAAGAAGACAGGAGCTTTGGTAAGCTTTCCGGACAGCGCCGACGAAGTCAATCTGACCGTAGGCATATCATTCATCAGCAAACTAAAAGCTCGTGAAAACGCCGTAAACGAATCCAAGGGACGTGACTTCGACAGCGTCTATGCCGACCTGCTCGACTCATGGGAGTCGCTTTTGAACCGAATCAGCATTGACGATACGGCTCCTGAAGCACAGAAACGCATGTTCTACACCGGACTTTACCATACCATGATAATGCCCGTAGACCGGACCGGCGAGAATCCGCTATGGACCGACCCCGACCCGTATTACGACGACTTCTATGCAATCTGGGACACGTACCGCAGTTCTTCGCCCTTGATCACGCTTATCGACCCCAAGCGCGAAGCCGACATGGTCAGGTCGCTCATCAATATATATAAGCGCGACGGATATATGCCAGATGCACGAAGCGGCAATGCCAACGGACGTACCCAAGGAGGTTCTAACGCCGAAATAGTAATAGCGGACGCATTCGTAAAAGGCCTTGAGGGCATCGACTATGAATCCGGTCTTGAGGCGATGCTTAAAGATGCCACAGTGCCTCCGGGAGGTAATGAGGAGGCTGAAGGACGTGGCGGACTGACCGAATACCTGACCCTCGGTTACATACCGCACGGCATACCCCGCGCCGGGAACCGTACCGTCGAATACTCCTACTGCGACTATGCCATATATATTGTGGCCAAAGGACTCGGCCACGACGAGCTGGCTGAAAAGTACCTGAAGCAGTCGGGCAACTGGAAAAATCTATGGCGCTCCGACTATGAACATGCCGGTGCAAGAGGATTCATAATGCCACGCGACCGAGATGGAAACTGGCTCGACGATATACCTTACGGCCACTCCAGAATACAGCGCCCCACTTTCCGCTATACGCCCGTAACGTTCGAAGGGCCGTGGTATACTCCCTGGTGGAGCATGTTCTTCTACGAGGCTTCATCATGGGAATACTCGCTGAGCATACCGCATGACGTGGAGGGGCTTATCGAGCTATGCGGAGGCGCCGACAATTTCGACAAGAGGCTTGACTTATTCTTCGACAAAGGTTTCTTCAACGTCAACAACGAGCCTTCGTTTCTGTCGCCGTGCCTCTACCACTGGATAGGACGTCCCGACAAGAGCGGGGAACGCATACTCCGGATAATCGCCGACAACTACAATGACGGCCCCGTCGGACTTCCGGGCAACGACGACTCGGGAGCCATGTCGTCATGGCTGGCATTTCACATGACAGGACTATACCCCAACGCAGGGCAGGACTATTACCTGATACATACACCGGTACTTAAATCGTCGACGTTTCATCTCGCCAACGGCAAGGACTTTACCATAAAGGCTCCGGAGCTGTCAGACAGAAACAGATATATCACAGGCGCATCGCTTAACGGCAAGCCTTACCCCTACTCCACCATACGTCATGCCGACATCATGAACGGAGGAACACTAACTCTGGAGATGGGGGAAAAGCCCTCCGGCTGGGGTAAATCAATGCGGGAGCAGTCCCAAAAACATTAAACACAATCGACATGAAGTTCAAATCATACATAATAATCAGCCTTCTGCTTGCCATAGCGTCCGACGCGACGGCACAGACGGGCATAATCACCGACCCGCTGCTGTTCGTCTACAAGCTCCATGGCCAGACCAGAAAATATCAGTACACATTCACACCTTCCGCTGATTCAATGACTTTGAGCTGGGGAATCGAACGCAACACAAAATGGCAGTCGGGAACATTCACCATTACCGGAAAGGCGCTTCGCGAAGGCAACCGGATGAGCTTTGCCCAACCTATTGACGGCGAACACGTCACATTGCCGGACAATGAATCATATCTGCTGATATCGCAGAAGGCGTTTGACAGTCTGAAAAACAACGGTCGGCTCACTTACAATGACACCGAATACAGGGCCACAGGCGATACGGTATCCCGTGACGGAATGCAACTGATCCATGTCCATGACGATGCCGAGGGATGCGACATGTGGATTCTTGACCGCCGGGACTTCCCCGTTGTCTGGGAGATGTCAAACAATCCGCTCGAAATAAACTGGTCGGTCAGCTATACACCCCAAAACCGATAGTCACGTCGACAATAACCGGTCACTTCTTCGGCTTTTCGCCACAGCTTCCATCTTCAGCAATCATCTCACCCTCATACGGCTCGATATGGGTGGTTACAATCGATGTGTCCTTGTCAAACACGGCGGCGATATTTTTCTCCACTGCGGTAGCGATGTCATGGGCGGTAATGACAGATATATAAGGGTCTACCTTTATATGAGTCTCAACAATGACCGAAGAGCCGTTGCGCCTGGTGCGCAGATTGTGAAACGCCTTGACTCCGGGCGTAGATATGATAGCCATCCTAATCCGGACCTCGACATCGGCAGGCAAAGCAATCTCCAACAGCTCCTTTATGGCCGGAAGAGCCATCTTTACCGACACCACAACTATCACAACGGCCACAATCATGGCGGCCATAGGATCAAGCAAACGCCCCTTATCGCCTAAAAACATAGCTCCTGCCACACCGAAAAGCGTAGCTACGGAAGAAAATGCATCACTTCTATGATGCCATGCATTAGCTACCACGGCGGTGGAATTAATCCTCTCGCCCGCTCTGCGTGTATACCTGTAGAGCCACTCTTTTACAGCCAACGACAGCAGACACAGTATCAAAGCGATATATCCGGGTCTCGGCAAGACCTCTCCACGCGAAGCCGCAATGACATTATGCAGGCCGTCACAAAAGATTCCGACAGCAACTATAAGAAGCACCACCGACAGTAACAACGTGGCAAAAGTCTCGTACTTTCCATGGCCATATTGATATTTGGCATCGGGCTTCCTTCGGGATATTCCAACCATAACAAGCACGATTATATCCGACAAGAAGTCTGAAAAAGAATGTATGCCGTCGGCAATCAACGCATTGGACCGCCCGAAGACACCACCGACAACCTTGGCAACACCCAACACGGCATTCCACCAGAAGCCGACCCATGTGACATGACGCGCCACCCTGACAGCCTCCGGCGAAGAGAAGGCATGACCGTGGACAGAATCAGCAACCAACTTATCTATATGTTTTCCCATCTGCGACATGGCAATATACTGATTATATATAACACCGATTATGGATTAAAAAGTTGTCAATATTTAGATAAATATCTGATTTAACCAAAAATCACAAGCTATATTTTCACATTTAGCGTCTTTACAAACCAATTAAGACCCAATAATGCACTAATAAACAGATAGTTACTCCGAACCATCGGCATAAGGCCTGTTTTTAGTTTTATTATAAGATTAAACACATCTTTTTTCAATTAAATGCACTAACTTTGCATCAGCTTGATGAAAGTCACTAATCTTAGAAAACACAGGCACACATCTTCTTTTTTAGTGAGATAACGCATTGCCTAAGGATACCGATCACGTACCCCGCTTTGGTGTCTCAATACTTAAGAATATGTCACTCTTCATTCTCACATCTGCCTTATGTCTGTGCAGTTCTAAGAGCAAAAGTTTGTTGACAATTGGCAACATCTTTTTGTTGGATACAGAAATATATACTTGAATTTTGGTTATGAGGGAGTGTGCTTCTGTGAAGAAGTGCACT
>CAJTSJ010000041.1 GCA_910578785.1 uncultured Muribaculum sp. | reverse complement strand
GAACAATTCATCAAACACTTTCGCTAATTTTGCACTTGCTTGTTGACTCTACAAAAACATTCCGGATCCACTTCTGTTTTCACCGCATTGTAATACCGCTCAAATATTTTATATTTGTATTTTTGAATCGTAAGCCTGTATGCGGTATTACTAAAAAGGATAGAATCATTGTTTTTATTAAGCGAAGGAATATCATATTAATATACCTGTCAATCACTTTAAATTCATAAAAACAATGGCTTCTATAAAAGTTAAATTCAGAAATTCATCCGTTGAGAATAAAAAAGGATCGATATTCTACCAAGTCATCCACAATCGTATCACTCGCCAGATGGCAACAGACTACCGTGTATTCCCACATGAATGGAATACACGAGAATCCTCATTGACAGCAGATACGAATGCAGATAGATTTGCAGAAGCGTCAAGCATTGCCTATGAGATTAAGCTTGATCTGGAACGTTTTTCTAAGATAATCCGCAAATATGAGACTAAGGGCATACCGTACAGCGCGGACGATATTCTGTCCGGTTACAAAAAGTACATGCGCGAGTATTCACTGAATTCATTCATGACATCTATCATCCGCAAACTAAACCGTACAGGGAAAGTCCGGACAGCAGAAACTTATATATCAGCGTTAAGCAGTTTCAAGAAGTTTCTGGCAGATTACTCTATTGAGACACATCGCTTTCGCACCAATGACATAATGCTCGATTCATTGACATCCGAAATTGTCGAAGCCTATGAATCGCATCTGCGATGCAAAGGCATGGTCCCGAACACTATCTCTTTTTACATGCGTATTCTGCGCGCAGTATATAACCGAGCGGTCGACAAAGGCGACATTGAACAGAGCAAACCGTTCAGACATGTCTACACCGGAATAGAGAAAACTGTAAAACGAGCCTTGACAATAAAGTCCATCAAGAAAATCAAATCGCTTGATTTGTCCAAGACTCCTCCCGCAGAATTTGCCCGTGACATGTTTCTGCTTAGCTTCTATCTGCGCGGCATGAGTTTTATAGACATGGCATTTCTAAGAAAAACCGACCTGATAAACGGATATATCATTTATCGAAGACGTAAGACAGGCCAACTTCTCACTATAGCATGGACCAAAGAGATGCAGCATATTCTCGACAAGTATCCCCAAAACTCAACACCATACCTGCTTCCAATCATTAAGTCAACGTCGTCTAAAGAGCGCAGTACATACCGGAACATGGGATACAAAATCAATTACAATCTGAAGACCGTAGCCCGACTTGCCGGGGTGGATATACGGCTGACCATGTATTGCGCACGTCATAGCTGGGCTTCGGCCGCAAAAACAAAGGGTATCCCTATCAGTGTCATCAGCAAGGGAATGGGCCACAATTCGGAAGTCACCACTCAAATATATCTTGCCTCGCTCGACAACTCCGTCGTAGATCGTGCAAACGCCAAACTTATCCGGATGCTTTAAAGGTTATTTAAAAAGCGGACACATCCATTCGTCGAATACGAAGTGACTCCAACGGTTTGTGTCAATCTTTGGGTGTAATTCAATGGTGTCCGCTTTTTACACATTTAACGTCCTCTAAATAAATCATGGATTGACTTATCATTACCATGTGCCATCAATCGTTAACCATGAATTTTACACTGTAGATTACACCGACACGATGAAATATGGTGATAATTTCGTAACTTTGTTGGCGAAATTCAAACCCATATCACGATGAAAGTACTCGTCACAGGATGTAACGGTCAGCTTGGACGCGAAATGCGCTCCATTCTCGACCAGGAGTTGCCGGGACAAGCCATCTATACCGACATTGATGAGCTTGACCTGACAGACGGCATAAAATTGAAGACCTTTGTCACACGCAACGACATCACACACATAATAAACTGTGCGGCATACACGGCTGTAGACCAGGCAGAGGAAGACAAGGCCCTTTGCTCGCAAATAAATGTAGAAGCCGTGCGTAATATCGCAAATGCCGCAAGCGACAACGGCGCCAAAGTCCTGCATATCTCTACCGACTATGTATTTGACGGCAAGGCATTCCGCCCGTACAACGAAAGCGACAAAGTAAATCCGATGTCGCAATACGGCACGACTAAACGCCAGGGCGAAACAGCATTGCTGGCTCTCGCTCCCGACAGCATCATAATGCGCATCGAATGGCTCTACTCCCCTTTCGGCAAAAATTTCGTAAAGACTATGCTGAAACTGAGCCGTGAACGTAAAGAGATTAAGGTCGTATGCGATCAAATCGGCACGCCGACCTACGCCCGCGATGTGGCAAAAGCAATTGTAAAAATTCTGAAAGCGCATCAGTGGGTACCAGGTATTTACCACTACTCCAATTCCGGTGCCGCATCGTGGTTCGATTTCACACAGGCCATATTCCACATCCGCGGAATCAAAGACTGCAAAGTCAAACCGATTCCGACCGAAGATTATCCGACAATGGCTACCCGTCCATATTTTAGTCTGTTCAACACATCTAAAATCAAGGCGACGTACAGTGTTGACATACCATACTGGATTGACAGCCTGAAAGATTGCCTCGACAGAATAAACGAAATAGAAAACCAATAAGAGATTTATTGTGGCTACACTTACTGACGAAATTAAACGCCGGCGCACTTTCGCCATTATATCACACCCTGACGCAGGAAAGACCACTCTGACCGAAAAGCTGTTGCTGTTCGGTGGTGCAATCCATGTCGCAGGAGCCGTAAAATCCAATAAGATAAAAAAGACCGCGACCTCCGACTGGATGGAGATTGAAAAACAGCGCGGAATATCCGTGGCCACATCCGTAATGGGATTCAACTACGGTGATTATAAAATAAATATCCTTGACACTCCGGGTCACCAGGATTTTGCCGAGGACACTTACCGCACGCTTACAGCTGTCGATAGCGTAATAATTGTAGTCGATGTGGCTAAAGGTGTCGAGCAACAGACACGCAAACTGATGGAGGTGTGCCGCATGCGCAACACGCCTGTCATTATTTTTGTCAATAAACTCGACCGCGAAGGACGCGACCCATTTGAGATTCTCGACGAACTTGAAGCCGAGCTTAAGATTTCCGTGCGTCCGTTGTCATGGCCTATAAATATCGGGGCAAAATTCAAAGGTGTATACAACATATACGAACAATCACTTGACCTGTTTACACCAAGTAAAACTCAGGTCACAGAACGAGTGGAAATTGACAGTGTCAACGACCCGAGAATCGACGACGCGGTAGGTGAACGCGACGCGGAAAAGCTAAGAGAAGACCTCGAACTCATTGAAGGCGTATATCCTGAATTCGACACCTCCGAATATCTTGCGGGCAAAGTGGCCCCTGTATTCTTCGGTTCGGCGTTGAACACATTCGGTGTCAAGGAACTTCTTGACTGCTTTGTCAAAATAGCGCCTTCACCACTGCCGGTCAAAGCAGAAGAACGTGAAGTAGAACCCACAGAAGAAGCATTCAGTGGATTTGTATTTAAGATTCACGCCAATATGGACCCCAACCACCGTTCATGCATTGCATTCGTAAAGGTGTGCTCGGGAAAGTTCGAACGCAACGCCAACTATAAGCACATGCGTTCAGGGAAAATGATGCGTTTTGCGGCTCCGACGGCGTTCATGGCCCAGAAGAAGAATATCGTCGACGAAGCCTACCCAGGCGATATCGTCGGCATACCTGATACCGGCAACTTTAAAATCGGCGACACGCTGACTGAAGGCGAAAGCCTGCACTACAAGGGATTGCCAAGTTTCTCTCCGGAGATGTTCAAGTATATCGAAAACACCGACCCTATGAAAGCCAAGCAACTTGACAAGGGTATACAACAGCTCATGGACGAAGGTGTTGCACAATTGTTTACCAACCAGTTCAACGGCCGTAAGATTATCGGTACGGTAGGCCAGCTTCAGTTCGAGGTAATCCAATACCGACTGCTTCATGAATATGGAGCTACTGTGCGGTGGGAACCCATATCGCTCTACAAGGCATGCTGGATAGAAAGTGACGATGCAGATGCTCTCGCTGCATTTAAAAAGCGCAAGCATCAGTTCATGGCCATCGACCGCGAAGGACGTGACGTCTTCCTCGCCGACAGTAACTATGTTCTTCAGATGGCTCAGGCAGACTTTCCCAAGATTAACTTCCATTTTGCGTCGGAGTTTTAACATGTATTAACGTTTAGATTCTGGGAGATGCTATGCTTTGCGACACATTTTCCCGAAATGTTTCTCTGGGCCATTCCAATAATAGTCCTGGGAGGCATAGCGCTGTTCGTCCTGTACTGGGTGTTTGTCCTGTTCCTTCTTGTCATCTTATCCGTATTTTATGCGGTACAGGGGCGTTGGAAGGAATTCAGTGACAGGCTGGACAACGACCCCTCGTTCTTGACATTCGACAAAGATACCGGAAAGTTTAATTGGTAATATAGAATATTAGTCATATCTTTGTGACTGAGGAAAGAGAGACACCGCATCGCTGAAACTTCGGCTCAGCGATGCGGTGTCTTTTTGTCCATCTACATAGATTTCCATTCTAAATACCTCGGTATTAACTCAATCCCCCTTACTCTATCCAATCAATCCGACTGTCGGAACTTGCCGTATGGGGCGTGGCCGATTTATATCGACAATGTTATTCCTGTATTTATGCATCGAGGCATTGTAGGTCCATAGATGTATCCGGAGTCCCGGCGAGGCCCATAGTCAAAATCATTCTGATAAGAGTTGAAGATATTGCTTACCCCTGCAGAAATGTCCATATTTACTCTATTGAAAAGCCGTAACGTGTAGGTAAGTTTCAACGAGGCATCAAAAAAAGATTGTGTCTTGACAGCCAAATCAATGTCAGTACCTGATCCGGCAAGATGCTGCACAACCATCGGTCCCGTAAAGGTCCCGTTTATTGTGGCGCGCAACGAATGAACGACTTCCCAATTGGCCGTAAAATATCCATAGACATCAGGCGTGCGGAACATCTTCTTTACTGCCGGTACTTCCGGATTGTCGCTCCATGATTCGGGCTTCTTATACCGGCTACGCTGAATAGTGACTCCGGCCTGCACATCAAAGTGATTGGAAAAAAATGCTTTTGCCTCGACATTCACTCCCATCACATTTGCTCCTGACCCATTATAACGTTCCAATACCGCATTGCCGTTATCGTCAAGGCCATCGAGTTGGCGTAGCGCAAACACATCGCGCAAATCTGTAAAAAATCCTTCCACAAGCAAATTGGTCTGCACTTGACCGAACCGACGATACATGTCGGCAGATATGCTGACGCTCTGCGAACTCTCCTGCTTTAATCCGGGAGCAAGCACCGTCACTACCCTCTCGCCTCCCACTATTGCAACATGAAAGTCCTCGTCATAGGCTTGGGGCGACCTAAATCCCGTTGAATACGAAGCTCTGAAATTAAAATTATCCGACGGATTAAAGCGGACGTTGACACGCGGCGAGACTATTGGGTCATGAATCATCGAATGCTTGTCGACACGCGCTCCGACAAGAAATCCCCATCTGTCATTTTTCCACTCATTCTGCAGATAACCGCTGTAGATATTTACTTTCTGCATTATATCATGGTCATAGCCTATCGTCACATCGTGCAGACGATTGAAAGAGTATTCTACGCCAGCCACAAGTTCCGAAGGCATAAACAGAAATCTGTCTATCGGATGAGTCCATTGCGACCCGGCGGTAACGACTATGTCCGATGTCCGCCCGTATGCGTTCGGATCCATATCTGATCCATAGTAGCTCTGACGCTTCGTACCCTGGGTTGCGGCAAAGACCGACAGATGGTCTCGGCGGTCACGCATCCACAAGTCAAATGTAGCTTCACCGGCATGTATATTATGGTCAACCTGTTCAGCTATCATAGCCATGTGAGCGGGCTGATCAAGTTGGTCGCCTCCACGTCGGTACTCATGTGTATTGTGGTATTCGAGTGTAAGCTTGGAATTATCGCCGGTACGAAAAAATGTTCGAGCACCAAGCGTCTGGCTTTTCAGCTGTGCAACTTCCGTAAAGCTGTCACCGTTATGGTCATATCCATCGCGATAACGGCTTTGTCCATATATAAATATACCGGCCTTATTATTGTCGGTCACGACTGAGGCATTAATAGTCGTGTTATTATCAAATGCTCCTGAAGGTCCGATCGATGTAAGCGTATGCGACAGGCTTGCAGAATTGGATAATGGATCTTTGGTGATAATATTAATAGTGCCGCCTACAGCCGACGAGCCGAACAGAGCCGAACCTCCACCGCGCATCACTTCAACCCGCTCAATCATATTTGCCGGAATCTGTTCAAGTCCATAGACTCCGGTCAGGGCCGAAAACACAGGGCGCGAATTCATAAGTATCTGTGAATAGTGGCCGTCGAGGCCATTGATTCTCACCTGTGTGAAACCGCAATTCTGGCAATCGTTCTCAACCCGGACTCCAGGCTGAAAATCAAGTCCGTCGGCAAGTGTAGAAGCGCCGACATTAAGAAAAGTTTTAGCCGACACCACATTGACCAGCGATGGACTCTCCCGACGGCGGGTCTCGGTTTTTGACGATGTGACTACGACCTGATCGAGCATGAATGCATCCGGAAGCAACTCAAAGTTCAATTCCATCGTCTGATTGGCATTGACGGAGACGATTTTAGACACTGTCGAATATCCCATAAACGATGCCTCCAGTGTATAGTTCCCCGGCTTCAAGTCTCGAAATACAAAGTGACCTGAGGCATCCGTCATAGTCACCAGATTGGAATCATTAATTTTGATTAGACATCCCGGAATATGTTCTCCGCTTTCAGCATCTACTACATGACCGCTGACATTGGCGTCTGTAACAGCCGAAGGATTCGCATCAGCATGTATTACCGCAAATAGCAATACGGCAACCAGAAAAAGTAATTTCTTAATCATATCTTATCTACTTAATTTTCTGGTTGCAAAATTACTTCTGTAAGTATGCTGTTCAAATACCTAAATTCAATGATTTTTCATCCGATTATTTGCCTAAATTAACTTAAATAAAGTATTTCTATTGGTTTAACACAATTAGATTTGCCTATTCAGAGCTTATCATATTCATCATCAGTGACAGGTTCACACCATTCATTCGATGTATTTTCGCCGGGAATCTCGAATGCGAGATGCGATAACCAGCTGTCAGCCTGTGCGCCATGCCAGTGCTTTACATTTGCAGGAATATGGATTACCGTTCCGGGAAGTATTTCCTGAGCCTCTTTCCCCTCTTCCTGATACCAGCCACGGCCGCCTACTCCGACAAGCATCTGTCCGCCACCATTCGATGCATGATGGATATGCCAATTATTGCGGCAACGCGGTTCGAATGTTACGTTAAAAAATGGAATCTGTTCGGTAGATATCGGAGCGAGATAGCTCTGACCTATAAAATACTTGGCAAATGCATCATTAGGTTGGCCTATCGGAAATATTATCGAACGCTGAAACTCCTCTTTGGCACCTTCGCCTTCTACATCGTCGGCCCAGACATTCTTAGCCAAATTAAATGCGCCCCATGCCTTCGGCCAGCCGGCGTAAAAAGCAATATGCGTTATTATTTCGGAAATTTCAGTGCGCGTAATTCCGTTCTGACGCGCAGTCTGCAGATGATAGGTCAATGAATTGTCGGTTATGCCCTGCGATATAAGCGAAGTTATAGTCACGAGGCTTCTGTCTCGCAGACTAAGCAAATCGTTTCTGCTCCAAACTTCACCAAAAAGGACATCGTCGTTGAGATGTGCGAACTCGGGAGCAAACTCACCGAGTTGCTGTCGGCCCGCAGTCTGCTTTACCTCAATTCGCTGACAGAAATGTTGTGTAGTTTCATTTTGTGCCATAATATTTATTGCCGATATAGTTAAAATGGTAATTAAAATCAAACGTTTCATAAAACCCAATTTGTCTTGATACAAAATTATCGAACTTGCACAAGCCAGTCTAACCATTTTCCAAGAAATTTATACCACAATTCCTGACAACAATCATTAAAACATCTACTTTAATTTCGAGCTGTAGTATACACATTGCCCATTATCGGTCATTCCTTCTACATTTATTATAGGAGCAATCCCGGCAGGAATGCATAGGGTAAAATCATCCGATCCGTTTACAGGGAGCCAATAGAGCGTGCTTCGGGTTGTGTAATCAAAAGATTTAATAAGTTCATATTTTGGAATGTAGAATTCCGCAGGTTCCTGATAGCCGAGTGGCGAATATGCTTTCAAAAATAAATTCTTTTCCAATGAAGTAGGTTTCCCCTCTCCATCCTTGGTTTGAACCAATATCGTACCGCCTGACAAAGTTTCCCTTAAGCCGAACAATACCGATTCATTAGGATGAAAATAGCGTATACTTTTTACCATATTTATCGGATACATTGATTCAAAATCTTCCACTTTAACATGATATGTATCCGTACCCATTAAATCTTCAAACCGTGATCCATCTACCCAAAAATATACAGGTCGACGGCGATACCTAACCTCACCGTTTTCTATAGTTATACCGGCGATACTGCGCAGGGCTTCTTCGTAGGAGGTGATGTGGTCCTTCTCCATCTCGTCGGAGGTGAAGGTGCGCGAGGCGAGTATCTCGTAGATGTCCTCCGGGTCCTTGCGTTTGTGGCGGCGGACGGTGATCTCGCCCAGCGTCACGCTCATGTTGCCGTTGACGTGGCTTACACGCCAGCCGTAGTCGATGGCCGCGTCTGTGTCCATTTCTGCCGTGCCAAGCTCCGCCGACTCCGGGGCGATGACAACGCTTTCCGGGAACCGCTGTTCGTCGACCTCGAAGTTGTGCTCGTTATCCCCCTTCGGGTTAAGTGCCTGGACCACGAACTTAGTGCCCTCCGGAAAGTCCACGTCGGTGACCGTGAACCTACCTTCAGAGTCGGTCTGCGCCGTCCCGGCGTAGTCTATCGACGGGGCAAGGACGTTGACCGTGGCACCCTCCATCGGCTTACCGCGCCAGCGAGACTTCACGATGCCCGTTATCTCCGGGCCCGCCTCTATCGCCGACGTCGGCTCGGCGTAGACTCCAGACAATACCGAAGGGACGTCGTAGCGACGCCATCCCTGAGTCAGCATCAGCGCGTCGAGCGCCATGTCCACATCACGGCCCGAACGGCGGAAGTACCACCCGGCATCCTCAACATGCCCCCCGAGGTCCCCCTGGAGAAGGAGCTGGGACTCTATCGTAACTGTGCTGTCGGCCTCGGCTACGCCTCCGTCGAGAACAGAGACAGCCACGTCAGATCCGCGCAGTCCCTCGGGGAACCGGATGGTTATCGTCCTGCTGTTTTCCGACGAATCGCCGCGGGACACCGCGGGCTTCGGAATGCCCGCTCCTCGGTTGAACGCCAGACGCTCGCTCAGCATGCGCCCCGAACCGTCGAGAAGAAGGAACTGCACTATCCCTTCGCCGAGGTATTCCCTGGGTATGCGGACCGCAACGCCACGGACCGCAACGCCCGCATAGACCATGCGTCCGCGGTTCTGAACGACCAGGACCGAACCTTCGGGCACCCGGCCGACGGCCACTGCGGAAACGGCCGACCTGCGGCTGTTGTCGACGTGGAGGACGGAAGCGTCGCTCCGCACAGACGGCAACGGATATTCCACGCCCCCGACTTCGGCGACGTAGGCTACCCCTTCGGATGGTACGAACGAGAACTCGCCCATACCGCGGTGGACCGTGCGGAAGGAGTCAACCAACGTACCAGATGAGTCCCTTATAACCCCGGCGACATCACGGCCGCGTCCGGCTCCGTCTATCGCCTTGACCCCGACACGGCAACCCTCCCCCGCTACAAGGTAACCGCCCTCGGGGTGGAACGTGACGGCTACGCCTACGTCCGGTGAAGGCAACGCTATGTATTTGCGGTAGTTGTCTATCGCCAGGAGCACGCTTCCCGCGGCGAGGTCTTCGTCCGACAGGCGAACACGCCTTTCGCCGTCGCTCTTGCGCCATTCGCGGATCTTGCCCGACTTCGACGTGACGGTCATGCTCTCGTACCAGTGGTTTCCGCCGTCGGAGTCGCGCAGGACGGCCGTCATCTCAACCCGGCCTTCGTCGTCGAAGCCGAACGTCACTTCCGGGCTGACCTGTCCGGCGTAGGCGCTGACGACGCCAAGGCGCTTGCGGAAGAAGTAACCGCTACCCGGACCCTCCATGAAAGAGGTGTAGGCCGTCAACGTGTAGTCGCCCTCGGCAAGCTCCGGGTCGAGGGCGAGGTGGCCGGGGAAACGTCCCTCCATCTCGCGGAGCTTCACGCGCTCTACAACCTCCCCGAACGGGTCGGAAAGCTCGAGGTAGACGTAACGGCTCGCCGCGACCTGGCGGTGGGTCGAAGCGTCGACCACCCACGCGCGGAGCCAGACGGTGTCGCCAGCTACGTAGCGCGACTGGTCGGTGGTAACGTGCACCTTCTCCTGCGGATACAGCCACAGCTGGCGCTCCATCCGAACACCCGCGCTGTCGGCCGGCACCCCTCCGCCCCGTGCAGTCAACGCCGAAAGCGCCGACAGACCGACAAACAAAGCTCCGCGCAGGAGCAACGACATTCCAAACCGGCCCATACTTTCAATCTTTTAATATTTTCCCAAATATATGAAATATTTTCCAAACAAAAGGTTGTTTCGATACAATTTTCACAAAATAAATAAGCATTTCATATCCACTTATCATTTATTGGCATAATTCCATGCAATTTTTCAATATACATTGTGCCATTTTCCCAATAATTCCATATCTTTGCAATAAATTTGCTTATTGAATAACTATTATGGCATTAATAATTCCACAAAGATACAAGCAGAAACTACTTCCCGAAACGACAGAAATTGCGATAAAAGGTATTAAAGAACACTTTCAAGTAGAGTTGGCCGAAGCGCTTAACCTAAGACGAATTACAGCTCCCCTATTCGTACTTTCCGGAACAGGACTTAACGACGATCTTAACGGCATTGAACGCCCGGTCAGTTTTCCGGTGGCCTCCATGGGCGACAGAAAGGCAGAAGTAGTCCATTCGCTTGCAAAATGGAAACGCGTAAAACTGCATTCATACGACATCGCTCCCGGTTACGGACTATATACCGACATGAATGCTATTCGCGCCGATGAGGAACTTGACAACCTGCACTCGCTCTACGTCGACCAATGGGATTGGGAAAAAACAATCACAGCTGAAGACCGTACGCTTGACTATCTTAAAGACACCGTTGAACGCATATACGGAGTGGTGAAACAGAATGAACTGAGAATTTACCGACAATTCCCGCACATCACACCGATATTACCCGAAAAGGTTACGTTCATACACAGCGAAGAGTTGCTGCAGGCATATCCGGAATTAACGCCCAGACAACGTGAAGAAAAGGCCGCTCAAAAATATGGAGCCATATTCTTAATCGGAATAGGCAATCCGCTCTCAAACGGCGAGCCCCATGACGGACGCGCGCCGGACTATGACGACTGGATTACGACCAATTCGGAAGGATACATCGGACTTAACGGAGACCTTATATTCTGGAATCCAATTCTGAGCACCTCGTTCGAGCTTTCATCCATGGGCATTCGGGTAAGCCCGGAATCGCTTAAAGCCCAGCTCGAACAACGAGGCAGTATGGAGCGGTGCGAACTGAATTTCCATAAGATGCTTCTAAATAACGAATTGCCACTGTCAATCGGCGGAGGTATCGGGCAAAGCCGTTTATGCATGTTTTTGCTCCAGAAAGCCCACATAGGCGAAGTCCAGGCATCGCTGTGGCCGGAAGACCAAATCGAACAGTGCCGTAAAGCCGGCATTTCCCTATTATAGCCCACGTGTCTCTTGCTGTTTTCAGGACAAGAGAGTAACTTTGCGCCTTGAAAATGACAAAGACACAATGGATAATAAACAGAAATACCTCGGGCTTAACGACTCCGAGGTCTCGGAGAGCCGAAGACTTAACGGCCACAACATACTGACTCCTCCTGAGAGGGAATCGCTGTGGCATGCGTTCCTGGCCAAATTCAAGGATCCGCTTATAGTCATCCTATTGATAGCCGGAATGTTGTCAATCGGTATTTCGTGCTATGAATATTGGTATCTCGGACTGGGACTGAAAGTCTTTTTTGAGCCATTGGGAATCATAATCGCCATACTTCTTGCAACCGGGCTGGCATTCATATTTGAATATAAGGCCGACAAAGAATTTTCTATTCTCAACCAGGTCAATGACGACGAGCCGGTGCAGGTGATTCGAAACGATGGCAATGTCACAACCGTTCCACGTAAAGATATCGTAGTCGGCGATATAATCATTCTCAACACGGGAGAAGAGATTCCGGCCGATGCAGAACTGCTTGAAGCGACCTCATTAAGCGTAGATGAGTCAACGCTCACAGGAGAGCCTGTTGCCGACAAGTCGGTAATCGAGGATGAATTTGATCCGGAAGCAACATTCCCGACCAACCACGTTATGCGCGGATCTAAAGTGATGGACGGACACGGCGTAGCCAAAGTATTTGCAGTCGGCGACGCAACCGAAAACGGCAAGGTGTTTGAAGCATCGCAGATAGACGACAGCGTTAAAACGCCATTGGACGAACAGCTTGACCGGCTTGGAAAACTCATAAGCATGGCAAGCTATGCCATAGGTGCGGCCATTATAATCGGACGTGTCATGGTGTACTTCAACATTTATGGAACAGAGAACTTTGACTGGATGCACTTCGTGGCCTACCTCCTGCAAACCATCATGATATCGGTAACTCTTATTGTTGTAGCGGTACCCGAAGGACTACCTATGGCTGTAACACTAAGCCTTGCATACAGCATGCGACGAATGCTCAAGACGAACAATCTCGTACGGAAAATGCATGCCTGTGAAACAATGGGGGCCACTACCGTAATCTGTACCGACAAAACCGGTACGCTGACCCAGAACCGGATGCAAGTGGCCGAAGCCAACTTTTTCGCGATAAATGGAGAAAGGCTTACCGATGATGAAACAAGCCAAATCATAGTAAACAGCATTGCAGTAAATTCAACGGCGCAACTCGACTTTTCAAATACCGAAGCTCCAGCAGTCGTGGGCAATCCAACTGAAGGAGCCCTGCTATTGTGGTTGTTGGCACAAGGTTTTGACTATAAAAAAATTCGCATCCGCAACAAGATAATATGCGAACTGCCGTTTAACACCGAGCGCAAATATATGGCAGTAATTATGGAAGATATCCGTGGGAAAAGACACCTTTTGGTCAAGGGCGCTCCAGAAATAGTTTATGACTTGTGTTCATCGTGCCACGGCAACAAAAACAAGCAAGAGATCGAACGCATTTTATTAGACTACCAAAGCAAAGCCATGCGTACACTTGGATTTGCCTATAAGGAAATTGCCGACGAAACAGACCATTTTGCAGAAGGCAGGATAGCTTCCGCCGATTTACATTTTCTGGGCATTGTAGCTATCTCCGACCCCGTGCGCGACGATGTCCCCGACGCAATAAACGAGTGTATGGATGCAGGAATATCGATAAAGATTGTCACCGGCGATACCCCTGCCACAGCACGGGAAATAGGGAAACAAATCGGACTATGCAACGACTCGGACAAAAATAGTAAGATTATAACCGGACCGGAATTCGAAAGCATGTCCGATGACGAACTGACCGATAGTGTTGCCGACATCAAAATCATAGCCAGAGCCCGGCCAATGGACAAAAAAAGGCTTGTTGAAATACTTCAAAAGCGAGGAGAAGTCGTTGCAGTCACCGGCGACGGAACCAACGACGCTCCGGCACTGAAATCGGCACACGTAGGACTATCAATGGGCGACGGAACATCCGTAGCCAAGGAAGCAAGCGACATCACGATTGTCGACAACTCATTCGCTTCTATAGGACGCGCTGTCATGTGGGGCCGTTCTTTGTACCGAAACATCCAACGATTCATCATGTTTCAGCTAACGGTCAACGTAACAGCCTGCCTCATAGTCCTTATTGGAGCATTTACGGGTACTGAATCGCCACTTACCGTAACCCAAATGCTATGGGTAAACTTGATTATGGACACATTCGCGGCAATGGCATTGTCGTCACTGCCACCATCGGCATCGGTCATGAACGAACATCCCCGCGACCGCAAATCATTCATAATCAATCGGGCAATGTGGATCAACATTATCGGTGTGGGAATGCTGTTTTTCTTCATATTGTTCGGAATTCTGTATGTGTTTCAGCACAGCGATGTCACCTCAATGACTGATTTAACACACATCAGGCTTGGAGCAAAAAATGCCATGACGCCTTATGAACTTAGCCTGTTGTTTACAATATTTGTCATGATGCAGTTTTGGAATATGTTCAATGCCCGCGCATTTTCCACCAACAAAAGCGCACTTCACATAAAAGATTGCGGAGAATTTATATTCATAGCCACCATAATTTTTATAGGACAGATTCTGATTATAGAAGTCGGAGGCAATTTCTTTAATGTGGTACCTATCAGCCTTTCAGACTGGATTATCATAATTCTGTCCACTTCAATTGTTTTGTGGGTTGGCGAGATTGTCAGGTTAATCGCAAAAAATAATTGAAAAAATCCAGGCCGTAGATGCAAGATTTTTACTATGCGGAGATTTAACTGATAGAACAATTAAATTATTCAGACATTATGACAAAGTGTAAATTCTTAATCACAGCCCTCGGGCTTTTGGCATCGTCCATAACTTTTCAATCGTGCCTCGATGATGACAATGACAACATTGAACTGCGCCGTCCGACAGCCATAGTAACAGTGTCACCAATAGACGATGGCTCATTTATGATGTATCTTGACAAATCCACAGTGCTGATTCCGTCCAACATGAACAAATCGCCTTACGGCAACAAGGAAGTACGTGCACTGGTCAACTATACCGAAGAGTCTCCGGCAAGCTATGGAGCCGACGTACGGAACGTGAAAGTCAACTGGCTCGATAGCATACGCACGAAGATGCCTGTAGTGATAACGGATGCTGAAGACATCAACCAATTTGCAAACGACCCCATTGAGATTGTCAAAGACTGGGTTACAGTTGCTGAGGACGGCTACCTGACATTACGTATACGAACCACATGGGGTCCGTCGCATACACCGCATTATATCGACCTCGTTTCAGGCACCAATGCCGACGATCCCTACGAACTGGTGCTACGCCACGATGCCAAAGGCGATACGGGCGGACGTATAGGCGACGGCCTGATTGCATTTAACCTCAATAAGCTCCCACATCATGGCATCGACATGAAAATCAAGCTCAAATGGCAATCGTTCACTGGCCCGAAGTCAGCTGAATTAGACATCGATATGAGAGAATTCACACATGATCCAAGCATCAACAGCGATATATGCAAGATGCCGATAAAGTAATGATTTTCGAGTAAATTGCACACGATATATGGGAGAACGTCCGCAGGCTTTCTCCCATATACTATTTGTCGGAAAGGTTTATTATAGCAACCGTTCAGACAACAAGAAATCGAATGGACACCAAAATTCAGGATATCGAACAACGCATTATGTCGTCGGTAGCTAACGGCGATTCAGATGCTATGGAACTGATATACACCACGTATATCAGATATCTAACAGCTGTGTGTTCGCGCTATATCCTGAATCCGGAAGATGTAAAGGACATACTTCAGGAGAGTTTCATCAAGATATTTTCCTCCATAGCCTCATTTTCCTATCGAGGTCAAGGGTCGCTGAAAGGCTGGCTTACAAAGATAGTAGTAAACGACTCTCTTAAATTTCTCAGCCAGGCTAAACGGATCGACTTTACGGAACTTTCTGAAGCTGAAAGCAATATTGCCGACGAAGAACCGTCAATGGACAATGTACCATCTTCGGCAATATTCCATCTTATACGCGAACTCCCTGACGGCTACCGTACCATTTTCAACCTATACGTAGTTGAAGGAAAAAGCCATAAAGAGATTGCCTCCATGTTAAACATAACAGAGAGCACTTCGGCATCGCAATTACATCGCGCCAAGACTCTCCTTGCGTCCAAAATAAATAAATACAAGCACACTTTAGAAACGCAGTCAAGATGAACGATAAATGGTTAAATGATATACATGACCGCATGTCCGACTTTGAGATTGACGAACCAGTCAATCTATGGAACGACATCCGTTCTCGTCAAATAAACAAGAAAAAATCGGTCGCGGGTATTATAAAACCGTGGGCAAAACGCGCAACGTCCGTAGCGGCGCTTATTGCCATAGTCTTTACTGCTACATATTTAATTAACGTTGACCATGATGTCGTAGTTCCGGAGGAAAAGACATCCGCCATCATCCAACCTGCGGTGAAACAACCCAATACAATCAACCAACACAATAATACTGCGAACTTAACTTCGGAACGTCAGGAAATTCCCCATAATGGACACTCAAAATCCAACATATCCTATGCGACTAAAACAGATACCGGCAGTCAGACTCAACAAACAACCATAGAAACAATTGAAGATAAACCGACAGTCGCAAACCGGCAGACTGACAATAACGATAAGGAACCAATGCCGTCTATGAGCGATAACAAACGGCAATATAAATATGAACGTCCAACAAAGCGACATTTGCCTAATAAAAGCAACTCGGAACGTATATACCTAAGTCTTTACACCTCCGGAGGATATGATTACTCGAACTCCATGAGAGCCATGAGCGGAATTGAATACTCATCCACAGGAACCAACGGAGCCATATGGGAAGACAAGCCAATGCTCGGAATACTGATGCTCAATCAAGGCAAGCAGATAAAATCAGACATACACCATCGTCTTCCAATAAGGACAGGTCTGTCTGTAGCATATCGTATAAATGACCGAATTTCAGTCGAAAGCGGACTGACATACACAAATCTGACATCCGATTTAAAGGAAGGAAGCGAAAGCCACTATATGTCCGGCGAACAGGTGCTGCATTATATCGGCATACCTCTCAACGTTAAATACCGCATCGCGTCATGGAAGCGTCTCGGGCTATATGCGTCATGCGGAATGCTTGCTGAAAAGTGCGTGTCAGGCAAAACCGACACAAAGTATATAATTGATAACCGCAAACAGGAATCAGAGACTCACAACACAATCGTCAGACCGGTTCAATGGTCGGCAAATGCATCTGTAGGCGTACAATTCGATATAAGCCATGTCATTGGGGTATATGCGGAACCGGGAGTCAGCTACTACATTGACAACGGCTCTTCGGTAAAGACTATTTACCAGGACAAGCCTTTGAACTTCAATGTCAATGTCGGTCTGCGCCTGAATCTGGGGAATTAATTCGGATAGCAATATCAAGCTGAATCGCTTTATAGCATAAAAAAAGCCCGACTTTCGGGCTTTCTTTATGTGATTATCTTCTGCGACGCGAGCGGGACTTGGATGAATTCTTATACCTGCTCTTGGCGCTTTTTCGCGAATGATTGGACAACGCCTCCTTTGCTCCTACCTCACGCGGGGCATCAACTCCTATCGGACGTCCGGTGTCGTCAAGCAGCGCGAAGTCTATCATTTTCTTTTCTATATTTGCCCTCGCTACCTGCACCTTGACCCTGTCGCCAAGCGTGTAGCGTGTATGGGTCTTTCGTCCTACAAGGCAATAATTGCGGTCGTCAAACACATAGTAGTCATCTGCCAAATCGCGGATAGGCACTAATCCCTCGCACTTGTTCTCATTGAGTTCAACGTAAAGTCCCCATTCGGTCACACCCGAAATGATGCCGTCATACACCTGACCGAGACGATCGGCGAGATACTCGCACTGCTTGTACTTAATCGATGCTCGTTCGGCATTGGCCGCGAGTTGTTCCATTTCACTCGAATGCTTGCACTGATCCTCGAGCTTCTCCAGAATAACGCTACGTCCACCCGACAGATAGCGTTCCAAAAGTCGATGAACCATCATGTCAGGATAGCGACGGATAGGAGAAGTGAAGTGAGTATAGTAGTCAAAACCAAGTCCGTAGTGTCCGATATTGTCCGTCGAATATATGGCCTTAGCCATTGAACGAACAGCTAATGTAGAAAGAAGATTTTCCTCTCCTTTGCCCTTGACATCCTGAAGCATCTTATTCAGCGAACGGTTAATCTCCTTTGCCGTACCAGAAGTCTTTAGCTTATAGCCAAATGTGCGCGCAATTGATGCGAGATCGCTAAGACGTGTCACATCCGGCTGATCATGAATACGATACACAAATGCTTTGGGCTTTCTTTTACCCTGAGGCTTTCCTATTGCGGTAGCTACTGTACGATTTGCGAGCAACATGAACTCCTCGATAAGCTTGTTGCTGTCTTTGGATTCCTTGAAGAAGACATCAATCGGATGTCCGTCCTTATCTATTTCAAAACGAACCTCTTCACGGTCGAAATCTACAGACCCGTTTTCATATCGGTTCTTACGCAGAATTTTGGCAAGCCGGTCAAGCGCAAGAATCTCTTCACAATAGTCGCCGTTGCCGGTCTCTATTATCTCCTGAGCCTCTTCATAAGTGAATCGGCGGTTTGATTTAGTCACAGTACGGCATATATTGCTCTTAAGTACATTGGCATTTCCGTCCATCAAAAATACGCACGAGAATGTAAGCTTCTCCTCGTCAGGGCGCAATGAGCATATTCCGTTTGAGAGATGTTCGGGCAACATAGGCACTACCCGGTCTACAAGGTACACGGAAGTAGCGCGTTTCTGAGCCTCTTTCTCCAAGATGCTGTCAGGTTTGACATAATGGGTAACATCTGCGATATGCACTCCGACTTCATAGTTGCCGTCAGGCAATGTACGTATTGACAACGCATCGTCAAAATCCTTGGCATCGCGTGGGTCTATAGTGAAAGTGACCACATCGCGCATATCCACACGACGCGAAATCTCTTCCGGAGTAATTCCCGCCCCAATCTTATCGGCGGCCTTCTCTACCGCAACCGGATACCGATACGGCAACCCGAATTCAGCAAGAATGGCATGCATTTCAGTTGTGTTATCACCTTCCTTACCAAGCACATCCAAAACTTCGCCTGTAGGATTACTGTCGGCCTCCGGCCAGGAGGTAATCCCAACAACAACTTTGTCGCCGGTCTTTCCGCCCCGAATTTTATTACGAGGTATTATAACATCCATTCCAAGATTCTTGGAATCAGATGAAAATCTTGCATATTGCTTTTCTACAGTCAGTCGTCCGATGAAAGTCTGCTCGCTGGGTTCGATTATCTCCACCACCTTGCACTCCGGTTCTACGCCTTTGCGGTGAGCGGCTATCAACACCCGGACCTTGTCGCCGTTAAGCGCATGCATGGCATTGCGCTCCGACACGTACATCGGCTCTTCGTCGCCATCTATAATCACTCCGTTCTTGCCGTTGGACTTACGTATGAATACGCCGAGAGCTGTCGTTCCATTGTTTGGCGAACGGAACTTACCGGGAGAAACCTCGTCCAGAAGTCCATCGAACTCAAGTTCTGCAAGACGCAACGCGACGGCTTTCTGAAGTTGCGGAGCATCGGCGCCAATGGCGTGCGACACCTGCTTGTAATTAAATGTCTTGTTTCCTCTCGTGTTAATATACTCGTCTATGAGATCATATAGTTCACGGGATGCCGTGCGCCGTAACTTCTTAGTTGCCATAATAAATAATCGTTGTTTAATAATTGTCTTAAGAGATAGACCTCACCAGTAATAACACCCGGTTAGGCATCAATGTTGGCATAATTGGCATTCTCTTCAATAAAGTCGCGGCGAGGTGCCACATCTTCACCCATGAGCATGGAGAAGATACGGTCGGCTTCAGCCGCATCGTTGATATTGACCTGCTTCAACAGGCGTCCTTCACGCGACATAGTAGTGTCACGAAGCTCCTGGGCACTCATCTCACCAAGACCTTTATAACGCATCACTTTTGTCTTCTCACCGTTGCGTGCAATAAACGACTGTACCTGGGCATCGGTCCAACAATACTCCTCAACTTTACCACGTGAGCATTTGTACAACGGAGGAGTGGCCAGATAGAGATAGCCGTTCTCAATCACCGGGCGCATTCTACGGAAGAAGAAAGTCATGAGCAATGTCGCGATATGGCTACCGTCGACATCGGCATCGGTCATGATTATAATCTTATGATATGCGAGTTTGTCAAGATTGATAGCCTTGGAATCCTCCTCGGTACCGATTGTCACTCGCATTGCACGGAACAGATTGGTGATTTCCTGATTGTCAAAAATTTTGTGGTCCATCGCCTTCTCCACATTAAGAATCTTACCGCGCAAAGGAAGAATAGCCTGGAACGTACGGTCGCGTCCCTGCTTTGCGGTACCGCCTGCAGAGTCTCCCTCGACAATGAACAGCTCGCAGTCCTCGGCTGTGCGCGACGAGCAGTCGGCAAGCTTACCGGGAAGACCGCCTCCACACAAGGGCGATTTGCGTTGCACATTTTTACGTGCGTTGTAAGCGGCATGGCGGGCGGTAGCGGCGAGGATAACCTTGTCCACAATCAGTTTGGCCTGACGCGGATGCTCCTCAAGATACTGGCGCAATGCATCACTGACAGCAGTCTGTACAGCTCCAATCACTTCATTATTGCCGAGTTTGGTTTTGGTCTGTCCCTCGAACTGAGGCTCCATTACTTTAACAGACACTACGGCCGTCAGACCTTCGCGGAAGTCGTCGCTTGAGATGTCAATCTTCAGTTTTTCAAGCATTTTGCTGTCTTCAGCATATTTCTTAAGGGTGCTGGTCAAACCACGACGGAAGCCTGTCAGATGCGTACCGCCCTCTATGGTATTGATATTGTTTACGAAAGAATAGACATTTTCATTATAAGTAGTATTGTAAGTCAAAGCCACTTCTACGGGAATACCCTGGCGCTCGGTGTTAAGATGAATCACATCGTTTATAAGCGATTCCTTGCTTGAATCGATATAACGCACAAATTCTTCAAGACCGGTCTCGCTGTGGAATTCTTCATGCTGATAACCACCTTCCTCAAGAACCACCCGCTTATCAGTGAGCGTCAACGTAATTCCCGCATTAAGGAACGCAAGATCGCGCAGACGATTGGCAAGCGTATTGTAGTCATAGACCGTTACGGTAAAAATGCTCGCATCAGGCTTGAACGTTATGCTTGTTCCGGTATGATTGCTCTCGCCTATTATCTGAAGCTCAGTGGTCGGCTTACCGCACGAGTATTCCTGCATGTAGGCCTTTCCGTTGCGATGCACCTCGGCACGCAGATACGTCGACAGAGCGTTGACGCAACTTACACCCACACCATGCAGACCTCCGGACACTTTATAAGAACCCTTATCAAACTTACCTCCGGCATGAAGCACCGTCAGCACCACTTCAAGAGCGCTCTTATGCTCCTTTTCGTGCATGTCGACAGGTATGCCTCGTCCATTGTCCACCACTGTGATGGAATTATCTTCGTTTATAGTCACATCGATATGGTCGGCGAATCCGGCCAAAGCTTCATCGATAGAGTTGTCAACCACTTCATATACAAGGTGGTGCAAACCTTTTGCGCTTATATCTCCAATATACATCGCCGGGCGTTTGCGCACGGCCTCAAGGCCTTCAAGAACTTGAATATTACTGGCACTGTACTCTTCTCTTTGTTCTGACATAATTTACTTATTTTTCTTTCTCAATAACAGCTCGTTACAGAATAAATTCCAAATAAACGAACCACTCATTTTGGATTAACAAAGGTACGAAAAATCCCACGATAATGCAAATATTTGCCAACTAAAACGCCAATTGTAGAGTCAACAAGCAAGTGCAAAATTAGCGAAAGTGTTTGATGAATTGTTC
>CAJTSJ010000040.1:7836-22162 GCA_910578785.1 uncultured Muribaculum sp. | reverse complement strand
GTCATCCCGACAACCAATCTTAGTTAACCTTAAATCTAATACCATGAAAAACACAGTGCAAAGTTAAGGCTTTCTGCTAAATAGGCAAAATATATGGGAGATTTTTGTTGCCTGTTTAACATATTTTTAACCTAGAAATGCGTAATGCCATCAAATGTTCGACAAAATGCCACGTTTGGGCGTTGAATGGTGGCAATTTGCTATAGTGGCATGATTGCTTGCGGTTGTTAAATGTTTTGTGCTGTTGACGATGCATAATTATTGGGCATTATTTTGTAAATTTGCCGTCAAATAAAAAAGCTGTGATATACCCGAAAAGTTTTGAACATAAGATAGGATTTACCACTATACGAGAGTGGCTGAAGGATAAGTGTATGTCGAGCATCGGCAGGGAATTTTGCGATTTGATGGTGTTCTCTTCCGATTTCGACGATGTGAGGAGGAAAATGACGGCCACAAATGAAATGGTGGTCATAAATGCGTCAGACGACGACTTCCCGTTGCGTGGAGTGGCCGACGTGTCTCAGATACTTTCTGCATCGAAGATATCAGGAACATTTATCCCTCAGCAAGATATGATGCACGTTAGTCAGGCGATTGCAGTCATGACGGACGTTAGCGAGTTTTTTATGTCGCGCAGAAGCGACAGCGGAATTTCGCCATATCCTGAACTTGATAGAATAGTTTCCGATATAGGTTCATTTCCGATGATATTGCGGGCCATTGACCGAGTGCTTGACAGATTTGGCAATGTCAAAGACAATGCATCGCCGGAATTAAGGGAGATAAGAAGCCAATTGTCGTCAACTTCGGGTGCCATCAACAGCATGATGCGCAGAGTCATATCGAGGGCTGTTGATGCTGGATATATCGATGCCGATGTGTCTCCGTCGATGCGCGACGGACGTTTGGTCATACCGGTGGCACCGATGAATAAACGTCGTATTAATGGTATTGTACATGACGAATCGGCCTCTGGTAAGACCGTTTACATCGAACCGGCGGAAATTGTAGAAGCCAATAATCGCGTCAGGGAGCTTCAGATGGAGGAGCGACGTGAAGTGACGAGAATACTTATATCTTTGACAGACGAACTTCGGCCGCACATACCGGAAATATTGGACAGTCTTAATGTGGTGGGAGAATTGGATTTTATCAATGCCAAAGCTTCGTTTGCCCAGGAGATAGAGGCCCGAATGCCTGTACTGGAAGCAAAACCGGAGATGGAGTGGTATCATGCCGTACATCCGGTATTGTTAAATTCACTTCTTAAACAAGGGAAGGAGATTGTACCGCTTGATATTACTCTGTCGGCTGAAAATAGAATTGCAATTATATCCGGACCGAATGCGGGAGGTAAGTCTGTGTGCCTTAAGACTGTGGGTATAGTGCAGTATATGATGCAGTGCGGTATGCTTCCGCCTCTGTATGAAAACTCACACATGGGACTTTTCGATGACATATTTGTCGACATCGGCGACGATCAGTCTCTGGAAGATGATTTGAGTACATATAGTTCTCATCTTAAAAACATGAAGCTGTTTTTACAGCGTGGAGGTGCGTCAACCCTGATACTTATTGATGAGTTTGGCGGGGGTACGGAACCTCAGATAGGAGGTGCAATAGCACAGGCCGTATTAAAACAGTTGAATGACAAAAGAATATGGGGAGTTATAACCACCCATTTCCAGAACCTGAAGCATTTTGCTGAAGATACCGAAGGCTTGATAAATGCTTCGATGCTTTACGACAGGCATTTGATGCGCCCGATGTTCAAACTGTCGATAGGCAATCCTGGAAGTTCGTTTGCCATTGAGATTGCACGAAAGATCGGACTTCCTGAAGCAATAATCGCCGATGCCGAATCTATAGTAGGCAGCGATTATATAAATATGGACAAGTATCTGCTCGACATAGCCCGAGACAAGAGGTATTGGGAGAATAAGCGTATGTCCATACGTCAGAAGGAAAAGAAGATTGACAGTCGTCTGGCGCAATATGAAGAAGATGCCGAACAGCTTAGGGAAAAACGTCGAGAGATAATCAACGAGGCCAAAGAGGAGGCTAAAAAGATTCTTGAAAGCAGTAATGCCACCATTGAACGCACAATTCATGAAATAAAGGTGGCTCAGGCCGATAAGGAACGTACTCTTGAAGCGAGGAAGAGGCTTCAGGAAGAGAAGAGGGCCATTCTTGAAGGACGTAACAAGGAGAATTCCTTATTGAAAAAAGCTCCTAAAAGGAGCCATAAATCTGAAAAATCCCAGGCTTTGGGTAATGAACCGATAAACGTTGGGGACAATGTGCGTCTTGATGGACAAGGCACCGTCGGCGAGGTGCTTGAAATACAGGGTAAGAATGCGACGGTAGCTTTCGGAGTGCTAAAGACCCAGGTTAAACTTGACCGTCTGAAAAAGACTATATCCAACACATCGTCCGGTGCTAAACCCGGAGCAACAATAGTGATCGGCGGAGCAACATCTGACAGTCAGCGTGAGCGACAGCTCAACTTCAGCCAGGAGATTGACGTCAGAGGCATGAGAGTCGACGAAGCCGTACAGGCCCTGACATACTATATTGATGACGCTATACGCTTCAGCGCTAAGCGTGTGAGAATACTGCATGGTACCGGTACCGGGGCTTTGCGCCAATATCTTCGTCAATATCTTGACACGGTTCCAGGCATAAAATCATACCACGATGAGCATGTCCAGTTTGGAGGAGCAGGCATCACCGTGGTAGAATTTGAATAATCTTTTGCCTATAGGCGTCGTAGGGCTACAGTTCTTCGCATTCTTTCATCCATAAGGCTGACGATGCATCGGAGGGCATGCGCCAATCTCCTCGTGGCGATAGGCATACGCTTCCGACCTTGGGTCCGTCGGGCATGCATGAACGTTTAAACTGCTGGTTGAAGAACCGGCGGAAGAAAGTTTTTAACCAATGCTTTATGATTTCTTCGCCATAGACTCCATCGAATGCTTTCCTTGCCAAAAGATATATGCGTCTGGGTGAAAAGCCGTAGCGCAGCGTATAGTAGAGGAAAAAGTCATGGAGTTCGTAGGACCCGACCAAATCTTCTGTTTTCTGTTTAATGGTTCCATCCTTCTCTGCAGGAATCAGCTCGGGACTTATTGGCGTGTCGACGATGTCAAGTAGCGTATGGCGTTCCTCGTCATTGGTTGTGTTAGAAGCAAACCATCTAACCAGATATTTGACCAACGTTTTGGGGACTCCGGCATTCACGCCGTACATTGACATATGGTCGCCGTTGTAAGTGGCCCAGCCGAGTGCCAGTTCCGACAAATCGCCTGTGCCGAGCACCATTCCTCCGGTTTGATTAGCGATGTCCATCAGGAGTTGCGTACGCTCTCGGGCTTGCGAATTTTCGTATGTAACGTCCTTGACGGAATTGTCGTGGCCTATATCGGAGAAGTGCTGGTTGACTGCGGGAACGATGCTTATTTCACGTGACGATACCCCCAGCGTGTTCATCAGGCTGACAGCATTGTCGTGGGTACGGTCGGTGGTTCCGAATCCGGGCATCGTCACTCCGAGAATACCGCAACGGTCGAGCCCAAGCGCATCGAACGTACGCGTAGCGACTAGCAGGGCAAGCGTAGAGTCAAGTCCTCCGGAAATGCCTATAACCAGCGATTTGGTGTGAGTGGCATTTAAACGTTGCGCCAGTCCTGAAATCTGGATGTTGACTATCTCTTCGCAACGTTCGTCGACCAGGTGGCCTTCGGCCGGCACGAACGGCAGTCGAGTCACATTCCTTAGCAAAGATGAATCAGTTGTTGTCGTGGCAGGTATGTCTACAATCTCTACAGTGTATGCCGAATCGATATGCTTCTGACAGTCAGCAAACGACCGGATGTGCATTCTGTCACGCCTTATGGCCATAATGTCTATATCTGCAATGGAATAGCTTTCGTGCCTTGTCCAACGGTTGTTTGAGGCCAGAATCGTGCCGTTTTCGGCTATAATAGCTTTTCCGTCAAATACGAGGTCGGTAGTTGACTCTCCAAATCCCGCTGACGCATAGACATATCCCGCCATACAACGTGCCGACTGCTGGCTGATGAGCGATTTTAAATATGCGTATTTGCCTATCAGATCGTTTGAGGCTGACAAGTTAAGGATGATATCGGCTCCGGCCAATGACGCATAGGAGGATGGGGGAATTGTCACCCAAAGGTCTTCGCACACTTCAATGCCGAATCTCACTCCGTCTAATTCAAACAGATAGTTGGTGCCGAAATTGACGAACTGACTGCTGATTTCAACTACAGATATGGTATCTGCGTCGGATGGCGAATTAAACCATCTTTTTTCATAAAACTCGTTGTAGTCGGGTATATATGTCTTAGGCACTACGCCATAGAATTCGCCGTTGCCTATAATTACCGAGCAATTGTATAGGGAGTTGTTGTGCCTGATAGGAGCACCGACAACCAGCATTACCGGGCATTCGGCGGAGAACTCACGCAAAGCATCGAGACCCGATTCTACAGAATCGAGAAGCAGGCTCTGATGCAGCAGATCGGCACAAGTATATCCAGAAATGCATAGCTCTGGAAATGTGGCAGCCCGAACACCTTTGGAGGCAAGTTCGGTAGATATCCTTTTTATTGCTTCGACGTTGAACGTTACATCTGCTACTCTTGTTTCGGGAGCAACAGCGGCAACTCGTATAAATCCATTGTTCATAGTCATTGAGAATTGAGTAAACTTATATGCAAACTTACATATAATTCTGTAATAATAAAAAAAGGAAGGCGGATATATTAAAATCCGCCTTCCATAAAAAAGTATGCAATGTCTGTTATTTCACTAAGTTATGCCTGCTTGTAATCGGCAACCTGGGCAGGAGTAAACTTAGCTATGAAGTCAGCGTGCTTCGCTACTTCGGCCTGTGCCAGATTGAAATATACGTGTGCAGAGCGGTCAAATGACTCGTTGCGAGACGCATCAAGTATGAGCAGATAGCTCATGATGATGTTTCCGGCCATTTCTACCAGACGGCGTGCCATAAAGTCAAGGTATTCTGAATCCTTGGTGGCAACTACTTTTTCTACTGTCTCAGCATAAAGAGCAGTCATCTTGACCAATTCTTCTTTCAGTGGCTTATATGCTTCAGCTATTTCTGCTTCTTCATAAGTCTTGATGAGATTCAGATATGTTCCGGTGGTCACGTGGCGGATTGCGGCGACTACCTGAAGCTGGGTTGTTCCTTCATAAATGGAGGTGATGCGGGCGTCGCGGTAGATGCGTTCGCAAGCATAGTCTTTCATAAAGCCAGAACCACCATGAATCTGGATGCAATCGTAGGCGTTCTGGTTAGCATATTCACTGCCGATACCCTTTACGAGAGGAGTGCATGCATCTGCAAACTTGCTGTAATACTTGGACTCTTTACGTTCGTCGGGAGTCAAAGAACGCTCTTTGGCGATGTCGTCGTAAGCCTTGTACATGTCTACGAAACGGGAAGTCTCATAGAGCAGTGAACGGGATGCGTCAAGTTTGGCTTTCATGACAGAAAGCATTTCAAACACGGCGGGGAAGTCGATGATTGCCTTGCCGAACTGCTTGCGGTCCTTGGCGTAGGCAAGTGCTTCGCGATAGGCGGCTTCAGAGATGCCTACCGACTGCGCCGCGATACCGAGACGTGCACCGTTCATAAGAGCCATCACGTATTTGATAAGACCCAACTTGCGTGAGCCGCAAAGTTCTGCCTTTGCATTTTTGTAAACCAGTTCGCATGTCGGAGAGCCCTTAATACCCATCTTGTTCTCAATACGGCGAACGTTGACTCCGCCGTCGTTCTTGTCATAGATGAACATCGATAGGCCACGGCCGTCCTTGGTTCCGTCTTCGCTACGAGCAAGTACAAGGTGTATATCGCTGTCGCCATTGGTGATGAATCGCTTCACACCGTTAAGACGCCAGCTTCCGTCAGCCTGTTCGGTAGCCTTGAGCATTACTGACTGCAGGTCGCTGCCGGCATCGGGTTCGGTCAAGTCCATGGACATGGTCTCGCCTTTGCACACACGGCTGATGAAACGCATCTTCTGATCTTCATTGGCAAATTCATAGATGGTTTCGGCGCAGTCCTGCAGACCCCAGAGGTTCTCAAAACTTGCATCGGCACGGCTTACAATATCCGCAGCCATTATATACGGAGTGACGGGGAAGTTCAAACCTCCGTAACGGCGAGGCATAGCCATTCCCATGAGGCCGGCCTTACGGCAGACATCAAGATTCTCCTTGGTCGGATTTGCGTAAGTCACGCGACCGTTAGCACAAACGGGACCTTCATGGTCAACACCTTCGGCATTGACTGCAATTGTGTCGCCGCTAATCTGCCCGACAATGTCAAGTACTTTGTCGTAGCTGTCCATTGCATCTTCAAAATTGAAGGGGGCATAGTCAAACTTTTCTGCGTCAGTATAGTTGCGCTCTTTAAGTTCGACAATCTTCTGCATCAAGGGATGTGACAGATGATGCTTTAGATCCGGGTTGTCATTATAGAAATTAGCCATGCTTACTTCGAATTTTTCTTGTAGTATTTGATGAGTTTCGGAACTATGTCTTCAACGTTGCCGGTGATTACATAGTCGGCGATTGTATTGATCGGAGCGTTTGGATCGTTGTTAATCGAAATGATTATAGAACTTTCCTGCATACCGGCAATATGCTGTATCTGTCCGGAAATACCGCATGCGATGTAAAGTTTGGGGCGTACGGTTACTCCAGTCTGGCCAATCTGACGGTCATGTTCAACAAAACCGGCATCAACCGCGGCGCGTGAAGCACCAACTTCGCCACCGAGGGTATTGGCGAGCTCAAACAGCATGTCGAATCCTTCTTTGCTTCCGACACCGTAACCTCCGGCGATAATGATAGGGGAGTTCTTGATGTTTACCTTGGACTTCTCGATGTGTCGGTCAATTATTTCCACGACGAAATCTTCAGGCTTGACATATTTTTTTGCATCAAGCTTGACTGCAACGCCCTTGTAAGCGGAATCCTTTATCTCCTTTTTCATAACGCCTTCGCGCACAGTGGCCATCTGAGGACGGCATTCCGGATTGACGATAGTCGCTACGATATTGCCGCCAAAAGCCGGACGAATCTGATAAAGCAGGTCTTTGTATTCCTTTCCGGTCTTTGGGTCGGTATGGTCGCCGATTTCAAGTGCCGTACAGTCAGCGGTAAGACCGCTGTGCAGGCATGAAGATACGCGGGGACCGAGGTCTCGTCCGATACATGTAGCACCCATAAGGCAGATCTGCGGTTTAATCTCGCGGAACAAGTTTATAAGGATTGCCGAATGCGGATTGGAGGTATAGGGGTAAAGGCGCTTGTCTTCGACTTTATATACAACGTCCACACCGTAAGGGTATAGCGAGTTTTCAATCTTATCGAGTTTATCACCGATCACTAAGGCTTCAAGCTTTACACCGAGCTTGTCGGCAAGTACGCGACCTTTGGTAAGCAGTTCCAAGCTTACGTCAGCCACCTTGCCGTCTTCGTATTCGCAATATACGATTATGTTGTTATTGTCAGTCATGATGTTGCGTTTCAGTTAGTTAATCGGCATTAGCCAATAGTGTGGTTAGCAATAAGCTCTTTAACGAGCAGTTCGATAGCCTCGTCGTTATTGTCCAGAGTCAGGCTCTCCTTGGCTGTGAACACCACATTCTCAATGGCTTTAACCTTTGTAGGAGAACCGGGAAGACCAATCTGTTCGGGATCGGCGTTGACATAAGCCGCGCTCCATTCCTGAAGATTCAGGTAGGGACGTGCGTCAATGATTGCCTTCATCTCGTCAGAGAGTTTTTCTTTTTCGCTGGGCGATACGGCATACTTATATTTCTGAACACGCTGGGCATTGCGCGGACGGCATTCAGCTGCGGAGCCGTTAACCGTTACAACGCAAGGCAGGGGAGCGACAACTGTCTCTACTCCGTTTTCAAGACGACGCTTAACAGTGACTTTGCCATCCTTTAGGTCGAGAATTTCTTCCGCATAAGTAACCTGGGGCAATCCGAGTTTTTCAGCGATCTGAGGTCCAACTTGAGCGGTGTCGCCGTCGATAGCCTGACGTCCGCCGAGAATAATGTCATATTTACCGAATTTTTTGACGGCCTGTGCCAAAGAGTAGGAGGTGGCCAATGTATCGGCACCGCCAAGCACTCTGTCAGTAAGAACTATACCGGTGTCAGCACCGCGGTACATAGCTTCACGGATAATTTCAGATGCACGAGGCAAACCCATCGTCAACAATGTAATTGTAGAGCCTGGGTTGGCGTCTTTCAGACGAAGAGCCTGTTCGAGCGCGTTTAAGTCCTCGGGGTTGAAGATGGCAGGGAGAGCCGCACGGTTGATGGTGCCATCCGCCTTCATAGCATCTTTGCCCACATTACGAGTGTCAGGCACTTGCTTTGCGAGCACAATGATGTTTAGACTCATGATTAAATTATATTATTTAAATGACTGTTTATTTCTGTTAACTTAAATTAAAGGCTACAAAGATACGCATTTTATGACTGCTTACCAAACAAATCATCATTTATTAACTCTTTGCTGTAAACCTATTCATCGTAGCTGGAACCGTCGAAACAATGAGTGCATACGTCGCATTTTGGAAGTCCTATAGCCTTGACAATTGTCTCGATTGAATTGAATTTTAACGATGTCAGACCAAGTTGTTCACGTATTTCCTCAACCATAGCATTGTATTTCGGCGAGTCGGAGGTGGCGTATTCCTCAAGATTCCTATCAGCATCACCTTCCAATTTCTGGATGACACGACGGGTTATAAGTTCCATATTGCTCTTGGATGCCGTGAAATTAAGAAATTTACACGGATAGATAAGCGGTGGGCAACTGATGCGTACATGAACCTCCTTTGCTCCGCAGTCAAATATATCCTTGACATTGTCGCGCAATTGCGTACCTCTGACAATTGAGTCGTCACAGAATATGGCGCGTTTGCCGTTGAGAAGAGCCTGGTTTGGGATAAGCTTCATTTTTGCAACCAGTTCGCGGCGTTCCTGGGTGCTCGGAGTGAAACTTCTCGGCCAGGTCGGAGTATATTTTACGATACCGCGCTGGTAGGGCACACCCTTACCTTGCGAATATCCGAGAGCCATTCCGATTCCGGAGTCCGGTACCGCGCTTACGAAGTCGACCTCGGTATCGTCCTTGCAGCCCATTTCAAGCCCGGCGTCATAACGCATGGTGTCGACGTTCTTTCCCTCATACTCGCATACTGGATAACCGTAATATGTCCAGAGGAAAGCACATATCTGCTTGCGCTTTTCGGGAGCTTTGAGTTGCTTGATCCCATCGGCTTTTATCTCTACTATTTCAGCAGGACCTACATTGTAGCACACTTCATAGCCAAGATTGGGAAATGCACAGGTCTCGCTTGTTGCGGCATAGGCTCCGTCTTTGTGTCCTATTATTATAGGTGTGCGTCCGAAGCGGTCGCGGGCGGCAATAATGCTGTTTTCAGTAAGCAACAGCATGGAGCAGGAGCCTCTAAGCCTGCGGTAGACATTTTCAATTCCGCTTACATAGTCCGCACCTTCGCATATAAGCGCCGCAATCATTTCGGTCGGATTGATTATGTCGTAGCTGTGCTCGCAGAAATGATGTCCTTTTGCAAGCAGTTCTTTTTCAAGAACGGATATATTGTTGATGCGTCCTACTGTTACTATGGCAAACTTTCCAAGGTGACAATTGACTATTATGGGCTGGGCATCGGTGTCGCTGATGACACCGATACCAACATTGCCCTTAAAGTCTTTCAGGTCCGGTTCGAATTTCGAACGGAAATACGCATTCTCTATATTGTGAATCGAGCGGGTAAACACACCTTCGTTACAGGTTGCTATACCTGCGCGTTTAGTTCCCATGTGGGAATTATAATCAACTCCATAAAAGAGCTCATTTATACATTCCTCATGTTTGGCAACGCCAAAAAAACCTCCCATATAGAAATAGTCTTATGTTCTGATATTAATGTTTTGTCTTTTCTTCAATCCACTGGCGTGCATTGACAAATGCCTGAATCCAGGGGGTCACTTCGTCATTACGGCGTGTCGACGGATAGAAACCGCACTGCCACGGGAATATGGCGCGTTCGAGGTGCGGCATCATGGCCAGATGTCGTCCGTCGGCCGAAGCTATACCGGCCACCGATGCGCGTGAACCGTTGGGATTGCCCGGATAAGCGGCATAGTTGTACTTGGCTACGATGTTGTATTTATCAAGCGATTCAGGCAGATGGAACTTACCTTCACCGTGGGCCACCCAGATGCCGAGCTTGGATCCTGACAGGGAACCGAACATGACTGAATTGTTCTGAGGTATGGTAAGACCGAGGAACTGCGACTCGAATTTATGCGAGATGTTGTGTTCCATTTTAGTCTTTTTCCCATGCTCAGGATTTATAAGGTTAAGTTCAATCATAAGCTGACAGCCGTTGCAGATGCCCAGGCTCAAAGTGTCCTCGCGGTCATAGAACCGCTTCAGCGTGGTCTTGGCTTTATCGTTCCAAAGGAATCCTCCTGCCCAGCCCTTGGCAGAGCCAAGCACGTCGGAGTTGGAGAATCCGCCACAGAACACGATCATGTTTACATCATCAAGTGTCTCGCGTCCGCTCATGAGGTCGGTCATGTGAACATCTTTTACGTCAAATCCGGCAAGATACAGCGAATAAGCCATTTCGCGGTCGCCGTTGACTCCCTTTTCGCGAATGATTGCCGCGCGCACTCCGCTTCGTCCTTCGCGACGGAGCTTTAGTCCGAGTGTCGCCAGTTTTCCGTCGAATCCGGCGGGGAAGCGGTAGCGGATAGGCTGTTTTTTGTAGTTCTCGAATCGCATGGCAGCGCATTTTTCACCGCTTTGGACGGCATCCATCAGATAAGACGAACGGAACCATACATCACGCAGATGGTCGATGAACAACATCTGTTCGCTTCCGTTGTGGTTTATGGTCAGGGTGCGTTCATCCGTAGGCTGGCCGATGGCGTAAAACTTAACGCCGGCATCGCTAAGCACTTTTATGACCTTGTCGCATTTTGCGTCGGCTACCTGAATTACCAATGCCGGATTTTCAGCAAACAATATCTTGATCAGGTCAGATTCGCCGGTCTCCGTAAATCCGTCGGTGGTCAGTGACACACCTCCGTTAACATTGGCAAATGTCATTTCAAGGAGTGTGGTGACAAGTCCTCCGGCCGATACGTCGTGCGCCGCCAGTAATGATTTGTCCTTAACCAGCTTCTGAACAGCATTGAATGCCTTGATGAAATATTCTGGAGAAGTGACGGTCGGTGCTTCGGCTCCAATCTTGTTTAATGACTGTGCAAATGCCGATCCGCCTAAACGCAATGCGTCATTGGAGAAATCGATATAATATAATGTAGACTTTTTGTTCTGCATTACCGGGCTTACCGTCTTTTTGACATCGCTGACTTCGCCCGCCGCCGATATGATGACCGTGCCGGGAGCAAACACTTTATCGTCGCCATACTTCTGCGTCATGGAGAGGCTGTCCTTGCCGGTAGGAATGTTTATGCCGAGTGCGCAAGCAAAATCGCTGCATGCCTCCACTGCACGGTAGAGTGCGGCATCCTCACCTGCATTCTTGCAAGGCCACATCCAGTTGGCGCTCAGTGATACGCTCTTAAGTCCCTCGGACAGCGGTGCCATTACGATATTGGTGAGCGATTCGGCCACGGCCATTATAGAACCCTTTGCAGAATCAATAAGTGCTACCTGTGGGGCATGTCCGATAGAAGTGGCGATACCTGATGTGCCGGTATAGTCGAGCGACACGACTCCGCAGTCGCTAAGGGGCAACTGGATTTCACCCTGACACTGCTGGCGTGCGATTTTTCCGGTCACTGAGCGGTCCACCTTGTTTGTGAGCCAGTCTTTGCAGGCTACGGCTTCAAGGCTAAGCACGTCGGTAAGATATGCTTCAACCTCATGTTGGCTGTATACGATGTCTTTGTATGCAGTAGTAACCGTAGAGTCGTTCATTACGGTCTTGGGAGAGTTGCCGAACATGTCTGCCATTGCCAGATTGATGGGTTTTACACCATTCTTCTGTTCAAAAACGAAGCGGTCGTCGCCGGTGGTTTCGCCGACTACATAGAACGGAGCGCGTTCGCGGTCTGCGATAGTCTTGACATACTCGATATCCTTCTCTTTGATTACAAGGCCCATACGTTCCTGGCTTTCATTGCCCACGATTTCTTTGGCTGAAAGGGTCTTGTCTCCTATGGGAAGCGAATCAATGTGTATCTTACCTCCGGTGGCTTCTACCAACTCCGACAGAGCGTTCAGGTGTCCGCCGGCACCATGGTCGTGGATGGATATTATTGGGTTTGCGTCGCTTTCAGCAAGAGCGCGGATTACGTTGCTGACGCGCTTCTGCATTTCAGGATTTGCGCGCTGTACGGCATTAAGCTCGATGGCGTTGGCGTATTGGCCGGTCTCTACAGACGACACTGCACCGCCACCCATGCCGATGCGGTAATTGTCACCACCCATGACTACCACCTTTTCATTGGCTTCGGGAATACCTTTTATAGCATCCTTTTTGGCGGCATAACCTACACCGCCTGCAAGCATGATAACCTTGTCGTAGGCATACTTTTTGTTGTTTTCTTCGTGCTCAAATGTAAGAAGCGAACCACAAATCAGCGGCTGTCCGAATTTGTTTCCGAAATCTGAAGCTCCGTTTGATGCCTTTATAAGAATGTCGCAAGGAGTTTGATACAGCCATGTTCGTGGATTCATCATCAGTTCCCAACGGTGTTCCGGAGACATTCTCGGATATGACGTCATATAAACGGCCGTACCTGCAATGGGCAGACTTGCCTTGCCTCCGCCAAGTCGGTCGCGGATTTCACCTCCGGTGCCGGTTGCGGCTCCGTTGAACGGTTCTACGGTAGTAGGGAAGTTGTGGGTCTCGGCTTTAAGAGAAATGACCGTGTCAAGATCTTTTACCTCGAAGTAGTCGGGACGATCCGGATTTATAGGATAAAATTGGTCAACCTTAGGGCCGTCGATAAAGGCTACATTATCCTTGTAAGCCGATACGAGTTTGTTAGGGTTGACCTGCGATGTCTTTTTAATAAGTTTGAAGAGTGACGATGGCTTTTCTTCGCCGTCGATGACAAATGTGCCGTTGAATATTTTGTGGCGGCAATGTTCTGAATTGACTTGCGAAAATCCGAATACTTCACTGTCGGTAAGCGGACGCCCGAGTTTTTTTGCAAGGTCGCGTAGGTATTGCTCCTCGTCGGTGCTTAACGCAAGGCCTTCCTGCTTGTTATATTCTGAAATGTCGTCGATATAGACAATCGGGTCGGGAGTTTTGTCGACGGTGAACACTTTGCTGTTCAGACCCTGATAGATGCGTTGGAGCATTTTGTCAAACTTGGGTTCCTCCGCATTGGTGCGATGAAACTCCTCTATGCGGCTTATGCCGGATAGACCCATGTTTTGGGTGATTTCAACAGCGTTTGTACTCCAAGGGGTAATCATTTCTCGGCGAGGTCCGATAAAACGGCCTTTAATTGACGTACTTGTCAAGGGGGTGGCACCATCGAAAAGCCATGATAGCTTCTGCTTTTCTTCGTCGCTGAACTTGTGGGAAGTCTCAACCGCGATGATATGATTGGCGCCCTTTTTAAAGAAAACAACCATACTTTTTACCTTACTGATTATTTGATTGGTTTTTATGGCGCAAAATTAATAAAAAAATCCGTGACTGCGAAATAACATGGCGGCAACTTGTCAACGTCTGGTGTGTTAAAAAGGCCGTCGCATTTCGCAATGTGGCGGCCTTCGGCTGATTCTATTCTAATATGTATGTAAATTATCACATATTTGTTGTAATAGTGGTAGATGTCGGGGTCCCGTCTACGTATATAATGGTTTTGGCTATTGTAGCCGATTCGGATTCTGCAACAATGCTGACGGTGCAATTCGGAATCTCTCCCGATATGGATATGGATGTAACATCAGATTTGTTGATTCCTTTGAATGCGTTGCGGTCCATCTTCTTTACAGCATCCATTTGTCTCTTTAAGTTTGCATTAGCGGTGCGCTTATTCTTAGATTTAGATGCGGAACTCTTTACTGTGACATTGCCGTTGTTGTCAATAATTATAATTTCGTTGCCGTTTGACACAGATTGCGAAGAACTATAATGATTATTATTCTTTAATGCCTTCTCACGTTGGCGTTGAGCCTCTTCGCGCTGACGCTGTGCTTGCTTTAATGCCTCCTCACG
>CAJTSJ010000040.1:0-7736 GCA_910578785.1 uncultured Muribaculum sp. | reverse complement strand
TGAGCCTCTTCGCGCTGACGCTGTGCTTGCTTTAATGCCTCCTCACGTTGGCGTTGAGCCTCTTCGCGCTGACGCTGTGCTTGCTTTAATGCCTCCTCTCGTTGGCGCTGAGCCTGTTCGCGGGCTATCTGAGCTTGCTTTAATGCTTCCTCTCGTTGGCGCTGAGCCTGTTCGCGGGCTATCTGAGCTTGCTTTAATGCTTCCTCTCGTTGGCGTTGTGCTTGTTCGCGTTGGCGCTGTGCTTGTTCGCGCTGACGTTGTGCCTGTTCGCGCTGACGTTGTGCCTGTTCGTGCTGGCGTTGTGCCTGTTCGCGTTGGCGTTGTGCTTGTTCGCGTTGGCGCTGTGCTTGTTCGCGCTGACGTTGTGCCTGTTCGCGCTGACGTTGTGCCTGTTCGTGCTGGCGTTGTGCCTGTTCGCGTTGGCGCTGTGCTTGTTCGCGCTGACGCTGTGCCTGTTCCTGTTGTATGCGGGCTTGTCTTGTTTGCGCTTCAATCGTTTGTTGGTATTTGTCCTCCGTAGTCTGAACTTCTACTAAATCGTCATCAATCATGATTCTGCGCGGTCCGTTTTCGATGGCCTTCTTGCATTCGGAATAAGACACTTTCTTTCCATCAACGAAGTAGTCGACATCCTGACCGGTAGGAAGCAATACGCCTCCGTTAGGCCAATCGGCAATGTCGATTTTAGTTCGCCCGGAAGAGGTTGTTGTAGTGGTCGTAGTAGTTGTTGTCGTAGTTGTTGATGACTTTTTGGCACTTGATCGCTTGGCGGCTTTCTCTGATGTCTCGGCCGGGTGGTTTTCAATCTTTACACTATGCCGTTTACCGTCACTCATCACGACAATTGCAGAATCTTGCTTGACCGGCTCCATGGCAAATACGCGCCTTACTTTTTCAGGCCCCGGAGGCTCATCTTTTTCGAAATTCCATTGTGAGGAGGACAGGCTTGACCGTGCTTCCGACATGACCGAGCCGTTGGCAAGCATAATCCCAACTGCAAGCGCGGGAACCAATATGGTGGCGCGCCATTTACGGCGAGGATCCATGTCGTGTTTCCACATCATGTTCAGTCTGTCTTTCAGCTTGCTCTGGTTAAAGCTGTTAACGGCTGACGAATATGATGTCAGAGATGCTTTTTTGATAAGCAGCATCTGGTAATCGGCAGCATTGACACCTTGGTTTATGACTGCATTGTCTGCCTGGTATTCATGGACGGCGCGGAGCTCTTTATGCAACATCCATGCCGCGGGGTTATACCAGTTCAGTGCGATTACAAGCTGGGCAAGAATCACATCGGCCCAATGACGACTGTTTATGTGCTTCATTTCGTGAAGTAAAATCATTTCACCGTCATTATCGAGGTCTTCTTCGCTGATGACAAGATAGCGCATCCAACTAAAAGGAGCGATTTTTCGGTAATTTATTATCACCAGCTTGTAGCCGTTGTATCTGTGAGTCACCCCGCTTCGAATAAGGGTGTACACTTTTATCCATGTAAAAATAGTGTGGATCATTATCGCGGTAAAGCCGATGGAGTAAATCCAAAGCAATATTGTGAAGACATTGGTGCCGGTGGGTCCTTCTGGTTCGGCCAAAATGGCGTTGTATTCATTTATATCGGCGGTTGATGCCTGTAGCCTTTCGCCTCCTGGCTCCGAATCAATTATGGGCAATTGTCGTTGCGGTTCTTCTATATATATGTCAATTTTGTGCTGTGCGGTAAACAACTCCTGGCATACAGGCATGTATGACAGGGATATCAAATATATGGCAAGTATGACGCCACGGTTATATGCGGGAAATCCCTCCTTTGACAATGCAACTTTGTAGATGGGATAGAGTATGGCGAGCATGACCGCCACACTGAGGGAGTAAGATAAAATAGATGGCATGTCTTAGGAATTTTTTTTCTGGACCATTTCAATTAATTCCTTCAATTCTTCGGGCGATATCTTTTCGTCTTCAATGAGCGACGACACCGCTCCAAGATAGCTGTTGTTAAAGTAATTCTTTATGAAGTTTCCGAAAGTCTTTCGTCGGAAATCCTCCATCTTTGCAACTGCATAATACTGGTAGGCCGACTGGGTGTCGTTGTGTGCTACCAGTCCTTTCTTTTCCAATCCACGGACAAATGTGGAGATTGTGTTGAAGTGCGGTTTCGGTTCCGGATAAAGTTCAACCAACTCCCTCACGCATAGTGGGCCGTGTTGCCAGAATAACTGAAGTATTTCTTCTTCCTTGTCGGTTATCTCCGCGCGGGTTCTTCCTCTTTTCATAACGATGTTTTTAGTTTTGTGTCGCAAATGTAAGACTAATAATTTAGTTGTGCAAGCCGTTCGACGAATAATTTAGTTGCCGACTTAAAATTTTTGTCTGAATTTGGCCGATTGCTAAGAAAAAGTCATATATTTGTGGGAAAGAATCTTAAATGATTGCTCATGGTAAACGAAAGTGCAAAAATAATCGGGATATCGCGTCACCGTCTTTCAACCGACGGCGACGGGGTGACCACGCTCGTCGCTTTCCATGATTGTCCATTACGATGTCGCTATTGTCTGAATCCGCAGTCACTGGGCGATGGCGGGCGTTTCCGCGAGTATTCTCCGAAAGAGTTGTATGCCGAGACGCGCATCGATGAGCTGTACTTCATAGCAACAAACGGCGGTGTGACCTTCGGTGGCGGCGAGCCGTGTCTGCGTCCGCAGTTTATCCGTGATTTCCGCGAACTGTGCGGCCAGGGGTGGCGGCTCAACTTGGAGACATCGCTCTGCGTGCCGTCGGCCAACATCGAGGCTTTGCTCCCGGTGGTCAATACCCTGATTATCGACATCAAGGATATGAACCCCGACATTTACCGCAGCTACACGGGACAGTCAAACGACCTTGTTCTCGACAATCTCCGCCTGATAGCCGAGGCCGGGCGACAACATGACTGCATTGTCCGCATACCGTTGATACCCGACTATAATACCGATACCGACCGAGAGAAAAGCCGCAAGGTTCTCGAAGCCCTCGGCTTCACCCGATTCGATTTATTCACCTACCAAATCCGCAAACACTGACTATGGCACGAGGAAAACAGATCTGTAAGATACTGAAAGAAATACGTCGGCAGATTGCTGAGGCCAACGGCATAGAGTTCGCCACATCGGAATGTCGCTACAAAGGCGACTGTCTCGGCACATGCCCCAAATGCGAGGCCGAGGTGCGCTACCTTGAGCAGCAGCTCCGCGCCCGTTCCCTCGCCGGAAAAGCCATCGCCCTCGCCGGCATCTCGGCGGGCATGATTCTAATGTCGAGTTGCATTGGTACGTCATCCAAAAATCAATCAAACGATGATATGCTTGGCATGTTCATTGAATCTCCCGAAATGATTGAAGAGGTGGAAGATACTGTGGAGGAAGGTGAATTGCCCGCGATTGAAGATACGGTTGTCATTAAAAAAGGGGATATTGACGAGTCTATGGTGCCGGTTGCCGGAGGTGTTACAGAAGGATCTACTTCATTCATAGATGAAAGACCTGCATTTCCCAGAGGAATTGATGCTCTAATGCGATTTTTAGCCTCTAACTTGAAATATCTCGAAGAATGGAATGAAGCTTGTATTGTCGGTAAAGTTATTGCGCGATTGAACATAGACAAGAATGGCAAAATAAGCGATGTAGAGATTATTCGATGCTCTATCTCGGACGAATTCTCTGAAAGTGCAATAAATGAAGTACAACGAGTTATTGGATTACTTCCTGACTTTGTCCCTGCGCATAAGAATAGCGAACCTATTGAATCGTATTTCATTCTACCTATAAGTCTCAAATTATCGGACTATGTAGATTATTGTGATTGACTATGGCACGAGGGAAACAGACCTGTAAGATACTGAAAGAAATACGCCGGCAGATTGCTGAGGCCAACGGCATAGAGTTCGCCACATCGGAGTGTCGCTACCGTGGCGACTGCCTTGGCACATGCCCCAAGTGCGAGGCCGAGGTGCGCTACCTTGAGCAGCAGCTCAGCGCCCGCACCCTCGCCGGAAAAGCCATCGCCCTCGCCGGCATCTCGGCGGGCATGATTCTAATGTCGAGTTGCATTGGTACGTCATCCAAAAATCAATCAAACGATGATATGCTTGGCATGTTCATTGAATCTCCCGAAATGATTGAAGAGGTGGAAGATACTGTGGAGGAAGGTGAATTGCCCGCGATTGAAGATACGGTTGTCATTAAAAAAGGGGATATTGACGAGTCTATGGTGCCGGTTGCCGGAGGTGTTACAGAAGGATCTACTTCATTCATAGATGAAAGACCTGCATTTCCCAGAGGAATTGATGCTCTAATGCGATTTTTAGCCTCTAACTTGAAATATCTCGAAGAATGGAATGAAGCTTGTATTGTCGGTAAAGTTATTGCGCGATTGAACATAGACAAGAATGGCAAAATAAGCGATGTAGAGATTATTCGATGCTCTATCTCGGACGAATTCTCTGAAAGTGCAATAAATGAAGTACAACGAGTTATTGGATTACTTCCTGACTTTGTCCCTGCGCATAAGAATAGCGAACCTATTGAATCGTATTTCATTCTACCTATAAGTCTCAAATTATCGGACTATGTAGATTATTGTGATTGACTATGGCACGAGGGAAACAGACCTGTAAGATACTGAAAGAAATACGCCGGCAGATTGCTGAGGCCAACGGCATAGAGTTCGCCACATCGGAGTGTCGCTACCGTGGCGACTGCCTTGGCACATGCCCCAAGTGCGAGGCCGAGGTGCGCTACCTTGAGCAGCAGCTCAGCGCCCGCACCCTCGCCGGAAAAGCCATTGCCCTCGCTGGTATCTCGGCGGGCATGATTCTAATGTCGAGCTGCAGCGGCATGTCTACGAATCAATCAAGCGAAACCTTACAGGGCGAGCCTGTGGTACCTACTGAGCAAATAGAAGTTACTGACACAATCGAAGAAGGCGAACTGCCACCAGTTGAAGATACTGTTATCATCAAAAAGGGAGAAATTGACGATACTGCATATCCTGTTGTGGGAGAAATTATCGACCCCGAACAGGACGATAAGGTATATGATGCTATTATAGATGTTCGTCCTACATTCCCCGGTGGCGATGAAAAACTGATGGAATGGATTTCACAACATCTTCAATACCCTCAAAATGCTTATGACGCCCACATTCAGGGCCGTGTCATAGTCCGGTTTTTGGTTAAAGAAGATGGCTCAGTCGGAAATGCCAAGATTGTAAGGTCAGTCTTTTCTTCATTGGATGAAGAGGCACTCCGTGTAGTAAGAACATTGCCCAAATTCAATCCTGCCATACTCAATGGTAAAGCGGTAGAATATTGGTTTACCATTCCTATAATATTTAGAATAGAGGATGATTTGAATAGCCATGAAGCTCTACCAACCAGCTCTTACGAGAACAGAATATACCAATTCGTTGAGCAAATGCCGGAGTTCCCGGGAGGACAGGCGGCGATGCTGAAGTTCGTTGCCGACAATCTCAAATACCCGACAGAAATGGCGGGGTGTTTTCAGGGCAGTGTTAGAGTAAAGTTTTATGTTGACACTTTAGGTCATGTATGCGACCCGCAGATAGTCAGGGGATTGGATTCAGTTCTTGACAGAGAAGTATTGAGGGTTGTCAAGCTATTTCCTAAGTTTACCCCAGGACAACATGAGGGCAAGAAAGTTAACGTATATATGAATTTGCCAATAAGTTTTGACCCTAACCGCTATTGACTATGGCACGAGGAAAGCAGACCTGCAAGATATTGAAAGAAATCCGTCGGCAGATAGCCGAGGCCAACGGCATCAAGTTTGCCACGTCGGAATGTCGCTACCGTGGCGACTGTCTCGGCACATGCCCCAAGTGCGAGGCTGAGGTGCGCTACCTTGAGCAGCAGCTCTGCGCCCGCTCCCTCGCAGGGAAAGCCGTAGCCCTCGCCGGAATATCGGCGGGCATGATTCTCATGTCGAACTGCAGTTGTATTACATCTTCTAATAATGAGTCCAATGATGATTTTCTTGGGGAGTTTATTGACTCTACAGAAATGGTTGAGCAGGTAGGCGATGTGGAAGAAGGCGAAATTGAGATTGAAGATGCCAGGCCACTTATGGGAGACGTAGCTTTACCGGACGAAAACTAAAATTGTGTGTTATGGGAAATGTATGGCACAATCGCTTAGCTGGAAGGAGGATAGACTTGATTAGCCTGTTGTCTGTGGTTGGCGCTATTGTGGTGTCTTTCGCAAGTCTGTACATTTTGTTATATACAGAAAATAAGCTGATTGCATACGCTATATTATGTGTATACATTATTGCATTTATCGTAAGAATGTCATTCTCTAAATTTGTCACGACAACTCTGGCTATTGGTATAGCTACGGGGCTTTCGTTGTGGCTTCTATCTCAGTATTTAAGCCCGAAATTTAACCGTCCGTTTTGGTCTTTTACAATTTTGTTTGTGTTAATGGAGCTGTTTGCGATGGCTTTGTCGGCAAAAAATAAAAAAGAGATGATGGAGTTTGATAAGAAAATGTCATCTATCACAAAGGAATTTATCATGTCGGATGATGTTGATCCTCGAGATATTATAGACCCATTGTTTGAAAAAGCAAATTTTTCTTGTGATAGTGCCGCTTTTGTCGAAAGTTTAGACGGATTTTCCGAATCGCAACGATTAATATTGGCCGTTGAATTATATATTGACGGAGTTATGTATGATGGACATAAACTCTTCTTTTATAATTACTCAGGGATCCTTCCTTCTGTTTTGGCAGGATTAAAAGCCATTGGTGCTGATGATTATTTTGAGGTGCTTAAAAACGCATCTAAGAAGTATGAAAAATATGTCGCAAAATATGGCCAAGATGGAATTGTTAAAGCATCGGACGTGGGTTTTGATGCCGAGGACAACTTCATTATTAGCACGGCGACAATAGGCAATTTGGAAATTGACTACATTAGAAAACATTTGGATGATTTTTTACATCAAACGTAGTTTTTACTGTATTTGAACATTATGTGAGATAAGAGTCATGGCACGAGGAAAACAGACCTGTAAGATACTGAAAGAGATACGTCGGCAGATTGCCGAGGCTAACGGCATAGAGTTCGCCACGTCGGAATGTCGCTACAAGGGCGACTGTCTCGGCACGTGCCCCAAATGCGAAGCAGAGGTGCGTTACCTTGAGCAACAGCTCCGCGCCCGCTCACTTGCCGGAAAAGCCGTAGCCCTCGCCGGTATCTCGGCGGCATCCCTCGCCATGCTTATGCCGATGACTTCCGAAGCACAGGCACCAACAGAACGTCAAGACTTTTTGAAAGGGAGTATCCCGACAATGGCTGATATACTCACAGTCAGAGGCATTGTGCTAAGTGGCGACACGTTGCCGGACGGAAGTATATCAAAAGAGCCGTTAATCGGAGCAACCATATCAAATAGGCGAATGGCGTCAGGAACCTATGCTGATTTAGATGGTCGCTTCAAATTACCTGCCTGCATAGGTGACACATTAGAGGTTCGTTATGTTGGTTATGAACCGCAGACAATCGTCATTACCGAGGGTATGAGAAATGTCGAAATTACACTTACCCCATCCCAAGCGGTAATGGGAGAATATGTCGTAGTATTAGATGCGATTCGAGAAGAGAAGCATTATCTTGATTTAAATGTCACTACTGTCCACTAAAAATGGACGTGGTTAAAATTAAATAAATTCGGTTCAC
>CAJTSJ010000039.1 GCA_910578785.1 uncultured Muribaculum sp. | reverse complement strand
AGTGAACCGAATTTATTTAATTTTAACCACGTCCATTTTTAGTGGACAGTAGTGAATTTACATTATTTTTGTCGCCGTATAATCAAACCTTCAATTAACTATGACTTCGGAATTCAATCCTCAGGCTTCATCTATACATATAGGCCGCCTAATCCATCAAGTGCTATCACAAGAACGCTACACAGCATCATGGCTCGCAAAACGCCTCTACTGCGACAGAACCAACATCTACAAGATATTCCATAAGTCGAGCATAGACTGCGAACTGCTGCTAAAAATTTCAGAAGCTCTCAACCACAATTTCTTCGAATATTATACCCGGCAGTATGAGAATTACATCAGAGAATGCCCATGTCCGGACATCGACCAAGATGAAACAGCGCACAAATGTTGACATATCGGCAACATTCCGTAGCCAAAATATCACGCAACGTTTAACTGTTATTAAGTATTATTATCGTATCTTTGCGACCAGAAATGTACAGTACGGCAACCGCCAATAAACCGACGCATTATAACAATTCATAATAAACCACAATGGACATCACCCGAAAGCTACGCCATAAAGCGCTACTGATAAGCGTTTTATCTCTAATAACATGGGGAGGGGTAAATGCTCAGAACGTTGACTACTCAGTCGTGTCAGTTCCCGAAGAATCAGGGACAGACTTCATGAAAATAACCTCTGCAAGCGATTATGTATGCTTGCCGTTAGTAAAACGGTCGCGAAACAACATCGACTGGCTCTCCAACAGAATACTTGGAATAACACGCAACGGAAGCGCCATAGCATATCTGTCATTCCGAAACAACACCACAAACATATTTATAAAAGACCTTGAGAAGCAAGGAAGCTCCGTGCAACGCACCAACCGCACCAATGTGCTCGACTTCTCATTCTCGCCCGACGGCAAGGACCTGTGCTTCTCAGAAAAGCGCGGCGACAACAACCAGATATTCCGCACCGATGCAGAGAAAGGTTACGTATGCCGCCAGATAACCTCAGGCGCCAGCGACTACTCGCCCGTTTACTCTCCTGACAAAAAGCAATTGTTTTTCGCACGCACCGAAGCCAACGGAGCGACAATCTGGAGCTACGACTTCACCAATAACTTTCTGTCAAGCTTCGTGCCGGGAATGAACCCCTGTCCCGTAAAAGGAGAGACTGCATTCCTTGTGTCGCGCCCCACGTCGATGGGCCGGAGCGAGATATGGAAAATCAATTATGAAACCGGCGAAGAGGAGTGCATCGTGTCCGATCCGGTCCGAAGCTTTACCTCGCCGTCAGTATCACCCGACGGCAAGTGGATACTGTTCGTAGGCAACAGCCAGATTAAATGGGACAAAGGACAATATAACAATACCGATCTTTTCGTATGCCGAATGGACGGAAGCGAGATGACACAGCTGACATACCACGCGGCCGACGACCTATCGCCCATCTGGAGCTCAGACGGCAAATACATCTACTTCATATCGCAACGCGGAGATGCAGAAGGCAATGCCAATATCTGGCGTATGACTTTCAACTATTAACATCATAACCAATTCATTATTACATCATGAAATGTTTTAAAGCCATTTTTGCGGGAATGCTATTGACATTCTCCATCCCCGCTTTTGCTCAATTCGCCAACACCGGCAATTCTTCAAACAGAAACACGGCAAGCACCTACGAAAACCATTCCGGCATGTTTGTGGAACCTGCCATAGGACTGATGGTGGGCGACTGCGACACTGACTTCGGAATCGGAGTAGGCTTCGGCTATCGCTGGCACATAGCCAACGGATTCAGCTGGGACGTGCTGAAAATCAGCGGCAACACCGGAGTATCGCACCTGTCGGAAATGTTTGATGCCAGATTTCTTACCGGAATCCGCTACACCACCGACGCCATCATCCCCGGACGCAGCGTATATGTCAATTTCGCAATGGGATGGAACATACTGCCCGACCAACCCGAATGGACAGGATTTGCCTATGAAATCGGAGCCGGCCTGAACCTGACAAATCATGTGTCGCTCGGCCTGGTATGGGAAGGCAACTGCCTCAAATACGAAGATCCCGGCTACCCCTCGATGCACAACGGACTGCTGGGCGTCAAACTCGGCTATCAATTCTGAACGCTACAAAATCTCAAACCACTTTTTTTATTATAACTTAATTTATTAATCTTATGAAGAATCTAAAAGTTATTTTGGTTGCTGCCCTTATGGCAGTATCAGCACCTGCATTCGCACAGTTTGCAAATTCAGGAAGCTCATCAAGCTCAGCCGACACCGAAGATTACAACCGTGTAGGCATCACTTACGAAAACGTCAACCTTTCACCCAAGGGCGGTGACGGATACGGATTGAACGGTTTTGGAGTAAATTACATCCATGGTTTCAGCGTTTCTTCCGAACTTCCCTTGTTCGTTGAGACCGGTCTTAAATTCTCAGGCGTTTTCCACAGCGAATCTGAAGATACCGAAGAAGTAAAGACCACATTCATGTATCTTGCTGTTCCTGTAAATGTAGCTTATAAATTTGCTGTAGGCGAGAACATGTCTATTCAGCCCTATTTAGGTCTTAACCTCAAATTTAATCTTGTCGGCAAAGAAAAATTTTCCGACAGTGATTATCCCGAAGATGACTACGAAATCAATGTATTCGACAAAGATGACATGGATCCTACCTGGAAGCGTTTCCAGCTCGGATGGCACATTGGCGCCGGCTTGAACTACAAGCAGTTCTACGTAGGCCTCAGCTACGGCACCGACTTCATTAAAATCGCCAAAAAAGTCAACACCGGCACATTCTCAATCGGCGTAGGCTACAACTTCTAACCTGAACCGAACAACAGGTTTGACAAACCATATGCAGGTCTTTAAGAGACCTTTGAAGGGCTTGGGAATCGCGATGATTTCCAAGCTTTTTTTCATGCTGCAGACCACTTACAAAAAAGACATTTATACCACCAAAATTTGATATTACTCCAAAAATAGCGTACTTTTGCACATCGATAAGACGCTTTATAACATCCACCAATCACATTACGGACATTAACGACCGTCTACCTATGGTAAAAAATATTCTTGTATACATCCTTACCGCATGCATCTCGTTTGGAGGCATGGCACAAACTGTTGAGACCGAGGACATAGTGGCTGACTATACATACGCCGCTACAGATACAATCAGCCCGAAGGAAATAGAGCTAATCAACCGGGAAATTGAAAACGACCCGTACACCAAGTTCCGTCCGACCCAGCTCATACTTCCTGGCGCACTTGTTGCCGTAGGTTCGTGGGGAGTCTGCAACGGTTGGTTTAACGGAATAAAGCACGACATCAAGGACGGCATGTCCGACCTTCGCGACGGCCACTATATCCACGTCGACGACTACAGCCAATATCTGCCCGTGGCCGCGTATCTGGCATTAGGCTCCGTCGGAGTCAAAAGCCGTCTGCGCTTCAAAGAGCGCCTTGTAGTGGCCGGGACATCGGCAATAGCCCTTACCCTTCTGACCAACAGCATCAAATACGCCGTCGGCGAAAAGCGGCCCGACAGCTCCGCCCGAAATTCCTTCCCGTCAGGACATACCGCCACCGTGTTCATGGGAGCGGAACTTATCAGGATGGAGTACAGCCTTGGAGTCGCTGTCGGAGCATACGCGGTGGCTTTCGGCACAGCCTTTCTGCGCATGTACAACGAACGCCACTGGCTCAACGACGTGATTGCCGGAGCCGGCATAGGAATCCTAAGCGCACGCATCGGCTACTGGCTTCTGCCCTTCAACCGACGCCTGTTCCGAATCAACCCGCGCTCAAATACGGCAATCGCCGCCCTGCCGAGCTACGACCCCGTAAACCGCGCATTCGGACTGGCATTCACCGCCTCGTTTTAGAACCGCCTTTCGCAATATGCTCCCTCATTTCAATCCAATTTTTCTCGCGTAAGACGCCGCTCTCAGGCACTGCGTCGCCATATCTTACACTGCCCAGCAATGCCTTGACGTATTCGTCCGAATTGCCGAGACTTTCGTCTGTCATCAATACGCGCATCCTCATCGCGGGATGCGCGTACTTATATAGCTGAACTCCGACACAATATTTGTATTTACCAAGATAACGTTCAGGAAGTGTCAACCGATAGATAAAGACACTATCGGCATTGGAATACGCCGACATGTCTCCTCCTGTAACCACCTTGATGCTGTCACTTACATCAACGGTCTCATCGCCGAGCGATACCTGGATTTCCCTCATAATCCAACTCTTATAGACCATGGGATTTATCCTGTCCGGAACAGCATAAAACAGCAAGGCTCCGCCGTCGTCATTGCTCAACAGCAACGATGGCATATCCATCACCCTCTCATCCTCGCTTAATGCATCATTAGGCATATAGTCCGGGTTAACGCTCAGTTTATATTCAAAGCTTGTTATATCAATATTTTTATTAAAAATGTCCGGCACGATAAATTCCAAATCATATTCCGGCATGATAAAGTCGCCATATGCCTTTTGAGCACAGCATAACATCGAGTGGAACAACATCGCAACGATTATCGAAATTTGCTTGTTTATCATATATTTAATGGTATTGATACATCGAAGTGATTTAAACTTATTTTGAGTTCTTAAATAAGTAGTTAAATACATTTGTTTCAATAAATGGGAAGACCGACAACATGCTTACTACCGGTACTGACTTGGCATTGATTACGTCCGACGTGGACTCCCTCTTAATATTATTAGTTCGCCGGGAAATCTTTTTTCCGATTCCATGCCTTCATCTGCGACTTCATCTCCATAGCGTATGCTTTCAAGCAATATGCGGATGTATTCATCTTTTTTATTGAGGCCGTTGTCACTCAGAATAATCTTTGGAGCCAAACTCGGATGGGCATATTTGCGAAAATACAGTCCGACAACATGCGTATATTTGCCCATATATGGCTTTCCAAGTATATCGAATTCATATATCAATAAGGTATCAGCATTTGAATATGCCGACATGTCGTCCTGCGCTACTACAGTAAGATACGGTCTGACATCGAGGTGATGGTCGTTGTGATAGGCCATTATTTCACGTTCAACTATGCCGTCAAATTTTGCGACATATCCAAAAAATGATGGAAAAAGAATTGCCGCATCCTTATCGTCGGATTCAAATATTTCGGAGTAAACAAAACCGATACTCGGCTCACGCACACCATATTCCGGCACTTTGAAGCCAGGATTTATGTCTAATCTAGCCAAATCGCTGTTTATTGATTCAATTTGCTTAAAATCTGTCGGTTGACAAATTTCCACATCAGTGGACTTTAAGAATTCCTTATACTTAGAGAAGTCTCCACCTTGGGCAAAACAGCTTATGGCGAAAGCTGTCATTAATAGCATCAATAACTGTCTCATCTTATTGGTAATTGGAGCTGTTGCTATGGAAAAGAATTTAATTTTGTCCATGTCTAATTTCAATGATTTGGTTATTATATAGTTTATGGATAACGGCTACTCCATCTGATGCGACAAATTTAAGCATTATTTTAAATAATTGCATAATATATTAATAAGATATTCCATTTTGAGATGCAGATTATAGCAACCGTATCTTTAACAACGTTAAGTTATTGTACAAACAACGACAATGTTGAAGTGGCCTTTGAATCTTCTCTTATTCTCTGGTCGACGGCAAATGTTCAACATGAATCTGACATGTTAAATTTTGCTCCTTAACGAATGCTTTGTTTAACTTTTTTATCGTCGAACAAGGGGCTGTTAGGAAAATGTTTTGTACTTTTGTCATTCAGAACCGATTAAAGTTATAGATGGCAAACGATCAGACACCCAAAACTCAGCCGACAGAAAAATGGACTGAAATTGAACTCCTCCCCGAATGGGAAGAGGAATACTACAATGTATATACAGCCCGGAAACATGGCAAATGGGTGATGCTTAAGACACTCAAGCCCGAATATGCCTCCCGTCCGGAGTTCATCGCCATGATTGAAAAGGAATTTGACGTCCGCTACAATCTGTGCCACCCAAACATAGTGATGATCAACGACTTCGAGGACGTGCCAGGACTCGGACGATGCATCATAACCGATGACGTATACGGAAGCTCGTTGCGCAAACTCATCGACGAGAACAAGATAACGCCGGAAATTCTGGATAAAATCAAGCATGAACTGGTCGGTGCCATAGACTACATCCAGCGCAACCACATCGTACACCACCCCATACGCCCGGAGACCATATACTTCACTGAAAATATCGGCAATCTGAAGCTGATAGACGTAGGATTTGACCAGCGCCGGCATCTTGAACCGGCCGACGCGTCGGAAGATATTTACAACTACGGCAAGGTACTGTCGGAAGTGCTGGACCATCTGCCCGAAAAGCAACCCAACCTGCGCCACGTGGCCCAGCGATGCATGGAAGATGACCCTAAAAAGCGGTACCGCGACGTCCAGGACCTGCAGCTGGCCATCGAACGTCGGTCAAGCAACCAGCTATACTTGCTTCTGATTGTATTCCTTCTGATAATGATAGGACTACTGGCCTGGCTTAACACAAACAAGGCCAAACGACTGCGCCAATATCAACCTCAACCTGAAACGGAACTCGTCGAGACATCCATGTCGGGCAACCCGCAGTTACATTCACTTATATAAATTAGACCTATGGCTGTAGAAATACGAGAGATAAACCCTACCAAGTCCGAGTTAAAGAAATATACTGAATTCGGAATCGACCTATATAAAGATAATCCCTACTATGTGCCGCCGTTGATCAAGGACGATGTCGAGACGTTGTCGCCCGGCAAAAATCCGGCATTTGACCATTGCAGGGCGAAGTCATGGATGGCCTTCCGCGACGGCAAGCCCGTAGGCCGAATCACCGGCATAATCAACAGCCTCGTCAACGAGCGTAGCGGACGCAACGACGTGCGGTTTGGATTTACCGACTTCATCGACGACGACGAAGTGGCCGACGCCCTGTTCGACACACTCGCCCGATGGGGACGCGACAACGGCATGACATCAATAGTAGGCCCGATGGGATTTACCGATCTGGACCACGAAGGCATGCTGACGTTCGGATTTGAAGAACTCGGAACCATGGCCACCATCTACAACTATCCGTACTACCCCATACAGATGGAGCGCATGGGATTCACTCCCGACGCCGAATGGGTGGAATACCGCATTACCGTCCCCGACGAATTGCCCGACCAGCTCGCCCGTGTGGGAGAAATAGTCAAGCGCAAATACGGACTCCGGACTATAAAATACACCAGTGGAAAGAAAATCAAGGAAGACTACGGCGTAGCGCTTTTCGAACTCATAAACGAGGCTTACGACAAGCTTTACGGCTATTCGCCGCTCACCCCGCGCCAGATACAATACTACATCGACCTCTACCTGCCCATTCTCAAACTTGAGAATGTATGCGTCATTGTCGACAAAGCCGACAAACTCGTAGGAATCGGCATCTCCATGCCCTCGATGTCAAAGGCTCTGCAGAAGAGCAAGGGACGTCTGTTCCCCACCGGATGGATACACCTTCTGAAAGCCATGTACGGCCACAACGACACGGTCGATCTTCTGCTGGTGGCCGTTTCGCCTGAGTATCAGAGCAAGGGAGTCAACGCATTGCTGTTTACCGACCTGTTGCCCGTATATATCAAGAACGGTTACCGTTGGGCAGAAAGCAATCCTGAGCTTGCCGACAACGAGAATGTACAGCAACAGTGGAAATTCTTTGAACGCCGACAGCACCGCCGTCGCGTGGCCTTCCGCCACGACATCGATTAGCGCGCGGCGTCTACCTCGTATAGTAAGTGGTATAGCCCAGATTCTCGTCGTAAAGGGCCAGATATCCTTTTGGTGTAAACCTCCAGTCGAGATTCCAGATAGTTCCGTCGTTAAAATAGACGTCAAGGTAGTTTTCACCATAATCCCACGAGAAGTTATAGTATTCCCCATACTGATTAGTGTAGGTGCCGTATCCGCTGCTGTTGAAAGTGAAGGTAATGTCGGTCGACATCCCGTACCATGTGCCTAAAAACGGCGCATTGCCGGTGTAGTCGCCATAATATCCGTCGTCGCTGTCGCATGCGTTGAATGTCAATGACATACAGATGGTAAGCATAAGCCAGACCAAGAATTTCTTTTTCGTCATGGTGAAAAATTTTAGATGATTTTAAACTCCAAGTGAATCTCTCAGGTATTATTTTAACAAATTTGATGTATCTTTGTTTTAAAATCAGATAATTTTAGCCAATGAGCATCACGTCCCTCATAAAACCGTTGTTTCTGCGCCGGATCAAAGCCTGGCGCGGTAAAGCCATACGGCCTGAAGCCACGCAATGCCGGGAGCTTCAGTGGCTTCTGCACAGGGCGGCGGCGACTCTTCAGGGACAGACCTACGGCTATTCCTCCATCCGCACATACGAGGACTTCAAGAACAAAGTTCCCGTAAGCCAGTACCCTGACATACGACACCTGGTCGAACGGATAATCAACGGCGAGCGCGACATCCTATGGCCGGGACGCACCACCCACTTTGCCCAGTCGTCAGGCACGTCGGACGGCAAAAGCAAGTACATACCCATAACCGGCGACTCATTCAAGCGCACCCACTATCAGGGCGGATTTGACGTTGTGGCCCACTATCTCGACCTATATCCCGACAGCCGGATTTTCGACGGACGAAGTTTCATACTTGGAGGAAGCTACGCCAACGAGCTCACACTGCCTAAGAACGTGGTCGTGGGCGACCTCTCGGCCAACCTCATCGACAACATCAATCCGCTTGTCAATCTGGTCAGAATTCCGTCAAAGCGCATAGCCCTGATGGAGGACTGGCAGGAAAAACTACCCGCTCTCGTCGAAGCCTCCATAGGCCGCGACGTGACCAACATATCCGGAGTGCCGTCATGGTTTCTCGCCGTCATAAAGGAGATTCTGAAAAAGACAGGAGCCTCCACCATCCACGAAGTATGGCCCAACCTTGAGGTATTCTTCCACGGCGGAATATCATTTGAACCCTATCGCGAGACCTACTCGCATATCACCGACAGCTCCCGCATGCGGTACCTCGAGACATATAATGCCTCCGAGGGATTCTTCGCGCTCCGCACCGATGTCGACGACCCGTCGCTGACGCTGCTGACCGACCTGGGAATATTCTTTGAGTTTGTGCCTCTCGGACAGGAGAATGAAAAGTACCCCGAAGCCCTCGGGGCCTGGCAGGTGACTCCGGGCGAAACATATTCACTCGTAATATCAGGATGCAACGGCCTGTGGCGATACGCCATAGGCGACACAGTCACCGTCACGAGCGTAAATCCGCTGAAAATAGTCATCGCAGGGCGCACCAAGCACTTCATCAACGCTTTCGGAGAAGAACTGATGGTGCACAATGCCGAAGCCGCCATAGCGCGCACTTGCTCCGAAATGGCCTGCGAAGTGGTCAATTTCACAGCCGCACCGGTCTATGCCGGCGACCGCACCCGCGGACGCCACCAGTGGCTCATCGAATTTGTATGTCCGCCGGCCGACATCGACGAGTTCGCAGAACGGCTTGACAAAAACATCCAGTCCGAAAATTCCGACTATCAGGCCAAACGGTCGCACGGACTGTTCCTCGACCGCCTATCCATCGTCGTAGCACATGAAGGACTCTTCGACCAATGGCTCGCATCCACCGGCAAGCTCGGAGGCCAGCGCAAGGTTCCACGCCTGTCAAATGACCGCCACATCATCGACGACATGCTCGCCCTAAACGCGAAATAACCTTCATTCTACAAAAATTAATTAATAAAATTATTCAACAGAATAGACTTATCACTTATTTTGTTTATTTTTGCAATTGGATTGAGGCAACTCTTTCCGAGACTTAAGATAAAAATAAGAAGCGTTATGCTTATCTTGTGAATTGGAAACGTAGGAACTTTCACAATTACACACAAGGGTAGCATAGTGGTTCTCGCGCTATAGCGTGGGCTGCTATTTCTACATTCGTGTGTATAGGTTTCCTACGACCTCCAATTCAGAACGTGGCATTGCAGTTCCACGCTTCTGCATAATTAACGGTTCAAATGGAACTAAAAGAGCCAATGAAAGAATTTGACACACTAAAAAGAATAAGCATGAAGAAAATTGTAATCACTTTAATTGGACTATTTGCTTCTATCTACGTTACGGCACAAGAACATCTTTCTTTTAAAGGAATTCCAATCGAAGGAAGTATGACTTCATTCTGCCAGAAACTCAAAGACAAAGGATTAACCCAGATTGGAACAGACAACAACATCACAATGTTTGTTGGTGATTTCACTGGTAGACAAGCATCAATCGGGGTAGGTGCAACCGACGATGGGAAAAGCGTTCATTCAGTAATAGTCCTTTTCGATCCAAATGATGAATGGAAAAATCTAGTTAATATATACAATTACTACAAAGAGCTATACACTCGTAAATATGGAAATTCATCAGCGTGTAAGGAAAACAATCCAAGTAGATTGGACAGCAATATAGCATTGATGCATGAATTAACACAAGGGACAGTTACTTATGCTAGTGCATGGGAAGTCACTGGTGGAACAATCGAATTATCTATAGAAAAAGCAAGCACTTACGGTGATGGTATTGTGGTAATAAAATATCGTGATGCTCAAAATGTTGAAACCAAAATACAGAATGATTTAGATGAAATCTAAAGACAAAGAACAATGAAAAAATTAGTATTATCGATTCTTGCGTTTCTTTATGTTATGTTTAGCGGATGCACCGACGATACATGCAAATCGACGCTTAAAGATGGTCCTCAAGTACAACCTATACAGACTAACGATAATAGCCGTTTTAAACTATTTCCCACACAGAATATGTGGACTTCCATAAAGCTTGACACTCAAACTGGGCAGATGTGGCAAATACAATACAGTATAAAAAGCAATGATGGCTGCTTTGAATGCGATTTAAATCCAAATCCGATTATCACAACTGGGAAAAAGTATAATGGACGTTTTGAGCTTTACCCTACTCAAAACATATATAACTTCATTCTCCTTGATAAAATAGATGGTAAAACTTGGCAGGTCCAATGGTCGTTCGATGAAGAAAATCGTACTATTATACCGATAAACAGCTCTATCACATCCACTAATTAGATTCGACAAAGACAAATTTATAATACGTTTTAATGTCTATACTGCTAACATTGTGCTCATCCATAGCCACTATAGTTATTATTGTAGTGACGATACGCTTACTGTTAAAACAGAAGTCTAATGAGCTGTCTTTACGTATAGAGAATAATTCTTCTTATCAAAGCTCTCTAAAAAATAAAGAAGAACTCAAGCCTAAAGAAGAGACATTACAGCAAGAAGGCGAACAGTCTTTCACAGATATCAAGTCCGATTTAAAACAAACCTTTTACGGAAAATACATTACATTTCGGGAAGAGAAATATTTTACAGATTATTATACCAATTTGTTTCATGAGGTAAACAACCTTCTCAAACGGCTTGAGACATTCCATGTAGAACCATCTGAGACAATATTAAAATTTGTATCTGATTTTGAGAATTTACAATGGCTTATCAAAAATCATAATGACGAGTATATAAAAGAGGAACTGGACACATATAAGAATTTTTTCGATAATTGTTTAAAATATCCTTTGGACAATCAACAACGACGCTCCATTGTGTCTGACGAGGATAATTGCCTCGTTGTAAGCAGCGCGGGAAGTGGCAAGACCTCATCTATAATAGGGAAAGTAAGATATCTGATAGACATCAAACATGTTGAACCTAAAAACATACTCCTTATAAGTTATACTAACAAGGCTGCCTCTGAACTGACAAAAAGGATGGGCATTGATGGTTTGCGAGGTTACACATTCCATAAACTTGCCATGGATATTATAGGGCAAGCTACTGGTCAGAAACCTTCGATATACAACAATACGGATGTACTGTTTTTGAAAATATACCAAGAGCTATTAAATGACACCAATTTCAAAAAAAGCGTAGTCGAATACTTCTTTGATTATCAAATTCAAGAAACGGATTGGGAACGACAAAAAAATAATCGGAGGCAACAATTATCAGAGCAAAAAGGCACACGTTTGAAAGCACAATTCCCAGATATGGATGGAAAAATTGTTTATGTGCGAAGTGAACAGGAACAAAAAATATGTCTAGCATTGTCATTACTTGGAGTTAAATTCAGATATGAAGAGCCTTACGAGCATCCTTTATCTGATGAAACACACTCGCAATACCATCCAGATTTCTCTATTTATTATGAACGGGACGGAAAAACAAAACGAATATATCTAGAACATTTTGGCATTGACGAACATTGTCTTGTACCTTTATGGTTTGCAAAAGACAAAGGTATTACTTATGAAGAAGCCAATCAACAATATAATGACGGCATAACTTGGAAAAAGGACGCTCATAAGAAATTCGGCACAGAACTGTTAACAACCTCGAGTGTAGACTTCCATTATTACAACATTAAGGACAAACTTAAGATACAATTGGAAAAGGCAGGCGTTCCGATAAAAGAAATAACTGATTCTGAATTATATAATCTGGTTCTACCTCCTAATAGCAAGCAAGAAAAATCATTTATACGTCTTGTAGTCACCTTTGTAACATTAATAAAGTCAAGATGTAAATCTATACATGATGTTATAAGGGAAGCGCAAAGCATAGGCGATGAGCGTAATGAGTTCATTATAAAAAAAATCTTCAAGCCTGTATATGAACGATATGTCGAAACATTAAAAAGTCTCAATCAGATAGATTTCACAGATGCAATACTACAAGCTACCGATATATGTCATTCACTCAATCCAATGAAATTCGACTATATTATTGTTGATGAATTCCAGGATATGTCGGTAGACCGCTACAATTTCTTGAAAGCTCTCCGAGATGGCAATCCTCCTGCCAAATTATATTGTGTCGGGGATGATTGGCAATCAATATATCGCTTTTCAGGTAGTGATATGGCTCTTTTCAATCGGTTCGCGGATTTCTTCGGCTATACTGATATAAACAAAATCGAAACTACATATCGCTTTGGCGAACCGTTAGTCAGTTTGTCCTCTAAATTTATCCAACGGAACTGGACGCAAATAAAAAAGAACATTCATCCATATAATCCAAAAACCAAAACCGAGCTTCATTTTTGCGAGTATGAAAGAGCCAATTACTGCAATCTTATAGGACAATTAGTTGCGTCAATTCCTTTAGATAAATCCATATTCCTTTTAGGCCGATATTCTTTCGACGATTACTATTTGTCGTATAGATTCAAATCCTCGAAAGATGGCAATAGATTTTTCTATTTTATCGGGAACAGGAAAATTGAGTTTCTGACAGTACATAAATCCAAAGGTCTTGAAGCAGACTATGTTATAATACTCCAATGCAATAAAGATACATACGGATTCCCGTCTCTTGTGGGAGATGATACAGTACTTAATTATGTCCTTACAGAAAGCGACAACTATCCCTTTGGAGAAGAACGCAGATTGTTTTATGTCGCAATAACAAGAGCCAAGATAAAGACATTCGTACTGTATGACAGCCGATTCCCATCTGTGTTTGTTGACGAATTCCTATATCCTGAAAAAATCACAAATGAAAGTTATATTAAGCATCCTAATGCTAATAAAAGATGGACAAATAGTGCAGACCAATTTTTATTGAAGTTATATCATGAGGGCAAAAGCATAAAATATATCTCAACTAAAATGGGCAGGAGTCAAACCTCAATTATAATGCGTATAGGTAAATTAGGCGAAAAGCCTAATCAAAACACATAATAACGTCTAACAGCGAACATGAATCGTGTTGTAATATTATTTTAGCCATAAAAAAGTCGTCAATATAAATATTCGCGTTTGAAGTGACAATCTACGTAATTATAACGGACTTAAACCTGTAATTTTTTTACAATCAAAGCAATTAATCTATATGTACGATCTTTAGATTTACTTTAATTCATAATGATAGCCAGGTAATTTCATCCTTACGATCATATTACCCGGCTATAAAATTATAAGTTCCTTACAGAAACAAGAATTTATTCCTTGACTTCCCAGTGTTCGCCTCCGAGAATCATGTCGCGGAGCGACGAATATCCCTTCTTTTCACGCACCTGGCTTATCTGCATGTCGATTTCCTCGTTGTAGACAAGGCTGTCGACATCACGTATGACGCCGACTGCAAGAGGCAGATCATGACCGTCCATCATGGCAAGCTGCTGATGGAGGAAGTTGCTGCGTGTATGGGCATCATGAACGAGCACATCGTCGATGGTGTATCCGTCCTTGCCGACCTCGACTGCCTTCAGCAGGAAGCCGTCGCGCACAAGGCCCATCTGCATATCTTTACCGAAAAGCATCTTCTCGCCGTGGCGCAGATGAATGGTGCGTTCGGCGCGATATTCGCGGTCAGTGATATAGTTATGGATGCCGTTGTTGAAAATCACGCAATTCTGAAGTATTTCCACGACCGACGTTCCGTGGTGGCGTGCGGCGGCCACAAGCACTTCCTGCGATGTGGCAAGCTCGACATCGATTGAACGGCCGAAGAAATTGCCTCTCGCGCCAAATACAAGTTCAGCCGGTATAAACGGATCTTCTGTAGTTCCGTAAGGCGACGACTTGCTGACAAAACCGCGGTCGCTTGTGGGAGAATACTGTCCCTTGGTCAGACCGTAAATCTTATTGTTAAGAAGGAGTATGTTTATGTCCACGTTGCGGCGCACGGCATGTATGAAGTGATTGCCGCCGATGGCAAGTCCGTCACCGTCGCCCGATATCTGCCATACCGACATCTCGGGATTGGCCACCTTGAATCCGGTAGCGATGGCGGCCGCGCGGCCATGTATGGTGTGGAAACCGTAGGTATTCATATAGTATGGCAGACGGGAGCTACATCCGATACCGGAAATGACCGCCGTCATATGCGGAGCCACGCCGACCTCGGCCATGGCCTTATGAAGCACGTTGAGAATGGCATGGTCGCCACATCCGGGACACCAGCGCACAGGCTGGTCGCTTTTATAGTCGGCCGGAGTAAATTTTACACAGTCCATAAATGCTTTTTATTTTTCGTCCATAATCTGTTTGACACTGTCGACGACCTCCTGTATGAGGAACGGCTGACCTTGAATCTTGTTGATACGCTTAATCTGCAATCCGCCGAAACGGCTCTGAAGGAAGTCGGCCATCATTCCGGTATTCAGTTCGGCGCATATCACGGTCTTGTAGCGCGACAGCACCTCTTCGGTGTTTTTAGGCAACGGATTGATATAGCGGAAATGCGCGAACGCCACCTTTCGGCCTTCGCAGTTTAGTTCCTGCGCGGCAGTGTACAGATGGCCGTAAGTACCGCCCCAGCCTATAAGTAAAGTGTCGGCATCGGCATCGCACTTGACTTCAAGTTCGGGAATGTCATTGGCAATGCGGGCCACTTTCTCGCGACGTGCCAGAACCATGTGTTCATGATTGACCGGATCAATCGAGAGTGCACTTGTATTATAGTCCTTTTCCAGACCGCCCAGACGGTGGGCAAGTCCTTCAGTACCAGGTATGGCCCAATAGCGCGACATAGTATCTTCGTTGCGCAGATAGGGTTTCCAAGCCTGACGAAGTGCCTCTGGAACGTAAGGCGGATGTATTTCAGGATAATCGTCGTCATCGGGAACACGCCATGCCGACGAACCGTTGCCGATAAATGCATCGGAAAGCACAATCACCGGAGTCATATGCTCGATGGCGATGCGTGAAGCCTCAAACGCCATATCGAAACAGTCGGTCGGAGATGCCGGAGCTACAACCACCACCGGCGACTCGCCGTTACGGCCATAGAGGACCTGCATAAGGTCGGTCTGCTCGGTCTTAGTGGGCAGTCCGGTCGACGGACCTCCGCGCTGCACGTCAATCACCACCAGCGGAAGCTCTGCCATTACGGCCAGACCGATACCTTCGCTTTTGAGTGCAAGTCCGGGACCAGAAGTGGAGGTCACGCCAAGATTGCCGGCAAACGATGCTCCAATGGCCGAACATACGCCGGCTATCTCATCCTCCATCTGTATGGCTTTAACGCCGAGGTCGCGACGCTTCGCAAGCTCATGGAGTATGTCGGTGGCGGGCGTGATAGGATAGCTTCCGAGGAACAGCGGACGTCCGGACTTCTCCGAAGCGAGAATCAGACCCCAGGCCAACGCCGTATTGCCGTTGACATCTGTATAATATCCGGGGCGCACAGCCTCCGATTCGATGCGGTAGGTAGACACAGAAGCATGGGTGTTTGCACCGTAGTCAAATCCGGCCTGAAGTACCCTGGAGTTGGCATCAAACACGGCAGGCTTGCGGGCGAACTTGTTCTTGAGATGATGTATAACGGCCTCAAGCGGGCGGTTGAACAGCCAGCACACAAGTCCCAGGGCGAATATGTTGCGGCACTTGAGCACCGACTTGTTGTCAAGACCGGTATCGGCCAAAGCGGCCTTGGTCATTGACGTGATGGGTACCTCGAGGACTTCTGCGTTGAGATTAAGCTCCGTATATGGATCGTCGGTCTCGAAAAGAGCCTTCTTCAGGTCGGCTTCCTTGAACGAATCAATATCTACAATGACTGTCCCGCCCTTCTTAAGATGCTTGACATTCTGCTTCAGGGCGGCAGGATTCATCGCTATCAGCACGTCGGCCTTGTCGCCTGGCGTATGCACACCGACACCGATGTGAACCTGGAAACCGGACACACCGCTCAATGAGCCTTGTGGAGCACGCACTTCTGCCGGATAATCCGGAAAAGTAGAGACTTGATTACCTACTCCGGCCGACACGTTGGTGAAAATCGTTCCGGCAAGCTGCATACCGTCGCCGGAGTCGCCGGAGAACCTAACGACTACCTTGTCTATAGTCTTTACGTCAGCTTTCTCTAACATACAAATTAAATTTACACTGAATAATATTTCTCTATGTTGGTATTAGTACACTGGACACTTCCAATACACACTACAAATGTATAATAAAATATCCAATGGCGCAAAAAGTATACTGAATTTCACTGAGATACTAAAATCGCATGACATCTACATTACGTAGATATGCGAATTTTAATACCTCAATCTTAATTACTCAACTCCTTCGACGTATTGAATCGCAGAGGCATAGCCGACTTTTGTCCGGAAACAGTTCCATCAATATATGCCTCTTCTCCGTTGACATAAGTGGCTACGACCCGGTTATGGAGTGTGGTACCGGCAAGAGGTGTCCAACCGCAACGGCTAAGCACCATGTCGTCAGTGACCGTATAGGGATGATGCGGACGTACAATGGTTATGTCGGCATAATATCCTTCCTTCAGGTAGCCGCGGTCCTTGACTCCAAACAGACGCGCCGGAGCATGGCACATCTTTTCCACCACAAGTTCGTGGGTGAAAACTCCCTGATCGGCCATCTCAAGCATCAAAGGCAATGAGAACTGAACCATCGGAGCACCGGAAGCGGCCGTCAAGGCATTGCCCTCCTTCTCCGACATCAGATGCGGAGCATGGTCGGTGGCCACAATGTCAAGCCGACCGTCGCGCAACGCCTTGCGCAACGCCTCACGGTCAGAAGCCGTCTTTATAGCCGGATTCATCTTTATGCGGGTACCGAGCCGCGAATAGTCTTCATCGGAAAACCACAGATGGTGTACACATACTTCAGAAGTTATCCTCTTCTCTTCAAGCGGAGCATCTGAAAACATCGAAGCCTCTTCGGCCGTGCTTATATGGAGCACATGCAGACGCGAACCGCAACGTTCGGCACGGGCTATCGCACGCTCCGTCGACAGCACGCAAGCCTCCCGACTTCGGATGAAAGGGTGCATTCCGACAGGAACATCGTCGCCATACTCGGCAACGGCCTTGTCGCGGTTGTTCTTAATAGTCTCTTCATCTTCGGAGTGTACGGCAATGATTGCCGGCACTTCTGTGAATATGCGGGCCAGGGCTTTCTCGTTATCGACAAGCATATTGCCGGTAGAAGAACCCAGAAACAGCTTTATGCCGGGCACTGCCGTATAATCACACTTAAGAAGTTCGTCAATATTGTCGTTAGTGGCGCCAAGGAAGAAAGCGTAGTTCACAGCCGAACATTCAGAAGCCCTTTTCAGCTTATCGTCCAGAGTCTTTAATGTCACCGTAGGAGGCTTAGTGTTCGGCATATCCATAAACGAGGTAACACCGCCTGCAAGCGCGGCAAGCGATTCCGTGGCAATGTCGGCCTTATGCGTCAGACCCGGATCGCGGAAATGCACCTGGTCGTCTATGGCTCCGGGGAGTATATATGCCTCGCCCACGTCGACCATGCGCGGAAACGAATCGAGTATCTCGCCGGGAGGAAGGCCACGGCCCACCGAAGCTATGCGTCGGCCGGAGATGACAACATAGCCTTTATATCTGCACCCGTCGTTGATGATCCATCCGTTGTAAAGAAGAGTGTCCATATCATGTTAGATTTTGGTTGATTCGAAAATATTACAGCGCCTCGCAGCACTTAATCGGCAACACTGTAATCGGTATATTTATAGAACCAGCTGTATACTTTGAGTCTTATCACACCGAACACAGCCTCCGAGAATATGCCTGAACTCATCTTGCTCTCACCAAGTACACGGTTGACAAAAATGATAGGCACTTCCTTAATCTTAAACTTGTGCATGTAAGCGGTGAACTTCATCTCAATCTGAAACGCATAGCCCTTAAAACGCACCTTATCGAGACACAGATGCTCAAGGACACACCGGCGGTAGCATACGAAGCCGGCTGTAGTGTCGCGTACCGGCATTCCGGTCACAATGCGCACATACATCGACGCGAAATAAGACATCAGGACCCGTCCCATGGGCCAATTGACCACATTTACTCCCGACACATATCTTGAGCCTATGGACAAATCGGCACCCCCGACGGCACAAGCCTCGTAGAGAGCCATCAAATCATTCGGGTTATGGGAAAAGTCGGCGTCCATCTCAAAGATGAAGTCATAGCCGTGGGCAATGGACCACTTGAAACCGGCGATATAAGCCGTGCCAAGTCCGAGCTTGCCCGAACGCTCCATCAGATGCACCGCCCCGGGATATTCCTCCTGCTTGCGACGCACGATGTCGGCGGTGCCGTCGGGCGATCCGTCGTCGACTATAAGCACGTGCATCGGATGCGGAAGATTCATAACCGCATCGATTATGGCGGAAGCATTCTCACATTCATTATATGTGGGAATGATTACTATGCAGTCGGTTGCCGGGTGCAGTGACATTTTGACTGATTTTATTATATAAGTTGAGCCAATGCGGTCTTAATTCTTTCCATGGCCTCTACTATCACTTCGTCGGCTGTAGCATAGCTCAGACGGATATAACCGGGAGCACAGAACGCACTGCCGGCCACTGTGGCCACATGGCCCACTTCAAGCAGATACATAGCCAGGTCGGAATCATTGTTTATAACTGTGTCGCCATATTTCTTTCCGAAATAGCTCGACACTTCGGGGAACAGGTAGAACGCACCCTGAGGTTCGTTGACCTTAAGGCCGGGAATGGCTTTGGCAAGTCCGACCACAAGGTCACGACGACGCTCAAAAGCCTTGCGCATATCTTCAACGCACTCCTGCGGTCCGGTATAGGCCGCTTCGGCCGCCTTCTGGGCAATTGACGACGCGCCGGAAGTATACTGGCTCTGAAGCTTCGACGTCGCACGCGCAAGCCAGAGCGGAGCGGCAAGGAATCCTATACGCCATCCGGTCATGGCATAAGCCTTGGAAACACCGTTGACCACACATACGCGGTCGGCTATTTCAGGGAACGATGCCAGTGAAGTGAAACTTCCAGTGAAATTGATGTGCTCATATATCTCGTCGGACAGCACCAGCACATCAGGATATTTCGCCAACACATTGACCAGTGCCTGAAGCTCGTCGCGCGTATATACGCTACCGGTCGGATTGCTTGGAGAGTTGAACATCACCATGCGTGTACGGGGAGTGATCGCGGCCTCAAGTTGTTCTGGTGTCACTTTGAAATCCTGCTCGATGGAAGCAGGAACAACGACGCTCTTACCTTCCGCCAGATTGACCATCTCCACATAGCTCACCCATGCAGGAGTGGGTATCACAACCTCGTCGCCCGGATTGATTACGGCAAGCACCACATTGCAAAGCGACTGCTTGGCTCCGCCTGAAACGATGATTTGTTCAGGGGCAAAGTCAACACCGTTCTCATTCTTGAGCTTGGCAGAAATGGCTTTACGAAGCGACATATAGCCGGGAACCGGTGTATAAAATGTAAAGTTGTCATCAATGGCCTTGATAGCGGCCTCCTTGATGTGGGCCGGAGTGTTGAAATCCGGTTCGCCGACCGAAAGATTTATAACATCCACGCCCTGAGCCTTAAGCTCCTGACTTTTTTGTGACATTGCCAACGTCTGCGACGGTGCAACGGCCTGTACACGGTTAGAGATCTGTTCCATCGTTGTCAATATATTGATTATTGACCGCAAAGTTACGTAAAACAAAGTGATTGTCTAAATTTTTTTACATCGATTTTTTGGAAGCTGTCAAACTGAAATGAATTACATTTGGTATTGTTATCACAATTATCTAAATTTGCAACCACAATGATCACTTATACAGATTTAATATTTACTCATTAAATTCTTAAACTATGATTCTGCAATGCGCCGTTCTGTTTGCTTTTTTAGCCGTCGGCGAACTAATCGTGTGGTTGACACACATACCGATTCCATCAAGCATCATCGGTATGTTGCTTCTGGCCCTGTCGCTTAAAATTGGAATAGTCCGACTTATGTGGGTCGACAAAGTAGCGGACTTTCTGGTAAAAAATCTCGGTTTTTTCTTTGTCCCGGCAGGCGTAGGACTTATTAAATGCCTCGGCCTGATTCAGGAACAGTGGATTCCTATCGTAGGAGCTTCAGTAGCAAGCACGTTCTTTATTCTTGCCGTCACTGGCTGGGTCCATCAGTTTGTAAGACGCTTAACTTCCCGACGCCATGCTTTATCTCGAAAATAAATACTTTCTTCTCGCACTTACCTTCGTAGTATTCATGCTTGCACGTCTACTGCAAAAGCGTACCGGAATCGCATTTCTGAATCCGATATTGATTTCCATCGTGGCATTGATTGCCTTCCTGTTGTGCACAGGCGTCGAATATGACACCTATTCAGAAGGAGGCGAATATATTGATTTTTGGCTTAAACCGGCTGTCGTAGCACTTGGTGTTCCTCTATACCGACAACTCGAATCCATCAAAAAGCAACTCATCCCGATTCTTTTTGCAGAATTAGCCGGATGCATCGCAGGTATTGTTTCAGTCGTACTCGTTGCTGAAATGCTCGGCGCCACCAAAGAAGTTGTGTTGTCACTTGCTTCCAAATCGGTCACCACGCCGATAGCCATGGAGATTACCTCTACCATAGGCGGAATACCATCTCTGACAGCGGCCGTAGTAGTATGCACCGGCATATTCGGAGGCATGGCCGGATTCAAGATGATGAAAATGTCACGGGTCAAAAGCCCCATTGCACAGGGGCTGTCAATGGGAACCGCGGCACACGCCGTAGGGACCTCGGCGGCAATGGATTTCGGCTATCGCTACGGAGCATTCTCATCATTAGGACTCACCATTAACGGATTGTTTACCGCCCTGCTCACCCCTATCATCCTTAATCTGATGGGATACGGCGTTTAGTCATATTTACCAAATATAATCATATAAAGGTATGGTGATTATTTCAATCAGCCATACCTTTTTAATTATTGTATACACCAGGATATTTTCGTAACTTAGCGACAACATGAAAGCAACTCTACCTGGAATAAAGAACTGGCTTAAGACGCTATCATTCAGAACGGGATTGATTGTAATGTCCCTGTGCATAGCATCCTATGCCATATCATTCGCACAAATGCTGTTGCCGATATCCATTGAGGCCAAAAGCATTCTGTGGGTAATATTCTTCGGTCTCGCCAAGACATTCCAATACACATCGCTAATCATCATCGGCAAAGCCGGAATCACACGCCTAAAGTCAGCGATAAAACAGCTCAACAAACCAAATTAGCCGTCACACCCATCCTGCATTTTTCGGAAGCGTCCGCATGCGG
>CAJTSJ010000038.1 GCA_910578785.1 uncultured Muribaculum sp. | reverse complement strand
GTGCCAAAAAGAGGTTCGCCCTTACCGGATCAGGAAAAATCAAGAGAAAACATGCCTTCAAAAGTCACATCCTGACCAAGAAGACCAAAAAGCAGAAGAGAAATCTTACCCACGCCGGTCTTGTTGACAAGTCTGACGTTCGCGAAGTTAAGTCACTTCTCGCCCTCTAAGGAGGTGTTAAGGTCAATCGACACGTTTTCACAGTTTTAATTCGTGATTTTATAATCGTTTTTATTAACCGAATGTTCAGCAAAAAAGAGCAATCAAAAGCCGCTGACGTTCAAAAACATCAAAACAATGCCAAGATCAGTAAATCATGTTGCTTCAAGAGCACGTAGAAAGAAAATCTTAAAACTCACCCGTGGTTACTTCGGATGCCGTAAGAACGTATGGACCGTAGCTAAGAACACTTGGGAAAAGGGTCTTACTTACGCTTACCGCGACCGCAAGGACAAGAAGGGTAACTTCCGCTCACTCTGGATTCAGCGTATCAACGCCGCCGCACGTGAGGAAAACCTCTCTTACTCCAAGCTTATGGGTCTTATCCACAAGTCAGGAATCGAAATCAACCGCAAGGTGCTTGCCGACCTCGCTCTTAACAACCCCGCCGCTTTCAAGGCCGTTGTAGAGAAGGTGAAAAACGCTTAATCAGGCGTAAGGCAAATCCTTAACAGGATATTGGGGGCCGTCCCGTCGGGGATGGCCCTCTTTGTTTTCGGCCGGATCAAACATCTGATTTCTTCGCGGTTGATTTGGTTTTGTTGGTCGGATGTGCGATATTTGCAGAAACAGCAGGAAAATATGAATATATATAAGTATATAACAGATATGGACGACGAACGCCTTTTGGAGTGCGCCTCGTCGCTCTATGTCTGGTGTTTTGCCCTTTGGCTCGGACTTAGAATATCACGTGACTTTGGGGCTTCGCAATACCATATTGTGTATCAGTCGCTATGTGTGGTATTCAATATCCTGCTGTTGGTCTGCCTCATGCTGTATTCGGTGCATCTGACGCGCTGGCCATGGAAGCGGAAGTTTGCTTCGTCATATAGGCTGGCCGGAGTGCTGTTAGGTGTTCTGTACATAATTGCGGTACAATTGTATCCTGCCTTCAAATTCGGAATTCCCCCTTTCGTACACATCCTCTGACCGATACGTAATAAAATAATGAGAGCCCCGCGCGATGCGAGGCTCTCATCGTTATGTGGGATGTCGTAAGGTCTGCGGATTATTTCACGATAACCTTTACTGCGCGTCCGGCTACGCTTACGACGTAGATGCCCGGAGCCGCTTCATACTTGACTGTTTCGACAGATGCCACGTCGTTGTAGATGACTTTACCGTCAACTGTGACAATCGATACAGCTTGTCCGTATGCGTTGGCAATGTTGATGACACGGCCTTCTACAGTCACGTCAGTGACGTTGGCTGTGACGTCATCGATGCCTGACACTGCGATGTCGGCAACGTTCGACGGAGTAGACTCGCCCTTGTCGTAGACCGCGGTCACTACATATGAGTGGTTGCCGTTGGGAACTTCGTTGTCAACGAATGAAGGAACTGTAATCAGAGACTTGTTGACCATTTCGCCGTCGCGGTATGCATTGTAGCCTGTCAGTGTCAGACCGGCGCCGGGACCTGCGGGGATGAAGGTGACATCGTCAATCATGAAGATGTATTGGTCGTCGGAGGTACATCTGATGGCAAAATACTTGCTTCCTTCAGGAATGTCGAAGTCAAATTTTGTCCAGGTGTTTTTGACCGTCTTGGTTTCACCCACCTGTACGAAATCTTCGATGGCCATTCCGGTGGTAGAGTAGTAGAACTCGAATGTTTCCTCATAGTCGGCGCCGAATGCCGTAGCGTAGAACGATACCTGCTGTGCTGTGCCGTAGAGGAGCGGAGAGATGGCCCAGTCGTCATTGGCTCCCTTGACTGATGCAAAAGTTGCCAGAACCTTGTTGCCTGAGCGCGGTTTGACTACGTCTTCCAGGCCTTCAAATGTCTTGTCGAGTACGATATAAGCCATCGGGCTGTTGGTGTTGGGGAAGTTGACATCCTGGATTCCATAAGTCTTCAGTCCGTCTCCGTCGATGAATGTCCAGTCTTCAACTTCGTTGATGGCGAACGATTCGGCGTTGTCAAATCCTTCGGTCACGCTTACAGGTGCTGAGTCAAGAACCGGTTTCTCCCATGTCAGGGTGACTGTGGCGCCTTCAGCTGTAGCCGCAAGGTTGGAGGCCGCGGGATATTTCGGCATCTTGACTGTGGTAGTGGCCTTCTCCGTGGTGTTGTCATCCTTGTCCATGTCGGAAGTGTAGTTGATTACGGCATGGTAGCTGACGGGTTCGGTGTTGATTACGCCGAGCTGTGTGGTGAACATGATAGTTGCCGATTTGGTCGATTCGATATCTTCACCCGGAAGCGAGGCTATCTTTTCATCGTCGCGGTAGAGGTCTACGGTATATCCGCGTGCCTTCTGTGTTCCAGCATTCTCGATAGTCACCGCAACGTTGAAGTCGGTGTCGGGGGCAACCTTTGCAGGAGCCTCGATGGCTGTGGCGGTTAGGTTGTAGTCGAGCCAGTCGATGACGCGTATGTCGTCGATCAAAGTATATTTGTAGGCCTTGACGGTCGATATGAATTTTACGGAGACAGTCTTGCCGGAATAAGCGTCAAGCGGAACGTATACCTTGTTCCAGCCGGCGGGACCGAGTGTGCGGATTTCCTCGATGAACATGACCGACTTGTCGCGGTTGCCGTTGTTGACAAGTATCTCGATAGAGTTGCGGTCGTTGATTTCGCCCGACGATGAAGGAATGTTGTATGTCTCGAATGTCACTACCGGACGGGCAATGCCTGTCAGGTCAATCTTACCCGTAAAGAGAACGGCTGCGTCCGTGCCGTTTACTCCCGCCGATGCGGCAAATCCGTTGTCGCTGTCAGATGATTTCACACCAAGGTCGTTGGCGTCGGTGTAGAGTGCCCATGTGCAGTCGCCTGACACCGGTGCGCCTTCGATAGCGTGTGAGGGGATTCCGTTGGCGAACGATTCAAAGTAGGGAGCTTTGTCGGGTTTGCCGACGGCGATGCTTGCCGACACTGCCGGAGTAGAACCGGCGGAAGTCTTGGCTACTACCTGGTAGTAATAGAACTCCTGTGGAGTGTCGGCTTCTACGGCGCGGTAAGTATGGGTGGTCTCGGTGAGGCCTTCAGCCACTAAGGTTGTGGTCTCGCCGCACACGCTGATGAGGTCGTAAGTGATGAGGTCCGGATTGATTTCAAATCCGTCGATGTCTGATTCCGGTACGATCCAGCTTACTTTGACTTCACCGACGTTGGTTGTCTCTTTGGCAACAACATCTATGGCGGGACCCGGAATGTTGACTCCTACAAAAGCTGAGTCGACGGCTTCCCATCCGCGTCCATGTTCGTTGTAGCCGACTACGGTATATACGTGCTTGCCGGTAGCTGCGGCCTCGTCCTTGAACGATATTTTTCCGCCGACTTCAGGCTGCTGTTTTGTTTCGATTACGTTGCCGTCGCGCAGAATCTCAATCTTGTCGAGCGATGTCAGTTCATTTCCGAGCAGGTTGATTGCCGGCGCTTTGAATTCAAGAGTGGCAGTCAGGGCACCGCTTGCATCTGGTGTGATGGAGAAGGCTGTCGGAGCGTCCGGAACCAGAGCGGTTGTACCGGCTTCGAGCGAAAGGTCGTCGATATCGATGTAGAACTGGTTCTTCTTGCTTATACCGTGGATGCCGACATAATAGAGGCCGTCTTCGTCAGCTTTGACATAGCCGGTGAAGGTCTGTCCGTCGCCTGCATTGACATCCTGAGCCTTGACCACTGTGCCTGTCATGTCGGCCGCAGTGTTGCCTTTGCCGAAGCGCACTTCAAAGCGTTCGGTATAGGTCTTGCTGGTGGTCAGGACCATCGAGAACTTGTAGATTTTGTCTTTTTCGAGCTTGACGGGAGGCGTGATCAACCAGTCGTCCATGGCTAACGAAGCGTTTTCTCTCATGCGGGCTTTTTTATTGTTGTGGCCCCATACCTTGCCGTCGTTGTTGCCGTCGATGATGGTAAATGTGTTGAGGGCTGACGATGCATCGAACGTCTCTGTGTACGGAGGCATAATCTGGCCGAGTCCGATTGAATTGGAATTGCCCGCTTCTGAGCTAAGGCCGTCGGCTGTAGCGGTCACTGCGTAGTAGTAGCGGACGTATTCAGTGTCGGAAGCCGCTACTTCGTCGACGATTGAAGTCTCGCTGATGCCGTTGGCCACGGTCACATTGTCGGGCTTGCGCACTACCTTATAAGTGACTGCGGCCGCGTTCATGTATCCGCCATTTACAGATTCAGTGACGGGATTCCAGCTTACGGTAAACTTGCCGTCGGCATAGGTTGAGGTAACTTCCGGCGCTACGGGTTTGTCCTTGCCCACGTACATCATGACGCGTGATTTCGGTCCTGAACCGACCTCGTTGGCCACGGTCACGATGAATTCGCACTTCGCGGCCTTTGAGATTTCAATCTCTACAGAGACCGGCTCTCCGCATGATGTAGTTCCTTCGGCCACTTTAGTGGTCTTGTTCATAACTGTATATGAAAGCTCTCCGGAAGTGGGTTCGCCGTCGAAGGTGGTTGTGGGAGCTGTGAAATTGACGTGGCCCTTAAGTGTGCCTTCCGGGAAGTCGGCAACGAGGTTGTCGACAGCGGCGGGAGCTTTGTCTGCGGCCAGCGGAGTGGGTATGTACATACCTACAATCTCCTCATTTCCGGGGAAGTGGCAGATAAGAGTGGCCTCGCCTGTTGCCAGGTCTATCTCGAATAGTTTTCCGCTTTCGTCGGCCGGGCTTGCGGCATAAAACATGCGGCCGCTTACAGGGTCAATACATGCCGACGACAGATATTTGGGGGTCACTCCGGTCATTCCGACGGGAGTAATTTCGGCTGTTTCTTTGTTGACTTTGACCAGCCGTCCGTTGTTCTCGATGGCATAGAGCTGACCCTGTGCATCGATGGCGCAGGCATTCCATCCGGTGGTAAGGTCGGCGATAGCGGTTCGCTTATATGTCGAATAGTCCATCTTGCCTAAGACATAACCGTTCTGATCGTCGTTGTAGAAACATCCGTAGACGGTGTTGGTGGTCGGGTCAAGTGCGACGTCTGTGGCCATTGTGCCGATTTTTACGCTTGAATTCTTGGCCTTCTGGTCCCAGAAAGATGTGTCAAGTTTTCTGATGTACATGCCTGTTACGACACCGTATGAGTTTGTCTCGGCTGTATGCGCCATATAGCGGTCGCCTACTTCCACGCCGCCTCGGTTGGCGTAAATTTCGTCGCCGCCGACATACTCGAGACTGCCTGAGGCTGTCAAGGGAATCTTGTACATGGCTCCTGTCTTGAACATGTTGTTCTGAGAGAAGATGACGTTGCCGTAGATGGTGGGGAGATTTTCGGCCGCATAAGCGGGAGCCATCTTCGGACTCGGGTTCTGGTAGACTTGGGTCAGCGGACCTGTGAACCGATAGACCGCGTTGGTCTTGGTCATGATGGGCTGAAAATCAGTTTTTGCTTCAGCGGCTACTTGGCCGACCGCTCCGGATGAAGCACCCTTTACGTGGCCCCCCTTAGCGTAAGCTGTTGTCGCAGAGGTGAAAGCCAGTAGCAAAGCCATCATTGCGTAAAATTGTTTTCGCATAATGATTGATTGTGATTGATGATGAAAAAAAGTGAATTGATGATTAAAGAAATGTCTCTTACCTTGTAAGGTTTTTATGGTATGCAAAAATATGTAAAAAGAATGGTATTTGCAAGGGGCGGGTGTGTATTTTCAAACGCTTGAAAAAAAATAATCGTTGTCGGGACGTAATTCAGTGGGATTTTGTACCTTTGTGGAGATATGGATAGTAATGAGTTACGTCAACGGTCGCCTTATAAGCGCGGTGCCGATTACGGTGCCGTGTTTGGCGTTTATTTGAGCGTATTGTTCCTGCTGACCGCCTATTCGCTGGAGATTCCCGGATTTTCTATATTGGCGTTCTTTCTCATGCTGTTTGTGCCGGTGATAATCTACGTGATGTTGCGCCGCAGTTATGTGGCCGACATGGGCAAGACGATATTTTCATCGCTTTGGATGGAGGGTATAGTCATATTCGCATGCGGCAGTATGATAGCGGCCGTAGTCGCCATTGTGTTTATGCGGTGGATTGAACCGGACTACATAGAGCGGACTCTGCGTTCGGTCATCGAGATGTACAGCTCGGGAATAATGGGCGAACGCGGCACAGAGGTGGCGGAGATTCTTCAGGCCGCGATCGACCAGAAGCGTGTCCCGAAGCCGATAGAGCTTGTGATTGACATGCTGTGGCTTGAAGTGTTCACGGGCTCCATGCTGTCGATGCTGATGGCCCTGCTCGTGCAGGCGCGTGGCTATAAACCGAAAAAAATGTAATTATGGATATTTCAGTAGTCGTTCCATTATATAACGAGGCTGAGTCGCTTCCCGAACTGGAATCGTGGATAGCGCGGGTGATGAAGGAGAATGGGTTCACGTATGAGATTCTGTTCATCAACGACGGGTCTACCGACAATTCCTGGGAAGTAATCAAGAGTCTCAGCGAGAAGAATCCTGCAGTGAAGGGTGTGTCGTTCAGACGCAACTACGGCAAGTCGCCGGCGTTGAACACCGGCTTCGTGCGGGCTAAGGGCAATGTGGTGATCACTATGGATGCCGACCTGCAGGACAGCCCTGACGAGATTCCGGAACTTTACAGAATGATAACGGAAGACAAGTATGACCTTGTGTCGGGATGGAAACAGAAGCGGTATGACCCTCTGTCGAAGACTATTCCTACCAAACTGTTTAACGCCACGGCCCGAAAGGTAAGCGGCATACATAATCTACACGATTTCAACTGCGGCCTTAAGGCTTACCGCAACAAGGTAGTGAAGCATATCGAGGTATACGGCGACATGCACCGCTACATTCCGTATCTGGCCAAAAATGCCGGATTTAACCGCATAGGCGAAAAGGTTGTTCACCATCAGGCCCGCAAATACGGAACTACCAAGTTCGGACTTGACCGCTTTGTCAACGGTTATCTTGATTTGGGCACGCTTTGGTTCACCTCTAAGTTCGGAGTGAAGCCTATGCATCTGTTCGGACTGCTCGGAAGCTTTATGTTCATGCTTGGATTCATAGCAGTGGCCGTGGTGGGATTCACAAAGCTGTACAATATGCACAACGGACTGCACTACACGCTTGTGACCGATTCGCCTTACTTCTATCTGGCGTTAACCTTGATGCTTATGGGTTCGCAACTGTTCCTGGCCGGATTTGTCGGCGAACTTGTGGTTCGCAACTCTCCGCGCCGCAACGATTATGAGATAGAGGAGGAAATCAAACCGGTACAATCGGATGAATCCGTTGACAGTAAATAGTATAATTTGATTTTAAGTTATGAAAATGGGAAAAATAAGCGCCTATCCGCAGTTTTATAATCTTGTGGCTTCAAGATATTCATGCCGTAAATATACTTCGGCACCCGTTGACCGCGAACTGATCATGGCGGTTCTGGACACGGCGCGTCTGGCGCCGTCGGCCTGCAACCGTCAGCCTTGGCAGTTTCTGGTGCTCGACACGCCGGAGTCGCGCCAGCCTGTGCTTGACTGTTATGACCGGGAATGGATGAAGAACATCCCCGCCTTTATCGTTGCGCTGGGGCTTAAGGATGAGGCGTGGGTGCGCCAGTATGACGGTAAGAATCATGTCGACATTGATCTTGCCATCGCTGTGGAGCATATCTGTCTGTCGGCTTCTTCGCTCGGCCTCGGCACCTGCTGGATATGCCATTTCGACCCCAGGCTGCTGAGCGAGAAACTGGGATTGCCCGACAATGTCGAACCGATTGCCATAGTACCTGTCGGACATCCTGACCCGAATGCCGCAGTGCCGCAAAAGAATAGAAAGTCGTTTGACGAGATAGTTAAATGGGAAAAATATTAAACATATTATTTGCCGTAGGTCTTGTCGGGTCGGCTATCGCCGGATGCAATAATACCGGATGTGTCGACAACCAAAGCTCTATACCTTTGGCCGGATTCTATTCCTACGAGACTCTCGGCACAATCTCGCTGAGCAACATATCCGTCGGTGGCGTAGATGCTCCCGACGACTCGTTGCTGCTTGACCATGAGTCGGTGGCGGAGGTATATCTGCCGTTCAGGTCGTTGCTGGACGAGACGGCGTTTTTTATCAGATATGAAGATACCGGAGAGCCGGATCCTGAAGACCCCGAAGACCCTGGCGATTCCGGTGAAGAGAATCCCGGTGGCAATGATAATGAAGGGGCAGGAGATGGCGAGACCGGTACGGAACCGTCGGCCGTCGCCACGCACCGTGCGGTGTCGAGAGCGGTGCCGGCCATTGCCGATACGCTGAAGTTCAAGTATGAGCGCATACCTTACTTTGTGTCGGAGGACTGTGGAGCCATGTACCGCTATAAAGTGCTTGAATTTGAGACTACGCACTACATGATAGATTCAATCGCGTTGCTCGACAGCGTCATTACCAATGTCAACCGCCGGACGATACAGATTTATTTCCGAACCCAACAACCCGATAACCCTCAGCCTGAGTCATGAGATATCTTAAGTATGTCATAGTGTTTCTGATGTTGGCGCTGGCTGTTGACGCTTCGGCGCAAAGGCGTGTCACGCCTATCCAGAATCCTGACAACACTCCCAAGCAGACCGACACCAAGAAGAAGGAAGCCACCGTTAAGCTTGCCGACGGCACGGAAGTGCCCGCACGTCCGGAAAGTGTGGTCGAGATGCGCGACATGCAGGGCCGTATAGTGCTTGTCGACACAATCTCCGGCATAGAGTATCGCGACACAATACTTACTCAGGCTCCGAAACTCATATATCCGTTTGCCGAGGCTGTAAGCGTGGGCGTCAATCTGTGGGATCCGATCATGAGGGCTCTCGGTCAGAAGTATGGCCTTATCGGCTTCTGGGGAGAGTTCAGTATCCACAACTGGTTCAAGCCTTACGCGGAGATTGGATTCGGTATGGCGGACAGCACGCCTAAGGATAAAAACTACACGTATAAGTCGTCTATGGCGCCATACATGAAGTTCGGACTGAATTATAACTTCTTGTATAATTCGAATCCTGACTATACCGTTTATCTCGGATTGCGTTACGGTATAAGCCATTTCAGTTACGAGGTGACAAATGTGTCGCTCAATCAGGGATATTGGGACGAGACGCAGACGATAAATATCCCTAAGCAGACGGCTACGGTGGGCTATGCCGAGTTCCTTGTCGGGCTTAAAGTGATGATTGCTAAGAACTTCTATCTTGGATGGGAGCTTAAGGCTCACACGCTGTTGCATAAGGGATCGCATAAAAACGGTGATCCATGGTATATTCCCGGCTATGGAACAGACCCGTCGTTGTTCACCGGAAGCTTCTCGCTCAGCTATCGCCTTCCGCTTGCTAAGAAGAGTGAGGCAAAGCCTGATATTGTACCGCCCGGAGCTGATGCCGATGCAGTCGAATAACAGCGTATGGATTGTTAAAAAATGTTATTTAGTCCAAAACGCTATCTGACGTTATCTCCCGATTAATTATCTTTGTGGGAATTGAAACGGAACTTTTCATTCGGAGAGATTTATTAGTATCTGATGGATGTCAACACATTGATATTATCTATAACCAAGCAACAGTTGGCTGCTTTGCCGACGGTCACTTATCCAGGACATATTGTGGTCGTCAATACGGCGGAGCAGGCGGTAAGTGCACTTGAAATAATAAACAGATATCAGGTTGTAGGCATCGACACGGAGACTAAACCTTCGTTCAGGAAGGGGCGCACTAATCCGGTGGCTTTGATTCAGATTTCAGTCGGCGAGTGTTGCTATCTGTTTCGTATAAGGAAGTTCGGGTTTATTCCTGAGCTCAAACGTTTTTTCGAGGACAAATCGGTATTGAAGATCGGACTTTCGCTCAAGGATGACTTTAATGTACTGCACAAGACTTTCGACTTCGTGCCCGATGGTTTTGTCGAATTGCAGGACTTCGTCAAAAGGTTCCAGATCCACGACATCAGTCTTCAGAAGATATACGCCATTATATTCAAGGAGAAGATTTCTAAAAGTCAGCGTCTGTCAAACTGGGAGGCGTCGGCCCTGACGGCTCCGCAACAGATATATGCTTCAATCGATGCGTGGGCATGTCTGAAGATTTACAATTATCTCAGGTCGGGAGCGTTCAATCCTGAGAATTCCGAGTACAAAGTCGCTAATGAACAACTGCAGGTTTAAAAAACTTAACAATCAGCCCCATGAAAAAATCAACTTACATTCCGTTGTTGCTCCTTGTTTATCTTGGAGTGATGAGCTACATCGGCCGAGGTGAATTTTTTGCCGGACACTATTTATATTATTTCGGAATCATAGGTGCAACGTTGCTGTGCATAATATTGTTGCACTTCTTCATGAAGAAGCGCGACTCGCTCAGGCGCGAACGGGAGAAGGACGTGGACCGCCGTTAATTGAAGTAGCTTGTCACCCGGCGTCTGATTGACGCGAAGTTGAGCAACGTGACAGCTATCATGGCCGCCACGCCTATGCCGACGGTTATGTACGGGCCTGAGGCCTCTACGCCGATACGGGAAAGGGGGCCATGAATTATGGCGCGGCTTATCAACATCACTATGATTGCCCCTATGCACACAGCTCCGTTTATCATGGCCACCATACGGCAATATTGTCTCGAAACTTCTGACGGCGAATAGCCCAGAAGCATCAGGTCGTGGAGTTTGTCTTTGTTCTTTTGCAGGAGCAGATATATGCTCAACATCAGTATGAAAAATGCCAGAAGGCTGATGACCAGACCTATGCCGACTACAACTACAGTCAGTATCGACAGGAAGTAAGCGGCTGACGAGGAGTCGGCCTTGTCGCCGGCCATCTCCATGCCGTGCGATGCAAGATACTCCTTAATGGCCGGGTCTCCGGGCTTGCTAAGCTCGACAATCACTCTTGATGTGGCAGAATCGCCCTCTCCGAAATTGTCGTTGGCCCACTGCATGAATTCATCGGGCACGGCGATGGTATTGAGCCTTGACGAGAAGCCGATGATATGTGCCGGCACCCATATCTGGTGTCCGCGTCCGCTGATTGATATCTTCAACGGAATCACGCCCATTATTTCTTCGCTCAATTGCGGTAGCCCGCGTGACGATGCAAAGCCGAAATTGTACAGCGTAAGGTAGTCTTTGCTCAGGACTATGGGTATTTCCGGACTTTCGGGGTCGAATGTCCATCCCGGAGGTGTGATGTCAAAAAATTCATCGGGCACGGATTCGAAAAACAGAGCCGTGCTCATTCCCCGGCCTCCCATGTCAAGCGACGCGGTGACGTTGTATCTTGCCGACGTATACCTGCCGACCCGTCTTGCCCAGTCCTGCCGGGCGATGTCGGCGATTGCTGTGCTGTCTAATGTCTCCGGCCCGGGCCCGGACAGAGAACCCAGTCCGGTTACTTTCGGCGACACGCTGATATAGTCGCGCGACATGAACGAGTCGTCATCTTCAAACACACTCGACACCTCGATATAAAATTGCAGTGCGGTCAGTATGATGGCCAGCCCTACAAAGTTAGACAGGGCGTATCCGGCTAATTGCGCCGGACTGATGTTGCGCCTGAGTAGTCGCCATATCAGATTGTCTGATTGTGTATTGCTCTTCATCACAGCGTAAGTTGGCAGTTAAAGTCGAGCATGATATCGTAGCCTACCGAAGTGGCTATTATCGCCGCACCCTGCTTCGACGTTTCGTTTTGGATAAGTTCGGCCACAATCCGGTTGTTTCGTCGGTCAAGATGGCTGACCGGTTCGTCGAGCAGCAGAAAGTCCATTGGCTGACACAGTGTGCGGACAACGGCCACACGCTGTTGCTGGCCTATTGACAGGAATCGGGCGGGAATGTCGGCCTTGTCGGCTATTTCGAGTAGGTCGAGCATAGCCGATATCTCGTCGTCGGTCTTAAAACAGGTCAGACGGTTTTTTATCGCGATGTTTTCATAGGCGGTCAGTTCGGGAAACAGCCTCATCTCCTGCGGCAGCAGAGCCAGGGAGTTGGTTCGTATCTGGCACCATCGGTCTATGCCGAACTTCCTGATGTCCTTTCCGTCGAAAAGGATGTGTCCGGCGTAGTCGTGGCGGTTGCCGTAGATAAAGCTGCACAGCGACGACTTTCCCGTGCCTGATTCAGCCTGGATGAGGTAGTTGCCGCCTCGTTTAAACGTGATGTCGCACGACCATATCCGGCTATGTAACTCGCTATCCCTAAATACGTCAGGAACTACGTTGCGCAACGAGATGTCGTTCAGCCGAGACATTTCTATTAGCGAAAATCAAAAGTCAATGTTGTCGCTTCCAATCGTATCCGAAGATTCGTCAGAAGTCATCATTACGGCGAGTTGCTCAAGAATGGGCATCTGCCTGCCGTTAAAGCGGAGTGATGCATCAAACTCGTCTTCGATTCCGACTTCAAGCTTAAAGCCCGGGCCGCCGTATTGTTTCCGGGACAGTTGTTCCGGAATGTTGGCCCAGATGGCAAACGCATTTCCTTTAAGGGCCTTTTCCGCTGACTCGTTGCCGAGCTGCTCAAGCTGACGGTTGGTGACGGCTATGCAGTTGCCGTTGACCACCTGCATGGTGACAGGGGCGATACCGGATGCCGACCACATCAGCCGTCCGTCGTCAAGCCTGGTGGCCGGTATGCCTAATGTGGCAATCAGATTGCTCAATTCATCAAATGTGCCCTTTATCTCATCCTTCTTCAACTCGATGCCTATAAAAAAATCCACTTGTAACGGCCTCGTCACCGACGGTCGTATCCTCCGCATATCATTTGTATCGCTTGCTGATTCGCCGGCAGACGGCTGTCCTGCCGCGATGAGTATTGTCCCGTCAATTCGTTTGAGATACGGGATGGCCACTCCCATCATGGCTCGCTGGCTTATCTCCATGGGGAATAGGGATGATACGTAATTTATGATTTCGTTCCAGTCGGTGTCGGATGCGATTCCGAGAGCCATTACAAACATGTCGGTAGGGGCGATGTATTTGGCAAGACCGGTGTTTATTTTGTCAAGATTATCGTCAAGTTTGATTTCCTTTCCGTTGAGGTCAACGTACTTGGCTTTGAATTCAAGTTCCCTTCCGTCGTCGTCAAGCTTGCCGTACAGGTGGGTCCATCCGGGGGTGGCGGAATTCCTGAGCGACACAATCATATTGAACAGGTGGCCGTCGCTGTAGAGAAAATCCGATGCCTCTTTGATGGATGCTATCGAGCGTCCTTCGGCTATTTCAATCTGACGGGCTATGGCGGCGACCGCTTTTTGCTGCTTGCCGGAAATGAGCCAGCCCTGACCGTCTCTTACTACGAGCGAAGAGTTTTTAAGCCGATAAACCGTAAATCCGTCAATTTCCCGGGGATTTCCGGCCTCAAGTTCCTCTGAAAGACGCTTTTCATCCGTGATTTTGAATGTGATGATGTAGATGCTTTCTTTAAGCATTGATATTATATCGGCCCCGTTTGAGTCATGATGGCTGTAGACCGCTATAAGTTTGCGGTCTATGGCCGGTGTGGACAGCATGGTCTTGATTGATGCGCGTATCTCGGGGTGTGCATGTCGGAAATATCTGTCAAGTGTCTCCGATGAGGTCAGGTGGCCTCCGAACGAAGTTCCGTCCAGATTCCTGTCAAGTTGTTCCGGGCTTAATGTGGCCACTACGGCGACATCGGCGGGAATTGTGTCGAGAAGGTCGTGTGACCGGTTGCATCCCGTTGACATGCATGCCAGCAGAGTGCAGACGATTGATAAGGAGATGGCCTTGATTTTCAATGATGTCATAACAGTAAGGCTTTAGGGGTGTGTTGCCCGCGGATTATTTATTTATATTTAAACGATATTTCTCCTTCGTAGTTTCCGATGAGGTAAATGAATCTTTGTTTATCATCCATCCCCGCCTGGTCGCTCCGCTATATTCATAGCCGCATTCTTTGCATCGGAAATGTTCTTTGATTTTTTGATACGTTTTGGTCGTTACCGTGGTGGTATTCGTCGTGTTGACCTCAAACTTCTCTTCATATGAATCGCCGGATGCAAACACGCTCGTCGTTTTCGGTGCGGATCTATGGCTTTTCCGGTCGATGTCAGTGACGGTCTCTGTCCCTTCAAGTGTCTGTTTGACAAGTTCCATGCCGTGAGGATTGTGGCATGAGGGGCATCGGTCGTAGCCGTGGCCCGTATACGCGGCGATAACTATACCTAATATGATTCCCAATGCAAGACCCCATAAATTAGGGAAAAACAGGCATGTGAAAGCTATAGCGATAAAGCGGATGGCCCATAATGACCATATAGCGTTTATGATGCTGATGAATCCGTTGCCGAGGCGGCGGTCGAAGTTCATGCTTTTGATCATGGCGGTGCCTAAGAACAGGTACAATACCAACGCTGTTCCGAGGAACATTTTTCCCGCATTCCCGCCGGCGGATTTCTCTATAAGGTCGACTCCGTCGATAAGGACGTGGGTCAATACCGGAATACCGATTATCGTAATCAGCACCCATCGCATTTTACCGTTCCAGGCAGAGTTCATAAACTTGATTATGATTAAGCTCAATAACGCGAACCCGGCCAGCAGGCCTGCCAATATGAACGGTCGTGCATTGGCTTTTGATAGGTCGGACTCAAAAAGATTCTGAAATTCTATCTCGGAATCGTGTAAGATAGGCCTGTAGTAATCGAGCAGGATTGACTGCTCCGGTGTGTGTTTGTAGCTTAAGCTTCTGGAAATGATGGTCTTGTCGGTCAGGCCGCACCAATATGCCTTTCTCCAGTTGCCCTCTTTGTCGAAATCGGTCACGCACAACTTGTCGGCCGCCATGTGGGTAGGCAGTTTTATGGAAGTATTAAATCGGTTTTTAGAGGAGGGGATTATTACTTTGGTCGTGTTTCCCTTATAGTTTTTTAATGCCGTCGCCGCGCGCACTATGTCGCCGTTTTGTCCGAACAGCAATGTGTCGGTAGAAGTGAAGCGGTCGGCTTTGAGGCATGACACTTTTAAGGTCGGGGTCATGGCTCCGTCGTCGAAAATCAGCTCTTCATGCACATATCCCCAGATGCCGTCATTGTTGAAGTCAAGGGTCATGCTTGCCGCCGGTCTTGCCAGATTGTAGACTTCTTCCGTGGCGATGGTGTCGATTCTGACTTTGGCCTGCATCTCCGGCGACGGACTGAAAATAAACATTAGCGTCAGTACAAGGATGTTGACTGACTGGATGGTCGCATTCAATTTTGTGTTGTGGTTATTGTTCATGAATACAAAGATATAGGTAAAAACTTTTAAATAAAAGAGATTGCCTAAATTTTCTGAAGTGAATTCAGGCAATCTAAGACCCCGTTCCCCAAATATCGGGGAACGGGGTCTTAGTCAGGTGTCCGGGATGACCGGCTCATGAGGTCCGGCGTTGTCGGGTCATTTGACTTCCCACTCAAACAGGCCGGTAGAGTTGTCGTCGGGCTGTACTACTTCCAATTTGACGGCTGTAGTGGTCACGGGGTCGAAGTTGACGGTGTTGGCGGAGCCCTTCCGGATTCCGAAATTGTCCGCGCCGGTCACCGGTGACCATTTTCCCTGCTGGTCACGGTAGTAGACATTCCACGATTTCGGCACGCGGCAACCTCCCCATGGAGCGTCGTCGTACCAATATACTGTCGCACTCTTGACGGTCGATGCTTCCGGGAACTCGTAGGTGATCCATTCGGTGGAGCCTTGCGCGGGCCACCAGTGGTAGTAAGGCACCGAACGGTCGTTTTCGTCCTTTGGCACGAGCCGGTCGTTGATGGAAGTGATTGATGAGGTCTTGTGGGAAGCGTCGATTTTGCTCTTTGAAGCCAACGTGGCGGGCATGGTCGGGCGTGTGGCCGAGAGTTCCTGAGGGAGCCATACCGACATGGCTCCAGAACCTCTGTGGCACCATGCGTAGTAGGGTATAAGGGTCAGCTTGACATCGGAAGCGGCAAGGCGTCCGTCTTCTGTGAACTTCAGCACCTGTGCGTCGGTCATAAGCTGGTTGAGGCCGTAGAGCAGTTCAGGCTTCTCGACAACTTCAACTTCCGGCGATTGATTGACAAGCACTCCGAGCACGTCGAAGTCGTTGTCGGGCCATTCGGCGCAGTAGACGATGGGTCCGCGCTCGAATGCCACGCGTCCACGGTCGGCTTCGACCTTGTTGTTGGCTTTGACGGTCCGCGGCTCCATGTCGAAGTGCAGGTCGACCTTGTCGCCCTTCTTCCACTGGCGGTCAATGGTGAAGTAGCCGTTCTGAAGTTCGGCTTTCACGGTCTGGCCGTTGACGCTTACTGTATATCCGAGGCGTTTGCCGTCAGAGTATGTATACAGGTCGCTCGGCACCACCTGCCCGCGTACCCATCCAGGGATGCGTATCTTCATCGCGAATTTGCCTGCCTTATTCTTGTCGACGGTGATTGCGATGTCGCCGTTCCAGGGATAATGTGTGCTCTGACTCAAAACGACATCTCTTCCGGCCACTTTAAGGTCTGCTTTGTTCGACATGAACAGATTGACGTAGAGGTCGCGGTCCTTCACGGCATATATGTAGCCCGGAAGTGAAGGAATGAAACGGCAGATGTTCGACGGGCAGCAGGCGCATCCGAACCATGGCTGACGCTGGTGCTGGCCTATGGATTCAAGCGGATTGGGGTAGAAGAATCCGCCTCCGTCGAGCGAGACACCGGAGATAAGTCCGTTGTAGAGTGTGCGTTCGAGCACGTCGTAGTATTTAGAATCGCCGTGTAGAAGGAACAGCCGGTAGTTGACGTAGACATTGCCGATGGCCGCGCATGTCTCGCAGTATGCCGACATGTTGGGCAGTTCGTAGTTTTTGCCGAATGCTTCGCCGTTGCTCGTGGCTCCGATGCCGCCGGTGATGTAGTATTTTTTGCTAACGATGTTGTCCCAGATGCGGTCGATGGCCTTTATGTAGGCCGAGTCGCCTGTGAGTGCGGCCACGTCGGCCATTCCGGCGTACATGTATGCCGCGCGCACTGCATGACCTACAGCTTCATCCTGCTCGACAACGGGCTTGTGGGCCTGGCTGTATTCATCTTTGCGCGAGGTGTAGCCGCGCTTGTCGAGGAAGAATTTAGCCTGGTCGAGATATTTCCTGTCGCCTGTCACGAGATACAGTTTGGCAAGAGCCATCTCTGCTATCTGATGGCCCGGAACGCGGACCACCTGTCCGGGGTTATCACCGATTTCACGGCATACGCAGTCGGCATATTTGATGGCTATGTCGAGGAAGTTGCGCTTGCCGGTGGCCTGATAGTGGGCTATGGCACCCTCCACCATGTGGCCGAGGTTGTAGAATTCATGGCTCAGGTCCTCGACCTTTTCCCATCGCTTCGACCCGGCCCATTCGTGCGGATGCTTTGGATTCATGGTGCGGCTTGTGTAAAGGTATCCGTCAGGCTCCTGGGCGGCGGCTACGATGACGAGCACGCTGTCGATATACCGGTCAAGGTCCTTGTCGGGATATGTCTGCATCAGGTAGCTTGCCCCTTCGATTGTTTTATATACGTCGGTGTCGTCGAATGACAGTCCGCCCACGTGGATTGTGTCGCTCGGATGTGCGGCATTGATGAAGTTGCGGTAGCGTCCGGTCTCTTCGCATTTGCTGAAAGCCAACGGTATGGTCACTTCACGGCTTGCTTTAAGGCGCTGTCCCCAAAAGCTGTCATTTACTTTGACCGACGTGAACGGCACGGGGTCAATCGGGTAGCCGTGCGACTGCTGTTCGGGAGCCTTGGCAGATGCTCCCAAAGCCAGCGATGCGGTCAGCAACGAGGTTAAAAGCTTTTTCATTACTCTTCTGTTTATGATTATGATTGGTAGTCTGTTGTCGGGGCGTATGTGGGCTTAGGCCGGAGGATCCGGCGTGCTTAACGCACTGCCGGATCAATACGCATGGCAAATCCGCCTCCCGATGCCAACCCGACTTTGAGGCGGGTGTCGGAGTTTACGTTTATGGTCTCGCGCGAGTAGTCCTCGGCGTTGCGGTCGCAGTTGATGCCGTCCTTCATTATCACCGCTTTGTATTCCTTGCCTGCAGGGAGGAATGAGAAGTCAAGCGTTACTTCGCGCGGATCCCAGTTGGTCAGGCCGCCTACAAACCAGCTGTCGCCTGCTTTACGGGCCGATACGATGTACTCGCCGAGGCGTCCGTCGACAATCCTGGTCTCGTCAAACACCGTGGGCAGTCCGGCTATGAATTCCACGCATTCCTCCTCTCCGATATAGTTTGTGGGAGCGTCGCAGAGCATGGTCAGGGGCGAGTTGTGGACGATATACGTGGCCAGCTGGTGGCTTCTGGTGCCCATGCTTACGGGATGGTTGTAGATGGCTTTCCAGTCCTTCTTGTTGGCGTTGCGCATTGCTCCGGGGGTGTAGTCAACCGGACCGGCCATCATTCGTATGTAGGGGAATATGACGTCGTATAGAGGCATATTTTTCTCTATCTTGGTCCATTTCACCTCTTCCATCCCGAATAGACCTTCAAAATTGATTACGTTTGGATAGGTACGGTTAATGCCTGTGGGCTTGTAGATTCCGTGGAAGTCGAGTGTCAGATTGTGTCTGGCCGCGGCATCGGCTATGCGGTAAGTGCGTTCCACGGCCGGCTGGTCGTCGCGGTCAAGGAAGTCGACTTTGAATCCGGCTATGCCCATGCCGGCATATTTCCGGCAAGCTTCGTCAAGCTGTGAATCAAGCACATTGTAGATGGTCCACAATATCAGGTCCACTCCCTTTTTCTTGCCGTAGGCCACCAGCTCCTCGAGATTGATTTCCGGAACGGGTGTGAGCATGTCGTTTTTCTTAGAGTCGAACCATCCTTCGTCGAGCACCACGAACTCTATGCCGTTTTCGGCGGCGAAGTCTATGAAATATTTATAGGTGTCGTTGTTGACGCCGGCTTTGAAAGGCACGTTCTTCAATCCCCAGTTGTTCCACCAGTCCCAGGCCACCTTGCCTCCGCGTATCCACGATGTGTCGGTGACTCTCGACGGTGAGGCCAGGGCATAGACCAGGTTGTTGACAGGCATCTGCCTGTCGTCGGCGGTGATGGCCAATACTCTCCATGGTAATGTGCGAGAGCCTTTTATCTTTGCGATGAAGTCTTCGCGTCCGGTCACGTACTCCTGGTGGCGGCGAGTGTGGAAGTCAAATTCCGAGGGATATTTTGCATGCACTCCGTTGAGCGACAGTTTTTCCTTGTCGACGGTGATGAATGTTCCCGGAAATGCCTCCATGTCGCTTTCGAGCAATGTCAGCTTAAGTCCGTCGCCGTAGTCGACAGTGGTCGGGAGAAACGCCAGTTTATCGGCGGTGTTGCTTGCCGGAGTGATGTCGTATATGTTCTGGAACGACATGGCCATCGGAGTCTTGTCGCTGTTGCAGTATGGTATATACAGGGTCAGGTCCGAAGGCAGGTTGACCTGTACGGTCTCGTCTTCCACGATAAGCTCGTCGGCTTTGGATGTAGTGTAGAATCTATAGGCCACGCCGTCGTCGAAGGCGCGGAATGTAAGCCCGCGGTCGCCGTTGAGCTTCAGGTCAAGCTCGTTGTAAGTCACGGAAAATCTGTTCTGGCGGTACAGTGGAGCATCGATTGTCTCGGTTATGTCTCGGCGCAGTCTGGAGCTTTTCACTGTGATGTCGTCGGGGGCGCCTTTGATGTCGAGGCCGATGGGCGACGGGCTTACTAATATTCGGCCGTCGCGGGCAACTTCATATGTGAGGCGTCCTTCGGTATTGTCCACAGTCACTGTTATACACTTGTCGGGGGAGACCAGCGAATAGGTCTTGGCCCATAATCCGGGCGCGCAAAGCGCCATGGCGGCAACGGCCGCAAAAAATTTGCTACTTATTGATTTCATATCAGGCATTAGTTGTTCGGAAGCACCGAAATTCAATCTACAAAGTAACCAAATTTCGCGCTATTAACATGAAAAAAATATCCAAATATATGCTAAATTAGACCAAATCCGGAGGATTCTCGTGTCGGATCTGTTGTTCGGTCCTGTTATGTGGATTTTAAGAGTCCAATTGTCAGGGTGATGCTGAATGGTCGGCGGGGTACGGGAGAGCCGGGGCCGGTCATGACCGCAACCGTTTACCTCCTCCATCGCCCGGATGGACGTAGCCGTCGTCAGCATGGTGACGAGGGTGCGTCGCGTCTAAGGCCGCATGGCATGCACATGCGTTTGGTGTGCCTCCGGGGTCTCGCGAAGGGGTTGGTCACGAACATGTCCGGCCCGCCTGATCTCCGCCGGCGGGCGGCCGCGGCCCGCCCAGCCGGCACGAAGGTCCTTGGTCGGGATGATGTCGGGACGCATGCCGGCCCGGATCCGTGTTTGACCGGCATGGTCCGAAATCATCTTTCGCCGTGGTCTTCGCCGCGGGTGCTGGATTAATCGAACAATGCAAAGATACAATGGGGTTGTGGGGTTTGATACTGTAAAATCGGAGAAATTTTTTGTGGGAGGATGTATAGTGCGGCTGCGCTGTGTCCCCACGAATAATCGTGGGGTTAACCATGATGGGGTCCTCTGCGAGGACTTTATTTGAATCTTAGTCGATGATTGGCGGAATTTAGGGAATAAAACGCTATCTTTGCCTAATCCAATCATTGACACGTTAAGATGAAAGTATTTGAGCTTTTTAAGGCTGGTATAATGACTTGTCTTGCATGGACTTTGGCTGTGCCGGCAGCCTTGGCGCAGACTGCGGCCGACATGCCTGCCGAAGATTATTCGATAGACTCTGCAAGAATACACAATATGTATGTGGGAGTCAGGAACATGAATTTCATTAAGGACAATGAGTTCAGCGGTTCGGTGATGAAGGGCTATACGCTTCCCGGACTATGGATTCAACCGTCGGTGAAATACTATCCACTGTCCAATGTCAAACTTGAACTCGGACTGCATGCCCTGATTTACGACGGAGCCATCAAATATCCTAACTTTGCATATCAGGACATTGCGGTTTGGAAAGGCGCGCAATACCAGCGCGGTGCCCATCTGCTGCCTATGTTCCGTGCGCAGGTCGGGCTTGGCAATGTCAATCTGGTCTGGGGTACGCTTTATTCAGGTGCGTCGCATGGTCTGATGACCCCGCTTTATGACCTTGAACTGAACTTCTCGGCCGATCCAGACCTCGGATTCCAGGTTCTGGTCGACACCCGCCGTGTGCATCTTGACGCTTGGATCAACTGGCAGAGCTTCGTGTTCAGGCTAAGCGACCATCAGGAGGCCTTTACCGTAGGGCTGTCGATGCGTACATGGCTTAACTCTGAAAACCGCAGGCTGCGCTGGTACATCCCTGTGCAACTGCTGGCACAGCACCGCGGCGGTGAGATTATCGACACTGAACAGCGCCAGGTGCGCACGCTCATGAACGGAGCCGTCGGTGTGGGAACGGAATGGTACGCCGGCCGCGGACTGCTGCGCAAGTTCGGAGCCGAGGCCGCCGTACTTGGCTATTATCAGCAGTCGGGAACTTTGTGGCCGTTTGACAGCGGTGCGGCGGCCTACGTTACGGCTTCGGCCCAGCTCGGCGACTATTTTAATGTGCGTCTGGGCTATTTCCACGGGCGTAAATTCATATCGATGTACGGACTGCCGTACTTCGGATGCGTGTCGATGAAAAACGAAGGCTCGACTTATGACGGCATGACCACCGTGTTCGGTTCTGTAGAATACCGCCGGCAGGTGGCCAAGGGGTTTACTTTGGGCGTGTGGGGCGACATATATGAGACCCATCCAGGCAAGATGACTGCGCCGGACGGAACAGTCGGCGGGGCCGGTTCGGCTACGAATTTCGCTTTCGGCGCTTATTTCAGGGTAGACTTTGACTTCCATGTGTGGAATGCCCGTAAGTGATTGTGCAAAAGACTTTTTTGAACAAATATAAATAAACAGATATGAACAGCATTACTCAATACATGGCCGTGGGCGCAATGGCTCTCGGCATGTGTGCATGCGGCGTCAACGCCGAATACCATGCTCCGGACGCTCCGGTCAAGGAGGTCGCTTTCACACAAGTGCATATCGACGACAGCTTCTGGGCTCCGCGAATAGAGACCAACCGCACGGTATCGATTCCTTCGGCATTCAAGGAGTGTGAGCGCAACGGACGCTTCGACAATTTCGCCATAGCCGGCGGTCTAAAGAAGGGCGAGCACAGAGGCGACTTCTCGTTTGACGACACAGACCCGTATAAAATAATCGAAGGTGCGTCATATTCGCTGGCCGTGAAGTATGATGCCGACCTTGACGCATATCTCGACAGTGTGATTACCCTTATCGCCGCCGCGCAGGAACCTGACGGCTATCTGACTACATGCGTGACCAACAAGTGTACCCGGCTTTCGGGATGGTGGGGTACGCACAGATGGGAGAAAATCAACAGCCACGAACTGTACAACAGCGGTCATCTGTATGAAGCCGCCGTGGCCCACTATCTCGCCACGGGCAAGCGCTCTCTTCTCGACGTGGCCATAAAGAACGCCGACCTCGTATGCAAGGTCTTCGGTCCCGACGAGGGGCAGAAGCATGTGCCTTCGGGCCATCCGATAGCAGAAATGGCCCTTGCCAAACTGTATAAGGTGACCGGCGACGACAAGTATCTTCAGACGGCCAAATATTTTGTGGAGGAAGCAGGCCGAGGCACGGACGGCCACCGCCTGAGCGAGTATTCGCAGGACCACAAGCCCATACTGACCCAGGACGAGATTGTGGGACATGCCGTGCGCGCCGGATATCTGTTTTCCGGCGTGGCCGATGTGGCGGCGCTGACCAACGATTCGGCCTACTTCGATGCCATAACCCGGATCTGGGACAATATGGCGTCGCGCAAGCTCTACATCACAGGCGGCATCGGTTCGCGTGCACAGGGCGAGGGTTTCGGTCCTGACTACGAGCTTAACAACCATACGGCTTATTGCGAGACATGTGCCGCCATAGCGAATGTCTATTGGAACTACCGCATGTTTCTCGCCACGGGCGATGCAAAATATGCCGATGTCTATGAGCGCGCGTTGTACAACGGGGTAATCTCCGGTGTCTCGCTCTCCGGCGACCGTTTCTTCTACGACAATCCGCTCGAGTCCATGGGCCAGCATGAGCGGCAGGCATGGTTCGGTTGCGCATGCTGTCCGGGCAACGTGACGCGTTTCATGGCCAGTGTACCTACATATATGTATGCCACGCAGGACAATGACATCCTTGTCAACCTTTATATCCAGTCGAAGGCCGACATCGCCACCGCCGGCAACAAGGTGCAGATAGCCCAGACCACCGACTATCCCTGGAAAGGTGATGTGAAGTTTACGGTGACTCCCGAGCAGGAGGGTGAATTTGCGTTGAGGTTCCGCATACCGGGATGGGCAGGGGAGTCGCCCGTGCCCACCGACCTTTATGCTTTCACCTCCAAGTCTTCGGCGCCGTATGCGCTTAAGGTCAACGGCAAAAAGGCCGAAGTGATGACCGGTGACGGCTACGCAACTGTCAAACGCCTTTGGAAGGCCGGCGACGAGGTAGAGCTGACACTCCCGATGGAAGTGCGCCGGGTGCGTGCCCACGAGGCTGTGGCCGACGACCGTGGAAAGCTTGCCATACAGCGCGGTCCGGTGATGTACTGCCTTGAGGGTCAGGACCAGGCCGACAGTGCGGTTTTTGACAAGTTCATACCTGACGGCACGGAGTTTGCCGAAGTGTTCGAGCCGGAACTTCTCAACGGCGTAGTAACCCTGCAAGGCACGGCTAAGCAACTGCTTGCCGACGGCACGGTGAAGGACGTGACAGTCAAGGCGATACCATACAGCACGTGGAACAACCGCGGCGCTGATCAGATGGCCGTATGGATTCCCGAGAGCGCCGAGTCGGCCCGCGCTGTCCCTGCTCCGACACTTGCATCGCGCGCCCGCATGTATTCCGAGCCGACCAACATCAACTCCGAGGCTCCCGCGGCCACCTCCAATCTGCAGTGGGCGTGGGGCTACAACGACCAATGGGAACCCACATCTTCGGCCGACACCTCGAAGCCGTACCACTATTGGTGGCTCCGTCGCGGAACGCTTGAAAATGTTTGCTACGAGTTTGACGCGCCGCAGGAGGTCAGTGCCGTAGATGTTTATTGGCTTGATTTCGACCATTATGACGGCAACTACAGGGTTCCCGAATCATGGAAGCTTTACTACAAGGATTCGGCCAACCGCTGGAAAGAAGTTGAGACCACCTGTGCTTACGGCACGGAAAAGGACTGCTACAACCATCTGACATTCAAGCCGGTAAAGACGACCGCCCTGAAGCTTGCCGCGCAGCTCCGTGAAGGTGAGAGCGGCGGAGTCATCGAATGGAAAGTATTTTAGCCTGCGGCGGAGCCTCTGCCGAGGCTCCCTTTCGGGGCTAAGTCGGTGGTTATAAAGTGTTATTTTATTTGTTTTAGGCCGGATTCTCATTAATTCTGACTATCTTTGCCGTAGTAATTACATTTGTCTATAATGGAACAACTCGAAAAACAGATAGTGCTTGACAAAAGATATCTGCGTATGGCACGTATCTGGGCTGAAAATTCTTATTGTATACGGCGTAAGGTCGGTGCCATTCTGGTCAAGGACCAGATGATTATATCCGACGGCTACAACGGCACCCCGGCGGGGTTTGAAAATGTGTGCGAGGACGAGTCCGGAGCCACGAAGCCTTATGTGCTGCATGCCGAAGCCAACGCTATAACCAAGGTGGCCCGAAGCGGCAATTCCAGTGACGGCTCAACGCTCTACGTCACCGCATCGCCATGTGTGGAGTGCAGCAAGCTCATCATACAGGCCGGAATCAAGCGGGTAGTTTACAATGAGACATACCGCATATCCGACGGGCTTGATCTGCTGCATCGGGCCGGCGTGGCATGCGACCATGTGCCTGACCTCGATTAAGAGCTTGTTTAATAATAAATGTTTCCGCCAGGGTCGTATATCTTGAGAC
>CAJTSJ010000037.1 GCA_910578785.1 uncultured Muribaculum sp. | reverse complement strand
CCCCCGACCCTCTGCTTGTAAGGCAGATGCTCTGAACCAGCTGAGCTAAACGCCCGTGTTCTTCGTTTAAAGCGATGCAAAGTTACAGCTTTATTTTGAATTTGCAAATAGTTTTGTCGATTTTTTAATGAAAAAAATGGCCGGTCATGGTTGAGGTATTGGCTATTGTATCTCAAATACAGGCGTTTAAGCATGAAGTATTGTCCGGCGTGCCTGCAATCCTATGGTGGGCTTGAAATCGGGTCATATAAGTCTGTTGGATATAGATCGGGCCGATTTGTGTCAGTCTAAATAATTGAATTTGTCATTTTATTAAAAAAGCCGGAATAATGAGTGTTGAATCGTGTCATTATTCTGGCTTACATATGAGTTATTTCCGATATAGCGCGGTCTATTCTTCGGTTTCTGTCTGTTCCTGTTTTTTCTTTTTGTCTTTTTTCGACTTGCGCTTTTTGCCTTTGAAGTCCGAAGGGAACGATGCCTTGTTGACCACTTCTTCTTCTCCACGGAGTCTCAACCATGTGTCGAGCTCTTTTTGGCCCTCCTTCAGAACGATTATGCGTGATCCGTTCTTGCCGATATGGTTGTATACGGCACCCTTAGAGCCTCCGTACCGGCCATACCCAAGAAGAACGCCGTAGTAGGGAATCAGGAAGTCGTTGTCGTGGTCATGTCCGAAGAAGGCGGCAAATACGTCGTTCTGCTCCATGATGGCTGTGAACATGCCTGAATTCATGTGGGGACTGCAGACCTTTTCTCCGGCCTCGCCAAGATAGTAGATTGACTTGTCGTCATGGGCATACTTGGCTTCGGGCAGGGGGATGTGGAAGAACATAAGTGACGGCAGGGGTTGTCCGTCGTTGTTTTCGGTGTATCGGATGCTGTTGGTCTTGTACCAGACAATCTGATTGGAGGTGAGCCATGCGTAGCGTCCTGCGCCGTTTACCTGTGCTCCGGCGTGTGAGTCAAGGCAATATAGTACCGATGCCGGCTTAGTGCCGTCGGATGACATCACTTCAAGCGTATAGTCCGGACTCTGTGCATTGCCCCGGTCCGGCATTACGCATCCCGGCATATGCCGTACGATGTCATAAATCTGGCTTCTGTTAAGTTCAAACTGGTGGTCGTGGTTGCCGAAAACAAAAGCGAAAGGTATGCCGCTGTCTACTATCGGTGCGAAAAGCTGTTGCAGTGCTTTCTCCACGTTGGTGGAATAGATGAGGTCACCTGTGATGATTATGAAGTCGGGATTTTCGGCTTCGATGGCTTCTGTCATCATCGTGGACACGGTTTTTTCATCGCCTTTGTCCCAACGGAAATGGGTGTCGGTGAACTGGAGAATCTTAAATTCGCCGTTTTCGTTGAACTTGAGTGGCGATTGAGCAAATACTCCTGTCGCTACGGACAGGAGTATTGAAGCTATTATGGCTTTGAATTTCAGCATGATAGTCTATGGTTGTGAAATGTTTGATTAGTCGACCTCCATCACGATTCGAAGTCCGGTGGCGTTGTTGCGGTCCTTTTCGGGCATCTTACGGCGGAAAGCCACGCGAAGGTCTTCATTGCTGGGGCATTCCCATGCGCCGCCACGGCGAACGCGAAGGTCGCTGCGCTTCGTGCAGACCGGGTCGCGCTTGTCGCCGGGGGTATAGTCCTGCTTGTAGTCTTCGCAGATTTCCCATACGTTGCCGCTCATGTCGTAAAGTCCGGCTTCGTTAGGCTTTTTCTCTTTGACGGGGTGATGGTGTCCGCCGGCGTTGATTCTGTACCAGCCTACCTCTTCGGCGGTGTTGTCGCCTGAGAATTTAGTGTCGGTCATGTTCTGTGCGCCACGGGCCGCATACTCCCATTCGGCCTCGGTGGGCAGACGGAAGGTCTTTTTGGTGAGCTGGCTCAGCTTGCGGCAGAAGTCGAAGGCATCGCCGTAGGTGATGTTCTCTACCGGATTGTTGGGCGACTTGTAGGCCGACGGATTGTTGCCCATGATGCGCTCCCACAAAGCCTGGGTTACTTCAGTCTCGCCGATATAGTAGTCACGTGTGATGGTGACGTAGTGTACGGGAGTTTCGTCCTTTTCGTTGCTCTGCTGTTCGGGGGTAGCTCCCATCTCAAAGCGGCCGTGCTTGATGAGCACCATGTTGAAGTCAACCGGACCTCCTTGCTGTACATCCTGTCCGCCTATATTGACGCTGGGCAGGGCGGGGATGCTTATAGGAAGCACATTGCCGGCGGGTGCGGGTGCGGTTGCCGGGGTGGCAGTAGTCGGCTGGGCTGGAGTTGAGCTTCCGCCGCCGTTCTGCTTTGGAGCCACGGTCATGTGGTATGTGAAAAGACTTTTCACAGGTTCGAATTCAACCCGCAAAGGAAGATAGTTGGAAGTCTGTATGGTCAGACGGTTGGTGCCTTGCGGTACATAAAGCCAATATACGCCACCCTTGTTTTCTGATTTGACTACACTGCCTTCGAACACCGGGTCGTTGGCGATAAGCCCGAGTTTGATAAGGGCGCATGCATTCTGGTTTGAGTCATATTCCTTGTACTGTGCCGCGCTTAGCTCGGTGGTCTCCTTGAACTCGAGCATTTCAAGCTGTTGGGCTGATGCAAAACTGAAAGAGAAGAGAAATAACAGTAGCGCTAACGGCGATTTCATCTTTTGATTCATGTCGATTACTATATTTTTCTTTTAAAATACTTGGATTTACAATACAGGTATGTCGTTCGGTCCGAAAGGTACTTCGCCTATCGGCTGCCAGGTGCGGACCATGATTTGCGGATGGTCTTCGTCGGTGAAGTCCCATACGAGCACTACGATACCTTCGTCGCTGTAGCCCTTTGTATGCCACTTTTGCGACAGAGTAACATAGTAGTAGTCGGGCTTTGCATCGTGGCGCATCACGCGGTAGTCGTCGAAGATGACATTGATGTAGCCGTTGTGGCTCTGTTTGTCGAAGATGGCGCGGAGTTTGGTCAGATATTCCCGTTTGCTCTGTTTGGTATATTCAACTTTTTTTGAAGTGGGGAGTTCAGGACCTTTACGGCGTTCGGAAATCACTTTGCCGGTTATGATGAGGGCATCGTCGCTGAACACGTCCTCCATGAAGCGTATGTTCTTGTCGTTGTAGGCCTGCTTGAACTTTTCACACCATCCGAGTATCTGCATGCGGCGTTCAACGTCCTTAAGAAGCTCTCCTTCGGCAAGCATTTTGGTGTAGACGGAATTGTCCATCGTAAAGTTGATGTCCTCGATTCGTCCGTTGGGGGTAAAGTCAATGCAGAGCTCACGGCGCGAACCGCTGTCGTAGGCATCGTCGATAGGATACATTGTCAGACCGATGTTGCGGAACTGATATGCGCGGGTTGTCCCGTTTGAGCGTTTGCGCGTCAGGCAGCTTTCGGCAATGAAGTCATCTTCGGTGCTGAAGTGAACGTTTTCCCAGCACGATGCGAGCGACTCTATGGCCGTGTCGCTTATGTCAAGGCCCGACACATTGAGGTCGGTGTTCTGCTGGCACGCATTGTTGATGGCTGTGAGCAACAGGCTTGTCTGTTGTTCCATCTTGTCGATCAGAGTCTGATTCTCGATGCCGTCGCGTATTTTGAACTTGACTGCGGCCTGTGCCTGCGAACAGAATGCCACGGCCGCGATGAGAGTGAATATAAGCTTTTTCATTGTCAAGGAATGTATATTTGTCTATTCTAATTATTTCGGTTAATCAATATTTTCGGTGGTTACATCAACAATCTTCGGTTGGTTGGGGTCGGAAAAATCCCATAAGATACTAACGTACTTATTATCAGAAAAATTGTATCCTTTTCGCGATAATTTAAACGAGGACTTGAATGATTTCTTTCGATTGGAATCGGAGCAGATTGTTATATCTTCAATGGCGGCATCTAAGATTTCCTCGTCCATAAACTCGTTGTACAGGTCGTTCATGGCCGACTGGTCAACGTCGAGTATCGACATAAGGAAACCCAGGTCTTGATTGACGTATGACTCTTTTAGCTTGTCGAGATATGTCAGGATTATGGCTCGGTCGTTTGGCGCGACGCTGTCGCAACAGGCCTTTTCTCTGTCACAACATGGTTTGCCCGCAGGATGTTGCGGGTAAGCTCCGAATGCTATGACGGATATGATGGCTGAAAGGATTATCTTTTTCATCGGGGCATGGGGTTAATTGTTGAATTCAAACCATAGCGCCGGGAAGCCTTTGAAGTCTTCAAGAGCGGAGGTTTGGTTGGTGGAATAGTTTCTACGGCTTGAAGAACCGGGTCCGAGCACCGCCTGGATGCCTTCTCCGCTGTTGCCGATGACCCAGAATGTCGCATTGCGGTCAGGACAGTTCGTCACGATTCCGTATTTGCGTATTTTGCCGAGCGATTTAAACAAGTTTAGCAGGCTGTTGACTTCATTGATGTCCTTGGCGTATACAAGCTCGTTGATTACGTCCATCTGCCACTGATGTAGCGACATGTTGGGGTCTTGCGATGGGGGAGGAGCCATGTTGTCGTTCTGCTTTACGGGCTCTGCAGGCTTGGTTTCCGCGGGCTTGGTTTCCGCAGGCTTGGTTTCGGCGGGTTTTGTCACTGCCTTTTCTTCCTTGGGGGTCGTGGCCGGCTGTTGCTTTGGAGTTTCTTCCTTGGGCTTGGCCTTCTCTTCGGCCGGCTTTGCCGGTGTGGCCGGTTTAGTTGCCGGAGCTTCGCCGGACAGGGCGGCGATTGAAATGTATGAAAGCACGCGCGTATGCTCGCCGCGCTTCATCGACATGTGCTGTATGTTCTGCAATACTTCGGGCGATAGGGTTTTCCCGGGAAAGTGCTCATTGTAATATTCGGTAATCCTGCTGATCAGCAGAAGGTCGGCGTTGTCGCGGGCCTTTACTTCTGACGCGTTAGTTGATTCTTCCGACAGGTAATTCTTGTCGAGTTTCATCATGACAATCTCTTCCGAGGTGTTTTGTGCGCTCAGAATGGCTGGTGTCATGACCAAAAGCAGGGATAATATGTTAAGAAGTTTACGGAGCATAGCTGTTAACGTTTGTTTTCGCCGAAAAGGTTGCTGATTTTAGAAATTGGAATGAAGCTTGTTAACCTGGCCGGGAAGCGTCCGGAGCGTGATTCCAGGTCGTTGCTGTCGATGGTTACTCTCATTGTGTGGCAATAGCCTTCAGGGATATTGCGGAAAATTACGACACATGTGTATACGTCGTTTTTATGTTGTGATATTCCGAAGAATACCTCGCAGTTCTTTTTTATGAAGTAATCTATGGCCTGATTCAGCGGAACGGAGATGTTCTGGTAGTTGAAGTCGTAGCCTATATGCTTTATATCGAGGATGAAGTCATTGTCTATTTTCCCTGTGGTAAGTAGATTTGCCATGCTCTCTACAGGGTATACGGAAGAGTTGTAGATGAGTTCAAATCCGGATTGTCTGGCCGGCTTTGCCGGATTCTGCTTCTCGTGGTCGGCTTTGTCCGGTTGTGATTCTGCGGCCTTTTTGACCGACTCGATAAGGTCGGCGGTCTTGCCTGCGGAGATCGTGTCGGATATGACAAAACGATAATATTTATTTGTGGTCAGCGCGTCCGTATAGTAGCTGTTGCCAGGCAGGATATAGTAATTTATATTCCATGTTGGCAGAAGCTGGGGTCGGGTCACGCTTACAGAGTTGTCTGGTTTGTTGATGTGCGATGTCAGGCCGTTGAGAAGCCGTCGTTCATTTTCCACCATGCCCGTTCCGTGGAGCAGGTCGTAGCTGATGGGGAACGATACGGCATATTCGGTCTGTTCGTCGGGCGTGTTCCAGCTGACGCGGTATTGGCGCCCGTTAAGGTTGTTGACGGAGATGCTGTAGCCGTCGGTATTCATTCGTTTCAGGCGCGAGAAGTCGCCTCCTTCGAATGTTATCTGGTCTTCGGCGAGCATGGCGTTGACTGGCTTTTCGCGTTTCAACGGCATGTCGGCCGCAAGGGCGTAGCGTTCGAGGAAGTTGAACACCACGTCGTTTGGCCCGCCACGCAGAGCATCGTCGAAGATTCTGTAGCCGATGTGGCTGACCGCCCCGTCGTTTATGTCGACTCTGACGGGAAGAGTCTTATACGTTGTGATGATGGTGGTGTCCGCATCGTCAGCCGGGGCATTTGAGGCATCGATACCGATGATTTTAGCCATCATGCCGAGCTGGTCCGTTGCGAAATCCAAAGATGAAGCAATCGCTGTGGACCCTGACAGAGTCCACAACGATGCAAAGAGTATTGAAGTCAGATGTCTGAACGTCATATATTATACGCCAATGTTGAATGACTTGGTGGTTCCGTCGGAGAACTTGACTGTACCGCGAACGAGATTGCCGTTGTCAAATTTAGCCTTGATGATACGGTCGCCGTTGTTCACGTCGATGGTCTTGCCTCCCGACTTGAGGTCGATTGAGTAGCTTTTGGTGACTTTCACATCGCCAACGCCGTGGGGCTTGCCGCTCTTGCCTTCGCCGGTGTAGAGACCCCAGCCGAGGTTGTAGTTGGTAAGTCCGGAGTTGACAACTACAGTCTTCTCTTTTTCAACTACTACGGTGTCTACGCGGGAATTGTCGATTACCACGGTGTCGACTTTCTCTACGATTACCGTATCGGCAACGGCTTCATTCTCGTCGCTTCCGTCGTCTTCAGGCTCCTCGGTTTCATCGTAGGCCTCATCTTCGCCGTCCTCGACCTGTTCAGTCTCCTGCGGGTCGGTCGGTGTTGCCGATTCTCCACCCTTGGGCCAGAATACGATGGCGGCGATAGCGATTACGGCTACTGCCACGAGCGCGAATACCCATGCTGGCAGGCCTCCCTTAACTTCCTGAAGCATATTTTGTCCGCATTCAGGGCATTTGAGGTCTTCGCCTTCGGGAATTGAGAATTTTTCTTTGTTGTTGGCTTTATCGCAGTTGCCTACATTCAGACAGCGATACTGTTTTGGTTTTGCCATAATTTTATGGATAATAATTAGTTATGTTATGATGTTGTTATTCGGGACGATATGAGAGCAGTGTCTCAATGGCTTTCTTTGTCCAGTTGACAAACTGATTGTACTTGGTCTTGGGAGTCGGATTCTCCTCCTTGATGACCTTGCCGATGGCTTCCATCACCTGTGCCTGAAGTTCTTTCAGCTTGGCCTGGATATCCTTGAGTGCCGACGGGTCTATATCCTGGAACGCCTCTTCCATCGCGTCGTTGTAGAGACGGCGGATTTCCTTGGCGCGTTCCTCAATCAGACGGTCGTCAAACGCCATTTCAGTGAAGCGTTCAAATCCCCATGGCGTCACTTCGGCGTTGCCGAATATGTCGACTCCTCCTGTGGCGCCATACTGGCCGGATGTCTCTGCATCGAATAGTATGCGTCCGAGTCCGAGGGCGAGAATCATGTAGGGCATGACATCTTCGCGCACTTCGTCGGGCGATTTCGGCGGAATGGCAAACAGGGTGCGGTAGTCGTCGGAGTAGCCTTCGCTGACAAGGAGGATGCGGTTGGCTGGCGATGACGCGATGAGCGAGTCGAACTTGGCCTTCAGCATCGGTACGGAGCTGATGGCGCGCATCGGATAGCCGTTTTCAATGATGGCCACTGAGATTTCATTTGCATTTTCGCCTTCGAGCGATACGTGTATCGAAGCTCCGGCGCCACCGGGGATAGCATCGCGGAGCGCTTTCTCGAATCGTTCGGCAAATTCGAGCAGTTCCGGGTCTTTGGTTTTCGGAAGCGTTACGAGGATTCGCTTGATAAGTATGTTCTTGCCGATTTCAGGGGTCGGGGTATTGGCGTTGTTGAGCTGAATCTCGTTCATGTTGATTTCGGTGAACACTCCCGAAGCCGTGATGATCTGCTTGGCAAACTGCTGTAGAGCCTGTTCGTTGCTTCCGTACTTGTTCTTGAGACGTTCCATGATGGGCACTTCGAGCACCTTCTGGGTCTGTTCCTTGCAGAATTCGTTGTGGAATGTCACGATTTCGCCGTAAACAGGGCCTAACAGGGTGCGTGACAACATGTTGCGGTTAAGCTTGTTGACGTTCATGAAGCGGCCGTCGCTTGCAAGTGACTCTACGATTGAGTTGCGCACGGTGTCCGTGATTTTGTCCATGCTTCCTTCGTGCACATTCATCTTGCGTTCGAGGTCGGCCATGCGGTTGCGGCTGTAGAACTTGACCACAGGAAGTGTCATGTCCTCTGTTCCGTCGCGGTCGTCGGTGCCGTTGGTTACGGTATAGAGGTCGGCGAGGGCCACCATGCGCTCCTTGTTGAACTTGATGATGTCGTCGATGGCCTGTTCGAAGCCGATCAGACGCTTGCCGAGGTCGGAGAATCTCTTTTCGAGAGCCTGGGCCAAGGGTACTGCAAAGAGCTTTATGGCTTCAATCTCGGTCTTCTTGGCATATAGGACTTTGCAGTAGTTGGTGACACGCTCGAAGCGGTTGCCGAAGATGATAGGACGCTTGAGCATACCTGCGCTGAGATATTCAGACTTGACCTGCTGGATAGTTTCCTGAAGTTCCTTGCACTTGCCGTCAAGGGCCGGAATGGTGGTCTCCTGCATGTTCAGGGCTTCATCGCCGGCATATGTGGTGAGACGGTCAACCACCTGGCGGGCTTCGTTGACCGACAGGCGTCCGGTAGTCCATTCGTTGAATATGTACTTCTCGACGGTTTCGGATATCTGGTTGGCGTACGTTTCCAGAGCGCTTGCCTTGTCTTTGAAGAATGTAGCAACGCCCTTTCCGCGGAATCCGCTTTCAAATCCTCCGCGGCAAAGCTCTACGAGCTTGTCAAACTGATGGTCGGCTCCCTTTGCCGCCTCGGCCCAACGGTCGATGCAGGGGTTCCAGTATGTGGTGAATTCGCCCTTTTTCCAGCCTTCCTTTTCGTCGCCGGGAAGGATGAAGTCTTTCAGCATCAGGTGGGCTCTGTCCATGTTCCAGGTGTCCTGGCGTCCGGGCTGGCTGAGATAGCCGAGCGGATCGAAGTTCTTGGGCTCTTCGCGGTAGCCGACGGTGCTGCTCCAGTTGTCGAATTTTAGCTGATACATGGCGCTTGTACCGAGTGTATAGGCTATGTGTTCCTGAAGCTCTGTTTCGGGAACGACTATGCGCTTGATGCCGAACGAGCCTATGGCGCGGGTGCGTACAGGCAGCGGGTTGCCTTCTTCCGGGTCGGCGGTTTCGTCATATTCGTCGCGGTTCTGCGAAAGGTTTTCGAATGTATAAAAACGCTTGAATTCGTCAAGTATCTGACCTCCGGGACAGAATATGTAGTTGTAGACGAAGTCTGCTACAAGTCCGGCAAGCTGTATCGGGTCGGTGACGGTATAGCCGAAATTGTTGGTGTTGCTGTATAGCATAAGACCTCCGGCTATCTTAAGAGCCTGGGGTATGGCTCCGGCCTTTACATTGGCCGGGGTGGGGTTGTCGTATGTAAGATATGTACGGCCAAGTTCAACGCCCGAAGTCACGTCAAACGGCGGACGGCTTACGCGGGTTCCCCATTCCTGGTTGTAGTGCGACGTGAACAGGTTGTTCAGCTCGAGAAGGGCGCCGTAGCCGTTGCCTTTGTAGCGGCCGGTGTCCCAGTTGGGCAGAGGGGAGTTTTCCGGTATCTGGCAGAACACTGTCAGGTTAAATCCGGTGGCTTCATTCATATTGTGGTCGAACATCCACTTGCGTGTCTGCACTATGGCATCGATGATCGAGCCGGAGCCTGTGCCGCCGGCGAGTCCGCAGAACAGGTGGATGTTGATGGTGCCTCCTACCTCTTTTTTCTGCATCGAGGCCACTTCCGAGCCGAGCTTGTGCAGATAGGCGTCGATGTTGGCTCCGAAGAGCAGACGTCCGGCACGGCGCTTCTGGTCGGCGGCGGCACCGACGGGACATGTCGCTGTCTGAGTCTCGCTGACATTGCCGAGCACACCCATCAGTCTTGTAAATCCTTTCGGATTGGAGAATATGGCATCGATGTTGCTGTTGGTCTTTATGTCGACGAATTCACTTGGAGTGAAGCAGCAGTTGCCATGGATGGTCTGATAGGAGATGTCAGACGGGTTGATCATGGCTGAATCGGTATCCACATAAATGAATCCAATGGGGAGCTTGTTGCGTTTCGACTCATCGTATTCAGTCCAAAGTCTTTGGCGGAAGGCTTTGAGGATTTTACCTCCGGTACCTCCGAGTCCTATTAAGATATGTGACATGGTTAGGAGTAGTTATTATATTGTTTATTTGTTAAAAATTCATTGTAGAGGTGGTCGAACCGCCGGCATCGGAGAATAAATCCATGTCCGAAGCATATTTTGGAGAGCGTTTGCGCATAAGTCCGGCCAAAATGAGGAATAAGGCAATTTCGCCTATTAGCCATAGCCATCTTCTCAGAATGTAGGCGTTCAGGGTGTCGTTTACAGCGTCGATCAGGGCTAATGACGTTCTGACTACGGTGTCCGACGTATTTGAAACGACATCGGTGGTGTCAAGCAGAAACGATGCGGCGGCTTCTGTAGCGTCTGCGGCTTCCTTCGGTAGATACTCTTCAGGTATGAAATTGACCAGATTGGGCAGAAGTTCGTTCAAGGCTTCGACGTCTACATTCTCGGTGGTGGTGTTTATCAGCGAGTAGGCTATGTCGACGTAGTCCTTGGCGGTGTATGCGCTGTATAGTAAGACTGTCTGAAAGGTGGCGAATATAAACAGCAGGACCGACAGAACGAAATTCTTAATCAGATGCAGTCCAAATAATTGCTTCGCTATCACGGCCATGACGATTGTCAGCACGAGACCTGCGCCTGCACCGAGTAGGAATGAGGATAAGAAATTAAATAAAATGCCCACTGTATTTGCTGATATAAATTTATAAGGTGTTTGCCGTTATGCGTATAAAACGTGATCATCGGCGACGGTATAAATGTCCAATTAATCATTGTTTTATCCGAATATCGCACAAAGATATGTAATTTTCCGAGATAAACAAAATAATGTGAAATAAAAAGGGGGGTAAAAAGGGGGACGGCTCCATTACGGCGCCGTCCCCCTTTCGATTAGTCAGTTATGACGGATTATTTATTTTCCAATGTCTCAACTTCCGGGTCGACGCCCCACTGCTGCTGGGCAAGACGACGGTAGTTATTGTAACGCCACTGGGCATTTTCCTTGGCGGCCGCAAAGAGTTCGGCGGCTTCGGCGGGATACTGCTTCATTACGGAAGAGTAGCGTACTTCGCCCTTGAGGAAGTCCTCGAATGCATCCCAGTTGGGCTGCTTGCTGTCGAGGGTGAAGGGGTTCTTCCCTTCGAGTTCAAGGGCGGGGTTGTAGCGCCACAGGTGCCAGTAACCGCATGCTACTGCGTTGGCTTCTTCCTGCTGGGCCTTGCCCATGCCTGCGCGTATACCGTGGTTGATACAGGGTGCGTAGGCGATGATGATTGAAGGTCCGTCGTATGCTTCGGCTTCGCGGATGGCCTTGAGTGTCTGGGCCTGGTCGGCACCCATCGCTACCTGTGCTGCATATACATAGCCGTAGGTAGTGGCGATAAGTCCGAGGTCCTTCTTGCGGATACGCTTTCCGGAAGCTGCAAACTTGGCTATGGCGCCGAGCGGGGTGGCCTTTGAAGCCTGACCGCCGGTGTTGGAGTATACCTCTGTGTCAAGAACGAGGATGTTCACATTCTTGCCTGAAGCGATTACGTGGTCGAGGCCTCCGAAGCCGATGTCGTATGAAGCACCGTCACCACCGATGATCCACTGGCTGCGCTTGATGAGGTAGTGCTTGAGTTCGAGCACGGCCTTGCATGCGTCGCAACCGCAGGCCTCCATGAGAGGAACGAGCTGGTCGGTGATTTCGCGGCTGCGGTCGGCATTTTCCTTCTCGTCGAGCCACTGGGTGGCGAGAGCCTTGATTTCGTCGGAGCAGGTCGGGCATTCAAGCAGGCCGCGTACTGCAACGTCAAGACGTGCACGGAGCTTTTCGTTGGCAATGGTCATACCGAGACCGAATTCGCAGAAGTCTTCAAACAGTGAGTTAGCCCATGCCGGACCACGACCGTTTTCGTCGGTGGTGTAGGGGGTAGAGGGCACTGAACCCGAATAGATTGAGCTACAGCCGGTAGCGTTGGCCACGATTTCGCGGTCGCCGAACAGCTGGGTGATGAGCTTGACGTAGGGAGTCTCGCCGCAACCGGAGCATGCACCGGAGAACTCGAACAGAGGAGTAGAGAACTGCGAGTTCTTGACATTGGCCTTGACGTCAACCAAAGATGCCTTTGACTTAACGTTTTCAACGCAGTAGTCCCAAGCCTTCTGAACGTCAATCTGAGTTTCGAGGGGCTTCATGACGAGAGCCTTCACGCCCTTCTTGCCCGGACATACGTCGACGCAGTTGCTGCAACCAAGACAGTCGAGCACGTCAACGGCCTGCATGAAGCGCATTCCGGTAAATGTCTTGCCGATGGCGGGGATGGTGGCATCTTCGCCGAACGGAGCCTTCGACATCTCTTCGGGGGTGAGCACGAACGGACGTATGGCGGCGTGAGGACAAACGTATGCACACTTGTTACACTGTATGCAGTTTTCTTCGAGCCATTCGGGAACGAATGCGGCAACACCGCGCTTCTCATATTTGGCAGTGCCCTGCGTCCATGTTCCGTCGGGGCAGTCGGCAAATGCCGAAACGGGGAGGAGGTCGCCGTCCTGAGCGTTGATAGGACGAACCACCTTGTTGATGAATTCGGGATCGTTGTTTTCAACTGCCTTGTCGTCGGGGAGCTGTGCCCATGCGGCATCAACGTCGAGTTTCTTGTATTCACCGCCACGGTCAACGGCCGCATAGTTCTTGTCGACAACGTCCTGACCCTTCTTGCCGTAGCTCTTGACGATGAACTTCTTCATCTGCTCTACTGCGAGGTCGACAGGAATCACTTCGGTGATGCGGAAGAATGCCGACTGGAGGATGGTGTTGGTACGGTTGCCAAGACCGATTTCCTGTGCGATGCGGGTAGCGTTGATATAATATACGGTGATGTTGTGCTCGGCGAAGTAGCGCTTAACCTTGTTGGGGAGGTTCTTGGCGAGTTCTTCACCTTCCCAGATGGTGTTGAGAAGGAATGTGCCTCCGTCGCGAAGACCGCGGGTCACGTCGTACATGTGCAGGTAAGCCTGAACGTGGCATGCTACGAAGTTAGGTGTGGTCACCAGATAGGTCGAGCGGATGGGCTTGTCGCCGAAACGAAGGTGTGAGCAGGTGAAACCGCCCGATTTCTTCGAGTCGTAAGCGAAGTATGCCTGGCAATATTTGTTGGTGTTGTCGCCGATAATCTTAACCGAGTTCTTGTTGGCACCTACAGTACCGTCTGCACCAAGACCGAAGAATTTAGCTTCGTAAGTGCTCTTGTCGCCGAGAGCGACTTCAGCCTTCATGGGGAGCGAAGTGAAGGTCACGTCGTCGACGATGCCGAGAGTGAAGCCGTTTTTCGGAGTGGGGAGTGCAAGGTTCTCGTATACGGCGAGAATCTGTGCGGGAGTGGTGTCCTTAGAAGCAAGACCGTAGCGTCCGCCCACGATTTCGGGAGCGTTTTCTACGCCATAGTAGCAATCCTTTACGTCGAGATACAGAGGTTCGCCGGTTGCGCCGGGTTCCTTTGTACGGTCGAGCACTGCGATGCGCTTTGCAGTCTTGGGGACGGCTGCGAGGAAGTGCTTGGCCGAGAACGGACGGTAGAGGTGTACTGATACGAGACCAACCTTTTCGCCCTTTTCAACGAGATAGTCGATGGCTTCCTGTGCGGCCTGGGTAACGGAACCCATGGCTATGATCACGCGTTCAGCGTCGGGAGCACCGTAGTAGTTGAACAGACCGTACTGACGGCCGGTGATTTCTGAAATCTGCTTCATGTAAGCCTCGACGATTTCAGGAACGGCTTCGTAGTATTTGTTTGAAGCTTCACGGTGCTGGAAGAATACGTCGCCGTTTTCAGCCATACCGCGTGCTACGGGTTTGTCGGGGTTGAGTGCGCGTGCGCGGAACTCTGCGAGGGCTTCACGGTCGATGAGCGGAGCGAGGTCGTCGTTGTCGAGAGCCTCGATTTTCTGAATCTCGTGTGAAGTACGGAAACCGTCGAAGAAGTTTACGAAAGGAACGCGCGATTTGATGGTTGAAAGGTGGGCTACACCTGACAAGTCCATAACTTCTTGTACTGAACCTTCGGCAAGCATGGCAAAACCGGTCTGGCGGACAGACATTACGTCCTGATGGTCGCCGAAGATGCTGAGTGCATGCGATGCGAGCGTACGTGCTGATACGTGGAACACGCAAGGAAGCAGTTCGCCTGCAATCTTATACATGTTCGGAATCATAAGGAGAAGACCCTGCGAAGCAGTATAGGTGGTGGTCAATGCTCCTGCCTGAAGCGAACCGTGGACAGCACCTGCGGCACCGCCTTCCGACTGCATTTCCTGAACGAGCACTGTTTCGCCGAAAATATTTTTACGTCCGGCGGCGGCCCATTCATCTACATATTCAGCCATTGTTGAAGAAGGCGTGATGGGGTAGATAGCGGCGACTTCCGAGAACATATAGCTCACGTGGGCGGCTGCCTGATTACCATCACAGGTCAAGAATTTTTTTTCTTTACTCATAACTGTGTAATCTATTTGTTGTAGAAAATGAATGTCAATAATTAAAGTCTCTTCGTGAAGATATACGTATTTGTATGTCTATATACTTAAATTAGGATGCAAATTTACTTATAAATCCGAGATTTAGCAAGATTTTGGGAAAATTAGACGTTTTATTTAGACAATTTATAAATAAATAACGGCGATGCCGTATTCCGACATCGCCGTTATGGGGTGACTCATAGATAGATGTGCCGATTACTCGGTTTCGAGCGGTACGGCCACAATCTTGAGGTTGTGCGAACGTATGAAGTCCAGGATGTTGGAGCGTATGTCGCTCGGGGCTATGTCGGCTTCGATGCGTTTAAGCGCATTGAACACCGAGGTTCCCGCCTGATATATGTGGCGGTAGCTCTTTGCTACGTCGTCGATCTGATCGGGAGTAAATCCGTGGCGGTCCATGATTTTGGCGTTAATGCCGTAATATGCCACCGGGTTGTGGGCCACGATTATGTAGGGCGGTACGTTGCCTGAGATACGGCATCCGCCCTTCACCACTACCCAGTCGCTTATTTCGCTGCGCTCGTGGAGTATGACGGCCGATGACAGGATGGTGCACAGGCCTACGGTGCAGTCGCCGGCAAGCTTAACGCCGTTGCCAAGCACGCAGCGTCCTTTGATGAGTGCGTCGTGTCCGATGTGGGTCTCGGCCATGATGAAGCAGTCGTCGCCTATGACGGTGGCGCCGGTCGAGCGTATGCCTCGGTTGATTATGCAGTGTTCGCGGATGACGTTGTTGTCGCCGATCTTGCAGTAGGTCTTTTCGCCTTTCCAGCGGAAGTCCTGCGGGTCGGCACCGATTATGCTGCCCTGGTATATTTTGTTGTGCTTGCCGATGGTGGTGCCGTTCATAATGCTCACGTAGGGCATTATTTCGCAGTCGTCACCGATCTCGACATCCTTGTCGATGAAGGCAAACGGATGGATGGTCACATTGTTGCCGATTTTAGCTGACGGATCAACGTGTGCTAATGGACTGATCATGGTGCTAATGTTTTAGGGTGAAAAATATTATCGTCCTCCTCCGAGCGACTGATACAGGTTGATGGCTGATCGGGCACGGGTGTAGTCGCAGGCGGCCTGTGAGAGCTGGGCTGACAGGAGTGTCTGCTGTGCGGTCAGCACTTCGAGGTATGTCGACGAGCCGTCAAGTTCGAGAAGGTCGTGGGTATATTCTACTGCTTTTTCCAGATTGGCCACCTGCTCTACCAGAAGCGCCGACTTCTCGTTGGTCTTGGTATAGAGCACCATGGCGTCGCTGACTTCGGCGCTTGCACTCAGGAGAGTGTACTGGAAGTTGTTGAGAGCCTGCTTTTGCTGTGCTTTGGCGGCTTCGAGGCCGGAGATAAGCTGTCCGCGGGCAAACAGAGGTATGGCCAGCGAACCGGCAAGCGAGGCAAACCAGTTGGCCGGATTGACAATCATCGAACCGAGCGAATTGGTGAAGCCTCCGGTGGCTGAAATAGTCAGACCCGGATAGAATGCGGCGCGGGCCTGGTTGGTGCCGTAATATGCCATGGCGAGGCTCTGCTCGGCGGCGAGCACGTCGGGACGTGCGGCAAGTTCGCGCATCGGCACACCGTCGCGGAACATTTCCGGCAATACGAGTGTGGCGTCGGGCGAGATGTTCCAGTTCTGCGGGGTAGTGTTGAGCAGAAGCGACAGCGAGTTGTTGGCTTCGTGGAGCGACACTTCAAGGTCGGTTATTGAAGCGAGGATGCTGTAGTAGTTGGCTGTGCTCTGTACTACGGCGCTCTCGTTGACACGTCCTGAAAGCTTGAAATTCTTCATGATTTCGACGCTCTCTTTCCAGTATTCCGAAGTCTGACGGCTGATTTTAAGCTGTTTTTCAAGCATGGCGATGCTGTAGTAGCATGTAGCCACACCTGCTATGAGCTGTGAGCGCACAGCCTGGGCGTAGGCTTCGCTCTGAAGGACAGCCGCTTTGGCCTTGCGGTTGTTGTTGAGCAGTTTGCCGAACACGTCGATTTCCCAGCTTGCTGTCAGAGGCACCTGATAGGTCCATCCCATGTGGCGCATTCCGGGATAGTCAAAGTAGTTCTTGCCTCCGTTGGGGGCGAGAGTCAGCGACGGCAGATAGCTCAGACGCGCACCCTTGAGCTGGGCGTGGGCTATGTCGATGTTAAGTTTGGCATTCTGCAGGTTGGTGTTGTTCTCCAACGCCATACCTATCAGTTTGGCAAGTTCCGGGTCGGTGAACACCTCCTGCCATTTAAGATTGCCGAACGTGGCTGAGTCGACGGCCTCTTCCTTTGCTTGTGCGTATTCGGCCGTCAAGGCATTGTCGGTGGGCATGTCAAACTTCTTGTAGATGTGGCAGCTCGACAGAGCTCCCACACCGACAAGTATTACGGCCATTCTTGATATGTTGTTAAGTGACATATTCTATATTCTTAATGTAATGGATTAATGTGAGTACTGTTCGATTTCAGATTCCAGACCGGAGTTGTCTGTATCGTCCCACTTAAGCGGAGAAATCTTCTCCTGGATGAGCTGGAAGGCAACGAATAGTGCCGGAACTATGAAAATCTGCAGAATCATACCTATGAGCATACCGCCGATGGCTCCAGTGCCGAGTGCGTTGTTGGAGTTGGCGCCTACGCCGTGGGCGAACATCAGCGGCAACAGACCGATGATAAGGGCGAGAGATGTCATAAGAATCGGTCGCAGACGGGCGGCGGCGCCGTCAATGGCCGCTTTGACTATCGACATGCCCGTGCGGCGGCGTTCGAGCGCGAACTCAACGATAAGGATGGCGTTTTTGGCAAGAAGACCAATCAACATGATGAGCGCGATCTGCAGGTAGATGTTGTTTGACACGCCGTAGAGCTGGGCGAAGATGAACGAACCCATAAGACCGAACGGAATCGAGAGGATAACCGCCCAGGGAATGATGTAACTTTCGTACTGTGCTGAAAGCAACAGGTAGACGAAGAGCAGACACAGACCGAAGATGATGGCGGTGGCGTTGCTGGACGAACCGGCTTCTTCGCGGGTCATACCGGCATATTCAAAACCGTAGCCCTGGGGAAGGTATTCGGCCGCGATTCTTTCGACAGCGGCGATTGCCTGTCCTGACGAGTAGCCCGTAGCCGGCGTGCCGGTCACGGAGATTGACTGGAACATGTTGAATCGGTTGAGCAAGTCGGGTCCGTAGACGCGGGTCAGAGTGACGAAGTTGCTCAGCGATGCCATTTCGTTGCCGTTGCGGATTTTGATCGACTTCAATGTCTCGGGCGACACGCGTGATTCGGGCGACGCCTGCATCATAACACGGTAAATCTTACCGAAGCGGTTGAAGTTGGACACGTACATACCTCCGTAATATCCCTGCAGGGTCTGAAGTATGGTCGACGGGCTTATGCCTGCTTGCTTGGCCTTGGCGGCGTCGATGTCGAGCATATACTGCGGGAAGGTCGGGTTAAAGGTGGTGTATGCCATCTGGATTTCCGGACACTGGTTGAGCGCGCCCAGGAATCGCTGTACGACCTGGAAGAATTCGTTGATGTCGCCGCCGGTCTTGTCCTGCATCTTGAGTTCGAAACCGTTGGTGGCCGAGTAGCCGGTAATCATAGGCGGAGCGAAAATCATCACGCTTCCGTCCTTGATTTTCTGGCCGGTCATCATATACAGCTGTTGGATTACGGCGTCGGAGCTTTCAGCCTCGCTTCGTTCCTCCCAGTCTTTCAGACGGATGATGAACGTACCGTAAGTCGGGCCTTGTCCTGCGATGAAGCTATATCCGTTGATAAGTGTGCGGGATTCTACTGCGGGCACGCTTCCGATGATGGCGTCTACTTCGTCAAGCACGGCGGTGGTGCGTTCCTGTGAGGTTCCGGGAGGCATGTTGAGCATCACGAATATAGATCCGGTGTCCTCGTTAGGCACGAGTCCGGTAGGAGTGATGTTCATCAACCATATAAGGACGGCTATCGAAACGCCTACGATGCCGAACGACGACACTTTGTGGTTGATAAAGAAGTTGGTGATTCGGCGGTAGTGTCCGAGCTGGCGGTCGTAGATTACGTTGAATGCCGTATGGAACCGCTGGATGAAGTTCTTCTTTTCGCTCTCATGTTCGGCATGGGGCTTCAGGAACACGGCGCAAAGGGCCGGAGACAGAGTCAGCGCGTTAAGTGCCGACAGACCGATGGCGATAGCCATGGTAAGACCGAACTGCTGGTAGAACACACCCGCAGTACCGGGCATGAACGACACGGGGATGAACACGAGCATCATTACCAGTGTGATGGAGATGATGGCCGAGCCGATTTCGTTCATGGCGTCTATTGATGCCTTGCGGGCACTCTTGTAGCCGACATCGAGTTTGGCGTGGACGGCTTCGACCACCACAATGGCGTCGTCCACCACAATCGCAATGGCCAGCACGAGGGCCGACAGAGTGATGAGGTTGATTGAGAATCCGATCAGGTTGAGGAAGAAGAAGGTTCCGACAAGAGCCACAGGGATGGCGATGGCGGGGATGATGGTCGAGCGGATGTCCTGAAGGAATATGTATACCACCACGAACACGAGGATAAACGCCTCGATAAGGGTCTTGATAACCTCGTCGATTGAGGCGCTGAGGAATGAGTCGACGTTAAGAGGAATTTCAATGCCGAGGCCTTCGGGCAGTTCCGCTTCGAGATTATGTACGAAGTCGATACAGTTGTTGATAATCTCACGTGCGTTTGAACCGGCGGTCTGGAACACGATTGCGGTTACGGCGGGATAGCCGTTCATCTTGTTGTGGAATCCGTAAGTCACACGTCCCAGCTCGATGTCGGCCACGTCCTTCAGATAGAGAGTCTCGCCGTTCTGGTTGGCGCGGATTACGATGTCTCCGAACTGTTCAGGAGTAGTCAGACGTCCGCGGTACTTGATGGTGTACTGGAAGCTCTGGTTGCCTTGTTCGCCGAATGCACCCGGGGCCGCTTCGATGTTCTGTTCGGCAAGTGCCTGGGCCACGTCGGAAGGCATCATGTGGTACTGGGCCATTACGTCGGGCTTAAGCCATATACGCATTGAATAGTCGGCACCCATGACCATTACGTCGCCCACACCAGATATACGCTGCATCTGCGGGACGATGTTGATCTTCATGTAGTTTTCGATGAAGCTTTCCGGATATTTGCCTGACTTGTCATACAAAGTCACGCCGACGAGCATTGAAGTCTGTCGCTTCTGGGTGATGACGCCGACCTGGTTTACTTCCGAGGGCAGGAGGTTCTGGGCCTTGGCCACGCGGTTCTGAACGTCGACCGCCGCCATGTTGGGGTCAAATCCCTGTTCGAAATACACGTTGATGGTGGCGCTTCCGGTGTTGGTGGCTGTTGACTCCATGTAGGTCATGCCTTCTGCTCCGTTTATCGACTCTTCAAGAGGTGCGATCACAGAGTTGAGCACGGCCTGGGCGTTGGCTCCGGTATAGGTTGTGCTTACCGAGATGGTAGGCGGTGCGATGTCGGGATACTGGGTGATAGGCAGTGACACAAGACCGATCAGACCCAGCAAGACAATAAATATTGATATAACCGTGGATAGCACCGGACGGTTAATAAATGTATCAAGTTTCATGTTTTAACGCTGTTGTTAAAGTTTGTTATCCGAGGCAGAGAGTGTCGGTTGAAGTTATTGCTGGGGAGCCTGGGCCTGGGCGTTGGGATCTGTGGGCACGATGGCCATGCCGTCTTTAAGCTTGTTGCCGACGCTTTCGATAGCGATGCGGTCGCCGGGCTTAAGTCCGGAAGTCACTATGAATGTCTGTCCGTCGCTTACGGGGCTTACGGTAATGGGCACGGACTTGACTGTATTGGAGTCGCTGACAACGTATACGAATCGGCGGTCCTGAAGCTCGAAGGTGGCCTTCTGAGGTATGATGAGGGCACTGTCGGAGTGGATGGGTATGAGCACTTGTCCGGTGCTTCCGCTACGTAGCATGCCGTTCTTGTTGTCAAACAGTGCGCGTACTGATGCCGAACCGGTGGTGCTTCCTATTACACCCGACACGGTGGCCACTTTACCCTTGTTTGGGTAAATCTCGCCGTTGGCAAGGCGGAGCGACACTTCGGGCATGTTGCCTACGCTTGAATTCAGCGAAACGGAGCCTCCCTTGGTCAGGTCGAGGATGTCCTTTTCGTTGAGCGAGAAGTATGCGTACACTTCCGAGTTGTCGCTGACTGTGGTCAACGGCTGTGCCGACGACGGCGAGGCCAGGGAACCTTCACGGTTGGGGATTGAGCCGATGACTCCGTCGCTCGGCGACGTCACCTGGGTGTAGGCCAGGTTCTTTTTGGCCGAAGTCAGCTGGGCCTGAGCCGAGGCGAGCTGGGCCTGGGCCGATTTGAGGTTGTTGTCGGCCATCTGCCATTCATATTCGCTGATGATGTTTTTGTCGAAGAGCTTGCGCTTGTTGGCTTCGGTCAGTTTTGCAGTGCCGACGGCGCTTTCAGCTACGCGTGTGGCGGCTTCGGCGGCGTCAACCTGGGCCTGGTACTGTACCTGGTCGATAGTGAACAGGAGCTGGCCTTTCTTTACCTGCTGGCCTTCGTCAACATGTACTTTGGTTATAAAACCGGTGACCTGCGGACGGATGTCGATGTCGGTGCGTCCTTTGATAGTGACCGGATAGGCGCTTTCAAGATCGGATGTCGAATATCCGATAGTCATTGTGGCGATTTGGGGAGCCGGTGCCTGGGCTTGCTGTTGCTGGCCGCCTCCGCAAGAGGTGAAACACAGGATTGCTGCTGCGGATAATAGAGTTCCGGCAGTCTTCATTGCTTTTAAATCCATAACTTTATTGTTTATTTTCCCTATTGAAATTATTCTATAGCTGATTTTGCCTCAGCCTTTCTCCATAATGACTGGAATGGACGATTGCTGATTTTCAGTGCAAAGTTAGGAAGTCTGATTGAATTAGTAGTCAATATAAATAACATTTATCCGTTAATTTACGTAAAAAGCTCCAATTCGGGCATAATATTGGTAAATAAGGCGAATTCTTTTCCTTAGGAGTGGTTTAAGTTTGTCTAAATGTAATATTCCGGATTCGAAATGGGGCGAGCGGTTGTGAAATAAAATTTAATTGAGTATTTTTGTAGTTGATAATTAAATATGACAATTTCGATGAGTCTTTTAAAAGTGACATTGCCGTTGGTGACCGATCCGGTGTTGATATTTTTTATCGTGCTGGTCATTATTCTGCTTGCCCCGATACTGCTCAATCGCCTGAAAGTGCCTCATATCATAGGCATGATTGTGGCCGGAGTAGCTATCGGCCCTTACGGCATAGGACTTCTTAACCGCGATGCCTCGTTTGAGATTTTCGGGCAGGTGGGCATACTTTACCTCATGTTCCTCGCCGGAATCGAGATTGACATGTACCACCTTAAGAAGAACCTGAAGAAGGGGCTTGGTTTTGGACTTTATACCTTTATGGTGCCGATGGTGGTCGGTACGGTCACTTCGGTCTACCTGCTTGGATTCAACTGGCTCACGTCCGTGTTGCTCGCGTCGATGTATGCGTCCCACACACTGATAGCCTATCCCGTGGTGTCGCGTTTCGGGCTTTCGAAGTCGCCTGCCGTGATCATAACGATTGCCGGAACCATCGTCACCGTGCTTGGTGCCTTGATCGTGCTGGCCGGAGTCGTCGGGATATACAGCGACGGCGCTTTCAGCATGGGCGAGATTCTGAAACTGCTGTTGCGCCTGGTGATATACTGTCTGGTCATAGTATATGCGTTTCCGCGTCTGACACGATGGTTTTTCAAGAAATACAACGACAACATAACTCAGTTCATCTATGTGCTGGCCATGGTGTTCCTCGCCAGCTATTCCGCCAGGATGATCGGGCTTGAGAGCGTGCTCGGAGCGTTCTATGCCGGGTTGGTGCTCAACCGCTATATACCCAATGCGTCGGCGTTGATGAACCGTATCGAATTTGTCGGCAATGCCATTTTCATTCCGTATTTCCTTATAGGTGTCGGCATGCTGATAAATGTGAACATCGTGGTGTCAAGCTGGGAGACCGTCTATGTGGCCGCCGTGATGTCGGTGGTCGCCACGGCCTGCAAGTGGATTGCGGCCTGGCTGACCCAGCTGACATATAAGATGAGGTCGATGGACCGAAGCATGATGTTCGGACTGTCCAACGCGCAGGCCGCCGCGACGCTGGCCGCCGTGATGATCGGTTATAACATAGGCATATTCAATGAGTCGGTGCTGAACGGCACGATTGTGATGATACTTGTCACGTGTGCCGTATCGTCGATTATAACCGAGCGGGCCGCGTCGAGGATCAAGCTCGCCATATTGAAGGACGAGAGCCGTGACGGCGACGAGCGGGTGGCTGTAAGGTCCAACACCTTGATTTCGATAGCCAATCCGGTGACAGCCTCCGCTCTGGTCGATTTCGCCGTTCTCATGCGCAACCCGACGGTGCGGGGCGGTAAGATGTATGCCGTACATGTGCGCAACGACAATTCGCCCGGTTCGCGCGCCATAGGGCGCAACTCGCTCGATGTGGCCGAGCAGGCCGCCGCGAGTGTCGACATGAAGCTTACTGCCATAGAGCGCTATGACCTTAACGTGGTCACGGGTCTGGTGAACACGATCGAGGAGCGCGACATCACGGAGGTGATAATCGGTCTGCACAGGAAGACCACTGTGGTCGATTCGTTTTTTGGCTCCAAGATTGAGCAGTTGCTTAAGGCCACCAACAAGATGATAGTCATTACGCGGTGCTTTATTCCGGTGAGCACCGTCACCAGGATAGTGGTCTACGTTCCCGAAAAAGCGCAGTTCGAGACCGGTTTCCGCCAGTGGGTGATGTCCATAGCCAACCTGACGGTGCAGATTGGGTGCCGTGTGATATTCTGTTGCCATCCTGACACGAGGTCATACATCAGGGCGGTGCTCAAGTGCGAACGCTACGACATACGCCACGAATACCGCGACGTGGAGGAGTGGGACGACTTCCTGCTGCTGGCCAACCGCATACTCGACGACGACCTGTTTATCGTGGTCAACTCGCGAAGGGCTTCGGTGTCGTTCAACACTTCGATGGACGAATTGCCGGGATTCCTGCAAAAATATTTTTCGCGGAACAATCTGGTTGTGCTTTATCCCGGGCAGTTTGGCGACGAGGCTCCGGTGCCCTCGATCATGGACCCGCTGTCGAGCGACATTGTGGCCACGCCGAGCACTCTCTGGGTGACCCTGGCCGGATATTACCGCAGGCTGATACTGCTCAGAAAGCGGTTCACACAGCGCAACCGCCGTAAAAAGATAGATTTATGACGTACCGGGTTTTCCGCCCTCGGACAGGGTGGTTCTCTTACGTGATGCTGATATTTGCCGTGGTGATAGTCCTTGTCACGGCGATTTCGTTGCCGTGGTGGGCTGTGGCCCTGTGCGGTTCGTGCATCGTGGGCGTAGTCGTTCTGACGCTGTTCGGCACATGGTATGCGGTGGCCGACGGATGTCTGATAGTGTATATGTTCTGTCTGCCCCGGCGTTTTCCGATAAGCAGGATAAGCGAGGTCAGGTTCACTGGCGGGTTTCTTTCGCTTGGGGCGCCGTCGGGCGAACGGCTTTCTATCCGGTTTTCCGGCCATAGGCCGATTAACGGCTTTTCTCCGCTGGAGGTTGCTCCCATGGACAAAGAGTCGTTCGTCGAAGCGTTGCTTGAAGTCAATCCAGGCATCCGCGTGGTTGACAACACGGATGTTTAAAAAGTCCTGTCATACTCTCGGCCTGCCTATTTGGTCAGTGTCAGGTCGGCTTCGTCGACCTGCTTGAACCACCGGCCGAGTTGCTCCTTGGCTCTCTGTTTTATTTCCGGAGTTATGTTGTGGGAGATTGTGGTTATGGCCCATACGAGGGCCGACAGGTCGTCGGAGAAGCCGAGAAGCGGTATGGAGTCGGGCAGAATGTCAAACGGGAGTATGAAGTAGCCCAAAGCTCCGTATATGGTGGCTTTGTCCTTTAGCGACGTGTGCGGGTCGGTGGCGACGTAGTATAGTATCAGAACCATGTTTATCACCTTGATTCCGGCCTTGCGGGCGCATCCGGCTATCTTCCTGCGAAGCCTTGTCGGAGAATATATGCTTGAAAACCGTTCGTATTTCATGTCTTGACAATCGCGTTTATTATTATAATGTCAATATGATGGCGATTGTTTTTGGATCGGGCTGTTCTTGGTTGAACGTATTGCCGGATTTAAAGAAGGTGTTGCAAAACATACTTCCAAGTTTTGCAACACCCTCGATTCTTCTAAGAAAATTCCTGAAATTTTTATTCCCGGATTATGGGTTTATCACGGCTTTCATGATATACGCATACCCAGTTGTCGAATAATCCGGCCTCGATGCCTTTGTTGACTTCATCGAAGGGGACTTTAGTCCCGTCGGCATATATAACCGGCCACCAAATAAATGATGATAGCGGGTTGCTAAGGCCGTATATCATGTATGCCTCCTGCCCATTATATAATCCTTTGCTGATACTCCATAATATTTCGAGTCTTTTAGCTTCGTCTTGCACGGGTTGGGGCAATTTTTCGAAATCCATGTGCCGATATTCCAAATCGGTAAAGCCGACAGAAACCATGTTATTATCGTCGTCCGAGCAACTCCATACAGCCATTGACAGAAGCATGGCGGTCAGCATCAGCAATAAATTCTTTTTCATATGATTGATTTTTTTGTTGTTAATTTCTATTTTATAGTAATCTTTTTGGTTACGACATTCTCTCCGCAAGTCGCGCGGATGACATATATGCCTTGATTCCAACTTGACGTATCAACTATATGATTGAGTCGCCGGGCTGGAATGGGAATTTGAATGCCGGGCTGTCGGCACTGCTGTGGGTTTGTGCTGATGCCTGAATGCAGAACAGCAAAATCAATGGCACTAAAGAAATTTTCATGTTGAAGAGATTTTAGTTAAGTAAATAAAAAAAATTATTAGTCGGATAATCCTCTGTCAAGAAAGTCCGACGGCAAAAATATGCATCCTTAAACTAAAACCTGTCTGAATTTAGATATTTTTGTTTAAATATTAGATAATTTTGCGGGTAATCGGTGAATGTCATTTATGGGCTTAAGGTATCAGATGTATGGGTTGCCCGACTTCTCACGGCCTATTGAGGTGGGATTTCCGTGGCCTGGAAACACGATGGTCGAGGAGGGCAGGGTCATGAGCTTTTTGCGTATGCCTTCGATGAGTAGTCGATGGTTGCCCCCTACGAGGTCGGTACGGCCTATGCTACCTTCGAAAAGCACATCGCCGGTGATGGCCCATCCCGATTCGGGGAAATAAAGCACTATACTGCCGGGTGAGTGGCCCGGTACGGCAAGGATGTGCACGTCTTCGCCTCCGATGTCGATGCGGTCGCCGTCGCGGAGCGGTTCGTCGACGCCTACGGGTTCGGCGTTCATGGGCAGGCTGAACATGCGTGCCTGCGCCGGAGCCTGTCGGCCTAAAAATTCATCGTCGGTCGAAGCCTTGACCTTTACCCCGTAGCGGTCGGCCACCCATCTGTCGCCGAATATGTGGTCGAGGTGCATGTGGGTGTTGATCAGGTGGACCGGTTTCAGTCCGTTGTCGGCGATGAAGTCTTCAATCTCCTTCTCTTCGCGTTTGCTGATCATTCCGGGGTCGATTATGGCGGTTTCCTTGGTCTGAGGATTCCATACCAGGTAGGTGTTGACCCCGAACATATTGAATGTGAAAGTCTTTATCTCTAACATGTCTTGTCGATGTGTTTTTTAAGCGGTTACTTAAATCTGTACGTACACAAGCTCCTTCGTGTCGAAGAACGGCTCGTCGAAATAGGTGTCGAGCCTTTCGACGAGGGTAGGGAGCTTTACCCTGTTCAGCTCGCCCGAGAGGTCGCCCCCTTTCAGGCATATAAGGCCGTTGGGTATGGCATTGTTCGATTTCGGGGCGATATTTTTCTTTATTAACGGAACGAGCTCTTCAAGGCGCATCACGGCACGGCTGACCACGAAGTCGTACTTGTCACGGCATTCGCCTATGTCGCCGTGCTGGAAGGTGACGTTGGTCAGGCCTATCTGTCCGGCTATGTCCTGCGCCACTCTGATTTTCTTTCCTATCCGGTCGATCAGATGGAACCGGCATTGTGGCCACATGATGGCGAGCGGTATTCCGGGAAATCCTCCTCCTGTGCCCATGTCGAGAATGGCGGTGCCGTCGCCCGGTGTGATAAACCTGGCTATGGCAAGCGAGTGCAGGATGTGGTTCACGTAGAGGTTGTCGATGTCCTTGCGTGAGATTACGTTTATCTTCCGGTTCCACTCGGGGTACAGGGTGCCGAGCTGTTCCATCTGCGCCTGCTGGGTCTCCGAAAGCTTGAAATACTTCTGAATTACGTTGTCCATAAGTTTGAGTTTGCCGTTAAAAGAAAAATCGCAACCAATTCCAAAGAACTAATTGCGATTTTAGAGTGTCCGAGATGAGATTCGAACTCACACAGCCGAACGGCCACTACCCCCTCAAAGTAGCGTGTCTACCAATTCCACCACCCGGACATTTAGTCAGCATCGTCAGCCTGACGTTGAGCGAAAAACGGGACTCGAACCCGCGACCCCAACCTTGGCAAGGTTGTGCT
>CAJTSJ010000036.1 GCA_910578785.1 uncultured Muribaculum sp. | reverse complement strand
AGAGCATCAGCCTTCCAAGCTGAGGGTCGCGAGTTTGAGCCTCGTCTTCCGCTCTTTAAAGGTCTGTCCGGGAAGGATGGACCTTTTTTGATTGCAGGCCACAGCCCGACTGCAATATTCGGGAGCATTTTCCGTTATAACCTATACGGTTACATCCATGTCTATGCTTAAATTATCTGACATCATATCACATATCCGACTGATTATTCTGACCGCGATTCTAACTGTCGCCGGCTCTGCCTGGGCGTGGGACGCATCGGTCTACGCCGAAAAGTCGGCGCTTGCCGAAGGACGATGGGTGAAAATCAAGGTCACGGAGAGCGGCATACACCTCATCAGCCTCTCAACACTCAGGCAGTGGGGATTCACAGATCCGGAAAAAGTACGAGTCTACGGCTACGGAGGCGCGCCCATATCCGATGTCCTCACGGCTTCCTCCTATATCGACGACCTTCCGATGACAGCCTCGGAGCTTACCTCACGCGGACTGGTGTTCTATGCACAGGGGCCTGAAAGCTGGGCTAAGCTCAACAACGGACGGTTTTCACGCACCCCCAACTACTATTCGCAGGAGGCATTCTACTTCCTGTCGGACACCGGAGCTGAAAACTCGATTCCCGCCACAGGCGAATCACGGCAGGCCGACAGCCCGTCGACAACGTTCACCGAGACCATACTTCACGAACAGGAACTTCTGTCGGTCGGAGGCACAGGCCACGAATTTCTGGGCGAAGACTTCCTGCATACACGTTCGCAGAACTTCAACTTCACGCTCCCCGGACGCGCCGATTCGAAGCTCTGGATTGACTGCAACTTCGCCATAAAGACAAAAGAAAACAGCTCAACGGTCACGCTGTCAATCAACGGCACCGACCTACCGTTGAATTCATCGAACAAACTTACACATACCGGCGATGATTCAGCTCTTCACTACAGGCTGTTCACCATATCGTCGCAGGCCGAAGCCGAGGGTGAAAACCTGCGCCTCGGCATCAAATTCGCCACATCGGCCAACATCCTACGCCTTGCGCGCCTTGACAACATATACGTAAGCTACAACAGGCGCCTCAACCTCGACGGAGCGCAACTGACGTTCCGCACCGAGGCAAAGTCGATGCAATTGTCCGGCGCATCGTCGTCCACGCGAATCTGGGACGTGACCTCGCCGGCGGCCGTCAAGAAGGTCAATGCAGCCGTCGAGAGCGACAAGGCTTCATGGTCAGCCACCGAAAAAGGACTGCGCACATACGTGGCCTGGAATCCCGAAGGGTCGTTGCCCTCGCCGTCACTGGCGGGCGAAGTAGCCAACCAGAACCTGCACGGAGCCGACGTGCCCGACATGGTAATATTCACCCTGCCTCAATGGCGCTCCTACGCCCAGCAGATCGCCGCGCTGCATTCCGAATCAGAGGGCATGGAGGTGCTGGTGGCCGTGCATGAAGACGTATACAACGAATTCTCATCAGGCACACCCGACTACAACGCATTCCGCCGCATGCTCAAGATGCTCTGGGACCGCGGAGGAGGTTCCGACAACTCGGACAGCAAACTGCGCTGCGTCATGATGTTCGGACGCGCATTAAGCGACCACCGCGCCATAACTCCCGCCGCGAAAGATGTCAAGGCCAACATATTGCCTCAGTGGCAGTCAATATCCGGGGCATCGGACAACACATCGTACACCACCGAGGACTTCCTCGCATTCCTGCGTGACGGCTCCGGACGTACTCCCGGCTATGACTACCACTGCATCGGCGTGGGCCGCATTCCCGTAAACTCAGCAACAGAAGCGCGGGCCGCAGTCGATAAAATTAGAACTTATATGGCCGACAACGACAAGGACGACTGGAAAAACCGCATAGTGCTCGCCACCGACGACGGCGACAACCGCAACCACATCGACCAGATGGAGAAAGCCCACAATCTGATGATAGCCACTCCCGGCGGCTCGCAGTCCATATACCACAAGATACACGTCGACGCCTTCCCGCTCATTGACAATGTGGCAAAGGAGGCCCACGACCGCATGATGCGCCTCCTCAACCAGGGAGCCATGTGGTGGTGGTACATAGGACATGCCACCACTGTAAGCTGGACAGGAGAGGGACTTCTGACCATGCACGATGTCAACAATGTTAATTTCAAGCACATGCCGATGCTGTATGCCGCCACATGCTCGTTTCTGAAGTGGGACGACATCAGCAGTTCGGGAGCCGAGACTATGTTCTTCAACCCCAAAGGCATCATAGGAGCCATAGCCGCCACGCGCCCTGTCTACATCTCTATGAACGAGAACATGTCGCTCGACATGGCTCAGGCTGTAACACTCCGCGAAGCCGACGGACGTTCGCTTGCATTGGGCGAGATTCTCCGACGCTCCAAAAACATGCGTCCGAAGGCCGGCGACACTAACAAGCTCCGCTATGCCCTGTTAGGCGACCCCGCGCTCAGACTTGCCACCCCTATACAGCCCACGGCCATCGAAAGCATAGCCGGACAACCTCTCGACCCGGAGACTCCGCCGGTCATAAAGGCTCACCAGAGCCTTACCATCGAAGGGGCCGTGCTCACGCCTGAAGGCGATGTCGACACCGCCTTTAACGGAATAGCCGGACACACCATTTACGATGCCGAACACAGCACCGTCACCCTCAACCACCGCAACGAGGCCAAAGACTCCATAATCGAAGAGATGGGCGAACGCCTGTTCATAGGGCGCGGCGAGGTAAAAGACGGGCGCTTCTCGCTTAAGGTCGACATGCCTACCGAGATTGCATCCAACTACCGCCCGGCCACACTCAACATTTATGCCTACGACACGTCCACCGGACGCGACGCAGTGGCTGTGACCCGCGGTTTTTACGTCTACGGATTTGACGATTCCGACAATTCCGACACCACTCCGCCCGTAATTGAACTCTTCGCGCTTAACTCCGAAAGCTTCACTTCAGGCTCCGCCGTCAACGAGACCCCGATGGTCATAGCACGTGTGCGCGACGATGTAGGCATCAACATATCAAGTGCAGGCATAGGACATCAGATAAGCCTGCAGCTTGACGGTTCGAAGAGCTATCCGGATGTGGTACAATATTACACGCCCGGCACCGACGGTTCAAAGTCGGGCTCGGTTTACTACCAGATGCCCACACTGCCCGAAGGCCGGCACACGCTTCGCCTGCGCGTATGGGATACGGCCAACAACATGTCGGAGGAAACCATCGAATTTAAAGTGGTAAAAGGCCAGGCACCAACCATCACCGAACTTTTCGCCGACGCCAATCCGGCCATCGACCATGCCAATTTCTATGTCCGCCACAACCGTCCCGACGCCGTGATTCAGGTCGACCTCAACGTATACGACCTGCTCGGACGCACCGTATGGAGCGCAAGCCGCAGCGGACGCAGCGACATGTTCCTGTCGTCGCCCATCGAATGGGACCTGACAAACAATGCCGGACACCGCGTACAGCGAGGCATATACATCTACCGGGCCACGATAACTTCAGACGGCACATCGCACACCAGCGCCTCGCGCAAGATAGCCGTCACCGCCCCTTAGCAACAGATCAGCGGATTCGGAATTCCACGTATGCCGTGTCGGACTTCACGTACGGGCTGAAATGATACGTCTTGGCCAGACGATATGTGCCCGAAGGCCAATCACGCTCGTAGAACCACGGCTTCACGGTCAAACGCAAAGGCTTGCCGGCAAACACCGGATAGCCTATCGCATTGAAAATGACCCATATCTCTCCGCGCTCGTTCTCCAGCTTACGGTCAAGCGGAAGTTCAGTCCATACACCGTTGTCCAACCGCTCAATCCTAAACCATTCACCGGTCATGCCCTCAGCATCCCGGCCGCTGACAAACTCGACCACAAAAGAATCAACAGGACATGAAAATTCCGTCGGACTGACGATGCGCATATCCATACCCTCCGAAGTCGAATAACTCTTTTGCACCGCGATGTCCGGTATCTCGATTCGTTCGCCCAGGAAATGCGGTTGTCTACCGAACAGTCTGTCAAGCATCATCTTGTCGCGCGCAAGCCATTCGCGCAATGCAAGACGCACCCGCACCCATCTGCCTGCCCTGAGCGGAGCGGCCATGGCCACGGCGTCGATGCCGTTGGCCTCGGCCAGATATAGCGCCCTGGCGCAGTGGTCGGCCTGCGAAATGATTGTCAGCGAGTCACATCCGAACACCTCCTTGGCTCTCACAACTGAATCAAGCGTCCTGAATCCGGCAAAATCAAGTATTATCCGGTCTTCGGGCACACCGTGGGCCATAAGCGAATCGCGCATAGCCGTCGGCTCATCATACTTACGGGTGTGGTTGTCGCCGCTCGCTATGATATAATCGACCTTGCCGGCATGATACAGTTCTGCCGCCGTCTTAATCCTGTTCGTGAAATAAGTGTTCGGTCTGCCAAGGCGGTTCAACGGATTCGTGCCGAGCAGAAGCGCGACCTTATTGTGCGGAACAGAATCGACCGACGCATATATGCGGCTACCGACAGACTGCTCTACCCGGATATTGACATAAAGGGTGAACAACGCCACAAGGGCCATGAAAACAGAAAGGCTCAACGCTATCCGCTTAACTATCATCTTGGATATTGCTTTCATACAATCCGGGGAGTTATGTTAATAATTGTCGGTATCGGCTCCAAAATTACTAAATTTTCAGAAACATAACGACTATTATACTTGGTTCGAAATGCTTTATTATATTTTCACAACGGCCAACGTTATAAAGAATCACGCATTTTCGCTAAATTTGCACTATAAAAATTACTGATTAAAATGAGAAATTTCACCAACGTACATGACATAGGTCCGCTCGACGCGGCAGTGCGCGAAGCACTTGAAGTAAAAAATAATCGTTTTGCCTACAAACACCTCGGCCAGGACAAGACACTTCTTATGATATTCTTCAACTCGTCGCTGCGCACACGCCTCAGCACTCAGAAGGCGGCCATGAACCTCGGCATGAACGTCATGGTGCTCGACATCAACCAAGGCGCATGGAAGCTCGAGACCGAACGCGGCGTCATCATGGACGGCGACAAGCCGGAGCACCTGCTTGAAGCCATACCCGTGATGGGATGCTACTGCGACGTGATAGGAGTTCGCTCGTTCGCGCAGTTCCAGTCGAAGGAAGACGACTACCAGGAGAAGATTCTCAACCAGTTCATCCGCTATTCAGGCCGACCGGTGTTCTCCATGGAGGCGGCCACTCGCCATCCGTTGCAGTCGTTTGCCGACCTCATCACCATCGAGGAACACAAGACAGTGGAGCGTCCGAAAGTGGTAATGACCTGGGCACCCCACCCCAAGGCACTTCCCCAGGCCGTACCCAACTCATTTGCCGAATGGATGAACGCCACCGACTACGACTTTGTCATCACCCATCCCCACGGCTATGAACTTGACCCGAAGTTTGTAGGCAACGCCCGCGTGGAATACGATCAGGACAAAGCTCTTCAGGGAGCCGACTTCGTATATGCCAAGAACTGGAGCGCATACGCCGACCCCAACTACGGCAAAGTCATCAGCACCGACCGTTCATGGACCGTCACTGCAGAAAAGATGGCCCTGACCAACAATGCATTCTTCATGCACTGTCTGCCGGTGAGGCGCAACATGATTGTCAGCGACGATGTGATAGAAAGTCCGCGCTCGCTGGTGATTCCCGAAGCGGCCAACCGCGAGATTTCAGCCGAAGTGGTGCTTAAGCGCATTTTGGAATCGCTCGACAAATAACCGAAAAATCATACGGCATGGCAACCAACACTCCGGCCGATGTCATCAACTCGGCCCTTAAAATAGGCAAAAACAAGCTGGACCTACAGTCGAAAAGCTACGGCCGATTCGCACTGCTCACTATCCTGGCCGGCATATACATAGCCTTCGGGGGAACTCTGTCGCTCATTCTCGGCTACGGATTTCCCGAAATAACCGCCTCAAATCCCGGCTTGCAGAAACTCCTCAGCGGAGCCGCCTTCCCTGTGGGTCTGATATTGGTGGTAGTGCTCGGCGCGGAGCTTTTCACCGGCAACAACGCTTTACTGATGCCCTACTGGATGACCCGCGGATGCTCGTTGAAGGATGTGATAGTTAATTGGACAATGGTATACCTGGGCAATTTTGTCGGCGCATTGCTGTTTGTCTACGTCATGGTCTACACCGCCGGACTGACCGCGCCGGAGCCATACCATACGGCGATTGTCAACATAGCCCAGGCCAAAGTATCGATGCCGTGGCTGACCGTATTCGTCAAAGGCATAGGAGCCAACTGGTGCGTGTGTCTGGCCATCTGGCTCGCCCTGTCGGCCAAGAGCGGGGGTGCCAAGATGTTCGGCTGCTGGCTTCCCGTGATGGCGTTCGTTGCGCTCGGCTACGAGCACTCCATAGCCAACATGTTCTTCATTCCGTGCGGCATGCTCGAAGGAGCCGACGTGACACCCGCACAGATGGTGGTCGACAATCTCATTCCCGCCACTCTCGGCAATATTGTCGGAGGCGCGCTGTTTGTGGGATGTGTACACACATATCTTCATTTAAAGAAATGACATGAAATTTTTCTCCCGCCTCTTTCCTGCCGACATGTGGGTAGGACGGCTGACATTGCTTGTCGGCGCAGCGTTTCTAAAGATTATCACTTTCGACGTGATATGGTGTGCCGGAACCACTTTCCGCGCCATGTCCGACATCGGCCTGTACGTCAATGCCATCTTCGCGGCTTTGATTATAGTGCTTCCCTACATGCTCACACGTCGCCTGTGGGTGGAGATTGCAGTGATGCTGCTCGTCGACATCCTGCTGATATGCAATCTGATGTATTGCCGCACCTACTTCACGGCCATTCCCCTCGACAGCTACCTTCTGGCCGGAAATCTGAGCGACTTCAAGGCAAGCGTGGTCGACTCGATGCGCTGGTCCGACATACTGTTGCCCCTGTCGACAGCCGCCGCGGCAATAATATGCCTTCCGGCATCATACCGTTTTCCAAGAAAATCTCTTATAAGATACATCCTGACGGTCTGTGCCGCCGGCCTCCTGGCTTACGGCACGGCTCTCGCACGAGGCGGCTTCATGGCCCACTACTCCAAACTGAAGGAATCGTGCTACTACACCACGTGCACCACACCGATATACACCGTAGGCGGAAGCATGCTCTACGACGCAGTCAGTTCGTCAAAGGAGATGTCAGACGACGACCGGCGCGCCATCGCCGAATGGTTCAGGCAGAAGGACCTACTGAGACCTTACACACCGCTGCCGGACAGCATTCCCGGACGCAACAATCTGGTCATAATCCTGTGCGAATCGCTGGAAAGCTGGGTCATAGACCGCGAGGTCGACGGCAAGCAGATCACTCCCGTCATAAACTCGCTTCTGAAAGACCCTACCACGTTTTACGCGCCCAACGTGCTGACCCAGGTAGGCTCAGGACGTTCCATCGACTGCCAGCTGCTTCTTAACGCAGGCATGATGCCTATGGAGTCGTCGGTCTACAGCATGAAGTATCCCGACAACCGCTACTTCACGCTTAACCAAGCCCTTAAGGAGAAGAATGGCGCCAAAGGCTACATCCTTACATGCGACAAGCCCATAGTCTGGAACCAGGAACCTATAGCCCGTTCGTTCGACATAGACACCCTGCTCGACCGCGATTCGTGGCGCAACGACGAACTTGTGGGCAATCCCGCTAAGCTGAGCGACGGATCGTTCCTGCGCCAGAGCATCGAGAAGATGAAGGCGGGCGAGATATGGCCAGAAAGAGAGAATGCTTTTCTGCAGTTCGTCACATACTCCGGCCACAATCCGTTCCGACTGCCGGAAAAGCTCAAAGGCATAGACTTCTCCGACAAATATCCGCAACGCATGCGCGACTATATGACCATGGCAAACTATACCGACCGCTCTTTAGGTCAACTCATTGACTATCTGCGCTCAAGGCCCGACTACGACAGCACCCTGATTGTCATCACCGGCGACCATGAGGGGCTCGCGTCGGACCGCGCCGGAATACTCAAATCGGCCGAAGCGAAGGGCATAGTGTCGGAAGGACAGTTCACACCGTTCATAGTCCTCAACTCACCTGTCGGAGGACGCTACGACAAAGTCATGGGACAAATCGACATGTACCCGACCCTGCTCAACCTGATGCATCTCGATTCATACGGATGGAAAGGCATGGGACAGAGCGTGTTCGCGCCTGGTAAACCGGCATTCGCAATCAGCTCCATGACCAACCGCATCGAAGGCGACACCGTCGGAGTGGATCCGGCCGTGATGAACAACATCAAAGAAGCCCGATCGATATCGGACAAAATCATCACCTTCGATGCTTTACGAACCACCGGCGAACAGCCTTAAGCCCTCCAGCTCATCTATTGTGCTCCCCTGAACAGCACGTAGAAGCCGTCCCACAGCATGGCCCGAAAGGTGACATCAATGGATGACTATTATGCGGAGAAGGGCTGATGATGTGTATCGGCGTCCGTCTGTGGCGAGAACCATGCAGTCGTAGGGGCCGTTGCCGACCGGATGTCCATCAAGACCGTTAAGATTCCATTCATATCGGCATGCGCTACCGTCGAACAGTTCACGACAGACCGTCGTACCATTTAAATCTCTGACTATTAGAGCGGTCTGCACATCATCGGAATCAAAATCGTGAGTCCACGCCAGCAATGCCTTATCACGCACCGAACGGCTCTCCACCGCAAGTTCTATCGTTGCGTCACGATTGATTACAGTCACGGTCTGCGACATTTCAGACCGATTGCCGGCGTTGTCCGAAACGGAAAGCGTCAACTCATGGCGTCCGTCGCAGAGCTCGGACAACGGATATTCAAGGTGCCAAAGGCCATCGCCGCGATGCCTTATATATGACGAGGTGCCTCTCACCGCGACGCCGTCGACCGACAGGACACACCCATCACCCGGAACATATCCGGAAAGACACAGCCCCGACCCTTCATCGGCAATCTCGGCAATTATAGCATCCGGAGAGACTGCCATTCCAGACAAAATGGCGCCAGAGAGTCCTAAGCCGGTTATAACGGGAGCGGTCACGTCCGGTTCACCTCCTGAAGAATCGCCGACAATGAGTCCGTCAAGTTCGCCCAGCGCACACTTATCGTCGGACAAAGCACTATATACCAGCCTATAGCTATGGCCTACCGTGCTGACAGGCAAATTAATCGCCACCTCAAACATACCCCCTTCGACAAGTCCGGAGCCCTCAGCAACAAGCACATCGCCACAGGATACATCCTGAGTCGTTCCTGAGCCGTCCTGACCCAGAGAACGACGCACTACATCGGCCAGATATGCCTTCACGTAAACATCACCATCAAAGTCAGGCATTACTGCACCATCTGCATCAACAACATGACCGGCTACTGACACTCCGCAACCTGTCACGACCGGTCCTACGCCGGGCAATACCTCTTTACCATCAATTTCAGAGGCAACAACGGCACAGTCGGCATACGGCAATGGAAGTGCAGGGTCGCCCAACAGATTGAAGTGACGTACATTTATGGCATAGGAGGCGTTGTTGAAACTTCTGGCCGCGTCGACACACTTGTTCTGTGCTTTCATCCATACATCGCCCAACGTGGCGCCTGGCCCGGCGCCACCGACCTGACGCATAAACTCAAGATGCAGTTGGTGATTATATGAAGCATCTGTGCTTCGGGCGGCCATGATACAGGCAACCGCACCCCCGCAACGGCTCGACAGCATCTCTTCGGCAAGCGAACGGCGGTCGCCGTCAAAGCGGCCGTTCAGACATGAGCTGTGGAACACTATCGGCTTAATATCATATTCGGTACCGGCCACGGCAGAATTGCTCCACAAATCCTGTCCTCCGATGTTGTATTCAGTGCCGTGACCGACATAGTGGACATATCCGCAACCGGAGCTCAGGCAACGCGCCAACTCTTCCCTGGCCATAGGCGCCTTGCCGTCAACCCAACGCGACATGTCGGAGTAGACCTTGTGGACCACCGCTCCGCGATTGACGGAGAACTCCCCGGCCAGAGCCTCGGCATGTTTCAGATGAAGGTTGCGGTCGCCCGCATCGCAGAGAAACACCCCCTCGTAGGCGTATGGCGACTGAGGCCTGAAGGCCAGATGACGGCGGATCTTCTCATTGACCGCATGTGCTTCGTCCGGACTCCTGACCGGCAGACGTCCTACGCCAAGACTCACCGTTCCATAAAACACACGCTCGGGATTCAGTACAGAATCCACCATGCCGAAGTATGCATCGGAGCAATAACTGCGCTCGGGGTCAAACATGTACCGTTCCAAAGGACACTGGTATGTAGGCAGATAATCGCCCGTCACAGCCACGCCTCTGTTGTCATACGAACCGTCGCCGTAGAGAAGCAGATATTTCAGACGCGAACCCGACTGCCGATAAGCACGACCGACGTATGACCTTATGGCTGAAGCCGACGGGGTGCCCGACGACATGGCATCGTATATCTGACTGTCGGTGACCACCTTTACATTTAGCCCCTGGTATTGACCGTGCATTACGGCAAGCTCATTGGCGGCATCCTCAAAATCCGGATGAGCCACCACTATCATGTCAACCTCGTCCAGACCGTCATGAATTGGACCTAAGTCAGCCTCGCCAACAATCTCAGGTGCAAGCAACGTACTGTCGGGATTAAAAGCCACCAGACGCCGCACGGATGCGCACGGACGCGGCGTCATCTTGCCGTCTACCACCGCATGGCGACTCACATCCGTGGCAGAAGTGACATCCCAAATCTCCACAGCATCCTGACATTCGACAAAATCTCCGTCTGCGGTCGGACCTATATACATCAGCCGCTGGGCTTCCCCGTCCATCCGGTTGGGAAGCATATAGGACAACGCCAAATGGTCTATTGCCGTAAATCCCTCGCCTGTTCCTGACTCGTCGAAACCGACCGACAGCCTTGGCGATTCACCGCCTAAAAGACTGCACCCGGCCGCAGACCTACGGATTGACGGGACTTTTACCTGTTCGACCGTCAATCCCTCCGTGACGCCGACTGTTCCCCCTTCAAGCCCAAGCTTAAGGCTACCGGCAATGTCTGTCAGCCACCTTATGTGCACGACAGCATCGACGAGAGCGCCGACAGGAGTGAATTCATAGACCGATGTGCCACTTTGGCCTAAAGGCAAGTCAAACCAGCAGGTACCCATGCCGAGATATGAAACCAAATCCCTATCAATCACCTCCAAATGAAGATGTACGTCATGACAGACACCGACAGGGTCCATAAACGCTTCGGATCCGGAATCGTGAAATGATTCCGACTCTGCCAGAAAATAGTAACCGTAAAGGCTGTAAGGATTGGCCGTCACCTCCGGAGCCTCGTCCGGATTCATGGACAATACGTTGACTTTAAGGCCACTCTGTCCGAAAAATATCAGTTTCCCGTCATGATGTACGGATGTCTGACGTGGCAACCCCCTGTCTATAGCTTCGTTTATGTTGTCCTCGTCAGGCAAAGCACCCCCGTAGCCAAACACGGCCACCTTTTCCGGCGATGCAAAACCCAGATTGCGGAGAACGTCGTGGTCCAGCTCATGCATTCCCGTCTGCGCGACACGAATCTTGACACATCGGCCTTCAGGCATCACGCACAAAGGACGTGACGCATAAACGGCCACGGCAAGATAAGCACACAACGACAGAAAAAACATACGGAGGGGAGAGAGCATAAGGAAATGAATGAGAGAGAGGTAAATACTTTAAGCCGTCTATTTTATCCTGAAGTCCAGACAAGGCCGGCCATTCAGCGATGCCTCTACCCGGCTGTCAATAGGATAGTCAAGTCCGACATCGGCCACCGCCGACACTATGACATCGCCTATCTTCAGGGTGCAATATCGGCTTATCCACGGAATGATGGCTTCAAGCGACAATCCGTCCTGCCCGAAGTCGATGTCACAACCATTAATAACGCACTTAAACGGCTCATCAATAGATGTAAGCGACAACCAGTCGCCCAAGATGACAGCCCCGTCAAACGATGTCGATACGGCACCCAGGCCGTCAGGCAAATCGTCGGGACACGGGAACAGGCACAGCGACACGGCATCGTAGTAGCGTTCGGCAAAACGTGCGCCTATAGTCTTTCCAAGACGGCATCCGCGCCAGGCCAAACCGACGCGGTAAGTCCAGCGTTCAGAAAATGCAGGTACAAAAAATGGTTTTCCGTCGCGTATGACGGCAGAATCGGGATAAAGCAGGAATCCTGGATGTTCACCAAACGGTTCCGATGGAGTTCGGTTGCAACGGAATATCTTCATCTCCCTACCTATGAATATTGTCTAATCGGTTGTACATCACTGCAAGATCCGCATAAATAGATGTGTCCTGGACCACGATTCCGGCAGGCGCCTTGATGCGCATAGGCGTAAAATTCCATAGGGCGCGGATTCCGGCCTCCACAATCTCGTCGCAGACTTTCTGAGCCATGTCCATCGGAACGGCTATAATTCCGATACCTGCGTCGAGCGTTCTTATAAGTCGTCCGAATTCCGCCATATCGTAGATGGGAACTCCGCATATACTGCTGCCAATAAGATCCTCTCTAACATCAAATCCGGCCACGATGCGCAGACCGTACTTAACCAGACCGCTGTCCTGAATCAGCGAACCGCCAAGGCTGCCCACGCCTATAAGCACAGCATTATGACCGCGCTTGAACCCTAGAAACTCCTGCAGCTTATGCTCCAGCGTAGCCACCTCATAGCCTATTCGGGTCTTGCCCTTGATGTTCAGGAACGACAAGTCCTTGGCTATCATCGACGCATCGACATTTATCTCCTTGGATATCTGCGTAGACGACACATACTCCACACCCTCCTCTTTCAGAAGGCTGACATACGCCAGATAGCCCGGCAATCTGCTCAATGTCGGTGCCGGAAGTATATCAGGTACAGGATAATTCGACTTTTGTTCCATCGGATCTTAATATTGCGGACAATTATTTCTGCCTTACTTGTCTATCGCAAAGATAAGTATTTTTCCGCTTACCGCAAACGCCTATAACTTTGTTTGACATTTCCACAGACTATTATGGTGACACCAAATTACAAAACCTACTGTAAAAGTGCGTTAAAAATAGCATGGACAACAGGCGGTTTGATTAGATATTTCACGGAATAATTCGTATATTTGCGACCGAATAAGCCGCACTGGCTCAACACAGTGTCTGCCGGCGGCCATACATAGAAACTCAATTAATCACTTATGTCATTATCCAAATCTATTCTTGCTCTGGCCCTTTCGTTCGGCCTTGGTTCTGCGGCATACGCCGAAGAACACCTCAAGAGCCTGAACCCCAATTATTTCGACAATTCGATTAAGCCTCAGGAAGACTTCTACAACCACGTGACAAAAGGTTGGCAGGAAGCTCATCCGCTGACTCCCGAATTTTCACGTTACGGACAGTTCAACGTGCTTAACGACACTTCGGAAGTGCGTGTTAAGAACCTCGTACTCAACCTCGGCGCCACAAACCCCGAACCCGGAACGGTGGCCTTCAAGGTATGGACCATCTACAACCAGGCCATGGACTCCGTGCGCCGCAACAAGGAAGGCGCCGCTCCGATTCTGGCCGACCTCAAACGCATCGAAAACACTCCGGCCGACAGCCTCGGTGAACTCATGATGTGGATCCACGCCAACTACGCAAGTCCGTTCTTCGGAGCAGGCCCGATGGAAGACCTCACCAACAGCAAAGTCTACGCCATGTATGTGAGCGGAGGCGGCATGGGTCTCGGCGACCGCGACTACTACCTCCAGAACGACAAGCGCAACAAGGACGTGCGCGAAGCCTACGAGAAGCTCATCGTCAAGCAGATGCAGAATGCCGGCTACTCAAAGAAGAACGCCAACCGCATCATGAAAAACGTGATGAAGGTGGAGACCGCACTCGCCGACTCAGCATGGACACGCGAACAGAGCCGCAACATACCCGCCATGTACAACCCCTACTCCATCGACCAGCTCAAGAAGGAGTTCCCCGGCATGAACTGGGACCGCTTCTTCATCGAGACCATGGAGATACCGACTCCGGAGACTGTAATCGTCACCGAGCCGAGCGCCGTACGTCAGGCCAGCAACCTTCTGTCGAGCCTCACCGAGCGCGAACTCAAAGACTACTACCTCTGGAAATATGTCAGCCAGGCCGCAGGACGTCTGAGCGACGACTTCACCAACGCTTCGTTTGAATTCAACAAGGTCTACAGCGGCGTACAGGAGATGCGTCCCCGCTGGAAGCGCGCCCTCGGAGCCACCGAAGGAGCCATGGGCGAAGCCATCGGCCAGCTCTATGTCGAAAAATATTTCCCCGAATCGTCGAAGCAATACATGCTCGGCCTCGTCGAAAACCTCCGCACCGCCCTCGGCAAGCACATCATCAACCTGCCCTGGATGAGCGACGACACCAAGCTCAATGCCATCAAGAAGCTCAACGCATTCACCGTAAAAATCGGCTATCCCGACAAGTGGAAAGACTATACGACAATGACCATCGACCCGAAGCTCTCCTACTACGAGAACATGCACAACGTGTCGATGTGGCATCAGAAAGAAGAGCTCGCAAAGTGGGGCAAGCCCGTCGACAAGACCGAATGGGGCATGACTCCGCAGACCATCAACGCCTACTACAACCCGCTGGCCAACGAGATCGTGTTCCCCGCCGGTATACTCCAGGCTCCGTTCTTCGACCCCGAAGCGAGCGATGCTGAAAACTATGGCGCCATCGGCGTTGTCATCGGACATGAAATGACCCACGGATTTGACGACCAGGGCTGCAACTTCGACGCCGAAGGCAACATGGTCAACTGGTGGACCCCGGAAGATGCCGAAGCGTTCGCCAACATGACCAAAGGCCTGATCAGCCAGTTTGACGAGGTGGAAGTGCTTCCAGGTCTCCACGCCAACGGACAGTACACCCTCGGTGAGAACATCGCCGACCAGGGCGGTCTGCGCGTAGCACGCACTGCATTCCTCGACGCCCAGAAGAAGAAAGGTGTCGACATCAACTCGGAAGAAGCCAAAATCAACGGCATCGACCCGATGAAGGTATTCTACCTCAACTACGCCAACGTATGGGCCCAGAACATACGTCCGGAAGAGATTCGTTCGCTCACCACCGACGACGTACACTCGCTCGGCGAGAACCGCGTCAACGTGACACTGCGCAACATCCAGCCGTTCTTCGACGCGTTCGGCATCAAGGAAGGCGACAAGATGTACCGTCCCGCCGACGAAATGATTGTAATCTGGTAACCGCCGGACATATATACTACAGGACAGAATGTCCGCGAAGTCTAAATGAGTCTTCGCGGACATCTTTTTTTAAGCCTATATTGGACGTATCTCACCCCGCGAGGCGCGCAGGATACGCCGCACACGCATGAAACGGCAGAAAAGAGGCCCGCACCCGTATCAGTGCAGGCCTCTCCACCGTTTTTATTATAATCACAAAATTCAATCGTCGTCATCATCATCATCATCATCATCGTAGTCGTGATGGTGATGCTTTTTCTTATAATGCTTATAATATTTCTTATGATGTTTCTTCACCTTATGGTGATGTTCATACATGTCCTCGATGAAATCCTCGATATCATCATCGTCATAGTCGTAATACGGGACAGCAACCGGCACACTGCTTCCGCCTACTACAATACCGTTGGGTGTGAGCATCACTCCCCATGAATCGCGCGAGTGTCTGCGGGCATGCTTCAAAGCCTTGCGATAGCGTTTTGCCGCCTTTTTATAATACTTTTTGGAATGATGCGCCGGATGCACCACAACTATATCGCCGTCATAGTCGTCATCATCGTAATAATAGTCGTGATGGTGGCCGCGAACCGGCACCATCAGCAACGGATTGGGCCTATGGTCAGGCACCATCAGCAGGGGCGACACCGCGCCCATATTCAGATTAAATCCGTCCGTGCCGGCGCTCACCGAGAAAAATCCCTGGGCAGACACAGCCGACGAACCAACTATCGCGGTCAAAGCCAATGCAGTCAATCTATTCATAAACATCTATACTGACAGTTAACAATTATAAGACACTTTTAGCCCCGCTATTGTTTACCGCACGCCATTTTTAGTCCGGTAATCCTTGCACGTCGACCGTTTGTTTTATATCTTTGTATGGAAGCATGAACCCGACATGCCATATTCATACACCAAAACAAACAACCACATGAAATATATAGGAGCCCACGTATCGGCATCGGAAGGTGTCAGCAAAGCGCCGGTCAACGCCGACGCCATCGGAGCAAAAGCTTTCGCCCTGTTTACCCGCAACCCGTCAAGATGGAAGTCAAAGGCCATCTCCGACAAGGAGGCCGAAGCGTTCAAGGCCAACTGCCGGCAATTCGGCTACGGGCCGGCGCAGATATTGCCCCACGACAGCTATCTGATAAACCTGGGTTCGCCCGACACCGAAAAGCTCGCCATGTCGCGCGAAGCTTTCCTCGACGAACTGCGCCGGTGCGAACAGCTCGGACTCACCATGCTCAATTTCCATCCAGGAAGCCATCTGAAACTCATTTCCGAAGAAGCATGCCTCAACCTGATAGCCGACAGCATCAACCTCGCGCTCGACCAGACCGAGGGCGTAAAGGCTGTGATTGAAAACACCGCCGGCCAAGGCTCCAACCTCGGATATACGTTCGAACAGATAGCCCACATCATCGACCGTGTCGACGACAAGACCCGCGTGGGAGTGTGCATCGACACATGCCACACATTCGCCGCCGGCTATGACCTGGCCACCCCGGAAGGCTACGAGGAGACCTGGCGACGGTTCGAGGAGGTAATCGGACTGCCGTACCTGTCGGCCATCCACCTAAACGACAGCAAGAAAGGATTGCGTTCACGGGTCGACCGCCACGACAGCATAGGCAAAGGAATGCTTGGACAGGCATTCTTCGAAATGCTCATGCGCGACCCGCGCACCGACAACATACCGATCATACTCGAGACACCCGATGAATCAATCTGGGCTCAGGAAATCAAACAGCTCTACGCCATGGCCAACGGCTAAACAACGCCAACGAAGCGCCAATCCATGAATCGCAACACAATCATTACAACAGGGGGGCGCACGGCGCGTGCGTCCGCAAAAACCGCAAATCACCCAGAGTCTCATTCCATAACTATTCCGGGGGAATTTACTTCATAACAATCTGCACTTCTGAGAAACGGCACTATTTCGGGCATATATCGGACGATGAAATGCATCTCTCTAAAATTGGGGAATATTGCTCAAAGCAATTTTACGATTTGTCGACGCACTACAAGTATGCCCATGTAAATTCATTCGTAGTGATGCCTAACCATGTTCACGCGCTTATAACAATAGATGACAATATCAGGACGCACGCGCCGTGCGTCCCTACTGAACGGACCTGTCTTTCTGTCATTGTCGGAGGTCTAAAACGGGCAGTCACAATATTTGCCAGACGAAACGGCATCGAATTTGGATGGCAAGGACGCTATCACGACCATATAATCAGAGGATTCGAAGACTACAGAAAAATTCTCGAGTACATCGAAACCAACATAATAAGATGGAGCAACGACTGCTTTTACAGATAACAGTCTGACACAGTAATGACTATTATCAGCAACAATGTAGGGACGCACGGCCCGTGCGTCCACAAAAACCGCATATAATTAAAATCGTAATCATTGCCATTGTCACTTTGAACATAAAATATCTGCCCGACGTGCTTTTACAAAAAATCCTATCCTACGATTATATTGTCGGATGGAGAGAATTTCAAGGGAAATAGTCTTTTGAAGGTCGCGGAAAAACACTAACTTTGCGGTTTAATTGAGGAGGGGTGTCCGTACGAAAGCAATTGCGAACTACGCATCCGAGAGAATGTGTGTATTTTTTCAATAAACCGATTCGAGTGAATGCAAAAATACAATACACATCGCCCTCTCTGGAATATTTGACAGCAGTACCGATCCCCGACGGGTATTTATTAACGCAGCCATAGATTATAAAACAAAAAAAGCAATGGATAAGAACACCATGACCGGCCTGCTGCTTATGGCGGCGGCCTTCCTCGGATTTATGTGGTTCAATCAACCTAAAGTAGATCCGAACTCACGGACTCCTAACGTAGAGACTACCGAAGCCCCGAAAAAGGCCATGACCGACGATTTGCTGGCATCACCGTCAGACTCCGTGTCGGAAGCAGAGATGTCGATGCTCGCCGCGGCTATCAAACAGTATGGCTATGCCGACAGCGTGCCGGGCGAATATACTCTGTCAAACAAATCCGTTGACCTACGTTCAAACGGCGCCACTGTCACCGGTACCGTAAACGTCGGCGGCGAAACCGTAAACGTGGCCTCGCTCGTAGGCGACGCCATTCTGTCGGTTGCACCCGAAACGGCAGACAAGGCCGTTGCCACGCTGAAGCAGACCATACGCGACGTCACCCAATACCAGGGCTTCGCACGCTATCTGCAGGGCGAGGACAAATCCGTAAGACTCGAAAACGAGGTGCTGTCGCTCGACTTGTCGTCGAAAGGCGGCATGATAGCCCGTGCCGAACTTAAAAAGTATGAAAGCTACCGTGGCGGAAACGTGGTGGTGTTTGACGGCAAAGACGACAACTACTCATTCATTCTCAACTCGGCCGACCGCGAGTTTGACACCCGCAACTTCTACTTCACTCCCGTCCAGGAGAGCGACTCGACCGTGCTGATGAAGCTCGACCTCGGACGCGGCACAGAATTCGGTCTGCGCTATACCCTGATTCCCGACAGCTACATAATCCGTCTGGACGTGGTGCAGAACGGCATGCAGTCGATCATCCCGTCAAGCGTGGTCACAATGGACTTCGTATGGAACCAGCACATGCTCCGTCAGGAAGAGGGCCGTATGTTTGAGGAGCGCAATTCGGCCGTTTATTACAAGTATGCCGGAGGCGACGTCAAGAACCTCAGCGAAGGCTCCAACGACGAAGAAGAAATCAACGAACGCATCAAGTGGATAGGCTTCAAAAACCAGTTCTTCTCGACAGCGTTCATGGCCAAAACCCACTTCAACCGCGCAGACCTCCGCTCGAAAGTGCTCAGCAAGACCGAAGCCGACTATCTTAAGAACATGGAAGCCGTCACCACGGTCGACTACAATCCCGCAAGCGCCGAGCCTACGAGCTTCAACATACTCATCGGCCCGAACCTCTACCCGATGCTCGACGACATCGACGATAAGCTGTATCCCGGCGAAGACATGCACCTGACCCGACTGATTCCGCTCGGATGGACGCTGTTCCGCTGGATCAACACCTGGATTATCATTCCGGTGTTCGACATTCTCGGCTCATGGTTCTCCAACTACGGCATCATCATCCTGATTCTCACCATATTTATCAAGCTCATCCTGTTCCCGTTCACATACAAGAGCTACATCTCCCAGGCCAAGATGCGCCTGCTCAATCCGGAGATAAAGGCCATCAACGAGAAGTATCCCGGACAGGAGAACGCCATGACCCGACAGCAGAAGACCATGGAGCTGTATACCCGTGCCGGAGCCAACCCGATGGCCGGCTGTCTGCCGATGTTGCTACAGATGCCGGTGCTCATAGCCATGTTCACATTCTTCCCGTCGTGCATCGAGCTTCGCGGCGAATCGTTCCTCTGGGTGAAGGACCTCTCGGCTCCCGACGCCATCATATCGTGGACAGGCAACATTCCGCTCGTCACTGAATATTTCGGCAACCACGTATCGCTGTTCTGTCTGCTCATGACCGCCACCAACATCATCTACACCAAACTCACCATGGCCAACCAGCCCTCAAGCTCGGCCATGCCCGGCATGAAGTGGATGATGTATCTGATGCCGTTGATGTTCCTCGTGTTCTTCAACAACTATGCCGCCGGCCTTTCCTACTACTACTTCCTGTCGCTGCTCATCACCATCATACAGACCTACGCATTCCGCCACTTCGTCAACGAAGACAAGATGCGCGCCAAGATGGCCGAAGCCGCCAAGAAGCCCCGCAAGAAGTCAGGGTTCATGGCACGTCTTGAAGAAGCACAGCGCCAGCAGCAGGCCATGCTCCGCGAACAGCAGAAAAAGAACGGTAAAAAACGCTGATTATGAATGATTTCACATACTGGGCTCCGACCAAATACGTATTCGGACGCGATGCCGAAAACCGCGTGGGCCAGCTGGCCTGCGAATTCGGAGGCAAAAAGGTGCTTCTCGTCTACGGAGGCGGCTCCGTGGTCAGAAGCGGACTTCTTGAACGCGTGAAGTCGGCCCTCGACCTGTCGGGCATCGAATATATGGAGATGGGAGGCATACACCCCAACCCGACCGACGACCGCGTGTATGAAGGCATCGACATCGTTCGCTCCAACGGCATAGACATGCTCATAGCCGTAGGCGGAGGCTCGGTAATCGACACAGCCAAGGGAATAGCCTGCGGTGCGCCCTACGAAGGCGACTTCTGGGACTTCTACTGCGGCAAGAAAATTGTCGACAAGGCCCTGCCCGTCGGAGTGGTGCTTACCATTCCTGCCGCCGGAAGCGAAGGTTCGGGCAACTCGGTGATCACCAAGCTCGACGGACTCATAAAGCTGAGTCTGCGCACCGAACACTGGCTCCGACCGCGATTCTCGGTCATGAATCCGGAGCTTACGTTCACTCTGCCCCCATATCAGACCGCATGCGGCATAGTCGACATGATGGCACACATATTTGAACGCTACTTCACCAACACTCCCGACTGCGAGGTGACCGACCGCGTGGCCGAAGGTGTCCTGAAGTCCATCATAGCCGAAGGCCACAAGGTCATCGACAACCCCGTCGACTACGAAGCCCGCGCCAACGTGATGTGGGCCGCCACACTCGCCCACAACGGCGTCTGCGGCACAGGACGCGTCGAAGACTGGTCGTCGCACTTCATCGAGCACGAGCTGAGCGCGGTCTACGATGTGGCCCACGGAGCCGGACTGGCAGTGGTGGTTCCGGCATGGATGCGCTACGTGGCTGAACGCAACGTCGGCAGAGTGGCGCAGTTTGCGCGCCGTGTGATGGACGTGACCGCAGCTGACGACCGCACGGCGGCCCTGGAGGGCATCGAACGCCTGCGCTCGTTCTACCACGGCATCGGCATGCCGCTCTCATTTACCGAACTCGGCATCGAGCAGCCCGACATACCCCGTCTGGTCGAGAAGCTCCACGAACACAAAGGCAATCCGATAGGCAACTATGTCAAGCTCGGCCCGGAAGACACCGACGCCATCTACCGCCTGATGTACTAAGAAATAAGCCCAAAGAAAAAAAGAATCCGGGAATTGTCAAGCAACGTGACAATTCCCGGATTTTTATTCATACCTGACCGAATCATTTTTTTAAATCGGGAGTTTCATGATTCCAATCATATTTGAAGTAATATATGCATACCCAATTTTTGAGTCTTCCGGCCTCTATGGCGGCTTTCACTTCCTCAAAAGGAATCTCCGCCCCGTCCGACGTTATCGTACGGCCGATGGTCGATGAAGAATACATCGGATTATACATGTAGGCTTCCTCGCCATTGAATTTTCCTCTTATTATATAATCCATATCGTCTAATTTATACAGTTTAGTAATCTCGTCCTGAACCGGTTGCGGCAGTTTCTCAAAGTCTACGTGACGGTATTCCAAGCTCATTCCTGCGGCATTGACTATCTTTGGGTCGTCAGAACAGCCACTTCCCAATATAGCCAATAATACAGCGGTCAATACAGTTATCAAATGATGTTTCATATACAATTAAATTTAAAGTTAATTTTGCGAATCAGGAGCCACAGGATTACAGTCATATTTGAAGCAATATATACATACCCAATTTTTAAGTCTTCCTGCTTTAATTGCGGCATTAACTTCTTCAAAAGGAATCTCTGTCCCGTCCGAAGTTATAGTCTTGCCTACAATCTGAGAAGAATACACAGAGTTATACATGTAGGCTTCCTTACCTTTAAACTTTCCTTTAATGATGTAATCTAACGTCTCTACTTTATTTATCACATCCAGAACCGGTTGTGGCAGTTTATCAAAGTCTACGTGACGGTATTCCAAGCTCATTCCTGCGACATTGACCATCTTTGGGTCGTCAGAACAGCTGAACCCCAATATAGCCAACAACATGGCAGTCAATACTGGTAGCACTAAATTTTTTTTCATGATGATTGGTTTTGTGTGAGAGAATTAATATATCGGACATCAATGTCCAATCGCAAAAATAGAAATGTTTGCGCCAAAACATTTCTATTTTTAGACATTATTATTCTACAAATAGACAATTATGCCGGACCTCAAAGCTCACCACATAAGGATATAACGATTTTTAAACACCGCACGTCAATCTCTCTCGGAATAAATCGCTATCTTTGCGGAGTTTATTCACATTGAGCAACATCGCATTACTCCAGAATGAAGAAATACAGAATAATCAACAACTCGCTCGGCTGGCTTACGTTTGTGATAGCCGCCGTCACCTATCTGCTCACGCTTGAGCCTACGGCGAGTTTCTGGGACTGCCCGGAATTCATCTCACAAGGCTATAAACTCGAAATCGGACACCCGCCGGGCAACCCTATTTTCATGCTTGCGGCGAGATTTTTCGTCAACTTCGCTCCCGACGCGGCCCATGTGGCCGTAGCCGTCAACACCATGTCGGCCCTGTTGAGCGCGGGCACCATCCTGTTGCTGTTCTGGACCATCACCCATCTGGTCAAGAGGCTGGTGGTCAGGGACGATGCCGACAGCGTGTCGCTGACACAGATGCTCGTGATATTCGGTTCCGGCCTCTGCGGAGCGCTTGCCTACACCTGGAGCGACACATTCTGGTTCTCGGCAGTCGAAGGCGAGGTATACGCATTCTCGTCGTTCTGTACCGCGCTGGTGTTCTGGCTAATACTCAAGTGGGAAAACCGTGCCGACCAGCCCCACAGCGACCGCTATCTGGTGCTGATAGCCTATGTGATCGGCATCTCCATCGCCGTCCATCTGCTCAACCTGCTCTGCATACCGGCCATCGTGCTTGTGTTCTATTATAAGAAATTCAAGAACCCCGACGGCAAAGGCTCGCTCATGGCGCTGCTCGTGTCGTTTGCAGTCATAGCCGTGATTCTTTACGGACTCGTACCGGGATTCATCGAAATGGCCCAATACAGCGAATTGTTCACCGTCAACACATTAGGCCTCGGCTACAACAGCGGGCCAATCATCTATACGGTCATCACCCTCGGCGTGATGCTGTGGGCCGTATATGAGCTTTACCGCCAGAACAATGCGCTAAGAATCAGAATTTCATTCATGTTGAGCGTGATACTGTCCGGCATACCGTTCATCGGCGACAGCCTGTGGATTCCGGTCATACTGATAGCGACGCTTGTCTACTTCCTGTTCGTATATCTCAAAAAGATACCCGTCAGAATATTCAACGTGGTCGTGCTCAGCATATTCGTCATCTTCATCGGCTACTCGTCATACGCGCTTCTGCTCATACGTTCATCGGCCAACACCCCAATGAACCAGAACGCGCCCGACAACGTGTTTGCACTAAGCTCATACCTCAACCGCGAGCAGTACGGCGAACGCCCGCTCTTCTACGGACAGACCTTCTCGTCAGGCATCCTGTATCAGCTTGACGGACAGGGAGTGCCCCGCGCCATGAAGAAAGAGGGCAAAAACCTCTACGGCAAGGCCGTCAAGGAGTCGCCCGACGATCCGGACCGCTACATCGTGACCGGCAAAAAAATCGACTACGAGATGACTCCGGAACTGAACATGCTGTTTCCGCGCATGTACGACGGCAAGTTCACCGATCTTTACCGCGACTGGACCGGCATGACCGGAACCCCCGTACAGGCGACCACATACGTCGACGCCCAGGGCAATCCATTCCCCGGCGGACAGCAGACCAAGATTAAGCCTACGTTCCTGGAAAACATGAAGTTCTTCTTCAACTACCAGCTCAACCACATGTACTGGCGCTACTTCATGTGGAACTTCGCAGGACGCCAGAACGACCTTCAGGGCAACGGCGAAGTGACTCACGGCAACTGGATTTCAGGCATACCGTTCATCGACAATCCCCGTCTGGGCGACCAGTCGCTTCTTCCGGCCGACCTCGGCAAGGACAACAAGGGGCACAACGTGTTCTATATGCTCCCTCTGCTAATGGGCATCATCGGACTGCTGTGGCAGGCCTTCGTCTCCAAACGCGGCATCGAACAGTTCTGGGTGGTGGCGTTCCTGTTCTTTATGACCGGCATAGCCATCGTCATCTACCTCAACCAGACGCCAAACCAGCCCCGTGAACGCGACTACGCCTTTGCCGGCTCGTTCTATGCGTTCGCAATATGGGTCGGAATGGGAGTAGCCGGATTGTGGCAGTTGATCAAGACCCTCCTTTCAGACAGCAAAAAGAAGGCCGGAGACAAAAAAGCGTCGCAGATAAGCCTGATCGGAGCCTGCGCGGCCGCTGTGGTCGGTGTGCTCGTACCGCTTCAGATGGTGTCGCAGACGTGGGACGACCATGACCGTTCGGGACGCTACGCCGCACGCGATTTCGGCATGAACTACCTGTCGAGCGTAGAGCCTAACGGCATCATATTCACCAACGGCGACAACGACACCTTCCCGCTCTGGTATGCACAGGAGGTCGAAGGCTACCGCACAGACGTACGCGTGGTCAATCTGTCGTACCTGACCACCGACTGGTACGTGAACCAGCTCAAGCACCCCACTTACGACGCCGCGGCCATCGACATGCTCGCCGAGCCTAAGGACTATGCCCACGACCGCATGCAGTTTGCCTACTTCATCAATCCCGACTCGACCAAGGTCAACGCTCTTGCGGCGCTTAAGGATGCCTACAGCTCAAGCTCCAAGAACAACACCTACGGACTTCAGGAATTCAAATATCCCAACATGTTCATCCCCGTCGACAAGTCGGCCGCCATCAAGGCCGGACGCGTCAATGCGGGCGACTCGCTTGCTATCGAAGACTATATCGACGTGAACATGACCGACGACTCCGAAGGTGGTCTGCGCCTCAGCAAGCTGATTGCCATCGACATGCTCGCCACCAATGCCGAAAACGGATGGAAACGCCCGATATACTTCGCCATGACAGTTCCCGACGACTACTATATGGGCCTGAGTCCCTATATGCAGTCGACAGGCATGGCCTATGAGGTCGGCCCGGTGAAAAATCCCGGCGCCGCCTACGGCTCCATGGCCGTCAACACCGACAAGGCATACGACAACATCATGAACAAGTTCCGCTGGGGCGGACTCGACAAGGCCCAGTCGGCCAAGGACATATATCTTGACGAGACCGTGCGCCGAATGGTGACCACCACGCGCAGCACCATGCTCGACCTCGCCACGGCACTCTACAACGAAGGAGTGACCATGGACGAATTCTACACCACCGACTCCGTCAACATGGACGAACAGCAACGCGCCGAGTTCAAAGCCCGCATAGCCGACCGCTTCAAGAAAGCCGAGGAGGTGACCGACCTTATGGTGGAGAAACTTCCCGTCTACACCGCGCCGTACGGATGCCTCGTAGGTTCGCAGCTCGTCGACCTGTATGCACGCCTGGCATTGGCCAACAACAGCCCGGCCACCAACGAGAAGGCGATGAAGATACTCATGGACGAAATCAACCTCTACAAGCAGTATCTGATTTACATACAGTCGCTCACACCGGCCCAGTTCTACAATCTGTCGCGCACCGACCGCTATATCTACGACACCTATTTCCTCAATCTGCTCCAGCTGTATGCATCAATCGGAGGCGACAGCAACAAGCTGATCGAGGAACTCCAGAACGAAGGTGTTGACTTCTCGCGCTACGTGCGCCGTCAGCAGCAGGAGTCGCCCATGAATCTGTCAGGCGACGGCGAAGAGGAATATGAGTATGCCGACTAAGGTTATTTAACCACAACCGAACGACAGACATGTTTATTGAACAGCCGCCTCTGCTATACCGGATATTGTTTCCGGAAGCGCTGTGGCGTATCAAACATAAGAAGCGCAAGGTCGTGTACCTTACATTCGACGACGGCCCAATACGCGAGGTGACGCCGTGGGTGCTCGACCTGCTTGACTATTACGGAATCAAGACCACGTTTTTCCTTGTCGGGGACAACGTGCGCCGCAATCCCGACCTGCTTGAGGAAATCAAGCGCCGCGGACACAGCTGGGGCAACCACACGATGAACCATCTGCAGGGCTTCAAAGTGATGTCGCGCAACTATCTGCGCAACATAGCCGAAGCCGACAAGCTGATCGACAGCATCCTCTACCGTCCGCCGCACGGCATCATGCGATGGGGACAGGCCAAAGTCATTAAGGACCACATGAACATCGTCATGTACGACCTCGTGACCCGCGACTACTCCAAAAAACTCAATGGCGAGCAAGTGCTTAAGAATGTGAAGAAGTTTGTGCGCAACGGCTCCATAATCGTGTTCCACGACTCGCTTAAGGCCGAAGCCAACCTGCGCTACGCCCTGCCGCGCGCCATCGAATGGCTCAAAGAACAAGGCTATGAATTCGAGCCCCTGCCTATGTCATAGCGGACACCTCAGACTGCTGTCCGACGGACTCGGCATCGTGGCCCTCGGAGTGGCCCGCGTGGAGCCTGTCGGCCAATCCGCGGCGGACTCCTACAGAAGGTGGATAGCCGACGGCAGACACGGATCAATGGCCTACCTCGACCGCTACCACGACATCAGGACGAATCCCGAGCTTCTGCTTCCGGGGGCGCGCTCAATCATAGTGGCGGCGTTCAACTACTATCCCCGGCGGTTCCAGCGTCCCGACGCACCGCAATTTGCCTACTACGCCTACGGACGCGACTACCACGACGTGGTACGCGGACGCCTCAACACTCTCGCCGACAGAATCCGCGTCTCGGCCGGCGGCGAATTCAGGGTATGCGTCGACACGGCTCCCCTGTTCGAGCGTTATTGGGCCGTAAAGGCCGGCATCGGAGTCCGCGGGCTCAATTCCCAGCTCATCATTCCGGGCAAAGGGTCATACTTTTTCCTCGGCGAGATTCTGACCACTCTCGACATCACCCCCGACAGTCCGGCCACAGGCGGTTGCGGCAGCTGCGGAGCCTGTATTAAGGCATGCCCAGCAAGGGCCATAAACGGCGACGGCACCGTAGATGCGCGTAAATGCCTGTCGTATCTCACTATCGAACATCGGGGCGAACTGCCTCAAGGCACCGCGCTCGGCAACCATGTCTACGGATGCGACGAATGCCAGAAATCATGCCCCCACAACCGCCATGCCTGCGCCACGGACATAGACGAATTCGC
>CAJTSJ010000035.1 GCA_910578785.1 uncultured Muribaculum sp. | reverse complement strand
AGCTCGTTGGGCTCATAACCCAAAGGTCGCAGGTTCGAGTCCTGCTCCCGCCACCAATGGCGAATCTTGAATAATCAAGGTTCGCCTTTTTTTGTCCGTAACTGGTCCGCTATTCGTCGCAGGTGGTGATGATGCGGTGATGTGCGGCGGTGCATTCGTGGATTGAGTGGTCGACTATGAGGTGGCGGTTGGCCATGCCTGCGATGGTCGACATCTCGTGGCTTACGAGGAGCAGGGTGGTGCGATGGCTTATCTCCTCGATTATGTCATACAGGTGATGTTCAAACCGCTTGTCCACATAGCTGAGCGGTTCGTCGAGAACGAGCACTTCCGGTTTGGAGATTATGGCCCTTCCGAGCAGTGCGCGCTGCATCTGGCCTCCCGAAAGTTCGCCGATAGAAGCTCCTGTGTGGTCGGTTAGCCCCATCAGTTCGAGGGTTTCACCCGTAAGCCGTTCTTTTTCATTCCGGTCAAGGGCCGATGAGAGTAGCCCGGACCGTATGACCTCTTTGACCGTTATCGGAAACCTGCTGTCGATCATGTTTTTCTGAGGCAGATAGCCTATGGGCAGAGTCTTGGCCTCTATTCCGTCACGGCGGTATACAACTCGCCCTTTAGTCGGGTGAAGGAGTCTGAGAATCAGTCGGAGCAGAGTGGTCTTGCCTCCGCCGTTGGGTCCGGTGACGGCGACAAAGTCGCCTTTGTATATGGATAGACTCACGTCGCGCAAGATGGCCTTGCCGTCATATTGCATCCATACGTGGTCTACGTCAATTATTGGTCTGTCTTGCGATTGCATTGGCTATGTCTAACATTTCTTTATCCCAGTCATAGCTGAGGGGATGTATTTCCACGAGTTCGGCTCCGAGCTGTTCGTTGATGCTGAGCGCCTGGCGCGAATCAACATCTTTCTGGTAGAAAAACAGTCGGGCGTCTTCATTGTTGGCTCTGCTGATGGACTTCTTGACCATGTTGACCGAGGCTTCCTTGCCTTCGGGGCTAAGGCTGATCTGGTGCAGTCCGTAGTCGCGGGCAAAATAGCTTAACGACGGGTGCCACACCAGAAATGACGATCCTCTGGCCGGGCGGAGAATGGAGTCGACCTGTGTGTCGAGCGAATCCAGTTCGCGAAGAAACTTCTTCAGATTTGCGGCATAATAGCTCCGGTTCGAGGGGTCAAGCTCGACGACGGCATCATACATGTTGGACGCTATCTTTTTGGCATTTTTGATAGAGGTCCAGGTGTGCGGGTCGATGTCCGATCCGTGGTGTCCATGGGTGCCGGTTATTAATGATATGCCCTCGGAGTTGTCGTAGAGATGCAGTCCGGGATTATTGTTCTTTACTTTATTTATTATTGCGCTCTCAAACGGGATGTTCCCGATTCGGAAGTAGGCTTTGCTGCTTTCGAGATTCAGCAGATGAGTCATGCCGGGGTCGAACGATTCCGGGTCGGCTGTGTTGTTGAGCAGGCACTTTACGTCCCATTTGTCGCCGACTATTTTTTCAAGCATATATTTCTGTGGCCTTATGCTTACGGTGATGGCCTGCTTGCCGGAGGAAGGCCGGGTGCCGCATCCTGCGGCGCCGATCAAGAGAGTCAGGATAGGCATCAGAATGCGGACAATTCTGATGCCCTTATGGGTAAAGGTGGGTGTCATGACCTGTATGATATGAACGTTTGCAAATATATGGTTAACGGCCGCTCGGCGCATCGGGCGGCGCAGTCTATTCGGCTACTCCGTAGACTTGCCTGTGGAGTGTGTCCGATACATGACGCGGGTCGACATCGCCGGTCGACATGAGCAGCAGCGGCATGCTCGGCAATTCCGGGGAGTAGGGCGGCTGTATATAATTGAAGTCCCATAACGGTTTGAAACCGTTGCGGCGGTAAAACTCCATTCTTCTTGCCGCGATGGGCGACGATTCGGGCATCTCGATTTCAAGCACTATCGGTTTGGAGAATTTCGATTTCACATAATCAAGTGTTTTTGTCCCTAATCCCATACCGCGGACATGGTGGACGGTTGCGAAATGCTCTATATATATAAAATGGTCAAATTCCCAAAAAGTGATCAATCCTATAAATTCATCGTCCATTTTGATAGCGTTGACCACCATCGGCGATGTCTCGGTCTCCATCAGCGCTGACAATTTGTTATCGGGGCGTCGTTCGGCCGGAGGGAATGACGCGTGGTATAGGGTCAAAAGCCGCTCAAAAAGGGGGCTTTTCGGGGTCAATGGGTAAATATTTAGTTTCATAATGCAAAAATAGTCTAAAATTGGCGTTATTTAATGAAATTTCTTGGGCAAAAATGAAAATGTTAACAATTAATTGTTTAATTTTGCTTTAGAAACGAAATAACCTTAAAATTTTAGTAGATAAACAAAATATAAAAATAATAAGTTTATGGCAAGAGCACAGTTAGATTCTCTGGATTACAAGATTTTACAGACTCTCTCTGTAAATGGTCGCAAGCCCTATCTTGAAATTGCACGCGAGTGTGGTGTATCAGGTGCTGCAATTCATCAGCGCATTCAAAAACTTATGGCTATGGGTGTACTCAAAGGCTCTGAGTGTTTGATTGAGCCGGCATCGGTCGGTTATGAAACTTGCGCATACATCGGTTTCTTCTTGAAGGACCCCGCCAAGTTTGATGAAGTTGTAGAGCAGCTGAAGGCTATTCCTGAAGTGGTTGAAGTCCACTATACGACCGGTCAGTATGACATGTTCATTAAGTTGTATGCACGTAACAATGACCATCTTCTCCACATTATCCACGAACGTCTGCAGCGTCTGGGTCTGGCCCGCACCGAATCCTTGATTTCGTTCAAGGAAGTGTTCAAGCGTCAGCTCCCGATCATCGACCGCCGCGAACAGCAATAGTGTGATGAACGGCATTCTCTTTTTGGGCTTCGGTCCGGCAAGAGGGATTGAATGAACTAAAAAAAGACAGAAGGCTTCCCGCAGCTACGGGCGGTCTTCTGTCTTACGATTTTTTTACTACACATATATATTATGGATACGGATACATCGTCACTGTTGCTCAACGCGATTTCGTGGGCACGTGAAGCGGGGGCGGTCCACCTCCGTTATTTTAGAGGAAGCGAGCTGAATGTAAAGTCGAAGCTTAATGACAGCGACGTAGTGACGGCCGCCGACAAGGCCGCCGAAAAGCTGATTGTAGACCACATCCGCCGGACATATCCCGCGCATTCAATACTGTCGGAGGAGTCAGGTGAAGAGAACCATGCCTCTGAATACCGATGGGTGATCGATCCGCTTGACGGAACCACTAATTTCAGCCAGGGATTGCCGTTGTTCAGTGTGTCGATTGGTCTTGAGCGTAACGGCGAGACCTTGCTCGGAGTGGTGTATGCTCCCTACGTTAACGAGCTGTTTCATGCGGTGAAGGGCGAGGGTGCATATCTGAACGGAGAGCCGATAAAGGCTTCGGCCAAGACCGAACTTGGGGAGTGTGTGGTGTCTACCGGATTTCCCGTAGACAAGGACATCAACCCTGACAACAATGTTGACAATCTGACAAGTGTGCTGCCGTATGTAAGGGGCATGCGCCGGCTCGGTTCGGCCGCCATCGACCTCAGTTATGTCGGTGCCGGCTTCCTTGACGGCTATTGGGAACTTAACCTTCATGAATGGGATGTCAGCGCGGGGCTTTTGATAGCTGAAGAGGCCGGTGCCAGGTTTACGCATTTCCGTTCCGACCGCAACATTTCAGTGGTGGCTTCATGTGCCGGAATTCATGACCGGCTTCTGTCGATGCTCTCAGAGTCGCCGAAGACTGAGTGACGCCCGCCGGTGTGGCTGTACGGCACGGCAAATGCCGAAAATTTAGATATGCATGACTCGCTTAATTGGCGAAATTTTAGTAAATTTGTGCGTTAAATTAAACGATAGATTATGAAAGAAACAGTACTGAGCGGCATCCGTCCTACCGGCAACCTGCACCTTGGCAATTATTTCGGTGCATTGTCGAAGTTCGTCCGGATGCAAGATGACTATAATTGTATGTATTTCCTGGCCGACCTGCATGCGCTGACCACGCATCCCGACCCGAAAATGCTTCATCAGAATGTGAAAAATATTCTTGCGGAATATCTTGCCGCGGGTCTTGATCCGGACAAGGTGACATTGTTCGTGCAGAGCGATGTGCCGGAAATACCTGAATTGTACCTGTTGCTTAACATGCATGTGGGCATCGGTGAGCTGATGCGTACTGCATCGTTCAAGGACAAAGCCCGCAAGGCGTTGGGAATAAGCAAGAAGGACGATGAAAGCGACGAAGATATCGAAAAGCAGATCATCGGCACTGAGACCAACAAGCGCGTCAATGCCGGATTGCTGACCTATCCGACACTGATGGCCGTCGACATTCTCATCCAGAAGGCTCATAAGGTGCCAGTGGGAAAGGACCAGGAGCAGCATCTTGAACTTACCCGCAGGTTTGCACGCCGATTCAATTCGTTCTACGGTGTCGATTTGTTCCCGGAGCCTGAAAACTTCAACTTTACGGATCATTCTGTAAAAGTGCCAGGTCTGGACGGTTCGGGAAAGATGGGCAAGAGCGAAGGCAACTGCATATATCTTATCGACGACGAAAAGACTCTACGCAAGAAAGTGATGCGCGCCGTTACCGACGAGGGCCCCAAGGTGCCTAATTCGCCGGTAAGTGTTCCTGTGCAGAACCTGTTCGACCTGATGGAGCTTACCTCTGCACCAGACACTCTTCAGCATTTTAAGGACGCATACGCCGACTGCTCTATACGCTACGGCGATCTTAAGAAACAGCTTGCCGAAGACATTCTGAAAATCACGTTGCCGATACGCGAACGCATCATGGAAGTGCGCAACGACGATGCGCTGATGGGCCGTGTGTTGCGTGAAGGTGCGGAAAAGGCCCGCGAGAATGCCGCCAAGACTCTTGCTGAAGTGCGCGAGGTCATGGGCATACATAGATTCTATTAAATGGAGAAACAAGCGGGGTTCAGTCCCCGCTTTCGACCGATAAAATAAGCAAGCGGCCCGGATTTGTCTGAATGATAAATCCGGGCCGCTTGTCTGCTATATAATATGTTTCCCCTTTTGCTATGGAATGATGTTGTGTGCGCGGAACACTTTCTGAATTTTTTCGAGCGCCGTGGTCACCTGCTCCTTGGTGTGCGTGGCCATGAGGCTGAAGCGAATCAGGGTGTCCTGGGGCGCGACGGCCGGCGACACTACGGGATTGACGAAGATGCCTTCTTCCTGAAGGTCGCGTGTGATGGCGAAAGTCTTGTAGTTGTCGCGTATAAACAGCGGAATGATCGGTGTCGACGTGTTGCCGATTTCGCATCCCATGTTGCGGAACCCATCAAGGGCGTAGTGGGTAAGTTCCCAGAGGTGCTCCTGGCGTTCCGGTTCGTTCTGCATGATTTCAAGCGCGGCAAGCGCGGCGGCGGTAGATGCCGGGGTGATGCTTGCTGTGAATATGTAGGAACGCGAGTGGTGGCGAAGGAAGTTGGTGATGCTCTTGTCGCAGGCTATGAATCCGCCGAGCGAAGCAAATGACTTGCTGAATGTGCCCATTATGAGGTCCACGTCGTCGGTCACTCCGAAGTGGTCGCACACGCCGCGTCCGCCACGTCCGAAGACTCCGATACCGTGGGCTTCGTCGGCCATTATGGCCGCGTTGTATTTTTTTGCCAGGCGTACGATTTCAGGAAGGTTGGCTACGTCGCCTTCCATTGAGAACACACTGTCGGTGACAATAAGTTTCACCTTGTCGGGGTCGCATCGCTTAAGCTGGTTTTCGAGCGACTCCATGTCGTTGTGCTTATATTTGAGGGCTGTTGAGAATGCCAGTCGGCGGCCTTCGATGATGGATGCGTGGTCCTGTTCGTCAAACAATATGTAGTCCTCGCGTCCGGTAAGGGTCGACACTACGCCGAGGTTCACCTCAAAGCCTGTCGAATAAATCATAGCGTCTTCTTTGCCTACATATTCGGCCAGCTTCGCCTCAAGCTCTTTGTGTATGTCGAGTGTGCCGTTTAAGAAAGGTGATCCAGCGCATCCTGTACCGTATTTCTTTATGGCTGCAATGGCGGCTTCTTTGATTTTCGGATGGTTGACCAGTCCGGTGTAGCAGTTTGAGCCGAACATCAGCACTTTCTTCCCGTCCATGATTACTTCGGGATCCTGTTCGCTGGAGATGGCGCGGAAGTATGGATAGATTCCCAGTGCCTTGGCTTTCTGGGGCTCCTGATACTTGTCGAGTTTAGCTTGTAATAACTTCATATTATTATTTAGTAAGCAATATTTTTAGGGTCTAATGCATTCAGTGAGCCAATCACTAATAAGCAGAGCGCAAAGATAGTAAATTTTTGCGGGTATTGACGAATTTTTATAACTTTTTAGCAATAAAAATGAGCGGGTATTTATGATGCGCCTGTCTGTGATTTTTCGCCGGACGAATCTATGTTGAGGGTCTCTTTATGGTTTTTGTTGGTTCGCATTTTAAGCTTCACCATGTCAAATCCGCGTCCGTAGACTCCGTTGACATTGGCCTGTGTGATAAAGGCGTCTTTGTCGATCGACTTCACTATTCGGAATATGGTCACCGATTCGATTTTGCGGCACATGACCAGCAGCACTTTCATCTCCTGCTTGGTATACCAGCCTATGCCGTCGAGCACTGTGCATCCCCGGTGGGCTTCGTTGTTGATGGCGTCGGCTATATCCGCCCATTTGTGTGAGATGATGGTGAACTGGATGGCCTGGCGGTTGGTCATGATCACCTGGTCGGCCATGAACGCTACCAGGAAAGTGACTATAAGTCCGTAGACTACCTTGTCTATCTGGTAGAACACGAGGTAGCTCGACGATATGATCAGGAAGTCGCAGTAGATCATCATGCGTCCGATGGATACGTTGGTCTTCTTTGCCACCATCGCGGCCACGATGTCGGTGCCTCCGGTGCTTCCGTTGTGTGTAAACACGAATCCGATTCCGAATCCGCATAGTATGCCGCCGATTATGAGGTTCATGAAGGTTTGTTGCTGGATTAGCGGCTCGGTAAACATGGGCTGCATCACACCTATCAGGCCGCTCATTACGGTGGCGCCGAACACGGTGCGGATGACGAACTGCTTGCCCACTATCCTGAATGCCATTGCAAGCAATACGAGGTTGAGCACATAGGAGCTTATGGCCACGGGAATCCCGCTCACAAAGTATATGAGCGAGCCTACTCCGACCAGACCTCCGATAACGACTTTTTCCGGAAGGATGAATGCCGTGAATCCGAACGCATAGACCATGAGTCCTAACACGATGAACACATAATCGCGTGTGGTCATCCAAAGTCCGTGTTTGTCGATTCTCATAATGAAAGTTTTAGAGATTGGTTATACTGTAGTTTATCAGTGCAAATTTAGTTGATTGTAGATTAATGTGCAAAACTTTGATGGCGTGGCTGAACAGTTTTCCTTGAATCGGCGCGATGGGGCGGATTCGTTTAAAAGGATGCTTTTTTGGCAAAAATTCAACTTTTTTTGTGTGTTAGTTGGCATTTTCCTGCTTTATAGCTAATTTTACAATTAATATTTACTGAAATATAAATTAAAAATTTTCTATGAAATCAACGTTATCACGTATAGTTATAGCATTGCTGTTATTGACTATGGGAGGAGTAGGCGCGAAGGCGCAGACCATTATTGATACCGGGGAGCCGGCAAAGGTGCTTCGGTTCGGTGTCAGAGTGGGGTTAACCAGCTCAAACCTGACGAACAACTACGACGCATCGTCGCGCGACATGAAGTGGAAAAACCAGAACTGGAAGAACGGCTTCACTTTCGGCGGCGTGGTCGACATCAATATCCGCAACTATTTTGCAATCCAGCCGGGAATCTTCTTCGTGTCGAGAGGCAACACCTACAGCATGCTCATCAGCAACGACAACAAGCTCAAGATGCTCGAAGGCAAGTGTAATGGAAATTATTGGCAGATTCCTGTCATGTTCTCCTTCCGCCTGGGCGTCGCCGAGCTGGCGCAGCTTCATCTTGACGTAGGCCCTTATTTCGCTTACGGATTCGGTGGAAAGAACAAATATTCGGTTTACGGCTATGAGATGGGTACCGACGCCAACTCCATGCCGGTCATCATCCGTGAGGACGGAAAGCCTCAGGAGGGCGACTACTACGGCGACAAGGGTATCGTCGACCGCTACGACTCCGGCATCAAGTTCGGTATCGGCGTCCAGGCCATGGGCAACTTCTATGTGGGCGCCCACTATGAATACAGCATGCGCAACGTGCTCCGTGACAACGAAAAGCTGAATGTGCGCCCCAAAGGCCACAATAAAATCTGGAACTTCACCCTCGGCTATAATTTCTGATTAATCCCGGACGGACGATTGTCCGGGCGCAAAAATAAGATTAGTTATAAACGGAGTCGGATTCCCTGTATGGGGATTCGACTCCGTTCTTTTATTCGTTCTTTTATGGGTGTATATTTGTGGCTTATCCCAGATCGCTGAGCTTATGGTCTAAATCTATTCTCCAGACATAGAACTTCTCACCGGTCCTATGTCCGAAACACCGCTTTTCCGAATCCAGGCGGAATTTATATATTCCTGATTTCCACTGTTCTTTGGTGAAGAAATCATTTGTGTTTCTATTCTTGCTGAATTCTTTATAATCCAGTCCGTCGTCAGTAATAATCTGCTGCCAGGTCTTGCTTTCGAAATTCCTGAATCCCGACACAAAAAGCTGTTGGTTTTTATCGTCGATTAGGTTTAATCCATGTTTGGAATCTAATTGTGAAAAATCCAGCTTTGTTGAAAACCTCAAAGGGATGTATTTGTCGACAGCAATCTCTCCCTGCTCAAACAGTAAGTCGAGAATCTGTATGGTATTGGATATGTTGAGAAATTCTTTGGCTGCATTCTCCGGCAATAACGATACGACCATGGAATCCGCTGTATATCTCGACTGGCAGAACGAGACTACATGCGTGTCGCGGGCATAGGCTTCTGCTAATCCTGTTCCGGTGACATGCTCCGGCGGGGTGACATCTATCCGTTGGTAATTATCGCCGGCATCATGCCGCTGATTATTATCCCAGAATGGCTGATTCTGTAACGAAGCGAGTTGGCTCTTAAGTTTTCTGATATTGTCGTCTGTCCGTGATTTTCGGCCCATGCCGCATATGACATCAAATAGAGAGTCGGTTTTCGTAACCATGGCATTGTAGATGTCGCTCTTCTTTAACAGGGTAGACTGGTCCTTTTGCTTTATTACTGACAATACTCCAATTAGATTCTTAGCCCCGTGGGCTATAAAATCGTCTACGTCGGCATATTGACTGTGAAGAGACAGCTCGTTAAGAATATATTCCATATATGCGTGGCAATGACTTTACATTAAAATGGCATCCAGATCAATGTCAAATTGCTCGAACATGCCGGGGATATAATTCATTATGCCGCCTTCCTGGCTTAATTCAACTTCCTCGGATATGGTGAGTCCTGACTCTTTTTTGAAATTGTAAACAGAGACATCTTCGCGGTCGATTTTCCTCGTTTTCAGCGATCTGCGTATGCCGTTGAAAAAGTGGTCGCTATGACTTTCGATGATTACCTGTATTCCCGCATTCGCTATTGCCACAAGAAAGTCGAGCATGTCGGCCTGTGCCGACGGATGAAGATGAATTTCAGGATTTTCAATGATTACCGTGCTGCCGAGTCTCGACGACAGGCAGACGATGAGTGTTTCGGCAACAAAATTGACGCCTGTCCCTACGTTGTACGGATGCAGGCTCTTTCCTTCAGCCGAAATGTATCGCACAAGATATTCAGAACCAAGCGACGATACTGTCAACGTATATCCGGTCAGGCGTTGCAGCCAATAATTTACCTGGCCTTCTAAAGTCTTGATCTCGTTATACGCTACAAGCGAGGGCTGAAGTATTTCCTTCATATGTCCATGGTAGTAGTCAATAATGAATTCTCCTTTATTCCCCAGTGGGTTGGAGTCGGGATTAGGATTCATTTTAGGGCTTCCGAGGTCTCCGGATCTGATTGCTGAAAGGTGAAATATGTTTTTTTGTTGATTGAACACCTCTTCCGGCAATGTACCGGTCTGCCTGACTGTTGTCGCGATAAACTGTTCGTCTTTTGGCAGAAACTGCATGTCTGCATTCTCGTCTCCGCAGAATATTTTTACGCCGTACTCTTTGGCGTTGGTGATATAGTTGCGGGATTCGTTGAACGACATGACTGGCAGATATGTCGTTCGCAGATTGCGTTCTCCCTCGGATGTGCTTATGTTGTCGACTGCAAGAAGCAATGCCTGAATGGCGGAAGATTTTCCTGAAGAATTTGTGCCGGAAAACAATGTCAGTTTCCGCATTTTGAATTCTGCGATTCCGATTGACTTGTAGTTTGAGATTATAAGGTGTGATATCATTTTTAACAGTTTAGTTCGTCCAATATATCCGCGATATAGTTATACCTTGCTTTGATTTGTATGCTGCTGTCAACAGATTTGGTTATTGACGAAAGATAAGCGGGGTTGTTTAAGAGCCTGTAGTAGACTATTTTTGCTTCGTTGGTAGAGGCAAACTTGTGTTTCGCAATAAGATAGCTGAGACTTTCAAAAAACGCCATGTTCAAAGGACGCTTCTGATTGTTCTCGGATGCAGGCAGTCGGAATCCGCCCAGCGGAATGATGAATTCGGTCGCTATTGCCATCGTGTCGATGAACATCGACTCCAAATGCGAAAGCAGTCGGTCGGATTTGTCGAGGCTATTCAAAAATGACATGTTCTTGCCTAAGAAATCTTCGATATTGCTTTTATAGGTCAGTATCGAATTGTTTTCGGTGTCCCGCGAGATACTTTCCTGCAACATGTAAAAAGAAATAAACCGCAACACTAACAGCCGGTCTTTCATGTGTTTCGGGTCGATGCCTTCTGTCGCCTGTATAAAATTCGGGTGTTTGGCGAGTTTGTCAATCAACTTAGTCGAGTTTCCCTGATAAAGAGCATTGCGCATCTCCTGATTGTTCAGTCTGGTTCCTCCGCGATTTACTCTGTCAAACAGGTCGAAGGTCACTCTGTCGCTTGTCGGTGCCTTTATGACATTCAGTGTCAGAGTGCAGTCTTCAAGTTTGTTTTGGTCGAGAGTGTTTAATTCTGAAAATTTTAATCCCTTGTAATTCTTAAGTATCGAAAGTTTGTCAAGGGCAAATTTATTGTCGATATATTCAAACAAAGTGGTAAGCCGCTGTTTGCCGTCGACCACTACGTATACTCCGTCGGAATTTTCTTTAACATAAAATACCGGAATCGGAATACCCATTATTATGGACTCGATTAATTCGCTTTTTTGTTTAGTGCTCCACACTAATTCTCGCTGAAATGGAGGGGTTAGGTCGAGCATTGAAGGAGTTTTCTCAAATCGGCGTTTTAATTGGAATACAGATGCAGTTTCCTTGGATATGTTTAATATTGCATCGGGGTAAACATCATTTGGATTATTTACCCTTTGTAACGGCGATATATTCCCGGAAATAGGTTTTGAAAAATCTGTGTCCATTTATTTGTAATCGATATGTTGCAAATACAAAAATACACAAAAATAATGACAATGATAATCTCCTTGCAACAAAAGCGTGGATATTTTCTTGCAAAGGCTTAAGATAGGGAGTGTTTATGTCGGTTCTATTGCTTTTTGTCGAAGTGCAGGAGCAGGATTTGGTCGCGCATGTCGCAGCTGCGGGCACGGAAATGCCTGACGAGTGTGAAGTCGTAGCGGTCGGCGTTGGCCGGAAGCCATTCTTTGGCCTGGCGCACTCCGATTAGGAGCAGACCGGTCGAGGGGTCGTCAAGTTCAATGGGGCGTATGCGGTCGCCGGCATAGAAATTGGTGGTGAAAAACCGCATCTGGTCGGTGTCGATATATGAGTAGACAGGGCCTTCAGGTTGTATGCGGTTGAGGTATTCCGCTATCGGTTTGTCTGATTTGGCATTCATTATGCGGGGCTGGTATACACCTGCGAACGCCCAGTAAATCAGCACGGTGGTCAGAAGCGTGCCGAGCACCGTGGAGCGGTAGGTGAGCTTTTTGAGCCTGATGGCCATGATGGCTCCCGCCACCATCGACAGCGACACCACTGCCCATAGGATCCAGCTCAGATGCATCGACATGTTGGTTACCATCATTGACTGTTCGAGTGCATGTTTGCCTTTGAGTATGCCGTAAGGGAACCATCCGCATTGAATCACGACAAACGTCGCGTAGGCAATTATTGCCGCACCCGAAATTATTGCCGCGTATATCTTTATCGAGCGGTGGCGTATATGGGCGAGATACATCACGAATTCGGCTATAAAGAATGCCAGGAACGGATATATCGGCAACAGATATACGCTTCGCTTGCTTTTGGGTATGCAGTAGAACACGAATATGATTAATGTGCAGAGCAGTGCGAACTGATAGGCCGGGTTCATGGCGCGGAACTCAGTCCACCATGACTTTATGCGCGGCGGAACGAGCGCATTGACCTTGCTCCACGGAATCAGCGCAAGCAACAACAGCACGGTATAGGGCGCATATCCGGAGATGACGGTGATAAAGTTGTACCAGAATGGATTTTCATGCGATTCGTAGCTCATCGAGCCGGTCATGCGTCCGACGTTTTCTTCCAGGGCGAGGTCAAGGAATTTTTGTCCGCCCTGCATGTATGCCATGACATACCATACGGCCGGAATCACGAGCGACATCAGTCCGAGTACGACGAGTTTCCATACGGCTTCTGTCCACTTGACCCTTTGAAACAGCATGAACACACCGGCGCACATACACGGCAGAAACACGCCGACAGGTCCCTTGGTAAGGCAGGCCCCGCTCATCATAAGCACGGCGAGCCAGGGGATGCCTTTCAGGCCACGTTCCCAATACGTGTACAGGCTGTAGAGCGCCCCGACCATAAACATAGTAAGCAGCATGTCGACGCGGCATGCGTAGCCTGCACGGAACACTTCGAATGCCGTAAACGATATGACCCCGGCCAGCAGCGACTGCATGGCCGACGCGCGGCGGGCATAGAAACGGAATCCCCACAGCGTCATTATTATAAGAGCCAGGGCCGACGGCAGACGCGAGGTGAATTCCGTAACGTGGCCTACTGCGAGCGACAGCAAGGCTATGCACCATGCGAGCATCGGTGGCTTGTAAGGGATTATGTCGCCGTTGCTGACCGGCAGTATCCAGTTGCCTGATTCGAGCATGCCTACGGCCACGATGGCTTCGCGGGGTTCGCCTTTTGTGCTGAATAGAGCTTCGCCCAGATAAGGGATAAACGTAAGCGTCACTATCGTGGTTAAAATCCAGAAGCCGTTTTTAGGGGTCAGATGGAGTCGGAAGTTCATCGTGCAGTATTTAAACCTGTTGTTATACTTGAATTAACGTGCAAAGATAGCAAGCAGTTGGGCTTCGAGTGCAAAGTTGGCTCAAATATTTTTGCTTTCTCTGCTTGAATTTGTAAATTTGCAAAAGTATAAAACTAATTTAGTATAAAATATAGATATGGCACAGAAACCATTTGTCTATCAGGAACCATTTCCTATGACACCCGAAACTACGGAGTATTATCACCTCACCTCCGAGTATGTAAATGTAGAGAAGTGGGGCGACCGTGAAATGCTCGTAGTCAATCCCGAAGCCCTCCGAGTGCTTGCCCGTCAGGCAACTCACGACAATGCCTTCATGCTTCGTCGCGAGCACAACGCCATGGTGGCAAAAATCCTAAGTGATCCCGAAGCAAGCGAAAACGACAAGTTCGTGGCTCTGACTATGCTCCGCAACGCTGAGATTGCCGCCAAAGGTCAGCTTCCTTTCTGCCAGGACACCGGCACGGCTATCGTAATCGGTAAGAAAGGACAGAATGTCTACACAGGCGGTGGCGACGAGGAACAGCTCTATCACGGCGTTTACGACACATATACCGGCAACAATCTGCGCTACTCGCAGAATGCTCCTCTGAACATGTATGACGAGGTCAACACCGGATGCAACCTGCCCGCTCAGGTCGACCTTTACGCTGTCGACGGCAACGAATATAAATTCCTCTTCGTGGCTAAGGGTGGAGGTTCGGCCAACAAGACTTATCTCTATCAGGAGACAAAGGCGCTTTTGAATCCGGCCAAGCTGGTTCCGTTCCTTGTAGAGAAGATGAAGTCGCTCGGCACGGCCGCTTGTCCTCCTTACCATATCGCATTCGTCATCGGCGGAACTTCTGCCGAGATGAACCTTGCCACAGTAAAGAAGGCTTCTGTAAAGTATTACGACAATCTTCCCACCTCAGGCAATGAATACGGACGCGCTTTCCGCGATGTCGAACTTGAGCAGACTCTGCTTAAGGAAGCCCAGAAGATTGGACTCGGTGCACAGTTCGGTGGCAAATACTTCGCTCATGACATCCGTGTCATCCGTCTGCCCCGCCACGGCGCATCCTGTCCCGTAGGTCTCGGTGTGAGCTGTTCGGCCGACCGCAACGTCAAAGCCAAAATCAATAAGGACGGTCTTTGGATTGAGAAACTCGACACAAATCCCGGCGAACTCATCCCGGCTGAACTCCGCAATCAAGGTGAAGGCAATGTCGTTAAGATCGACCTTAACCGACCGATGCCTGAAATTCTTGCCGAACTGACAAAGTATCCCGTATCTACCCGCCTGTCGCTTAACGGCACCATTATCGTAGGCCGCGACATAGCACATGCCAAGATTAAGGAACGTCTTGACCGTGGCGAAGAGATGCCTGACTATCTGAAGGATCATCCCATCTACTACGCCGGACCGGCCAAGACTCCGGAAGGAATGCCTTCCGGTTCGTTCGGACCGACGACAGCCGGACGTATGGACTCTTATGTCGACCAGTTCCAGGCCGCAGGTGGTTCGATGGTGATGATTGCCAAGGGCAACCGCAGCAAGCAGGTGACAGACGCATGCCACAAGCATGGCGGTTTCTACCTCGGAAGCATCGGCGGACCGGCCGCAATTCTGGCTCACGACAGCATCAAGAAGGTAGAGTGCCTTGAATATCCCGAACTCGGAATGGAAGCCATCTGGAAAATCGAAGTAGAAAACTTCCCCGCATTCATCCTCGTCGACGACAAGGGCAACGACTTCTTCACTCAGATAGCAGAACGCTGCCAGGGCTGCCCCATCGCCAAGTAGCCCCCATGCTAACCGCATAATCAAGCCATAGTACTTAATGGACTCTGAATGAGTCAATAAAACAATTAGCCGGAGATTGGAGCAAATTAAGCTGTAGTCTCCGGTTATGATTATTAACCGGTGAGTTTGGTAAATATCTGGTAATCAGTAGTATTGTGTTGTTGATAGCTCTCGCAGATTTGTCCTATGGTATAATGTATGTCTGGTGGTTAGACCATTAGTTGGAATTTGTCTGGTAAATTAATTTTTTTGTTGTATAAAACTCGCAATAATGGCAATGAAAGAAGAGTATATCCTCGAGATTGCAGAGTCCAAACTCTACGATGATGTATGCGCGATCATAGACGATACACGCTATCGTGTGGCAGTGTATGTAAATTCCGAGGCGTGTCGTATGAATTGGCATGTCGGTATGAGAATAAAAGAAGATGTATTGCACAACGCCCGCGCTGAATATGGAAAACAAGTTGTCAAACATCTTGCCGAAAGACTTGTCTGCAAATATGGGAGCGGATGGGGATTCAAAAAGTTACAACATTGTCTACGCGCTGCGTATACTTTTTCTGAAACTGAAATTGACTACGCGGTGCGTAGACAATTGAGCTGGACTCATCTTCGTTCTTTGATGTTTGTAGAGGATGAACTTGCCCGAAAATTCTATATGGAGATGTGTCGAATTGAGAAATGGTCGACACGCACTCTTGACGAGAAAATAGACTCACAACTCTATGAGAGGACTGCGATCAGTCGTAGACCGGAGAAGACGATTAAGGCTGAACTCGACACGATAAAGGATACCGACAAGATACATCCAGACCTTGTATTCAGAAGTAGTTATTTCCTTGATCTTGTAGGGTTACCCGATGTGTTCAGTGAAAATGACCTTGAAACGGCTATACTAAATCAAATACAGCTGTTCATTAAGGAATTTGGTTCAGATTTCGCATTCGTGGATCGTCAGAAACGCATACTTGTGGATGGGACTGTTTATAAATTAGATTTGTTATTCTACCATAGAGGATTGCGCAGGTTAGTTGCGATAGACCTTAAACTTGGTCGTTTTAAGCCCGAACATGAGGGACAGATGCTGTTGTATCTACGCTATCTCAACCGAAATGACCGAAAGGAGGGAGAAGAGGCTCCGATTGGTCTTATATTATGCTCCGAGGGAAACACAGAGCATATTGAGTATCTTATGCTTGAAGAGGATTCGCCTGTAAAAGTTGCCCAATATTACACAAAATTACCGGACAAAAAACTTCTTTCTGAAAAGCTACAGCGAGCTATCATTATTGCAAAAGAGTATCAACGTGGCAATGGATTTGATAAGCGTGATACGGCAGAAAAGTGAAATAATGCATAATTAGAGAATCCAAACAAATATGTATGTATTAAATAAATTTGATTGTATTGTGATTATCTAAATAAAGATGCTCATAAAGCAATATATGTATATTTATCATTATGAGAATATGCGTAATGTCATTCAGATATTGTTACATAGATTATGATATATCCGCTTGAATTTTGATATTTAGTATGCTTTTTAGAATCATATCTGTATAAAAATCATTATCTTTGCTAAATACAATTTATATACACCAATAATCCCCCAATGTATGAGTTACTCCATTGAAACACGAACCGTAACAGAATTTGTAACTGATAACACTATTAGGTTGCCTCGTTTCCAGAGGAAATCTACATGGAAACCTGATCAAAACTTTGAATTGGCTATCAGTATGTTCAAAGAGTATCCATTGGGTGTGATTGTAATTAACGATGAGCGAGGTACGTCTTGGCTTCTTGATGGACGACAGAGACGTAATGCTTTGAAGGAATTAAGGAATAATCCTGATACGGTATACGATGCTGCAAAAAATTACATTAAATTCAAGCCCAACGAGTCCGAAGACACGCTAAAAGCTAAATTTTGGCAGAAAGTTGATGCTTACCTTGTCGCATATGCTGCTATGTCTGATGATGAAAGAAAAAGTATGGGAGATGACTTTGACTATACGGGAAGTGACTTAGATGAAGATGGTATTGACAGAAAACGTCAGCAAGAAGGCTTAAGCGTTTTACTTGAGATAATACTTATGGTACATCAAAAAAAGATAGACAAATCGGGGTTAAGATATGGAAAATGGGAACGGTTATTTAAATTGGATGAATATCTATCTAATCTGCCTTATGCGCTAAAGAAGGATAATTTTAGAATTGACCCCGAGAGACTCCACTCGTTCCTCCTAAAAATAAGCGATGATGCAGAGAAAGACAATAAGCAGCTATCAGCTGAATATTTTATGGAGGTCATGGATGAAAATATAAAAGATGAAAAAAGGAAGGATTTCAAAGCGTATCTTTCAAAGAATTGGTCTGATATGGCTCGTGTTGTGGATGTCATTACTCGGTCTGAACGAATATTCAAACGAGCACGTATTGGTGTAATTTCTATAAAGAATGTAACACCTCTTGATGCCCAAAATATATTTTCAAGAATTAATTCTGGGGGAACACGTTTATCTCCCGAAGAACTCATATCTGCTAAGCCGTTTTGGAATGAGTATATAAGCAACCAAGATAATAGGGTGAGAAGTCTTGTTGATAATCTCTATAATAGGCTTGGAGTGACTGCATTGTCTGATGGTTCAATTGTCAGATGGGATTTGGCCGCAACTTTAATGGGGAGAATAGAGGATTCAAAATTGTTTTTTGAAGATTATAATGTAATGACTAAGAAGGGAATTGATAAAGATGAGATTAGCAACGGTTTCAGATTATTGGCGGCTTGGTTTATGAAAGGAGTCTCTAAAGTCCATATCACGGGATTGGAGCAGAATAAAGAGATAGAATGGCCTAAAAGTGTGGATGACTTTGTTGAAGATTTTAATTCAATGTGTGCTGTTTTGTTAGGTGACGATTTCTTTAAGAATCTCAGCCTTTGGCAACGGCCACTTATAAAGTTGTTGGGAGAATCGGCTACATTTGAATTTTGTACTATTATATTGCAGGATTGGAAAGATTTAGGTGAGCCAAGATATTCCGGAGCTAATCTTAATACTTTTCTTCGTCATGCAAGAGCATTGTTTGATAATTTGGTTTTCGAGAATGCCTCTGGTTTTTGGAAGGGTTCGGGAGATTCGAAGATGGCAAAACATATAAAACAATATAAAAATAGATTGATACCATTAGAGAATGCTACTTGGGGCAATTTTATGGAAGAGATATGCTTTAAAGGTACATATAATTCCCAACCAATAGCAAAATCAAATATAGAGCCTTTGCTGTACTATCAAATGGTTATAAGGAAGAAGTTATATCCTTACAATTCTAACATTAGATGTGAAATGGATCACATTATTCCACAATCTAAACTGAAAAATAACGAAAATGTGCCTGATTGGTTTATGGATTCGGTCATTAATCTTTCAATTCTTCCGAGATCAGAAAATAATATCAAGCGTGATCGTATACTTTCTGATATTAAAGGTGGCGCATTGGCTCATACTGTTTGTGAATTTGCTGGAATTGAAGAAAAAGATTTTGATAAATATTCTCTTGCTTCCGGTATAAATGATTTGATTTCTGTTAGGGCTGCTTTATGGATGAATACATTCACAATCAGTAGACTTAATGAACTTAATAAATGATAACAGGTCTGGTCATGAATGAGTATTTGTTTTATACTGCCGAGGGTTATACAGAGCCTCCAAATTCTCCGATTTAGGTATGTAATTGTCAAGTATGGGATGCGCAACTGGCAAAGATGTTGAAACGGCACTAAAAATTCTCTTATATGAGAATTTGGATTATTGAATATGGGTTTTTATTTAGGGAAATCTATTGCGGTTAAAATAGCACCGGAATAAAAATAGCGTTATCGTATTCCCCGTTATATATGCCAATTTAAATTGCGGATTTTTGTTTTTATGGGATTAGGGGTTGAGGATGACTTGGGAGGTGTGGACCTGGATTTGGTCGGGGTCGGGGAGGCGCATGTAGTCGCCGTAGATTTTGCGGAGGTATGCGTCGCAGCTGCCGGGTGCCATGAACCGGCGGCCTTCAAATTCAACTTCCGACAGCGGAAATATGTCTGACAGGTCGCGGGGTGCGGAGAAGAACGACGGTATTTTGTGGCGTACTCTCCGGCCGGCTTTTATGGACGTGACACAGCGCATGGCCGGGAACACGGCATGGTGCAGCACGCCGCGAATGAGCGCGTTTAACCATCGCAACCTTGGATGGTGGACGCGCATTTTTATCTCCGTGCCGAGGAGTTTGCACCCAAGGCGGTGCAGCAGGCGCGACGACGAGGGGGTCAGGGTGAATATGTCGATGTAGCATCCACGGTAGAGCAGAAGCGAGTCGAGTCCGTTGTACTCTTCCAGAAAGGAGTGGAGGTCGCGGAACTTGGCGAAGGGAAACAGAAATTCCGGATCCGTGGCCGTGGTCTGCACGGCATAGTCCTTGGCCGGGGCTTCTTCGGCAAGTACGCCGATAAGCCGGCGGTAGTCGCTGTCCATCATTTCGATATCCACGTCGTCGTCCCAGGGAATGAATCCCCCGTGGCGCACGGCGCCTATCAGGGTTCCGGAGCTTAGCCAATATGGTATTCCGTGCTTTCGGCATACGCTGTCAATATATTCGAGCATATCGAGCATCCGGAGCTGGTGCATCCTTAGCGGCGATCCTTCGGGATTGAAGCGGGAATAGTCGTCAGTTGTTGGCATTTTTCTTTCGATTGATTAATTGCTTGATGATTGAAGCGACATCGTCCACTGCTCGGAAACTGAACAGGGCCGTTATGCAGGCATAGCTCATGATGAAGGACGCTATCATCATCGACATCGACGCTCCTCCAAGCATCCCCGAGCGGCATAGGAATCCGACAAAGAAGGCCGTACCGATGGATATGACCGTGGCTATGGCGGTAGGCATCCATCCGCGTATCTGTCGGGTGAATCGCAGTCCGGTGTGGCGCTGGGCCAGCAGGGCGTTGACGGCATAGATGTTGGCATTGCTGATGACGAAGGCCCACATGATGCCTTGCATGCCGAACAGCATACCGGTCAGGAGCAGGACGGTCAGCATGCCCCATTTGTAGAAACTCCAGCGAAACAGCTCCTTGCTTTGGCCCCTGGCCGCTACGGCATAGAAATTGATGTTCTGCAGGCATGTGAATATGCCTCCGCAGCACAGTATACGGAAATACGGGGCGGCCGGGAGCCATTCGTCGCCCCACAGCAGAGTGATAAGGTCGGGGGCTATGATTATGAGCAGGCCGAGTATGGGGAAGATGCAGAAGGCTATCACCCTGACACAGCGAAGCAGAGTGGCGGCGAGTTGTTCGCGATTGTCCTGAATCTGCGAATAGTAGGGGAATATGGCCTGCACGAGTGCCTGCGGTATGGCGTATGAATTTATCTGGTCGAGCTTGTTGGCCTGAGAGTAGTAGCCCATCTGGGCGGGCGAAAAACGCCGGCCGATGATGATGCTCGGAATGTTCTTGCACACTTCCTGGAGCAGGCTCGCCGCCAGCAGGTAGCCTCCGAAGTGAAACATCGACTTAAACGCCGTGGTCGAAAACGTTATGGTCGGCTTCCATCTGGTGACGGTAAAATATAGCAGGAAGGCCATGCCGGTGTTGACGAGCTGCATGGCCACAAGGGCCCACACTCCCAAGCCTTCCGCGGCCATATAGATGGCCACGGCTCCGGCGACGGTGTATGACAGGATGTTGACGATAGCTATGGTGCGGAAGGCCATCGACTTGCGGAGCCTTACGGCATGCACCTGTGACAAGGCGCTGAATATGAGCATTATACCAAACAGGCGCAGGACATCGGTAAGAATCGGCATACGGAAGAATCCCGAAATGACCGGTGCAAGCGTGAAGAGCGCCAGATACAGTACTACGGCAAGCCCTGCGTTCCAGAAAAATATGGTGGAATAGTCGGTCTGCGTAGGCTCTTTCTTCTGTATAAGGGCTGTGGCGAATCCTCCGTCGATGAGCACCTGCGACACCGCCATGAATATGGCAAGTACGCCGATGTAGCCGAAGTCGACGGGCAGAACGAGGTTGGCCAGCACCATGTTGACCACAAACTGTATGGCCATGTTGCCGAACCGGTCAACCGTCGACCATACTGTTCCGAACACCACTTTTCTGCCTGATGACATGTTGACGCCGGTTTTAGAGGACCCTGAGTGCTTCAATCAGGGCGTCGTTGTCGGCAGTGTCGCGAACGGCAATACGTATAAATTGCGCTCCTTCTGGAAAACCCCGCTTCGACGAGCAGTCTTTGATAAGGATGTTTCCGCGTGTCAGCAGTTCCAGCGCAAGTCCGTGGGCCGTGAACGGCGGCATCACCTCGCACAGGAAATAGTTGGCCTGGGAGGGAATTACGCGCAGATAGGTGATGGCCGACAGACCGCTGAACATGCGGTCGCGCACCTGTCCGAATTTGATGCAGGCACGTCTGTAGTCGGCTTCATACTTGCCGAATATCTGCATGTAGTATTCTCCGAACGAATTGATGTTCCATATTGCACATCGGCGGCGGAGTTCGGCTATAAGCTTTGTGTCGGCGCTTGCCGTGATGCCGAGGCGTATTCCCGGCACTCCGTATGACTTGGAGATGCTCTTTACCACGCAAAGGTTGGGATAGGCTTCAAGAATGTCGTCTTTAAGCATGGTGTTGGCGGTGCCTCCTGTGGCGAAGTCCACAAACGACTCGTCGAGTATGAGCCTGATACCGCGTTCTTTAGCCCATTCAAGCAGACTCCTGTCCTCTTTCACGGGAATGAAATTGCCCGAAGGGTTGTCAGGATTTATCAGGAGAAGCGTGCTTATATCCTTGTCTGAAAAGTATCGGATGAGGTCGGCCGAAGTATATGTGAACGATTGATTCTCAGGCATAAATGTGACTGTGCGGTCGGCGGGCAGACGGTTGACATATTCCTCGAATGTCGGAATCGTCACCCCGAGCCGTCCCTCGGTCATGTCCATCAGTTCCTTGATCAGTTCGGCCGCGCCGTTGCCTATGGCCGTATAGCTTTGCTTTATGCCGAAATATTTCGATGCCAGGAGCGTGTTGACATTCATGCCCGACGGATATTGGCGCAGCAGCGGCTCGAAGTTGGCCTGCATCTCGTCGAGCATCCTTTGTGGCGGAAAATACGGATTTACCAGATAGCAGAAATCTTTCATCCCGTGGTAACGCCAGTATCCGCCATAGCTCTTCTGGAGCATGGCCAGGCGGTGTTCGGGGTCGGCGAAGATCACTTCTGCGATTTTCAGGTCCTGCACATCGTCGATTTCATACCATTTCAGGTCGCCGACGGGCAGGCCTTTGATGTTGCACGAGTCAATCATCGTGACCACCCGGAGCACCTGTTCGTAATACTCGTTATTGCCCATGGCCTTGATGTAGGCTTCAAGGAACGGCAGATAATATGCGTTGACGAAGCCGCGGCTTAACTTGTAGATGTTGACCGTCTTGTAGTATGAGTCGATATCCTTGTAGCTGAAAGCCGACTTGGGGACAAACGAGCTTATGTTTCCCGCCGGGTCGAGGCGCACCATCGTGCCGTCCATCCATGGCTCGTATTTTGCCACGAGCGCCACGTCCGGACAGCTCTCATCGTAAAGGGCGCGCAGCGTCCCGTCCTCAAACACGATGTCCGATTCCAGAAGCAGCGTGTCGTCTTCCACAAGCTTGTCTTTGGCAAGCCACAGGGAGTAGATGTTGTTGGTCGATTCATAGGCTGTGTTCTCGACATATTCGATGTTGAGCCACGGATAACGGTTGCCTATGAATTTCTTAAGTTTGTCGCCTCGGTAGCCGATTATGATGACCACGCGGTCTATCGGAAGACGGCTGAGCTGTTCGAGCATACGGTCGATAAGTGTCACTCCGTTGACCTCGACCATACATTTAGTGTTGTCCGATGTCAGTTCGCCCAGTCTTCGTCCCAGTCCGGCTGCTAATATGATTGCTTGCATATATAAAACTCGATGTGGGAAATTTAAAGGCAAAGTTACAAAAATATTGCCGTCCGATGGCTGACTGTGGCGAAAAAATCAGTCTGTTACGGATTTGTCTGTCGGCGCCGTTTGGCCTCGAGTTCCTTTTTAAGGAAGTCGGTCATGCGTCTGAAGGTGTCGTCGTTGAACGTCACGGGGCCGTGTCCGCCGCCCGGAACGGTCACGAACTCCTCGAGGAGTCCGTTTTTGTCGAGCAGTTCTGAGAAGTACACGCTCTGGCAGTGCGGCACTACGTCGTCGGTATCGCCGTGTATGACGAGAAATTTCGGACAGTCGGCGTTGATGTACGTCATCGGGTTGAGCAGTTCGATCAGCTCCGGATTGTCGGCGGGCGCTCCGCCTATCAGCACTGCCTCGGGCGAATTGCCGTCTTTGGTAGTCTGGCAGTTTTCCATTCTGCTCATGTCGATGGGGCCGAACCAGTCGACCACCGCGTCTACATGGCTGTCCGTGTCGGTAAACTCGCCGAGCTTTCCTTCGATGTCTATTTCCGTTTTCCCGGCTTTATGTCGCTTTATGCCGTTGGTCGCTCCCGCCAGTGCCGACAGATGTCCGCCTGACGAGAATCCGCCGATGGCTATGAACGACGGGTCGATGCCGTATTTCCCGGCATTTGCCCTTACATATCTGATTGCGGCCTTCACATCCTGGATCTGTGCCGGGTATTTTGCCTTCATGCTTGAGCGGTGGTTTATTGTCGCCACGGCAAAGCCATTGTCAAGTAGGGTTTTACCCATGGTGTTGAATGCCATTTCCTTGGCGTTGTCCGCAAACCATGCGCTGCCGTAAATCAGAATGACGGCAGGGTAGGAGTCGGCTCCAGTGTCGGGCAGATGTATGTCGAGTCTGTGGCCTTCTATGCTGTCGCCCACATAGTCTATATCCGGCAGGTTTTTATCGGAAGGGTTGGTTGCCGAGAGGTTGATGGCGCATAAAATCATCAGCAGGGTTGCTATTTTGTTCATGTTGATAAGATTGATAAGTTTAAGTTGATGCAAAGATATCGAAATACCTCCTGATATTTTTACATAATTGGATATATTATCTTCTAAAAACGGATAAATCAGGTCTGTCGTTGTCCTTCCGCGTCGCGATTATTTGGCAAATATCAGGCCTCTGTTGGAGCGGTTCGGGGAAAAATGTCTAATTTTGCACCCATGAATTGGATAGAAAGTCTTTTTTTCGATCATACGCCGCTGCAGGCCGTGATAGTCATGTCGGTGATTATTGCGGCCGGTCTGGGGCTTGGCAAGATAAAGGTCGGCGGGATAGGTCTCGGCGTCACCTTTGTCTTTTTTATGGGCATTCTTGCCGGCCACCTGGGCTTCAGCATCGACCCGGCCATGCTGTCTTATGCACAGAGTTTCGGCTTGGTTCTGTTTGTTTATGAATTGGGTCTGAAGGTCGGCCCCGGCTTTTTCAGCTCGTTCCGTAGTGGCGGAGTGGGGCTTAACCTGCTCGGCCTGTGGGTGATTCTGCTCGGCACATTGATGGCGGTCTCTTTCTGCTTCATCTTTTCGATGCCCATGAGCGACATGATAGGGGTGCTGTGCGGGGCCACCACCAACACTCCGGCGCTCGGTGCCGCCCAGCAGGCGCTTGAGCAGCTTGGACTGAGTGCGCAGGGTGCCGCCCTCGGATGCGCCGTGACCTATCCGCTCGGTGTGGTAGGTGTGATTCTGGCTATGATAGTGGTGCGCAAGCTGTTTGTGCGTCCGTCCGACATACGCCGCGGCGTCTCGGCCGATGAGGCCGACCACACGTTTGTGGCGGGGTTCAGCGTCGAAAATCCGGGCATCGACGGTCTGACCATACGCGACGTCGCCAAGGCCGCCAAGGGCCGCTTCGTCATCAGCCGTCTGTGGCGCGACGGAACTGTGACCATACCTGCCGGCGACACTGTGCTCCGTTCAGGCGACAGGTTGCTTGTCGTGACCACCGACGACGAGCTTCCCGAGCTTCGAATAATATTCGGCCGTCAGGAAGACCGCGACTACAATGCCGTGGACATCGATTGGAACGCCCTCGATTCCGACGTGGTAAGCCGCCACATAGTGGTTACGCGCCCTGAGATCAACGGCAAGCGTCTCGGCTCGCTGCGCCTTCGCAACAGCTACGACATCAACATTTCGCGCGTCACCCGCGCCGGAGTGCGTCTTCTCGCCACTCCCGGACTGATTCTGCAGCTCGGCGACCGTCTCACCGTCGTCGGCGACCAGAAAGCCATCGACGCGGTGGCAAAGCTCCTCGGCAATACCGAGGCCACGTTGCGCGACCCCAATCTTGCCGTCATTTTCATCGGCATGGTGCTCGGGCTTATAGTCGGCTCGATTCCCATCGTCATTCCCGGAATATCCATGCCGGTAAGGCTCGGCCTCGCCGGTGGGCCTATGATTGTAGGGATTCTGCTCGGCCGGTTCGGACCGCGCCTGCATCTGGTCACGTACACTACGCGCTCGGCCAACCTCATGCTGCGGGGCATCGGCCTTAGCCTCTATCTTGCGTGCCTCGGCCTTGAGTCCGGAGCCGGATTTTTCGACACGATCATGTGCGCCGACGGACTCGCGTGGATCAGTTTCGGCTTCCTGATAACCATAGTGCCGGTCATCATAATGGCGGCGTGGGCAGTGCGCAGGAGCGGCGTCGATTTTGGCTCCGCCTGCGGCATGGTGTGCGGCGCTATGGCCAATCCGATGGCTTTGAACTATGCCAACGACACCCTGCCGGGCGACAATGCCGCCGTGGCCTACGCCACGGTCTATCCCCTCGGCATGTTTGTCCGCGTCCTGTTGTCGCAGATACTCGTGCTCGTGCTCTCATAGGTGCATGGCCTCCTTGAAGCGCCTTACGGTGGCCTCGTCGCCCGTATATTTACCGTGGTCCTCGCTCAGTTTGCATGTGCTGCAGTAGAACGGCCACGACTCCGTGATCTTCACCGCCAGCAGTTTTATCACTATGTTCATCGGCTTCACGTCAGGGAAGTTGTTGGTGAAGTATGTGCCTATGCCGAACGACGGCTGGCACTTCCCCTCCGCATATTTCTGAATTCTTATCGCCTCGTCCACGTCGAGTCCGTTGCTGAACACGATTTGCTTGCTTCGAGGGTCGATGTTGAGCGACCTGTATTTCTCCACAATCATGTCAAGCTCCTTGTAGTTGTCGCCGCTGTCCACCCGCAGGCCCTTGAACATGTTGGCGTAGTCCTCCGAAAAGTTCAGGCTGAATATGCGCCAGCCGTATGTGTCATACAGGAATGTGCCCAACGCCCCGCGGTAGGTCTTTGACCACGTCTTCATGGCCAGATAGTTGGCCATCTGAGGACCGTACATGCCGGCGAGGGCGCATATCAGTTCGTGGGCCATGGTTCCGACCGGGGTGAGGTCATACTTCATGGCGAAGTACACGTTGCTCGTGCCGATGAAGCTTTCGGGGCCCTTCAGTCCGTTCTGGCACTCCTTCATGGCCTTGACCGCCGTGTCCTGCGCCTTGAACGAAGCCCTTCGGCGCGTTCCGAAGTCGCTGAATGTGCATCCGGCCTCGATAAGCCGTTCTGCCTTTCCGAACGACCGGTCATAGTGCGCGCCGTAGTCCAGGCTGTCGGCCTGCCCGGTCATCATGTAGTACAGTTCCGAGATTATCGCAAGCACCTTCACTTCAAGCATTATGGTGTTGCTCCAGCACCCCTCGAACTCTACGCTCAGATGCCCCTCCTCGTCCTGGCTGACCGTGGCCCAGCGCCGGTCATATCTGAACCCCTTGAGGAAACTGTAAAACCAGTCGGGTATGTAGCGGCACCGGCGTTTCATGAACGCTATCTCCTCCTCGGTGATTGCGAGGTTTTCGAGCATGGCTATCTGGCGGCGAAGCTCGTCGGCGAATCCCTTCGGGTATATCGTGCCGGTGCGGTCGATGAACTTATATTTGACACGCGTGCGCGGATAATTTTCGATTACCGCGCAGCACATCGTAAATTTATAAAGGTCGTCGTCCGTAAAGTGGGTGATGATTTGTCGCATCTTATATCGGATAATTAAATACTTAACATATAAACGCCCTCCCCGCCGCAACGGTTCGCCCCCTCTCCGCAATCCATCCCCCCTGCGGCGCACATTGCCCCGGCATTTCTGACGTCCGTTCCCATCCGTCATATATCATACCACGAAATGTAGGGACGTACGGTCCGTACGTCCGCATGTCTCCCCGTCGGTCGCCTCCGGCGCGCATTGGCTCCGTCGCCGGTCTCGCCCGGAGGGCGAACCTGTGTATGCGTCGAAGACGCATGATATGCGAAACCCCACGTTTAGGGGGCGTAGACCCCGGTACGTGGGGTCTTGGAGAAGCCCCTCCCTCGTGGGGCACGTCGGAGATGTGCGACATTTAAAGCCACCTGGTTCAACGTCTCCGACGTTGTGTCTTTTTGTCATGCTCCTGTCCCCACGAACGCCACTGTCGTGGCTTTATCGTGAGGTTCAACACATGGTCGCGTCTCCGACGCGCCTGCTCCTCCGACGCACATAGCCCGGCATTTCTGACGTCCGTTCCCATCCGTCATATGTCTGCCCGTCGGCCACCTCCGGCACGTATTGGCTCCGTCGCCGATGTCGCCCTTGCGGCGAGTCTGTGTATGCGTCGAAGACGCATGATATGCGAAACCCCACGTTTAGGGGGCGTAGACCCCGGTACGTGGGGTCTTGGAGATGCCCCTACCTCGTAGGGCACGTCGGAGATG
>CAJTSJ010000034.1:19324-28487 GCA_910578785.1 uncultured Muribaculum sp. | reverse complement strand
GATTTATTTTACTTTTATTTTTAACTTATGTTAACATTGTTCCGGTGAACTTTTTTCGAAACTACCCCATTTCGCGCCTTATAACATATCTTAATAATAATAAAGCCCGGCTCGAAATTAGACCGCCGACAACACATATTCAAGAATAAAGATGTAACTTTGAAGAGTGAACATCTATTTAAAGTCACAACATCACGAATACACTATGCAACCATTCATACATCTTCATGTACACACCCAGTACTCCGTCCTCGACGGACAGGCTTCCGTATCGGCCCTCGTCGACAAGGCTATTGCCGACGGAATGCCAGGACTGGCCATAACCGACCATGGAAACATGTTCGGGATAAAAGAATTCTACAACTACGCTAAAAAGAAGAACGGCAAGACCAATGACCAGATAAAGGAGGCGGAGAAGGCCGCGGAAGAAGCATCGAAGCAGGGTGACGAAGAAACGGCGAAAAGCAAACGCGACGAAGCCGATGCCTTAAGGAAAAAACTTCTGAAGCCCATATTCGGATGCGAAATGTACGTAGCCAAAAATTCATTGCGTGAAAAGTCGGACAAGACAGACAAGGGGCGCCATCTCGTAGTTCTGGCGAAAAACGAGACAGGATACCATAATTTAGTAAAAATAGTCTCTCAAGGATGGACCGAAGGATTCTACCATCATCCGCGCACCGACAAAGAGGCCCTGTATGCCCACCGTGAGGGGCTTATAGTCTGCTCGGCATGTCTCGGAGGCGAAATACCGAAGTTAATAATGGCCGGAGACATTGAAGAGGCCGAACGACAGGTGAAATGGTTCAAAGACACATTCGGTGAAGACTATTACATAGAATTGCAACGCCACTGGACCGACAAGCCGGGGGGAAACCGCGAGGTATATGAACTCCAGGAAAAAGTCAACCCCGTACTCATCAACATAGCACGAAAATATGGAATAAAGCTAATAGCGACCAATGACGTGCACTTCGTAAATGAAAATGACGCCGAAGCACACGACCGACTGATCTGCGTGAGCACAAACAAATTTCTCACCGACGAGAAACGCATGCGCTACACCAAACAGGAGTGGATGAAGACCCAGGAAGAGATGAACAAAATATGGGCCGACATACCCGAAGCCTTGTCCAATACAATCGAGATTCTGGACAAAGTAACCACCTATTCAATCGACCATAAGCCGATTCTTCCCAACTTCCCCCTACCCGACGGATTCACCGACAACGACGAATACCTGCGCTACCTGACATACGAAGGAGCCAAAAAAAGATGGGGCGAGCCGAACAAAGAGCAATGCGAACGAATAGACTTCGAGCTTGACACAATAAAAAACATGGGTTTTCCCGGCTACTTCCTGATTGTCCAGGACTTCATCCAGGCCGGACGCGACCGCGGTGTGTCAATCGGACCGGGACGTGGTTCGGCGGCCGGCTCTGCCGTGGCTTATTGCCTGGGCATCACCCAGATCGACCCCATAAAGTACGACTTGCTTTTTGAGCGATTCCTGAACCCAGACCGAATATCGCTTCCTGATATCGACATCGACTTCGACGACGACGGACGAGCCGATGTATTGAAATATGTGACCGAAAAATACGGTGCCGAAAAAGTAGCCCACATTATTACATACGGAACGATGGCGGCAAAGATGGCCATCAAGGACGTAGCCAGAATCGAACAGCTCCCCCTTGCCGAGAGCAACCGACTGACGAAATTGATTCCGAAGCACATGCCGGAAGTCAACGGCAAGGAACTTAAGCCGACACTAAAGAACTGCTACGAACACGTGCCTGAGTTCATAAACGAACTGAACGGAACAGACCCTCTGATAAAGGAAACTCTGAAATACGCCAAAGAGCTGGAGGGCAACGTCAGAGGCACCGGCGTGCACGCATGCGGTGTAATCATCGGACGCGACGACATAACCGACTGGGTGCCCGTAAGCACCGCCACAGACAAGGACGGAAGCAAACTGCTTGTCACCCAGTATGAAGGAAGCGTAATCGAGGAGACCGGGCTAATCAAGATGGACTTCCTCGGTCTGAAAACCCTGTCAATCATAAAGGAAGCCCTGTCCAACATCAAAATCACCCGAAACATCGACGTCAATATTGACACCATACCGATCGACGACAAGAAGACTTATCAGCTCTACTGCGAAGGACGCACTACTGGAACCTTCCAGTTCGAGTCGCCAGGTATGCAGAAGTACCTGCGCGAACTTCAGCCATCGGTGTTTGAGGACCTCATAGCCATGAACGCCCTATACCGGCCGGGGCCTATGTCGTACATCCCCGACTTCATCGAACGCAAACACGGCAAGTCGCCTATAGTCTACGACATCCCCATCATGGAGCAGTATCTGAAAGACACATACGGGGTCACCGTATACCAGGAACAGGTCATGCTTCTGTCAAGACTGTTGGCCAACTTCACACGAGGCGAGAGCGACACGCTGCGCAAAGCCATGGGTAAGAAGCTTATAGACAAAATGATGGCTCTTAAAGAGAAATTCCTGAAAGGCGGACAGGCCAACGGGCACAAACCGGAAGTGCTCGAAAAGATATGGGCCGACTGGGAAAAATTCGCATCATACGCCTTCAACAAGAGCCATGCCACCTGCTATTCATGGGTCGCATTCCAGACGGCTTACCTAAAAGCCAACTACCCCGCCGAATACATGGCCGCGGTATTGAGCCGAAACCTCAACGACATCACCAAACTCACCAACTTCATGGATGAGTGCAAGTCGATGCACATCAGCGTAAAAGGTCCGGATGTCAACGAATCGTTCTCGGCATTCGGTGTCAACAAGGAGGGCGACATACGCTTCGGACTTGCCGCGATAAAAGGCATCGGAGGCAACGTGGTAAGCGCCATAATAAATGCCCGAAACGAAGGAGGCCCGTTCACCTCGATTTACGATTTCGTAGAACGTGTTGACAAAGGTGCCATCAACCGCCGTACGCTCGAAAATCTGGCTATCGCCGGAGCCTTCGACTGCTTCATGCCGGAGGTTAAGCGTGAAGACTTCTTCGAACAGAACCAGCGAGGCGAGACACTTGCCGAGCTTCTGTCGCGCTACGGACAAAATTTCCAGAATTCCAAGGACAGCCAGGAAAATTCGTTATTCGGAGGGCTTGAAGAGAATCTGAACACCGCCGGTCGACCGCCCGTCAAACCGGCCATAGCGTGGGCCGACATAGTTAAGCTCGACCGCGAGCGCGAACTTGTGGGCATGTACCTCTCCGGTCATCCGCTCGACCCTTACTACATCGAAATCAAATACGGTTGCTCGCACTCGCTGAAGGAATTTGCCGAGGAAGAGCCGGTCGAGAACCGCGAATACCTGCTCGGAGGCATGGTCACCGACTACACGATAAAACAGGGGCGCAAAGGAAGCTTCGGAATATTAAAAATCGAAGACTTCACGGGGACATCTGAATTTACATTGTTCGGACAGGACTTCATAGATTATGGTAAGTTCGGCATCACCGGCACACCCATATTAATACGCGGCCGCTACGGCCGGCGCTTCGCCAATTCCGACATCCGGTTCCAGATCACCGGCATATCATTGCTCGAACAGTCTAAAGGCCATCTGATCGACGGCATCACGCTTAATCTGAATGCTGAAGCCGTCAACGAAAATCTGCACGGCATACTCAACGACCTAATTAAGACATCTGCGGAAAACCGCAGCAACCTATTCTTCAGAATCAGGGATTCCGAACTAAACCGAAGCCTCAAACTTGCATCGGGCGTAAAAATTCCCATCAGCCGACATCTGCTGACGACCCTCGACGAAATGGACATCGAATTCGAGATAAACCACGCATAGACGCGACACGATATGCGATAAGCGAATTTAGTTCAATTTGTTTGCCATAACCCACTTTATTTATAATTTTGCCATACCAAATTAACATCATAGAATTAGAACAACAATGGAAATCGAATTCACTGACGAAAATGTCAAGGATTACATTGCCGGAGGAAAACCGGTAGTAGTTGACTGCTGGGCCACCTGGTGCGGTCCGTGCGTACGCATGAGCCCGATTATTGAACAGCTTGCTGAAGAATACGAAGGCAAGGCATTCGTAGGCAAATACAACGTTGACGAAAACACCGAACTTGCCGAAGAATTCCGTATCATGTCAATTCCCACCATACTTTTCTTCAAGGACGGCAAACTGGTCAACAGACTCGCAGGCTCCCAAGCCAAGAGTGTGCTCGCCAATACTATTGACGGAATCCTGTAACGACGCTTACAGAATAAGCAAAAAGTGAAGTCCCGCAGATCAGTTTTGTCTGCGGGACTTCACTTTATTATCACATCTATTATTATGTACAGTATCAGAATGAATACGACAAGCCGATTGACGGAACGTAAGCGTTCACACGGTAGTCAGCCTTGAACGTACGCTCCAGAGGCAGATTGGCACCAGGCATCATTGTATTGATGGTTTTAGCCAGCAAATCGTCATACGTACACTTCGCACCGTCCTTTCCAAGTCCGGCCACATACATCATTGAGAAGTCTATCGACAGATTGTCTATCGGACGGAAAGAGAAACCGACAGACGGCTCAAGCTTGGTCATGCCTGGGGTCTCGGGATTGTAGTGATTTTCGTTGACCGGAGTAAAGTCAACTATAAATCCGGCTCTAATATCCATGCGTTTTGTCAGAGCGTATTGTGCACCCAGGCGGAATGCCCATGCATTCTTATACTTTTTGGTCAGGTTCTGGTTGTAATCGACCAGTTTGTCGTCAAGAAAGTCGATGCTGAGTTCTTTGTATGTGTTCCATCCGGTCATCTGTGCATCGAAAGCCAGTATCAAAGAGCTCATCGGCTTATAGCTTACGCCGAAAGTCAGCACGGCAGGCATCGGCATCTCTGCCGAGAAATTGGCAGTGTTAAGCACATTTAGCTGCTGGCCCAACACATTTTCGGCAACCTCGTTGGCATAAAGGATTTCAGCATCACCCTTCTTGACTTTCATCGACATTTTCGAGCGGAAATTCACACCCACGGTCCACTGTTCGCTGATGTCATACATCGCACCGACGTTGACGCCCAATGCCAGATTGGCTGTTCCCGTCAGATTGACCGAAGCCGGAGTCGTATTGCCGAATGTGTACTGATTGCCCAATGCGCCGAGCATCATGTCCATGGTCTGCGGAACCACAAGCCCCTTATAGAGATCGACATTGCCCCATGATATCATCAATCCGGCGCCTACCGAAAGCTTCGGAGTTATACGCCATGCCAAAGTGGGCTGAATAGTGAATGTGGCCAGACTGACCTTCTGGTTCAATACAGCGCCGGGCCAGTTGTCGCCCCAGTTAATACTACTTCCATAGGGTGTATACAATGTGATGCCGGCCTTAAAATTATCATATACGCTGAATGCGGCAGACACCATCATCGGCGTGCTCACCTTATTGTCGGTTTCATACCATTTACCGTCGACCTTGGCCTTGGCGGTAGGCATCACTCCGTTCATCGAAGCCGAGAAGTCAAGGGTCTTGTCCATATAACCCATTCCGGCAGGATTAAAGAACATACTTTCAGCACCGAGTTTAAGAGCCACTCCGGTGTGGGCCATACCGCCCTGCTTGGCACTCAGAGTGTTGATTTGGTAACCTTCGGCAAATGTCAGTAATGGAACAACAACAGCTATAAGTGATAAAAACAGCTTCTTCATTTCTTGAAATTTTGTTATGATTAATATTATTTGGCGCAAAGGTAGGTATTTTTATTGGATAAAAAGCATTTATTACAAGAAAAACAGAACACCAAATCAGAAAAACAGAACAATCTTAAGGCGATAACACTCTTTTTCAAAAATAATTTATCCATTTTGCCGGATGCTGACACTTTATATTGCTACATTTGCAGATATAAACGCCCGCTCCGACAAGTTAGCGGCATACCGATACCGACATGTCAAAAACCACTCTTAAAAAACTGCTGAAAGAGCTTGACCGCGACCAGCTGGCCGAAGTGCTGCTTGAGCTTTACGATGCCCGCAAGGACGCACGCGAGTATCTTGAATACTTCGTATCGCCCAATGAGAACGCCATGCTTGAAAAGTACAAGGCAGTAATCCTGAAAGAATTTTTCCCTGCAAAAGGCCGTGCACGCACCCGCACGTCGGTCTGCAAAAAAGCCATCAAGGAATTCACCACCCTGCATCCAAGCCCGAGGCTTATAGCCGACCTGAAGATGCACCTTGTGGAGTGCATAGCGCGCTATGCCGTGGCGACCAGGTCATGGGTCAAGGAATCGGTGGAAAACACCTGGCGGCAGACATTCGACGATGCGCTGAACTATATGTACGCCAACGACCTTCTCGACGAGTCGATGGAGCGCATAAATAAAGTTCTGTCAACGGCAAAAGGACTCCGCGGACCATTGCGCCACGTACTGCCGGAAGTATATGAAAATTTCGTATCGACAGTCGTATGAAAGCGGCCAAATGTTATAAACGTTAAACCTTTAAGTTAATTTGATAATATTATCATAAAACATTTTTCATCTTTACTTTTTTTAAACACTTTTATTTGAAATATCACACATAGGGCACCTCCATTCGCGGTTTCAATTTGTTATAAATGATGAAAACAGTGATATAACCCGCTTTTTCACATCCCTCGTCCTCTTTGATCGGGTAGTGATACCGGGCACTGAGGTTCTCATAAATAAATAGTTGAAACGTGAGAGGTGGAGTAGAAGGAAGTTCGGCTCCACCTTTCTTTTCCGCACAAGCGGAGCAACATTCAAAATAAATTACGTAAATTTGCAGACATACTGATGTCGTACAACATTATTATAAAATAGACCTTGGAAAATATTAACCGACAAATATCCACCTGGATCAAGAAGCCGTTCAACATGACGGCAATTGTTTTTGCCCTGTTAGCCTACATTCTGCTGCCGGTGATGAACAGCACCATGCTTCGCTGGTTTGATGAGATGTCGCTGTTTGAGCCGGACATACTTTTCTGGAAACAGACAACATACTATCCCGGAGGCTTTCTTAAATATATCGGGGCTTTTCTAATACAGTTATTTTACTATCCGTGGCTGGGATCCACATTGCTGATAACTCTCTGGGTGGCGATGGCCTATGCCCTGCGGAGCGCTTTTAGACTGCGCGAGACCGGCAAGTCATTGCTGGCGTTCATCATTCCGCTCTGCCTGCTGTGCTCAGTGTCGGGCATGGACGAAGGATGGCTCACCATGAACTTTCAGGGATATTTCTTTTCGCAGACCCTGGGCATATTCATATCCATACTGATTTTCCATGCCTACCGCTCGATTTCGTCCGCATGGATCCGTACCGTACTTTTAGCAATGACCGGGCTTGCATATCTTCCCTTCGGCTACTACGCGATTCTGAGCATTGGTCTTTGCACTGTGTTTGAAGCAGTTTCCGCAGTCGGAAGCCGCAATTGGAAGCATCTACTACCTCCCGTGGCAGGAATTGCCGTCGTTGTCATCGTGCCGTGGATCTGCTATACATGCATACCGGGAGTGTCGGTCGACAATGACAAACTTTATATAAAAGGATTGCCGGAATTCACGTCCGACGGCTTCGAGACATGGCTGAAGGCCATATTCTGTATCCAGACAATCGCTTTGGCAATCTTTTCAGCATCAGCCGCCCTGAAAAAAGGCATATCTGTAGATCCCATGCTCAGCTACTCCATACTTGTACTCGGAGGAGCATGCGTAATATCCTCCACCATAAGTGTCAGCAAGCAGGTAAAGTGCGCCATCGAGATGCTTCACTATATTGACTACAGCCAGTGGAACAATGCCATTAAAGTGATTAACGAGACTGACGTTGAACCAGACTTCAACATGATGATACTCAACAACCTCTCCCGCAAGCGTCTCGGACTGCCTTTGGTCTACGGCATCCAGCGACCCAAATTCGACGTAGAGAGCACGGAATTGCGCCGAGAGGGCATCACTACCAACGTGTTCCTGAACGTGCCTGTCAATTACCACCTCGGGAAGTCAAACAATGCCTACCGATGGGCCATGGAACATACGGTCAAGTACGGCAAGCGCGTATTTTTCCTAAAATATATGGTACGTGCGTCGTTGCTCAACGGCGACTTTGAACTTGCCCGTAAGTATAACCGCATATTGCTGAACACAATGTTCCACCGCAAATGGGCGGAACACTACCAGCCTTTCATCGACCATCCGGAACTGATGATGCGGAGCAAGGAATTCACGGGCATCCCCGAATACAATCCGCAGACCATATTTCTCCAGTAACACACCATGCCGCACGTCTCCGACGTGCAGAGGACGTGAGGAGCGCCGCAGGCCCCCACGTAACGGGGTCTACGACCCCTAAAACGTGGGGATTAACATATCATACGTCTTCGACGTATCCGCATCCCGCACATCACACTGCACAAGGCGCACCGGTGACTCATACAGCACCCGGCGCATCGGCATGGCATATATCCTGCACATCGTCTACAGGCATCCAGGGCAAGGCGCATCGGAGATGCGACGATACGTTAAACCTCACGATAAGCGAGAGCGTTCGTGAGGGCGCAAGCAAGACAAACCTAAACAACAACGTCGGAGACGTTGCACCCCCCACTCCTACGAGTCGATACCGGGTCGCACGTCTCCGACGTGCAGAGGGTGTGAGGAGTGCCGCAGGACCCCACGTAACGGGGTCTACGACCCCTAAAACGTGGGGATTAACATATCATACGTCTTCGACGTATCCGCATCCCGCACATCACACTGCACAAGGCGCACCGGTGACTCATACAGCACCCGGCGCATCGGCAGGGCGCATCCACGCACCACGCATCGGCAGGGCGCATCCACGCACCACGCATCGGCAGGGCGTATATTCTGCACATCGTCTACAGGTATCTCCGGCAAGGCGCATCGGAGATGCGACGATACGTTAAACCTCACGATAAGCGAGAGCGTTCGTGAGGGCGCAAGCAAGACAAACCTAAACAACAACGTCGGAGACGTTGCACCCCCCACTCCTACGAGTCGATACCGGGTCGCACGTCTCCGACGTGCAGAGGGTGTGAGGAGTGCCGCAGGACCCCACGTAACGGGGTCTACGACCCCTAAAACGTGGGGATTAACATATCATACGT
>CAJTSJ010000034.1:0-19224 GCA_910578785.1 uncultured Muribaculum sp. | reverse complement strand
TACAGCACCCGGCGCATCGGCAGGGCGCATCCACGCACCACGCATCGGCAGGGCGTATATCCTGCACATCGTCTACAGGCATCCAGGGCAAGGCGCATCGGAGATGCGACGATACGTTAAACCTCACGATAAGCGAGAGCGTTCGTGAGGGCGCAAGCAAGACAAACCTAAACAACAACGTCGGAGACGTTGCACCCCCCACTCCTACGAGTCGATACCGGGTCGCACGTCTCCGACGTGCAGAGGGTGTGAGGAGTGCCGCAGGACCCCACGTAACGGGGTCTACGACCCCTAAAACGTGGGGATTAACATATCATACGTCTTCGACGTATCCGCATCCCGCACATCACACTGCACAAGGCGCACCGGTGACTCATACAGCACCCGGCGCATCGGCATGGCGCATCCACGCACTACGCATCGCATGGCGCACCGGTGACGCATCAACAACTCCGTATAAACAACAAAGCAGGCCGTGCCAATTGGCACGGCCTGCTCATATCTACAGCTCTTATAGAGCCTTTATTCAGTAATCGGCATTACAGACCGCTGGGATTCTGCTTCAGGTTCGGGTTACGTGAGATTGTCACAAACGGATAAGCAAAGTATTCATGTTTGCCCTTAACGAATCCTGTAGGTCCGTTGTTGGGATTAGAGTATTCCACATAGATACGGTGCTTGGGTTCACCCTTGGTGAAGAAAGCATCCTTGGTAGACGGGATATTCTTACCGTTGTTCACAACTCCGTCGGTATCGCCCCAACGTACCATGTCGGGGAAGCGTACGCCCTCAATCCACATTTCATAAGCCTTTTCATTCTTAACCTCGTCAAGAGTAAGAGCCGATGACACGTGGGCCGAACCTGCGCGGTTCTGGATAGCATTCAGATACTGCAGACCATCGTTGTCGCCTGTAACGGCACAAGCCTCGGCATACATCAGCAACACTTCAGCATAACGGAATATGGTGAGATTCTTGAATCCATACCAGCCCTTCTCGTTGTCTTCGGGCCAGGGAACTATCTTGTGGGCGAAGTAACCGCCGAAGCCATAAAGACCGTCGGAAGCCTTGATACCGATCTGGTTGCTTGTCTCACGCTGTTCACGAGTCATATCAGAATCGATACCGTTCCAATCCATTTCATAGAGAAACTCGTCGGGAGTCATGAACGTAGCCTTACGACGGGGTGAATCACCGTCATTGGCAAGCATGCGCTCAGCAAAGTCAGCACGGATAGCGTGTCCGCCCCAACCGTCGGCACCGATGAACGAAGGCTTCGAGGCAAGTTTGTCGGTACGCCAGTTCCAGAACTGAATCCACATCCACGATGTGCGCTGTATCTTATTGCTCCAGTCGCCTACATTGGCGTTTTCAATCACGTTGGCCTGGAAAATCATTTCTTCGCAGAGGTCGCCTGACTCGTGGAACAAGTTTGCCCAACGGTCGGTAGGAACAAGCTCATACTTGTTTGAAGCGATGACCTGCTTAAGGTTGTTCTTGGCACCCTCATAGTCTTCCATGAACAGACGGGCCTTTCCGGCTACGGTAAGAGCAAAACCCTTGGTGATTTTTGATGCGCCAACCTTGTCGGTGGGGCTGGTACGCTCGTCGAGGTCAGCGACAGTAGCTTCAGCCTGTTCGGCAACCCATCTGAGCAGTTCTTTGTGTCCGCCTTCGTAGTTAGTCGGCTTGGCATCGCCGGGAAGAACCGTTTCAACAAGAGGAGGACAGTCCCAACCTATAGCAAGCATAAGGTATGCCCACGCTCTCATGGCCTGAGCCTCGGCACGCACACGTTTCTTAACAGGGCTGTCATCGGGTAGTCTGTCAAGAATAGTGTTGGCATCGTATACCACGGCATACAGTCCGCTGTATGTGTTGGAGATAACCTCATTCTGGTTGTCGTAACGGAATTCGTTAATCTGAGCGCCGAAGTCATTGTCGCCGTACATGTTGCCTGCGGCAAGCATATCGTCGCCGGCTTCATTGAAAAGCACGGGGAGTGCGACATAGACACCTTCGTTTCCGGCTATATGGAAGCAGAAACACTGGTAGAGGTTGTTGACGGCATTTTCAGCGTCGGCGTCAGTCTTATAAAAATCATCTGCCGAGATGACTCCTTTCTGATCGATGTTGAGCCTGTCCTCACATCCTCCGAGGAAGAGGGCCGCGCACAGGCCAAATATGGAATATAATATTTTTTTCATGATGTAATTAATTTATTATTATGATACTTAGTCCATAGGCGGATTAGAAACCGATAGTAGCACCTAAAGTAATCTTCTTCATTGTCGGGTAAGAACCGATGTCATATCCGGCGGCACCGTTGCCCGAACGGGTTGCGGTCTCCGGATCCATACCGGGATATTTCGAGAATGTGAAGAAGTCGTCAAGCGAAACGTAGAAGCGGAGGTTCTTCACGTATGCCTTTCTTGTAAGCTTCTGAGGCAACGTATAGCCAAGCTGTATCTGCTTAATCTTGAAGTATGCGCCGCTGAACATAGATGCGCTTGAGCTCCAGAAGTTGCGGTCCTGTGCAACCTGTCCTACTTCAGGCATAGAAGCGTTGCGGTGCTCGGGAGTCCAGGCATTATCCATGTAATATTTCAAAGAGTTACCCATGGGAGAGTCGGCACGGTAAAGCACGTTGAAAATCTTGTTGCCTGAAACGCCGGTTCCAAACACGGTGAGGTCGATACCCTTATAAGCAAGGTTGAGGGTAATACCGTAAGTCAGAGTCGGGATTGCAGAACCGATGTCGGTCATGTCCTCGTCGGAAAGTTCCGAAGAGCCCACGATTTCACCGTTGCGGTTACGGAACTGCGGAGCACCGGTCTCGCGGTTTACACCCACGTAGTCGAATGCACGGAAATACCATATCGAGTGGCCTTCCTCAAATGCACTGTGCACCTTGTTGTTTGTACCGTCGGCACCGCCGGTTGCGGTAGTTATGCGCTCGATGTCGTCATAAAGATCGGTAACCTTGTTGCGCAAAGTCGACATGTTGGCAGAAACGCTGTAAGTGAAATCGCCGATGCGGTCTCTCCAGCCAAGTTCCATTTCAAAACCACGGTTGTTAATCTTACCGGCATTGACGGTAGTAGTACCGTTGGCGTAAACTTCAGGTATAGGAGTGATGGTCACAAGAAGGTCTTTGGTGTCCTTGTTGTAGTAGTCAAGGCTTGCAGACAGGCGTCCGTTAAGGAATCGCATGTCGATACCGAAGTCAGTCTGTACGGATGTCTCCCAGCGCAGATTTGGGTTAGCCATACGGGTAGGATAAGAACCGTAGTGGAGTTCGGGGCTGTCGCCGTACTGATACCATGCGCTGTTGTAGCTGATGGGCGAAGCATAAGGATAGCCGCTGAGCACGTTGATGTTACCGTTCTTACCCCATGATGCACGTACCTTCAAGAGCGAAAGGACATCAGGGCTTACATGTTCGCGGACAAACTTTTCGTTGCTGACTGTCCATCCTGCAGACAGTGAGGGGAATTTACCCCAACGCTTGTTGGCGGGAAGCTTGGAGGTGTCGAATGCGTCGGCACGGAAGTTGAACTGCAGGCTATAACGGTTGTCGTAAGCATACATAACACGTCCGAAGTATGAAAGGCTCGTATACATGTTGATTATGTTGCCGATGCTCTTTGTGGTGGTGCTGGCAGAGTTGACATAGTCAAGATACTGGAACTTGCTGCCCTGACCCTTAAGAATCTCGGCACCTTCTGTACCCTTGGCGGAGGCTGAAACGTTATCAGACTTGCTCTGGGTGTACGACATACCGATCATGGCGCCGACTTTGTGCTTGCCGAAATCGTTGTTGTAGTTGGCGAAGTTTTCCCACTGATAGTAGTAGTTGTTGTTGGCGTTGGCTGAGATTTCATAATCATCGGCTTTTGCCTGACCGTTCATATAGTACGGTTCAGAATAGTTGTGGCTATTGCTCTGTGCTATACGGTAAGAGAAGCGTGAAGTAAATACGAAACCCTTGAACGGCATAAGGTCAACAAATCCGGTACCGCGGACTGTAAATCCTCCGTTGCGGGAATTGTTACGTGCAATCTGCAGCAAGGGATTACCGTTGTTGTCAATCTGGAACTTTGAAGTAGCGTAGTATTTTCCATTAGGAGCTACCATAATGTTTCCGGGCTTAGTATTGTAAACATCCTTCACACCTGCGGGGAAATCGTCAACACTGTCCCAATATACCGGAGTCAGCGGGTCGAGCTGCAATGCGGGAGCAAGTGCCGAGCCGTAAGCGCTCTGATGGGGGATGCTGCGGGTCTTCCAACGTTCGATTGAGGTGTTGGTTCCCACCTTAATCCAGTTATACATCTTATATTCGGCATTGAGCTGAGCGGTCAGACGTGAATATGTGTCCTTGTCGCCCACAACGATACCGTTGTTCTCAACATAGTTGATTGAAGTAAAGAAGTTGCCCTTCTCGTTGCCGTCCTGGAAGATTACCGAGTGCTGTGTAGCCCAGCTCGGCTCAAACACCTCATCAATCCAGTCGGTTTCGGCAGGATTATCATAATCAACATCATAATCCTTGCAGAGAGCCTTCATGTCGTAGCCGGAAAGTTCCTTATAGCGGATCCAGTCCTTGGCTCCGAAGATTTCGGGAGTCTTGCCGAGGCGCTGGTTAATGGCCTTGAATGAATAGATGACCTTGGGCTGGCCGTCTCTGACAGCACCGTTCTTGGTAGTGATAAGCACAACACCGTTACCTGCCTGGGCACCATAGATGGCGGCGGAAGCGGCATCCTTAAGAACCTCCATAGACTCAATCATCGAGGGGTCGAGATATTGGATGTTATCCACTTTAAGACCGTCGACGATCAACAGCGGGCCGAGGTTTCCGGAGTTGGACGAATAACCGCGGATACGGATACTGGCACCTGAACCCGGAGCACCGGAAGTGTTCAGAATCTGAACACCGGCGGCCTTACCCTGAAGTGCGGCGGCGGCGTCAACTGTAGCGAGGCCCTTGATGTCGTCGCTTGATATCGACGATACAGAACCGGTCACGTCGCTCTTCTTCTGAGTACCGTAGCCGATCACAACGACTTCGTCAAGTTCAAGATTGTCTTCTTTAAGCTCGATGTTCACCGAAGTTTTGTTGCCTACCGAAACTTCCTGGGTTACATATCCGATATAAGAAGCACGAAGGACAGCCTTAGGGCCTACTTTCAGCGTGAACTTACCATCTATATCGGTCATGGCTCCGTTAGATGTTCCTTTCTCTATAATACTCACCCCGACCATCGGTTCATGGTCGGCATCGGTCACAACACCCGTCACGGTGTGGGTTTGTGCCGTAATACCGATACTGATTAACAGCATCGACAAAATAAAAATTACTTTTTTCATTTTGTGTTTAATTAGTGTATTAAATTTAATTGAAAATTTATTCGCAAATATATGTTAAGGAATCTTTCATCGTTTTTAAATTTAGATATTTGATTTCCATTATTAGATATTATGTCTATTTTTATATCTGCCGTCAAATACCCTCTCCTTACAATATCTTATAAATCAAATATTTATAAAATTCAAACAATATATTACCCCCTAAGGCACAAGGTGCCATCCGGAAACGACCCACATTGCCGATAAAACTACATGAGAGGCATAAGGGTCAGTTCAAAATGCCGTTCCACGTTCCCGTCCAATGTGTATTTGTCGAGGGTTCTCGCCCCCCAGGCATCGTTGCCCCCTACTCCGTGGATGTCGCGGTCGACATTGACAGTTATCCTATCGCCGCGCCGGATTTCGTGAGCATGCCCGACTGTCTCCAGATTGGATTCGTCGTATGGCCATGCCCTGAAGTTATACGGAGTATCCGACACAATCCTGAGTCCCTTGCCGTGACTGTCGGTAAACGATGCCCATCGCACGTCGCTTCGGTTTGAATTGTCCTGAGGCACTATATAGTCCGTGATGAACTCATCGACATCCATACTATATCTGCCGACAAAGGCAGACTCCTTCCGGTCGGGATAATTCTCATGCGGACCACGCCCGTACCACGCCACGGTGCTGAATTCTTCAGGTAGTCCACACCGGAATCCGAACTTCGGCATCAGTGGTATGCTGTCTTTGCATGGCACATAGTCCATTTTTACCGAAACCGACCCATCGCGTCTTACATTATAAGACAAATTGCATTTAGCACCGACATCAACCAAATCCATCGCATAAACCAAATTTACAGCCGAGTCGCCTTCCGTAATGTCGACAGAAGCCGTTTGTCTTGATTCGTGGGCATTACGCCATGCGCCAAGCCTGTTTTCATAACCGTTTCTCCGCTGGCTGTCGTTGGCCGGCTTCCAGAAGTAAGGTTCAAACCTGGATTTCAACATGTCGCTTCCGCCATAGACCCACGACAGCAGCGAGCCGTTGTCACGGTCAAATGTAATCGTGAATTTATCGCCTGACACTGTTATCACATTACCGGCACTGTCCACCCTGACAGCAGATTGGCCTGATTGATGTTCAACACACGTAGACTTCCCGCCGCCGAGCACGAACTGCTCGCAAGCCACAGCAAATCCACGTTCAGCCCAGACCTCATCATTTTTCAAACGGGCATAAACATTGAGCATCATCTCTTTCCCGTCAGCCTCCCTCCAGGCAATATCCGGATGCAACACACCGCCATCCGGAACAACAGTACCTGTATTGATTATCTCACCGTCGGCAAGCAGATCAAACGTATAGTCATACTTGTTTATGTCGACAAATGGATCACGCCTTACCAGACGGATGCCGCCTGACAACGAATCGTCCATACAAAAGTCAATGGTCTGATAGACTTTCCTGACTTCCATATAATGGGGATGCGGTGTGCGGTCCGGAGCCACAAGGCCGTTCAGACAAAACGGGCCGTCGTTGGGCGCATCGCCGAAGTCGCCTCCGTAGGCCCAGTATTCATCATCGTCCTTGGCCAGACGCGACTGGTTGCCGTCATACCTCAGACGGTCACCATTGACTTTTTTAGCAATGCCCTGGTCGGCCCAATCCCAGATCGCACCGCCGAGCAACGTGGAGTCTGCGTAGATGACATCCCAATACTCACGCAGATTGCCTCCGGCATTGCCCATGGCGTGTGAATACTCACGCATAAACACAGGACGGTCGGTGATGTCGCGTCCGTATTTGCGCAACATCTCCGGCGACAGATATCCCTCATCGTATATGTCAGACTTATCCCGGTCGGTGTCGCAGTAGACCACGCGCGACGAGTCGACGGCCAGCACTGCATCGCGCATAGCCCGGAAGTTGCATCCGCTTCCTCCCTCGTTTCCCAACGACCACATAATGACCGACGGATGGTTTCTGTCGCGCCTGACGAGAGACACAGCTCTGTCGACATGGGCTTTTTCCCATGCGGGATTGTCGCCGAGGACTTTGCTTCCCGTACCGAAGTCGTGCGACTCCTGGTTGGCCTCGTCCATAACGTAAAATCCATATTCGTCACACAACTCATAAAACAGAGGCACATCGGGATAGTGGCTCGTGCGTATCATGTTGACATTAGCCTGCTTCATCAACGAAAGGTCCTTCCGCATTGTGGCCTCGTCCATAGTCCTTCCTGTGCGCGGATGATGTTCATGACGGTTCACTCCCCTCAGTTTTACAGGCTTGCCGTTGATTTTAAAGACTTCTCCGTCTATCCTGACTTCACGCAGACCGGTCTTGCACGACAAGCGTTCATGCTCCATGCCATCCTTAAGCAACGCTATCTCGACATCGTAAAGCACGGGGGTCTCACTCGTCCAAAGCGCCGGATTGTCAATCGTGAAATCAAAATTCATGTCCGACTTGCCTGAACGGGCTATGGAAGGTACGACTTTAGACAACGTCATGTCCACCGGACGGCCCTGACTGTCATGGCCTTTGACATACACCTTCACCTCTCGTCCGCCGGCCTTGCGCCCGCTACGGTTGTCAATCTCCACATCGACGCTCAACCGGCATGAACCGTAGCCGTCGTCAAAGTTCGGGACCACGGAGTAGTCACGGATAAACACATCGGGACGTATCGACAATCCGACATTACGGTATATTCCACTGAAACGCCACATGTCCTGATCCTCAAGGTAGCTGCCGTCAGACCATCGGTATACCTCTACGGCCAATTCATTGTCGCCTTGACGGACATAGTCAGTCACATCGAATTCAGCCGGCGACATGGAATTCTGGCTGTAGCCTACCTTTTTACCGTTCACCCACAGATACATAGCCGACTTGACGCCATCGAAATTTATGAAATAGCGATGCGCATTGTCCTTCTTGCCCAGATGAAACGAGGTCAGATATGACCCTACAGGATTTCTGTGGGAATAGGAGTAGTATTCGACCGGAGGTTCATCAGTCACCCGGGGCAATGACTTTTTGAACGGATATGTCCAATTCGTATATATCGGCATGCCGTACCCCTGCATCTGCCACGTTCCGGGAACAGTTATCATGTCCCAATCCGAGGCATCATAGCCGGGCTTATAAAAATCGACAGGCCTTGTCCATGGGTCGGCCGACCACTTGAATCTCCACTTTCCATCAAGAGGCAACCACGCATCGCCCGGCTTCAATCCGGAAGGCAAGGTCAGCGTGCAATGATACGGTTCCTTGTTGATACCTACCACATCGGGATTCTCCCAGTCGGGTATCTGCTGCGCATTCAGCGCAATAAATGCGGTCGAAACCATTACCGCACTAATAATCGTTTGTCTCATTATGCAACACTGTTAATTCTGCAAAACATCAAAAGGCCTCCCTGTTGATTGATTTTGCAACGGTCTAAATTTATCCACAAATATAGACTTAAAGCAATTGCATGCTATGCAATTTCAGGTATTTGATTTACATTATTAAGTATTCTATCACATCCCGAGGGGATTCCGCACTACGGACGGTAAGTGACGGGGGTCGCTTCCGACTCCAGAGCCTTAAGAATGTCGGCGCGGGTCGGTTCGACGGCACTGACCATGAATTCCGGGACATTGTAGGACTTCATCAACCGCTGATAATATGCCGGATCCTCCTGGGGAACTACGAAAGCCTTCGACGCCTTCCCTTCAGGCGAGAAATATGTTATGTAGGGACGGGTATATGAACCGTCGTCGCGTCGTGAACTGAATATGATCCAGCGTCCGTTTGACGACCATGAATGGTAGCTGTCCACATCGTCGCTGTTGGCCTGGTCCAACGGTATAATCTCGCCGGTAGTCAGATCGGCGACAAACAGGTCGCTGTCTTTGTGCCAGATATGGAATGTGCCGTGGTCGGCCTCGCAGAAAAGCAGATAGCGGCCGTCGGGCGACACACGAGGCAACAATGCGCTGCGGCTTCGTCCGGAGGCGTAAACTACCGTGTCGGGGGCAGAAAATGACTTCGTCGCAATGTCAAACCGACGCGAAACTATGTCGTAGCGTATCTCATCGAATTTCATCTCCACATTTTTACTTGTAGTCCCTTCAGGATAGCGCGCCACGCTGTAGAACAGCCTGTCGCCCTCAGGGCTCCACGCAGGGAATGTCTCGAGAAGTGTGGTGTCATTGGACACAGACGACACTTCATTGGCATCCAGGTCGTAAAGTATCACATCCGACGAACTGTCGAGGACTTCAATCTTCTGCTTGTCCTTCAGGAAAAACTGCTGGTGGGTGTCGTTGACCGAGTAAGCTATCAGATTCTCGGCCGTTGGATGCCATGCCTGGTAGACACCGGCAGAAATCGTGCTGTCGGTCTTAAGATTCACCTTACGCACTTCCGAGCCGTCCATAATCAGAGTTCCGCCGTTGAACTGACGAACATGAAACTGCGACTTCTTGTCCTGATACTGGTTGCGGGGCACGTGGCAGTTGATGCAGAATCCGCGGGTCTCGTCGCGGTTGTAGGTATTGTTGAATATCACTGATTCGTCAAACGATGTAAGGTCGCGCTGATTTATGGTCAGCAGGCCATACATGGTATATGACGGCTCGATAAGTCGGTAGGAGAAATGCGAATCGATTGAATCGGGAGCCACGCGGCTTGTTGATGAATAACGTGTCCAGACTCCTGCTCCGTTCTTGACATACACATTAAGCGTCACGTCATTGCCGGCATTCTTCCCGATAAAATCGCGCCACTCGTCCATGTCCCACTGGACGGTTTTGCCCGAGGCGGCTATTGAAGAACCGTCGGAAGCTTTAAGCTCGGCAACAAATTCTTCACCCGGAGACTTAATTTCGAAATTCAAAGGGGCGATGTTGGGCGGAAACACCAACGATGTATAATCGGGATAAATCGAAGGAGCTTCGGCACTGTCGGCAACACCCGACAACGGCACCGATACCGACTTCCCGCACCCTGAGACCAAAAGCATAAGGCCCAAAAGAAAGCCCCACATATTATATCGCGCGCTAATCATAATCCATTGATGTTGGTTAATTATTTTTTCATGTATTCAATTTATAGCACTATGCCTGCAACGGCCTCACAAAGGTAATTAATTTCCATTAATTCAAAAACTATCCGGACAGGATTAATTAAACTTTTAACTATCTAAAATGGTTATATTTTAAAAATCACCGTAGTCAGGAAGGGCTGTGGCCCGACATGACCACAGGATTGGAACGGATCAACATATTTATTAACTTAATTTACGATATTATGAAGTGTCATGGCGAAACTTTTCTCCTCGGACTACTCCTTGGAGCATTGACCGGAATGTATGCCGAACGTTATTCACGCACAACTATGAAAGGACGCAAGATGCGCCGCGAAATCAACCGAACCGTACGTGAAATGTACGGAACCGCCGAACAGCAGATAGGACGTCTGAAAGAACGTGCCGAAAACCGTATCGGGAAGCTTCGCGACAAGGGCGAAGACATAGTGGAGGCCGTTGAAGACACGGCCGAAAAGATTGAAAAGACGGTCAAGAATTAACCAGCCTGTAAGCATCAGGCGAATAATGACCTAAAGGCTTCTTCAACTTTCGCTACCTCGACAATTTTAAGTTTGAGGCGGGAGGTGTCGAAGCCTTTTATATTGTATTTAGGCACAAGTATTGTGCTGAATCCAAGTTTCTCGGCTTCAAGTATGCGCTGTTCTATGCGGGTTATAGGGCGTATCTCGCCCGACAGTCCCACCTCGCCCGACATACAGACGTCGCGCGGAATAGGCATGTCTACGTTCGACGACAGAATCGCGCAGATTACGCTCAGATCAAGCGCCGGGTCGTTGACTTTAAGCCCGCCCGCGATATTTAGAAAGACATCTTTCTGGGCAAGCTTGAACCCTACCCTCTTTTCAAGGACTGCAAGCAGCATGTTCATGCGTTTGGAGTCGAATCCGGTGACCGAGCGCTGCGGCGTGCCGTAGGCCGCCGTCGACACCAGCGCCTGGGTCTCTATAAGAAACGGGCGCACACCTTCGAGCGTCACACCGATTGCCGTACCGGACAGGTCGGTATTCTCATTCTGCGACAGGAGCAATTCCGACGGATTGGTCACTTCGCGCAGTCCGCGCTGCACCATTTCATAGATTCCAAGCTCCGAGGTCGAACCAAACCTGTTCTTAATCGAGCGCAGGATGCGGTACATGTAATGACGGTCGCCTTCAAACTGGAGCACGGCGTCGACTATATGCTCAAGCACCTTTGGACCGGCTATCGACCCCTCTTTATTGATATGCCCGATCAGAAGCACCGGAACTCCGGAGGTCTTGGCGTAGTTGAGCAACCGCGCGGCGCATTCACGCACCTGGCTCACACTGCCGGCCGATGATTCGATGGCATCGGACGCAATGGTCTGAATCGAGTCTATCACCACGATTTCAGGCTCTATGGACTCGATGTGCGACATTATCCCTTCAAGCGAAGTGTCGCACACGATAAAGCAATTGTCGCTCAGACGACCAATGCGGTCGGCTCTCATCTTAAGTTGCGACGCACTCTCCTCACCCGAAACGTATAGAATCCTTTTCGCTCTGATGGACAGTATATTCTGAAGCACAAGCGTCGACTTGCCGATGCCGGGTTCGCCGCCTATCAGCACAAGCGAGCCCTGCACAAGACCGCCGCCAAGCACCCGGTTGAGTTCTTCACTGGGCATGTGGATGCGCTGCTCATTGGTGGCTTCGACCTGCGATATCGGCATAGGTTTAGCCTTGCCGGTACGGACAAAAGTAGAACTTTTTGAAGCTTTGGCGCTCATCTTTTCTTCGACCATAGTGTTCCACTCACCGCAGGCCGGGCACCGGCCCACCCACTTCGACGATTCATTGCCGCAATTGCTGCAGAACCACATCGACTTTATCTGTTGTTTTGCCATCGGTGTTTTCCTGTTTAATTATTTATAAGCGCGTCGGCGGAATTCGCCCACGGTTATTGCCGTCGCCATTCCCACGTTCAGGGATTCGCTTGTAGGCACTCCTGCCGGATACGAGGGAATCCTTATTCTACGGTCTACATATTTCCCCACATGAGGCGATATGCCTTGACCCTCATTGCCCATCACAATAAATCCAAAACCGTCCAGCTCCGAATCATACATATTGTCACCGTCAAGGAATGTTCCGTAACAGGGCACACCGCGTTCCGCATCAAGAAGTTCAACCAAATCGGCATAAATCACCTTGACACGCGATATGGCTCCCATTGTCGACTGCACCACCTTGGGGTTGAACACGTCGACCGTGTCAGGCGAGCAAACTATCTGGCGTATGCCGAACCAATCGGCCACGCGGATTATAGTACCCAGATTTCCGGGGTCCTGAATCTTGTCGAGCAGAAGGGTGAGATTTTCCTCAAATTCACGTTTCGACATCTCATATTGGGGAATTTCATATACGGCAAGCACCTGCGGAGCCGTCGACAGATGGCTCATCCGCTCCATATCGGCGCGCGTAGCGTCAATCACGTCAAATCCCTTTATCTCAGAAGCGTTACGCAATTGCCAATCCTTAGTCGCAAACAGATAACGGCACTTGAAGTGGCGCAGCGTATCAAGCACACACTTCGTACCCTCGGCCACGAAAAGGCCCTCTTCCCGACGCTCCTTGGCTCCGTCGAGCGACGCCACAAGCTTTCGCAGTCTATTAGTCAGTTCTATCTTCTCCATAATCATAAAAGGTCATAGACAAGTTACTGCCATATGCCCTACTCCGCAAATATACGTAATTTTTTTCGTTACAGTTTCATATATCCACAAAAACGGGGAATAGCATATATCCGACATCTTTCAAACAAATTCCATCGGCATTTACCAATCATTCACCTATGTGGATTGTGCTTTTCAAAGATTAGTTGTATTTTTGTATCTGATTAGGTTTTAGAAGCCTGTCAGAAGACAGGACATAACAATTTGAGTCCAAGACATTATATAAAATATGAGCGTAATAATTCTCGGAATTGAGTCGTCATGCGACGACACATCGGCGGCGGTCATCAGCGACGGACTGTTGCTGAGCAACGTCATAGCCAGCCAAAAGGTGCATGAGGAGTACGGAGGAGTTGTCCCCGAACTGGCATCAAGGGCACATCAGCAAAACATTGTGCCCGTGGTCGACACCGCCATACGCCGTGCGGGCATCGACAAGCACGACATAACGGCCATAGCGTTTACCCGCGGTCCGGGCCTTCTCGGGTCGCTGCTCGTAGGCACATCTTTCGCCAAAGGACTCGCAATCGGCCTCGGCATACCGACAGTGGATGTCAATCATCTGCACGGGCATGTCCTGTCGCACTTTATACGCCAGGCGAAGGACGACGAAGTTCCGGAGTTTCCCTATCTGTGCCTGCTGATTTCGGGAGGCAATTCGCAGCTGATTCTGGTCCGTGGACCGCGCGACATGGAGGTGCTCGGCCAAACCATCGACGATGCCGCCGGAGAAGCATTCGACAAATGCGCCAAAGTTATGGGACTGCCCTACCCCGGCGGACCGCACATCGACCGTCTGGCCGCTGAAGGCGACCCGATGCGGTTTAAGTTTTCACGGCCCCGCATTCCCGGACTTGACTACAGCTTCAGCGGGCTTAAGACATCGTTCCTGTACACTCTTCGCGACAACATCAAGCTCGACCCCGATTTTGTCGAAAAGAACCGGACCGACCTCGCGGCATCGCTTCAGCACACCATAATAGCCATATTGCTCGACAAGCTTGACAAGGCCGTAAAAGCCACCGGCGTCAAGACCATAGCCATCGGCGGAGGAGTGTCGGCTAACTCCGGTGTGCGCAATGCGGTGGCCGACTACTGCAACAAACACGGCCTTAAGGCGTTTATACCCCAGAGAGCGTTCACCACCGACAATGCCGCCATGGTGGCCATAGCCGGATATTTCAAGTATCTCGACGGTGAGTTTTGTCCGCTCGATGCAACGCCATACGCGAGAGTAACCATTTAAACTACCGAACAGATGAACGTATCAATAATAGCCATCGGCGACGAACTGCTCATAGGCCAGGTAATCGACACCAACTCGGGCGACATCGCCATACGCCTCAACCCTATGGGATGGCGCGTCAACGACGTGCAGGTAATTGCCGACAACAGCGACGACATAATCCGCGCCATTGACCGCGCATTCGAGATTAGCAATGTGGTGATAACCACAGGGGGGCTCGGGCCGACCAAGGACGATATCACCAAAGCCACACTGTGCCGATACTTCGGCGGGGAGCTGGTTGAAAACAAAGATGTGCTTGAAAATGTAAAGCGCGTTATCGAGCGACGCGGACTCCAGATGAATGAGCTGACCGCCCGCCAGGCCTTTGTGCCGACATCATGCGAAGTCATCCAGAATCAAGTTGGAACCGCGCCGATAATGTGGTTTGAACGCGACGGCAAAGTTCTTGTAGCCATGCCCGGCGTGCCATTCGAAACACGCGAGATGCTTGACAGCGCCGTGTTGCCGCGTCTGTTTAGCCGATTCCCGGTCGACGGACATATCGAACACCGCAATGTGATGGTGACAGGCTTCAGCGAATCGCTTCTGGCAATGACCATCGCCGAATGGGAAAACGCTCTTCCTGACTATCTGCATCTGGCTTATCTGCCAAATGCGGGCATCGTTCGGTTGCGCATCGACGGACATCATCCCGACAAGGCTCTGCTTATGTCGGAAATCAACTATCAGCACAGCCAGCTCGTCAAGATGCTTGGCACGGAACATGTACTTGCCGACAAAGACATTCCACTTGAAGAAATACTCCTCCAACTGCTTATCGACAAGAAATTCACCATCGCAACGGCAGAGAGCTGTACAGGCGGCAACATCGCGCACCTGATCACGAGCATTCCCGGGAGTTCCGAAGCGTTCAAGGGGAGCGTGGTAGCCTACAGCAACGAAGTGAAGCACAATCTGCTCGGAGTGAGCGAGGCTTCGCTGTCGGAATTCGGAGCCGTAAGCCAGCAGGTGGTCGAGCAGATGGCCGAAGGCGCGTGCCGGGCATTGAACACCGACTGTGCCATAGCCACTTCGGGCATTGCCGGTCCCGACGGAGGTTCCGACAAAAAACCTGTCGGCACGGTATGGATAGCCGTCAAGACCCCGACCCGACTTTTCAGCTTCTGCCACCGTTTCCCCGGCAACCGCCAGCGCGTGATATTCAGGGCAAGCATGGCTTCAATGATAATGGCCGTAGAGGAAATCCGCAAAGGATAATCACCTAAACAATACCACGAATAAACCGATCAACAATTTTCGCCACATGAAATACCCAAATAAGATTTTAACCGCAATCGGCATATCCGCTCTCATGCCGGTTGCGGCACAGGCATTCAGCATACAGAATCTTAAGACTGACCACCTTGACAGTCCGCTCGGACTTGACAGCCAACGTCCGTCGTTCAGCTGGCAGATGGCATACGACTCGGAAGAAAAGCCATCGGGACAAAAAGCATACGCCATAACAGTCACCGACGAAAACGGACAGACAGTGTGGGAATCGGGCGAAGTGGCATCGACGTCGTCAATCAACATCCCGTATCAGGGAGCCGGGCTGAAGCCTTCTACCCGTTACCACTGTAACGTTACTGTATGGAACGACGAAGACAAAAAGGCCGAAACCTCGTCATGGTGGGAGACCGGACTGCTCGGATCCGGATGGGACGGAGCCGAATGGATCGGTCCAGACGAACAGGACATGACATTTTATCCTGACTATCTGCCCGTGTTCCGTATGGGTTTCGATGTGCGTATTCCCAATGGAAGCCGTTCGGCCTCTTTGCTCTACGGAGTCAACGATCCACGCCTTATGGATGCCGACATGAACCTGTACAATCTCGAATCGCCCCGCGACAAATCATACATACGCATGGAGCTGGCATTGAACGGTAAGGACAAGCAACCTGCACTCAACATCTACCGCGTCGGTTACCATCCCTCCAACAAGGCAAACGCGCCTTTGCATTCACTCCCGGTCCCGGGCTCTGTAATCAATAAGCGCAACGCCCACGACCGTCACCGCATAACATTCAACTCCGTGCTCGGCACTACCGAGATATGGATTGACGGCAAACGCATAGGCGAAGTCGACATCAATCCCGTAGGCCGCGGAGGTGACTATATTGCCTATCCCGTCGTCGGGCAAATCGGGTTCATGGTTCCTGAAGGCGACAAAGCCACATTCGCCAATGTCGAGGTAGGCAATTACCGTGCGCCATCGCGAAAAATCGCCGACATACAGAAAGAGCCGGTCGAGGTGTCGGGCTCAACCGTGATTCTCGACCCGGCGATAAAGTCATCGCCTATGCTTCGGACAGAATTTGACATGGGCGATAAAATCATCGTAAAAGCCCGCCTTTACGCAACCGCGCGAGGTGCTTACGACTTCTTCGTAAACGGACAGCGTATAAACGATACATACCTCAACCCCGGCCTTACGGAATATGACCGCACACATTTATATCAGACATATGATATAACGCCATATCTGACCCACGGAGCCAACGCCATGGGCGCCATTTTGGCCGAAGGCTGGTGGAGTGGCGGGGCAAGTTTCGTCGGCTACAACTGGAACTATTACGGCGACAGGCAGTCGCTTATAGCAAAACTTGTGATTGAGTATTCCGACAGCACAAAGGCCGTCATTGTGACCGAACCCGGACAATGGAAATATTTCGTCGACGGCCCCCTGATGTACGGAAGCCTGTTTCAGGGCGAAGTATACGATGCCTCACGCGAAAAATCCGTCGACGGATGGGCCAGTGCAGGCTATTCCGACTCATCATGGACAAAGGCCGCCGTGGTCGACGAACCTAAATTCAGCAATACAAAGATAGTGTCCGGAACCAGCATCGATGTCAGGGCTGTCCACCGCATTCCCGCGGTATCCATGGTCGAACCCCGCCCTGGCGTTTACGTCTACGACATGGGGCAGAATATGGCCGGAGTTCCCGAGATTTCGCTTAAAGGCATTAAACCGGGCACCAAGGTCAATCTGCGCTTCGCCGAAGTCATGTATCCCGACATGCCGCAATATGAGCGAAACAAAGGCATGATAATGCTCGAAAACATCAGAGCCGCCATGGCCCAGGACATATACATAGCCAAGGGCGGCGAAGAGACCATAGCCCCGCGATTCACCTACCACGGATTTCGATATATCGAAATTACAGGTATCGACAAGCCCCTGCCGCTTGACGCGGTAAACACCTTAGCACTCAGTTCGCTCGGCAACATGACAGCCTCCTACGCCACGTCCGACGAGCGCGTCAACCGTCTGTGGAACAATATGCTGTGGTCATCGCGCTCCAACTTTCTGTCAATACCCACCGACTGCCCGCAGCGCAACGAGCGCATGGGCTGGACCGGCGACATCTCCGTATTCTCGCGCACTGCGCTCCACATCTCCTCTCTATACCCGTTTCTGCGTAGCTACATCCGCTCCATGCGCGACACCCAGTTGCCGTCAGGACGCTATCAGGAAGTGGTCCCGATGAGTGGCGGATTCGGCGGAATGCTATGGGGAAGCGCCGGCATCACCGTGCCATGGGAGTCATACCAGATGACAGCCGACACCACCGTACTTGCCGAACACTACGAGTCGATGAAGCGCTACATCGATTATGTCACCAACCACGACATAGACCCGGCTACAGGCCTGCTGGTCCAGAACCGCGAATGGGGTGATCTCGGCGACTGGCTCGGGCTCGAATACGATCAGATGGACAAGTCGCTGATATGGGAAGCATACTACATCTACGACCTTGAAATCATGTCGCGTGTAGCCGAGGTACTCGGCCATGACGAGGACAGCCGCATGTATTCCGACATGCGCCAGGGCCGCCGCCGCTTTTTCAACAAGACCTACATCGATCCCGCTACCGGCAAGACCATATTCTCGGCATTCGTGCCCGACAAGGAAGGCAAGCCGGTTGATTTACAGACCACCTATGCCGTGCCACTCGCTCTCGGAGCAGTCGACTCAATAAATTACCCCAAGTTCCGCGAAAATTTTCTTGCCACCATCACCCGCGAGAACCATGGCGACGACGGACGTGCCTATCCTCCATACTCGCTCATGACCGGATTTATCGGAACCGCGTGGGTAAGCAAAGCCCTCTCCGACTGCGGTGCTGAAGATTATGCCTACCGACAGCTTCTGCAACGCACATTCCCCTCGTGGCTCTACCCCATCGACCAAGGAGCCACAACTGTATGGGAACGCCTCAACTCGTTTACACTTACCGACGGCTTCGGGACCAACAACAGCATGAACTCATTCAACCACTACTCTTTCGGATCGGTAGGAGCATGGATGATCAACCATTCGCTCGGCATCAGACGCGACGACGAACGCCCCGGATGGCAACACTTCATCCTTGCCCCTGAAGTCGACCCTACCGGAGGATTAACATTCGCCAAAGGCCACTTCGATTCGCCCTACGGACGCATCGAAAGTTCCTGGCAGTCCGACGGCGACCTATACATCTACGATTTCTGCGTACCGGCCAACACTTCGGCTTCATTGACGTTGCCGCGTCCAGACGGCTCCGCGCTTACCGAAACCCTCGGTCCCGGACACCACCACTTCGAGATTCCAAAACGCTAATCGCCTATAGACTATCAACATAGCAGGCACTACCAAATTTTTATCCCCATTTTTTTGCCCTTGGATTTGGAAATGTGGGAAATTGGTCTTAACTTTGCACTCGCTAACCGCAACTAATGGTTCCTTGGCCGAGTGGTTAGGCACCGGTCTGCAAAACCGTTTACAGCAGTTCG
>CAJTSJ010000033.1 GCA_910578785.1 uncultured Muribaculum sp. | reverse complement strand
TGAAAGCCTCGAATTCCTGACGCTCTTCGGCTGTCATTTCCACTTTTTCTGTCATGTCTGTCTCTTTTATAGTGATTATATGGTCCTTATTCCTCATTGAAGATACTCTCCAGCTTTTCGCCGTATTCGAGGCGGTCGGCCTCGAATGTCGCCCATTCCGCAATCTCCCGCATAATGGAGATATATTCGGAAGTTTCGGTATCCGAGGTATGGAGCTGAATGTAGTTCTTGATCTGTCCTACTGTCTTTTTCATTTCAGTTATAGCTTGTCATGCCGGGGCCGGCAAGGTTTATGAGATATGTTATGCGTTGCTGCGGGGTTTCCGGGCCTTGCGCCGGTTCTGCCTTCCTGCGCTGCCATCCCTTGCGCTTTATCGAGCGGAGCCTGGTGGCCAGTTCCATAAGCTCGTCTATCGAGAGCTGACCGAAGGCTTTGCCGGCAATTCGCGGATGGCGGCAGAAGTCGTTTATCTGCGCCCAGTCGGTCGTATCGACCTCGAGCTCCTGCATCAGCTTGAGGGCTATGCTCCGCCGACGCTTCAGCTCGTCCCTTGTGCCGTTCATTCCCTCGATGGCCACGCAGAGGTCGGTGTACTCCTTCCGCGTCATTTCCTTGAGGGAGTCGGTGCGCCCGGCGGTGTACTGCAACACGAACTGACGCTTTGCCTCGTCCGGCTCCCCATGAATGGTGAGCTTGTGGAAGGCGGAGTAGAACCGCCCGAAGTTAGTTACCTGCTGTCCCATGTCAGTGTGTGCAGGTTTTATTGGCCAGTCTTATGATGACGTTGCCCTGATACTGCTCCAGCCACATTCTCGCCTCGTCGAGCTTAGTCTTTACCAAGGCTGTCTCTCGATTGGCCTCCATGTCGGCTACATATTTCCCTGCATCTGAAATCAGACTCATTGCAGAGGCCACAAGGCGCTCCAGCTCACTTAGTTTCGTTACATCAGTTTCCATTCTTTTCTCTGTTTAGTTTACTCAATCGGTTTCTTTCCTTGAGGACTATGGTCCAGTTGCAATAGCTGCAGCACCGGCCTTCCTCCTTGATCGTCCACGGGTCGTTGCCGTACTCCGTGACCTCTTTGCCGCAGATGCAGCATTTAAATTTTGTCTCACTCATTGTCTTATTTTATTTTACATTCGGTTTCCAGTCTATCGTAACCAGTGCGATGACCTCGCCGGTGCCCTCGCAGTCGGGGCAGACGGTCTCCGGAAGACCGCGCCCGCCGTAAAACCAACCTTTGCCTCCACAATAGGGGCAGGTCATCGGCCGTGAGCAGAACCCCTCCTTGCAGATGCGTTCTTCCGGCTCAAGTATTATCATTTCTTTTTTCTTGCTCATTTATCCGAGATTGTTTGAGGTTCTTAAAATGCCTTCTTCCCACACTACGTAGTAGGAATCCGGATTGCCGGTGAAACGGCCTTGACAGAACGCCTTGTAGCCGGATACCCTGACCTTTAGTCCCGCCTTGTAGCGGAGTCTGCCTGCGGGCTTGCCCATAGGCTGTCCCTTGTATTCCTGGCTTATGAAAATGAAACTCTTGCGGTGGAAGCGGGCGATAAGTTCCTCGACCTCCTCGAATGTCAGCTTGCTGTCCTGGAAGCTGTCGATAATAACGAACTTTGCGCTCTTCGGTCGGCGCAGCCTCTCGACAAGATCAGCGTAGCTGTCCCCCACTACAGTGCGGAAGCGGCCTTGAACCTCGTTCATCCGCTCTCGCCGGAGACGCTCCTGAAATGACCGGCTGACTCCCTCCTCGTAGCTCAAGTAAAGGACGGTTCCGTAATTGCACAGCTCCTTCGCAAGCTGCATTACGAAGCTGCTCTTGCCGGATGCCGAGGCTCCGCTTATGAACCAGGTCTCGTTCACGGGAACCTCGCCGAAGGGGATATTCCATTTAGGTCCCCACGGCAGGGTCTTGTACTTCTTGGCAAGTACCTCTTTAGGGCTGTATGCTCGCTTGGCCATCGTTACTTCTTCTCTTGAGTCTTTTTCAGTTCATCGACGAGAAGATTGGCAAGGGTGACAGAGGTCTTTGCTATGGCGATCGGTGCGCCCCAAACAGGCTCACCTTCTTCCGTTACACCATCGACAATCTGAGGGTTACTCAGCATAGCAGCCATCGCATCCTTGGCAATCTCATAGCGACGCTGTTCCCAGTCAATCTCGCCATTTTGGAGACGCTTGCCCATTCTTATGACAGTCTCCATATATTGTTTCTCAAGTACGCTTATCATTATCATTGTCTTTTAAGTTTTTCGATTTCGGTATATACCCGCCGGAGTCCGCCTCCGCTCCTTCTTGCAATATCGGACGGATCAACGCCTTCCGGGGCATTGAGCTTGGCAACCGCCCGTGCCTGTACCATCAGGAACCGTGCCCTGTCTTTGCCGTCGTCAGGCGTGACCTTGCTGTAGCGGTCGCCATAGCGGCTCAGCATCTCCGTGTAGCCCACCTTCTTGCATTCTATGCTCCGGTTGATCTTCTCCTTCAGGCCGTCGGCCCCCATCATGTACCATGCGCAGCACCGCTCGGTCGCGTTCCACAGCGCCTTCAGCTCAAGGAAGGCTTCATACTGGAGGTCGCCGGCCTCGTCGAGTATAATCAGCGGGTTCTCTATCGAGCGCAGATAATACACGAGGTCATCATAAACATCCGAATACCGGCCCCGGCTGTTGGTTCCGAACTCCGCGGCGATCTTGCGCACGAGCTTGAGCCTGGTCTTGACCTGCGAGCAGTCGATGTAGACGGCATTGGGGTGCGTCTTGACGTAATGACGGGCGGTGAAGGTCTTGCCTATGTTCGGGATGTCGCAGAGGATACCGCTCAGGCTGCCTGCCTGCGCCAGTTCAAGCTGGGTCATGATGAAGTCGAAAGTCTCGGTCCTGGCAATCTTCCATTCCATCTCGCCACGCAGACTCACGCCGAGTTTCCGGGCGATGCTGATCCAGTTGGCGTCGCTGAGCACGCGCTCGGTCTGCCCGTTCTTTATGGAGCTGTAAACCGATGTCGTGATGCCGAGGGAGGCGGCATGTTTCGCGTCGCTCGGATAGTTGCCCCTGTTGGCCTTTATCGCCTCGGTAATCTTGTTTTTGATGTCTGTTGCAATCATATTCTAACAGTGTTATAATGTCATTAAAATGTCTGTGTAGCCCTCTCCTTCGCGCTCATGGTCGGCATGTAGTCGTCCATGAAGTCGTCATCATTGACGGGCGGGGTCGGTGGCTGAATCACTTCTTCAACTTCAGGCTCCGGAACTTTGCTCCGGGGTGCGATTCCAAGCCGGGTGATGGCGTTTTTATTGAGGTAAGCCTTGAACAGCTCTATCTTCTGCATCTGCCGGGCGAACCTCGCCTTGTCCTCATCGGTCTGCTCGACCATGACACGGTTGAAGGTCTCGACCTTCTCCACCTTGTCAAGGTAGCGGTCGCCTTGGTAGATATAGACATCCTGCGCCTCACCGTTCTCATCCGGCATATAATAGGCCGTGACTTTGTAGTTGTTCGGCTTGAGCTTTCCGAGAACCTCCGGGGTGCTGAGCCACCAGTCAGCGTAACAGACGCGGACATAGGAGTGTCTGCGGATGCTTGTGGACACCTCTTTGCCGAGGTAGCGCGCCAGGGTCATCTCGTCGTATGGCCGGAGGTTCGGGTTGATGTTCGCGACCAGCACCTCCCACCGTGTCATGCCGGGATAGGTCTTTTGATCGGGGTGCAGGGTGTTGTTCCACTCCAGGTTGTCGGCACGGTCGTTGGCGACCATCTCCTCGAAAGTGTAGTACCGCTTGTCCTGCCAAAGTCCGTTGGTCTCGTCGCTTATTTTCTTTGAATAGGTGCGCCATTTGCCCTTGCCGTAGAAGCGGCCTACCTCCTCGTGGTTCTTGTGGATGATCTTGCGCTTTTTGGCGCCGTTGAGCGGTTCGGCCTGCTTGTCCTGCGAGTTCTGGGGAGCGCAGAACCTCACGCGGGAGAACACGACACCCTCGGCGAGAAGACCTTCCTTGTGACGGGTCATCAGGTGGTTCTCGACCTCGACACCGGCCGGCATACCCCACCGGCGACGCTTGATCAGCCGGAACATCTCGCGAAAACATTCATCCACAAGGGCTTCATCCTTTTTGCGCCCGTAAGAGGCCGCTATAACGCACTCGCTGACGGAGTCGTAGGCATAGTAGGCATGTACCTTTTCATCGCCCTTCATGCGGAACGGCAAGTCCACGTCGTCCATCGTGATCTGCGAGAGGGAATACTGTCCCCTGTGGCGGTGAACGTGGGGCATGATCTCGTGGTAGTAGTCCACGCTGGGTTTGAGCCAGCGGTCGACAAACGCCTTGATGTCGGGGCGGTTCAGGAAGCCGGCGATGGTGCCCTCGCTCGGAACCCACGGTTCGCCGTTCTTTTTCCTGGCGCATTTCTCAGGGTCGAGCAGTTCTCCTGTTTCCGGGTCCCACACGTCGAGCTCGCCGCATACGAACATCTCGTACATTTCCCGCACGTTGGTATTCCACGGGCGGTTGGGCTGTACCGCCAGGCCTTTCAGCACCCGCTCCTCTCCGGCGGTGAGTATCTGGGCGTTGGTGTTGCCGAACTTCCCGCTGAGCAGGGATTCATATCCGCGCTTGCGGTAGTCGCTGACCTTCTTGCGAAAGCGGAGAACCGAAGTCGGCAGCGTGTGGCCGAACTGCACTCTCAGGCTCTCGATAACGCCGGTCATGCATGTCCAGTCGTATTTGTTGCCCATCAGCCGTTGCTTGGCCGCCGCATTGTCATAGAGCTTTATGCAGACGTTCAGAACCGAGGCATTGACAACATATTCCCTGCGCTTGGCTATCGAGAGGTTGCTGATTCCGGTCTTTTGGGGATTGTTGAAAAATGCCATCGCCTCCTGGTCCTCGGTGTAGTTGCTCCGTACCCATGCCGCGATATGTGCTGCCTTGCCTCCGAACCGGGCCTCGACCTGAATCTTTTGCTCGGTGGAAAGGGAGTCCACAGCGACCAGGGCGCCGGAGCCTTTCGCACCTCCGCCTCGCTTGACGACCTCGATACGCTTACGCTGGGCAGCCTTCTCATAACTCCCGAGAGTCATGATTCCGCCGTCGATAAGTTCCCTGGCCGATATACAATATATGCCGTTGTGGTACTGCATGGTTCCTTGCGTTACAGGGTTTTCGCCATGTTCTTAATTTCGTTGATCTGTGACAGCGTGACGTGGTCGTATCTTGCCACTACATTACCTTTGGGGTCATAGACAGTGCCTTCGCCCGTCTGCTTGTCAAGGTAGATTTCTGCCCGGTTGGGATAGACCGCGTGCCAGCAGCTGTCGGAATCGAAGAAGAACTCTCCCTCCGGAATGACGTAATAGGTGCAGCCCATGTGGTGCCTGACCGCAGCGAAACGTATCTTCCTGGCAAGCTCGTTGTCCGTGCGGTAGGCAAGGGCGTTCTTGACGCAACGCTCGCAGATTTCCTTCCCTTTGACTTTGAAGGTGCGCTGCAGGGCCCTGATGCCCTCCTTGCTGACTGAAATGTACTTGTTCATTTTTCTCACTTATTGGATTTTATTAGTTATCTTTGTGTAAATTTTCCAAATGAAATCATTATGAACATCGAATTTGAAATGCTCAAGGCTCAACACGAGGCTTTGCGTGATTCTTTTGTTTCGCTTTTGCCTTATGTTTTCCGCACCCACCGGGACGAGAAGAGGGACGGTAGCATGACTTGGCTCGCCAAATATTACCTTTGGCGTTCCGAGCGAGGAAGTCTTTCTCCATTAGATTATACACAGTCATTATCTTCTCTCGAGAAAGCCCCGATAGGTCACCGACGTTTTCAATTACAAGTCCTGATGGATGTAGCCTATATCCGGGGAGGCCTTGAAGGATACGACATAGTCCGGAAAGTCTCTCAAGACGCCCGGGCTCTCGCAGACACTGTGTACAGTCGCTCGGATGGTTCCGAAGCTGACATGTGCAGGGTAATTGACGAAATTTTCGATTCATAGTCTCACTTTTTGTTTAGTTGGTTGTTGATTTTGTCGATGGCGGCTTTCAGGGCGAAATGGCCGGCGACAAGGGCCGCGTACTGTTTCGACCGGTCACATTCCAGGTCGTTGTGGGTCGCCTCGAACTCGTCGAGAATTATCCCGGTGTCATACCAGTTCCGGGTCAGGGTCTGAAGAAGCACCCTGACCGCGTTTCCGGTCATCTGTTCGGCTCGTTGTTTCATGCTTGTGAAATTTTTAGTGGGAGGTCGGGGAATCGAACCCCGATACTTGCGCCATGGTCGCTCACCTTCCTGGCCTCCCAAATGCCGCCGGGCTTGCAATTCCGGCGGCGGTTCAAATGTAGTGCCTTGCGGCTTTTACCGGCTCTCTTGCCGGAGGATGGCCCTCTCTTGGGTCTCACCCTTATAGCTCTGCCGGCTGACCGTTGGAGTCATAGACCTCGATGGTCAATGCTCCCAGTCCGTCGTTCTCGCCCCCTTGGTAGAAGGCCATGAACCGGTCGCCCTGGTTCTCATATCCGAGTCCGTGTATCAGGGCGAAGGCTTCAACTATCGCCCAGCCTGCGGCGGCTGCCTCCTCTTTGGTCGGATAGTCCACGTCCAACTCCAGTGTCCGGCATTTATCCGGGTCCGTATGAAAGTCGTTTATGCTGATTCTATAAGTCACTTTGTCCATCGTCTTATCCGTTATAGGTGACTACCATCAGCAGTCGCTGAATGTCTTCCCTGAGTTCCTGAAGGGATACCCTGTGAAGGGTGTCCGCAACATTGTGCATTATGTTTGTGCCTGTCGGGTACTGACTGCCTTCGATGAGGGTGGTCTCGATGCTCTTTATCTGATGATTCAGCCAAGTCCTTATCTTGTCAATGTCGTCCCATGAGGTCATCGGGCGAAGTTCCCGGACTGCCTTGAGGTTGACCTGCGCCTTATACATGTCATCGCCGTGCCAGCGGAAGAAGTGTTCGTAGTCCTCGTTCATCTTGAGGGCATACTTCTCAACCTTGCGCTCATATTTGCGGAGGACGGTTTTATACTCGCTTTTGAATATCTCAAGAAGTTCCTTCTTCGTCATTTTCTTTGTCTCACTCATTTTTGCTTAAGTTTGCTTAACCGTTAAAATTTGTCTATCCGCGCCAAATTTTGTATCTTTGGCCGCTCGTTCCATCTGGAACACGCTGCAAAGATAGTACACATTTTGTGAACTACAAAATTTTAAACGCTGAATTTTACACAAAATGAAAACTTTTTCAACTTCAGAGATATTAGATCGCCTCAGAAACGCCCTAAACCAATCCAATGATACGGAGTTGGCTAACTTCTTAGGGGTAAAGAAAGCTACACTCTCTAACTGGCGTTCTCGCAATTCATTGGATTGGCCTCTTCTGTTTTCATTTTGTGAACAAATAGATTTAAATTGGATAATATTCGGGGATTCAAAAGCGATTCCGCCAACCAATCAAGAAAGTTTAGCAATTAACACAAATAGTTCTCTTGTTGAACACCTTGACAACAAACTCAAAGAAAAGGATAAAGAAATAGGCTCTCTAAACAAGGAAATTGGAAAGCTCGAGGCTCGAATAGAGCAGCTTGAAAAAGAACGTCGGGACAACCAGGTCTTTTCCACAACAAACATTCCAAAGGTGGAGACCCCCTCCCCGCCAGTCTTGCAAGACAGATAGAATCTTCCATCGTGATCATTGATGGCATACCCTTCCGGATATACTCGAACTAACCCATCCGTTGCCCCTCCCTCACCCCCTCGGCTCCCCAAGCCCTGGCCTCCCCTCCCCTTTCTGGTTGTTTCCCATCTCAAACCCCTTGATTTCTGAGGGTTTCAGCCTGCTATGCTGAAAAAGACGAGGTATTTTACTTCACATCGAACCCCCGATTTTAACATTTCATTTTTGAGCAACCATATTTTGCCACCCTCAGCTATTTGCACCCCAAACGACTGAAACCTGTCCGTCCACTTTTCAAAATTTGTCCGTCCACTTTGTCCGTCCACCAGTCCGTCCACCCCTAAAATTCGCCCAAAATCGACCATTCGAACACAAAAATAGGGGAGCCGAGAGGCTTCCCCGATAGATTCTATTCAAACGGCACTCCAAGACCGTTCAAACAACGTTGCCGTATCGTTCAACCATCTACGCCACCACGCGCTCCACGAGGGACTGTGATGAGCGTAGATTGCTTTATTATAGCGCGTTTAGTCACAACGGTACCACCACCGCTCAAACCGGCACGACGCAGGTAATCATAGCCACATCCCACCTCTTGTGGGCTTAAGACGGTAAAAATGGCCGCTATCGAGCCAAAATACAGGTCTCTGCGCTTGCCGGTGAGGTGAACGTGTATCACTTTGGTCTGTCTCATAATCTCTGAATTTTCTGCAAATATACACAAATAACCGCTATTTGCAACCTTTTGAAATTATATAAATCAAGAACCGGCACTAAAAAGTCGGCACAAAGCCGACCGCCCCACCCTATCCAACCACCGGAATCAATGACGTAAACCAAACAACCCGGCCATGCGCCCCATGTAGCCCTCATGTAAACCTATGAGGCCGATAATTAAACCGAAATTAAACCAATGTAAACGTTTCGTTTTTTTTGGCCGCTCTACCCTACCCTCTCCTAACTGCCGCAAACTCAAAGGCTTTCACCGAATCTGCCCGTCCACCTCAACAACCGCTTCGTTTTGTGCCCCATAGATTGGCGGCTACGGAATAGCGCAGATGGTTGTTTTCGAAATTATTGTCTGAGTGGCTCAGATAGTACTTCCCGCCGTACTTATAAACCCAAGGTGCCTCATGAAAGTCTTCAAAGCCGTCAAGCTTAATCATTTCTCCGTCAAGCTTCGTCCAGTCGTCCTTGCGCAGTTTGCCACCCCAGCACCCCTTGCCGCCACCGCCGACGTAAAGATAAGGCTGTCCGTCGTCGTCAACGAACAGACACGGGTCGATAATCGAAGGCACGCCCTTTATATAACCCTTCAGATCAAACGGACCTGCCGGATTCTTTGATGTGGCCACAAAGATACCCCACACATCCTCGACATTTGACAGCTTATGCGGATATATGAAATAGTATAGTCCATCGGCTACGTTGTAACCGCAGTCAGGCGCCCACATAAATCCATCGGAACCTATTCCGGTCAACTTGTTGGAGGTAGCCGCGTTGATTACCTCGCCATGGTCGGTCCAGTTAACCAGATCTTCAGTAGAAAATATATGGTAGCGGTCCATGTAGTCACAACCGCGTGGAGGCTCCATGTCGTGCGAAGCATACAGATAGAGCACCTCCTTGCCGTCGACATTCCACACATGCGCCGACGGATCAGCTGTATACAGAGGCCCGGTCAGCGAACATTCCATCATCGGAGATGTGAAATCAAGGAACAGAGGGTTTTCAGTATATGATGATTGCCGTGGATATGTAAACCGCTCGGAGACCTTGGAGGGCGAACGGTATTCGCCTATACGCTCAAGGGTAAACCAATCGAAATTCATAGCCTCGGAAGGCACCCATTTTATGACGTGGCGTCCTTTGGTCAGATACACGCCTTCGGTCTCATTTACCGAATACACATCCCAGCCATTGCCTCTGGTCTTAAGCATGCTCCCGACTGCATTGCCGTCAACTTCAAAGAAATACGGCACTTTAGACGCCGACGACGTATTTGCTGAAATTCTGTATTCACCAGGTTTTTCAACATTTATAGTATAGCAAAGCCAGTCATTACCGCCAGTGACATTGCCTACTATGAGCCCGTCGGAACCCGCAGAGACCGACACGGGAGCACTGTCCTTTCGGTAAGTCCCGGTCATGCCGTTCTGAAATGAATAAGCATTTCCCGGCAGACCCCGGTCGAAATCTTCCGCCTGAATTTTGGTTAAAGACGTTTTACCGACTTTAGGCACTCTGCCGTAAGGTTTACCTTTATAATTTTTCAGGTACTCTTTCGGAGAGACTCCGCTGTCATAGTAGTCATAGACGTATGCTGAAGCTACATCCGCTCCCGTCGCCGTCGACACAGAAGCCATGACAACTGCTATAGTAAATATATTCTTAATCATTCTGTTAAAATTACTTTAATTCAGGATTTTCATACGACACTTTCATCTGAGGCATAAATCCCGAATTATTATTGCATCGGAACACTCCGTTAAATTCATTCTTGTCATTTTCTCCAACATCGATTGTCAGTTTATTCCAACCTTGTTTTAATGGCAATTCATAGAATCGGGCCTCATTGACACCCTGGTTGGCCTTAACTTCGACATCGCCCACTTTAAGAGATGCCTTCTTGGCTTTTATCTCCAATTCAAGCTTAGGGACATTAGGCTCTATCAGCAAATCGTCAAGCGGACGCGGGCTGAATGCATATATTACCAGTTGCCAACCATCGCCGACACGTACAAGTTTGTCCTTGGCAGATGCGGAGAAAGGAATATTTCCGTCGCGCAGGAAGAACACATCGTCGGCATTCACCTCCTGCTGTTCACACCTGACGCCGGCATTGCGCAGTAATGAGGCAAGCGTCTTATAGCCCTTCTCCGAATTGGCAAATTCGGTAAGTGTGCTTATGTACAGGTCGCCGTTCTTTCCGGGAACTTTCACAAACACAGGCAATGATGCCTTGCATTCGTTTTCACTTCGCAACACACCTGCGGTTTTCGTCTCCTCAGGACGCTTGTTCCACTTGCGCCAGTCTGTACGGCACGCATTTATCAGAACCTCGCCGTTGTCGACAACCGGGCCTGAAAGCGTATATTCCGACGCATCTGCACTCTGAAGTTCACAGAAGTACAAATCGCTGTTGTTCAATCCGCGTGCCCATGAACGCTGTTCGGGAATGAACGACGAACGTTTAAGAGACTCCACCTTAATCTCTCCGGGCAAAATAGAGGAAAATGCATCTACGGTTTCCGGAGCGACGCCCCATATCCATATATCCGCGCCCTTCCTGGCCGCTTTAGTTATAATATCAAGGCTCTTGCGGTCAGGAACCTGAGTACCGTCGACAATCACAAGAGAATTACCTGACGACTTCAACGATTTTGACCACACGACACCCTGTGCGTCAAATACAGACTTGACACGACCTTCGGGGTCGCCGACATAAACCACACTTTCATAAGGTACAGACTGATTAGGCGCAGGAGCCTCATATTTGCTCTTGTCCACTACAGCCCAGTCGCTATACGATGCCTGTCCGGGCGCATTGGCGGCACGGAGAGCGGCAAACAGAGGCCACTCCTCGTATAAAGGCAGATTCGGATCATAACCCGGATTAAGGGTCGTGCAGTACGGGCCTACCCTCTCAGGCTGTACACCTGGCTGTCCCTCCACGTATTCGCCGAAAAATATTCCGTCATCCTCAAGCGATGGAGCGACAGTGACATCCTGTTTGCCGAGAGGAAGCGGCTTGAGCCCATACCACACCATATTGAATACTGTGCTGAAACTTGCGCCCATCTCGCGCTGTTCCTTTATGAGATTGTAGCATTCGTTTGCCAGTCCCTCCATGCGGCCTTCCTGCGATTCGTAAGCCCGTTCGCCATTATATACCGCCACCTGCTCGGGAGTTCCGTAATAGGCCATACTATGCTCGCCCATTCCCCACGGCTTGCCGATAGCCTTCCATCCGTTCATCGAATTTTTATCGCCGTAATGGCCTACTGTGACCGGAAGTATTCCATCGCCGTCGTCCTCTCCGTCAGAAGAAATCCAGGGACGTGTAGGATCAAGTTCGCGCACAATATCGCGCCATTCCTCCCAGGCTTTCATCTGTTGCGGCATAAGGTCTGGACGATTGTATACATAAAGTATTACCGGCTTATTCTCATTGCTCACCGACCATCCGAACACCGATGCATGATTGCGGTCGCGCTTTACAAATCTCGACAAATGCTCCTTAGACTTTTCCCAGAATTTTTCAGAATCGAGTTTCGGTCCTCCGTCGCTCGCCCAATTGGCGGTCTCATCAAGCACACAGATGCCCATTTCGTCGGCCATGTCCAGATAGAAACGAGGATATACTTGAGCGTGCGGACGCACGGCATTGCCGTTCATATCTTTTATAGCTTTAAACCAGGCCCACGCATAGCGTCGGGTCATCTGCGGTATGCCCTGAAAATGCCACGAATCACTGCGAAGCGCATACGGTTTGCCGTTAAGGCACTGCTTGTCACCGACAAGAGTCCATTGACGCCAGCCGAAACGCTCATACTTCTTGTCAAGTATCCGTTTCTTGTCATTAACGCTAAGTACCAGGCCATAAAGGTTAGGCGATTCGGGTGTCCAGAAGTCCAGACGGCCGTTCACCCGTACATCAAGCGATGTTCGGACAGACGAACCGGCGGGTATCGACACAGTCTCAGGAGCCATTACGACAACTTTCTCGCCCAATATAGATGAAGGTACCGGAGCCGAATTCACATCGTTGCCGGCGGTATTGATCCATCGGCTTATGTCTCCGCTTACAGACACCTGGATCTCCTTATCAGTAGTATTGGACAGTTCCACCTCTACTTCAAGTATATCCTTGTCGACCAAAGGCTTAATGAACACATCGCTGACAGCTACCTTTGGTTCGGCAAGCAGATAGACATCCTGCCAGATACCATTGATATGATAGCCCCACATAGAGCCGGCCGGAACTATGCGCCGTCCGACAGTAGAATTATCTTCAAAAAGTTTCTGACTTCTCACCCCGACAAGCACCTCGGCCTCTTCTCCGGGAACTACCACATCAGTTACATCGCACGTAAACGGCAGAAACAGATCAAAATTCTCTCCAACCTTTTTACCATTGACAAATACCACGCTTTCACCTGCCACAGCTTCAAAATATAGTTTTATATTTTCACCATCCCAGTCGGCGGGCACCTTGACTGTCTTTTTAAGCCATCCCATAAGCACATTGTCCCATTCTTCGGGATATGAGGGATAATTGCGATGGTCGGGACCTTCAAGATTCCGGTTTGAGAAGTCGTTAATGTTCCACGGCGAGGGAATCTTGATTTTTGTCTTGCTCCATCCGTCGGGGGCCGGAGCCGGAAGTTCCGGCGCGACACCGCCGCCCTGCCGGTAGTCAGACGGAGTCTTCACCGGTTGAAAATCCCAATATCCGTTCAGGCACAGTTCCTGACGATAGGGGCGCTCCGTGTCATCGACAATTCCATGCGACGGAGCGAACTTAAAAGGATAGACAGTTTTTGCATCGAGTCTGAACACGCCCAATGCCAGTACAGCGATAAACACACCGTATGTAATATATCGTTTCATTATTACTATTTATGATTGGCTTATAAAAAAGTATTACTAACCAGTTACCAATTGTCGGACCTGAACGGCAACAAAGGCAACCCATATGTGTCAAAAACAGTTGCCGCAGGATAATTTTTGTACGCATAGCGAACCGCTACGGGAGAATCCACATCGTCGTTCCAGACAACAAGCCGGCACGTCGAAGTCTCAATCTCGGCCTTTGCCGGATGAAACACCTTGTCCGAACCGGCTATTTCGAAGCCTTCAAGCTCGGTCCACATAGGGCAAAGTCCGTAAGGGGCATTGTCGACATTGACATACACCTTTTTACCTTGAATATCAATCGACTTAAATACCGGAGACTTAACCTCGTAACCGGTTTGCCCGTAGGTGTCCGCAAGTGCGAGTCGGGCAAGACGATTGCCTACAGTAACCTTGTCCGTAGGGTGAATAAACACGGGATGGCCGATATCAAGTGTCGATACAATCTCGCACCGCGGTACAGACTTCATAACCTGCGTCTGCGCCTCACGGAAACGCGCCGCCGACGTTCCTTCGGGTCCTTCATAATTAAATGGCGCAATCTCAACAAAATAGACCGGAAATTCGCCACATCCCCATTTGTCACGGTAATCCTTGACCATTGCCGGCATCATACGTTCATATAACGATGCATTGTCGCGGTTGCTCTCGCCCTGGTACCACAACATGCCTCGTATCGGGAAATCATGCAACGGAGCCACTTTGGCATTGTATATGACAGAAGCATCATCGCGCATATTTTTTATTGGTTCATCGGTGTCAAGATGCGACAGATTTATTTCCGGATAGAGTTGAGCCACCTCTCGCGGAAGCCAGGCCTCGATACGTGAACCGCCAAGCGTGCTGACCAATACACCGACCGGAACCTCAAGCACCTCGTTGATATAATCGGCAAATGTATAGGCTACCGCACTTATATACGGCACCTGGTCAGACGAATTTACAAGCCACTCGCCCTTCATGTCGGACTGTGGTACTTTTGATGCCTGATCAATCCACGTGCCTCGTTTGGTATCTGTCACGAACGCACGTATGTTCTTTGCGGGCTTGGCTCTGGATATTATGTCCGCCGCATGGTCGGCAGGCTGTCGGTCAAATCCCTTTACCGGCATCTCCATATTGGACTGGCCGGCGCAGAACCAAACCTCCCCTACCAGAACATTGTCAAGCATAAGCTCTTCGCCGTCGCTTAGACGCACTGTATATGGTCCGCCGGCCGAGGGGGTCTTGATGTCTGCCGCCCAATGTCCTTTGGAATCCGCCTTTACCGCGACAGCCGACTGCGACCATGACGGACTTATGGTCACGCCGCTCCCGGGACGTGCTTCCCCTCGCATTCTGACTGTTGTGTTCTGCTGAAGCACCATGTTGTCGGAGAACACCGACGGAAGCTTTATCTCGCCATAAGCGGCTACACTGAGACAAAACGCTCCGGCAAACAAACTTAATATTTTAGTATTCATAAGGTTAAGAATTATTATAGTTTTATGTTTTCATGTCATGCTTTTTCAGCTGTTATTCAGACCGACCGATAATATTGACCAGCACGCGTCCGGCAATAGGGTCCGAGGCGCCTTTATCGACACAAATCGTCGACACAAGTCCTTTGCCCTCATTATCGGTAATCTCAAACAGCGTGAGACCACGCATCGACTCAATCTTGGCGATTCTGTCTTCAGGCTTTCCACCGTCAATATAAGCATGTATCTTCATCTGCGACGCCAGTTCGCGCACATTATCGTGCCTCACGACTTTGTAGACGGCATTGCACGCAAGCGGAATCTCGCGGCGACCATTGTTGAAATACCGCAGATCAAGAACATCGAGTCCGTCGAATATCGAATCGTCGTCACGCTCCATCACAACTATGTCGCCTTCAGTGGGGATAAAGTGTCCGACTATGTATTCAGGGTAAACGGCACATGCCAGTTCTTCGGAATTGAGTAATATCAGATGTCCGCCGGATTTGCTGAATTCGCGCAATTTGGCGACATCTTCCGTGGTAAATTCACGCCATGACGATATCACACAAGCATCTGCGTCTCCTAAACTTTTCAGCATCTTATCCACAGAATTAAATTCAGAATAAGCTATGCCTAAGAAGTCCATCACCTCTCCTATCGAATCTCCGGACATCAGACCGATACGTCCTTTGTACGCAACAGATTTTGACGTATTCCAGGATTTTGGAGCTATACAGACGTCGTATCGATTGACCGACAACACACTGTCGCCGTCAATAAGCTCAAATTGGAGCTTGGCATAAGTCTTGCCTTCAATTTTTCCTTCAGGAATTTCAATCTGAGGTTCAATATATTTTCTTCCGTAATATTCTACAGAAGGAAAGTCGGCATAGCCCTGCGCCAGAAGGTCATTGCCATCAGACAGCAAAGACCATCGCAGACATGTCGACGGAAGATTTCGGCCCTGTTCGTCGTCGTTGACCACATATACGCGCGTCGCAATGCTGTCGCCGGCATAGAAATTACGTCCCCACAACTCTGCGCTGACGAGCACCGGCTGCATGGCTCTCTTCATGGCAAAATATGCAGGCCAAGGCGCTATGCGTTCCCGGTCGTAGCACTGACGGAACCAGGTCATATATGCAAAATGCATGATGCCTGCCGCTTCAGGGTTGGTGCGGCGCAATGTCTCGGCAAGTTCTCCGGTGATGAATGCCTGCACCTTAAGGAAGTTGGCCGGATCGGCAAAGTCGTAGGCTTCATAACCGACAAGCGAAAACGGATTCTGGTGAATCAGCTGATAAGAACGTGTAGGATGACCGGTCTCGGCATTAGGATAGCCGGTCGACATCTCCTGGCTTATCAGCGGACGGCCCGGAGTCTTGAACTGACGCTGGAATTCTCCATTGAAAAAACGGAACACAGAGAAGTCGTACCAGTTGTAATATCCATGGTTGTCGTCAATGTCGCCGTCGTCGACAGTAGCCATAAAGTCTTCTCCAAAACGATTCACACCGTTGCGACGCATATAATTGGAGTCGAACGACACCGGACGCGACGGATCGACAACGCGCATCTCTTTCACCGCATCGGATATAATGCGGAATTTTGCTTTGGCACGCTCATCGTCGGCATCAAGATCATAGAACTTCATTTCATTATTTACCGTCCAGAATATTAACGACGGATGGTTGCGGAACCGCTTCATGACCTGAAGCCACTCTTTCTTCCACAATTCAAGCGTGGCGTCGGAAGGTATCGGTGTAGAATGGATCATCAGCCACGACCAAGTGCCCTCGAAGCTTACTGCAATGCCGTTTCGGTCGGCGGCGTCAAGCCAAAGCTCATTCCAGGGGGTAGTATGCGTACGGGTTGAGTTAACATTGCCTTCCTTCATCAACTGCATAAAACGGTCCGCAAGCCGGCTGTCGTTCATTCCAAGTGTAAAAGGAATATGATTGCCGCCGCGCAACCAGAATTTACGTCCATTCAAATAAAAGAACCCGTCTTTTGACTCAAAAGTGCGGAAACCGGAAGTCACGGTAAGGCTGTCCGACACTTTATTGGACTCGCCCTCTATTCTAAATGAGAAATCATACAGGTTCGGAGTCGACGGCTCCCATAGTTTCGGTTTTAGTCCATCAACTTTTGCATTGAACACACTGCTCTGAGCCTTTTCAAGCTTTAAGCCGGAGAGCAATTGCCCGGAATATAGCACATTGCCCGTTGACTTGTCTTTAATGTCGACAAACAGATTGAATGTCCGCCTGCCTGAAGAATTGTTGGCTACCTCTACATCAAATTCGGCCCCGGTCATCGAGGGACGGATAAACACGTCGTCTATGTGAAGAGGCTCTGTAATCACCAATTTTACAGGTTGCCAGATTCCGGCAGGATTGTCGCCGAAAAATCCATGAGGAATATCTGTTATAAGTTCTTTATTGGCCTGTAGGTCATCCTTATTCTCATCGACATCCCTGCGCACCGACGAATAATAATTCTCCATGGCCTTGTCGCTTTCCATCCCTACGCCGTTGATGTCTCTGGCCACCCTGATTGCTATAAGGTTGCGTCCTGACTTGACGTGTGGGGTCACGTCGACATCAAAATTTCCAAACATGCCGAGATGCGTCGCCGTCTTATGTCCGTTGACGTAGACATCGGCCATCTTTGAGACAGCATCAAATTTAAGAATCAGCTTACGCCCCTTTATATTTTTAGGAAGGTCAACCCACTGACGATACCATGCTCCTTTTGTGCGACGATAATCAAACGTGTAGCTCTCGCAACGATCCGTCTCGCGCTGATAATACGTGTCAGAAACACCCTTAGGCTGATCGCCGGCCGGCGACGGCATAGTCTCGCCATGCAACCAGATTCGTATTGGTGACCAAAAATCCGGAACATTCATCACATGCCATTCCGAATCATCGGCTTTAGCCGACGAAGCCACTGCTGAATCATCAAGTTGGTAAGTCGGCATGAAAAGCCAATCGCCGTCGAGCGACATCTCTGTACGTCCCTCGCTGACCGATGCCAATGATTTAGGTTTGTAAGATGCACGTTCATCTTTACGCTTGGATTCCTTCTGTTCAGGAGTTAGACCGAAGTTCATTTCTTCACGGCCGACTCCATCAAGTGCATCGCTGTCAAGAGGTGTCACTCTTACATCGTCATATTCGGCAGTAATCCATCCACCGCCAAGCGCAATCGCTCCGGCCGGCGCCATTCCCTCGCCGTTTTTGTCGACTATGTCAATATATGGCTTATCTGAACCGTTGATGAACACCCTGATTCTCTGACCGCAGACCTGCACCTTCACATCCAGCCATTCGCCCGGCACGGGGTGAAACCCCAGCGGACGGACACCCATGAATTCATCAGTGCCCATGTATCCGCTACGAAACAAATACACGTCGTCCTGCAGACCGCCTTTTATGCCGAGCACATATCGGTCAAACCGGTTTGCGGTACGGAATCCGGACCATATCTGCACCTGGTCCGCATCTTCCGGCACACGTGCGCGGAACGACAAAGTATAGTCCTTCCAACTGCCATCGCCCAAAAGTGCATAAGCACCTTTAGTTCGGAGCACACCGCCGGCAATTTTACATTCACCTCGGCCGACCTTCGACAAATTAATTCCGGAATCCGAAAAATCATTGATGTAGTCGCCGGCACTCATTACCGAGGCCGAAATAACAAACGAACAAAAGAATATTGATTTTAGATTAGCCAACATAATTTTGAATTTTGGATACAAAAATAACTGCCCCGGATTAATATTTTATGTAATATGCAATTAATCCGGGACAGCTCGTTCAAATCAATATGTCTAATTATCCATAAAACATCATTTTAATGTATGTTTAATGCTTTTAAGGCCATTGTCGGCCGATGTGCCGCCGTAAAAAATGTCATATTCTCCGGCATCGAGCACCATACGTTCCGAGTTGCGGTCATAATGTTCAAATGCCGAACGAGGCAATTCAAATTCGACAATTTCCGTAGTGCCGGCCTTTACCGGAATGCGGCGGAAAGCCTTCAGCGACTTTTTCGGTCCGCCCATGATTCGAGGGTTGCGCACATAGACCTGCACTACTTCCTCGCCATCCATTGCTCCTACATTGCTGACAGGTATGCTGACAGACAATGCATCGCCGTTGTCGGCTACCTTTATATCTCCATAATCGAATTCAGTATAGCTGAGTCCATGTCCGAACGGGAACAAAGGTTTTCCCTCAAAGAACCTGTAGGTTCTGTTCTCCATGAAATAATCCTCAAAGTCAGGCAAATCGGATGTCGAAGCATAATAGGTCACAGGCAGACGGCCTGCCGGATTATAATCGCCTGCAATCACATCGGCAACCGCCGTTCCACCGGCCTCGCCTGGATAGAACACGTTGAGCACAGCATCGCAGTTATCGGCCGCCCATGGTATAGCGACAGCGCTTCCCGTACACATGATAAATACTACCGGACGGCCTGTAGACTTCAAAGCCTTAAGCATATTCTCCTGTACAACAGGGAGTTCTATGGCCGTACGGTCACCACCACGGAATCCGGGCAGATTGACGCCCATCTCCTCTCCTTCAAGATGCGGAGTAAGGCCACCGACAAACATTATGACATCGGCATCGGAAACACCGGATGCCACCGATTCATAATCGACTACAGTGCGTTGTCCTATGTCAAATTTGAGTTCGGCAGTTCCACCGGCCTGATAGTATTCCAACACGACGTCATACTTGCGTCCTTTGACGGCATTAAGTTCATAGCTGACCTCCGACTTGCGTCCTTCGTGCCAAAGGTCAATCACCGGTTTACCGTCGATAAGCAAGCGAAATCCATCATCACCCTCGACACAAAACGAAACGGGTCCGGACTTATCCGGCACGAACTGAGCCACGAAACGTGCCGAAAAATTCAGCACCGGCACATCGGGAGCGAAAGCTGTCTCGCCGTTGTTGGTGAAGTTAAGCGGAGTCGAGAACTGACGTACCCGCATTGGATCGCCGTTCATGTCCCTGTTGTTCCAGAAAAATCCTTTCATACCGGTCAGACCGTCTGACGACAAGTTGTCAAAATCGCTCACCATCGCTTTTTCCGACACGTAGTCGCATCCTTTGACATAAACTACTTCCGCGCCGGGAAACTTATTGCGGATGCCTTGCAGTATTGTGACCGAAGATTTGGGGAATCCATTGTAATTGCCCCACATCATCAGCGAATCGTCGGCATTAGGTCCCAATACTGCAATCTTGCGTATGCCGTCCTTCGAAATCGGTAGGAAGTCGTTCTTATTGGTCAGCAATACAATACTTTTGCGGGCCATCTCCAGCGCTTTGGCACGATGCGCCCCGCAGGCTTCCAATGAGTCAGGCAGATTCCACCAGGGAGTGAGTTCGTCGTCATAGAGATTTCCCAGACTGAATCTGGCCTTAAGCAGACGAAGCACCGAACGGTCGATGTCGGCCTCGGTTATCAGCCCGGCCTCGAGGCTTTCGCGTATTTTCGGATAAGCCCTGTCGCCGCATTCAAGATCGTTGCCGGAAAGCAAAGCGTCGGCGGCCGCATCGGCCGGGGTCTTGTGCGTACCGTGGCCGTGCGGTTCGGTAGTGAAAAAGTCGCCGAGCGCGCCACAGTCGGAAAGTACCACTCCGTCAAAACCCCACTGGTCGCGCAGAATCTGCTTCAGAAGCTTATTGCTCGAACAACAAGGTTCATCGTCAAATCGGTTGTAGGCACACATGACTTCCTTGACCCCGCCGTCGATAACCGCCGCCCTGAATGCCGGCAGATAAGTCTCCCAAAGGTCTTCCGGAGGAATGTCTACCGCATTATATGTATGACGGCTCCACTCCGGACCGCTGTGCACGGCATAATGCTTGGCGCATGCATGAAGCTTGTCGTAGCGTCCTGAACCGTCGCCCTGAAGACCGCGAATGACGGCCAGGCCCATCATACTTGTCAGATACGGGTCCTCGCCATAGGTCTCCTGACCGCGTCCCCAGCGCGGGTCGCGGAATATGTTGATGTTGGGCGTCCAGAAGGTAAGGCCTCGGTATTGACCGCGGTTATTGTCGCGCACCGACCGATTGTATTTAACACGGGCCTCATCCGACACCATGTCGAAACTTTCGTTGACACCCTTGTCGTCAAACGTTGCCGCCAAAGCTATGGCTTGCGGAAACACCGTGGCCGTACCCGAACGTCCTACTCCGTGCAGAGCTTCGTTCCACCAGTTGTACGCCGGTATGCCAAGACGCTCTATGGCAGGCGACCCGTTGGTCATCATACTTATTTTTTCATCAAGCGTCAGACGCGACAGCAAGTCCTCGGCACGTTTTTCCGACGGGAGGTCAGGGTTGAGATACGGCAACACCTGTCCGTAGACAGGTGCAGCCGATATCACAATCCAAATCGCAATTATGAGTTTAAAGTAACTGTTTCTCATAAAATATAGCTATTGAGTGTGAGGGCTGAGGACTAAAGTGTCTGCTCAACCATCTTGATAGTGCCGTCCTCGTTGTAATACAGCTTGTCGGCGCATATTGACCTCAGCCAGTCGTGTCCGGAAAGTTTGCTGTTGTGATAGAATGCAAACCACTGGCCCTTGAACTTGACTATCGAACCATGGTTGGTATAGCTGTCGGTGGGTTCCATATATACTCCCATGTGCTGCCAGGGGCCGAGCGGAGAATCACTGATTGCATAGCGCATACGGTTGTCGCCCTTCACTCCGTCGTTCCATCCTTCATCGTGGTTGTCGGAATATGACAGATAGTATTTGCCCTTGTATTTGTGTACCCAAGTGGCTTCGTGGAAGTCAATCAGACCCTTCATCTGCTGCATGGGTCCGTCAAGTTCGACCATGTTGCTCTTAAGCCGACCGCCCATGCACTTGCCTCCGCCACCATTATAGATGTAGGCTTTGCCGTCATCGTCAACGAATACACACGGGTCGATAAGCGGTTCCATTCCCTCTATATAGCCGAGCACCTTGAAGTTGGCCGCAGGCTCGTCGCTTACGGCGACTCCGACTTTCCAACTGCTTCCCCAGTCAGTATCGCTTGGATGCGGGAAGTAGAAATAGTATTTGCCATCCTTGTAGGCGCAGTCGGGAGCCCACATGAAGCCACCTTCGGGACGTCCCCACTCTACCTGTGACGAGTTCAAAATCTCGCCGTGGTCGGTCCAGTTGACCATGTCATCGGTCGAAAACACATGATAGCGGTCCATAAGGTCGCAACCCCGGGGAGGATCTATGTCGTGGGAAGCATAGACATAGAGACGTCCGTCGTTCCACACATGTGCCGAAGGGTCAGCTGTATACATGTGGGTGACAAACGGGTTAGAAGCCAACTTGTCAAAATTATGCACAGGTTCGTCCTGCGCGAGATCCGACTTCGCGGAACTGCAAGAGAGGAGAAGGCTACCGACAAAAAACAAACCGGAATATAATATAGCCTTAGTCATAATTATTGTTTTATCATTAATCATTAAAAAATACAGTCTCTCCAACTCCATTTTCATTGAATGAAGTTATGGAAAAGCAATAATCGCTGTCGCGGTTAAAATAACGCGCCTTGTAAGAGTCACCGTAGACCAATACCGAATGTGTCAGCGCGTCCTTAGACGTACCCCAGCGCAAGACATATCCGTCGGCACCTTCCGAAGGATTCCAGGAGAAGCTAAAGGCTCTTCTGTCGCCATCTTCACGCACCGCCTTAAATCCTGTAACTGCACCGGGGAGCATACCATTGCCTTGTCCGAACACACGAAGGTCGAACAGTGAGAAACTTCCGGCAATTGCTCCGTCGTTGACTATACGGACATAACGCGCCTTGACGGGTTCATCAAGCACGAACAGCTCATGGGGAGCATCGACAACGGCGTTATCGCTCCTGTCGGCCACCTTGTTCCACGATTTACCGTCGGCCGACGCTTCGACATGATACTTATATATCACCGGAGCATGCGGAGGACGTACATTGAAATTGTGGTCGGCAAGATTTACCTGAACCGCGTTGACATCCATCGGCTCACCGAGATCTACGGAAAGCCATTCGCCGGCTTCGCCGCCCGATGCGGCCCACCAGGTCTCGACTTTCTTGTCGACAGCGCGTTCGGCCGAATGCCCGGCTACGCTTGACGAAGCCGTAGCTTTCTTGCCCATCGACAGAAGGTTCCATCCCATGAACGGATTGAATGTTGCAAAATCTACCTTGCACTGCGGTATCATGAACGGATAGTCAGACCACTCGGTAAGCGCATACATGCCCTTGACAGGGTCAAGCACTACCGGAAACAGTCCAAGACGGCGTTCAAACCAATGGCGCATCGCTATAGTCATAGAAGCCACGTGCCACAGATTGCCGTAGCGGTCATAGAACGTGTGTCCGTGTCCGGCACCGCCGATAAAACCTCCCGGCTTAAACGACATCGGGTTGTTCTCCATATACTCAAACGGACCAAGAGGTGAATCACCGACATATATGCCGTCGCCGTAAATCCGGTATTGCGTACCGGGCGCGGCATATTGAAGATAATATTTGCCGTCAGCTTTCAGCATGCAGGGACCTTCGTTCCAGCCTTGGCGCTGCTCTTCATTGTTAATCCCGGGCACTTCCCATCCGTACTTGTCGATATTGTGATGAATCAGCTCGACAGGCTCACCTATCTGACGAAATCCATCGGACGGATTGACCTCAACACCCATTATCGGCTCGACATCTGAACAACCCCAATACAGATAGACACGTCCGTCGTCGTCAAGATAGAATGCCGGATCATGTCCGGGAATGGTAAATTTCGAATCAATCTCCTCCCATGTATCATATTGGGGAGTGGGATTTTTAAATATGCGCGGATTGTCTGAACCGAGATAATAAAGAGTGTCGCCGAGCGCAAGCACGGTAGGAGCGTAATCCTCTATTGTCGCTATTGTCCGGCAAGGAATATACGACCAATCCTTCAGATTTTCAGACCGCCAGTAGCCTCCCGACTTGGATGCAAACAGATAGTAGGCGTCCTTAAACCACTCAACCACCGGATCGGCCGCCTCGCGCCGCACGGAATCCGGCCCAGGCTGAAACCGATAATTCAGAACCATCGGATTGGCCGTTATAAGGCTCCGGGGATGCTGTACGCTATCTGGCTGATGATTATGCCGTGCCATGGCGTGCCCCGCCATGGCAAGCATAATCAGTGTCAATAAAACTTTTAGATTCAATTTAAGAGATAATAATGGAGTAGACATTACTGACGTGCGGGAATAGTCTCCGACATGGGAATCTCGCCGTTAAGCATCTTGCGGGCCTGACCTGTCAGCCACAGATAGTAGTCCGTAGGCAGGTCGTCGTCAATACCTTCGAAAGTGATGTCCATCTGGCTCTGAAGCTGACACCAGCCTCCTGTAGGAGCGGGATTAACAGCATCCTTGGCCATGAATACAGTGTTTGTGGTGGTTGAACCGAAACCATTCATATTTGTATAGCTTACCCGCTCGTTTTTAGGATTGTAAACCACATAGTAGTCCACATCGGCCTCGTTGCTGGGCACTTTGCTCTTGTTCATTACCTTATATATTGCCGTACCTTCGTCAATCTCATCGAACATGGCAATGTAAAGCATCTCGCAACCCTTGCTTATAGCATTGTACATCTGAGTCCAGAAGAAGTTTCCGCGTTCACGGCTGCCTCGTGTGTAATAAGGATGCATATTTAGGTCTGATGCTCCGGGAAAACAGTGTGGAGCGAAATTGACATGTACACCCTCCTCAAGGCTTGCCTTCTGACACCACTCCAGGTCGTGGCCAATCATATTCGGGAATCCGCCTTCGTTACCGCCAGTCAGGTATTCGACACTGCTGCTGTAGCGTCCGACATACCAAGGCATAACCACGTCGGAGCTCTTTATCAGAGCATGCAGAGCCTGGATGTCCGGTGTATAGGTGTCGCCGCCGCCTGCGCGCCAATATGTGCTGGCACCAAGCATTATGCTGTAACCCATCTCCTTAAGTCCGTTTACAAGAGCCTGTATGTCGGAGTTTGTATAGTTACGCTCGGCTGGGTTGAATCCTACGCCCCAGAGCGCAATCATCGGCTTGCCGTTCTCATGCAGATAATATTTCTGCTTAGAGGCATAGCTGTCATAAATCGTGCGTGCATCGTTGAGCACCTTGTCGTAACGTCCGGGCTCATAGCCGCCGAGGTCATACATCACCGCAATGGCTCTCTGATACTGGTCAGAACCCTTCATGGCGCTTGCAAGTACCTTGTTGAAGTGGTCCTCGCCCTGAGGATTGTCGATGACTTCGCCCACGAAACGCTGCATGAACACACCGTCGATGCCGTAGTCCTTCATCCATTTGAAGTGAAGCAGCACGGACGATTCGTCGTACGCACTGTAGACCTGCGCAGTAGTTCCGTCGGGGAATACGAAATCCGTGTCATACTTCTTTGTATATTCCGACATGTCGGGCCAGAGGTCGATAGAGTTGCGGAGCACTCCGGGCTTGAACATGTCGCTTTCGCGATAGTGGTACCACTCCGTGTTGGGTGCTTCGCTGTGCTTGCAACCGTCGCCCGGAGTACCGAACCAGCCCTGATAGCCGGCCATGACAAGACCTCGGTAAGTCTCATACGGTTCACCGTCAACGTGCGGAGTAAATGTGAATTGATTGAATATCTCCTCACCCGGCTCTTCGGGATCTTCTATCTCGTCAAGTGCCGGCGGAATATAATCCTTGTCTGAATCGTCGCATGACGATATCATGGCACCAAATGCAAACATGCATCCAAGAGCGAAAAGGTATCTTGTTTTTAACATAAAATTCTAATTTTAAAAAGAAAAGCCGGAGGAGGCATTTCACATCCTCCGGCATCAACCTAATTATACAAATCCTTATCTAACCTGAAAAAATTGTATCTAATCCTACAGCGGAATGTCTATAGTCTTGATTTCCGAATAATTGTAGTTGTGGAACTCGTCATCGACATAAGCTCCCATGCGGACAAAGTAGAAATAGCCCTTCTTTACCGGCAGACGGAATTCATAAGGAATCGAATTGCCGTCTTCGGCCTTGGGTATTCTGGCCCAGCTTGAGTTCATATCGGCCTTATAGTCGTCAATGTTGGAGTACTCGGCGATGCAGCTGTTGGCACCGCAGAACTGGTTGAGGCTCAAGAACGGACGCACACTGCGGATGTTGGGAAGTCCCTCGGTGATCGGAGCGTTAAGGCGGCAAGACACCACGAGAACGTTCTCTTCCGCATCATACTCCATATTGAAGTCGATGATGTGGAGATAAGGGGTCACCTCGATCACATCCTTCTCAGTCTTGCGGCCTATGGGCACACGGTGCTTCTCTACAGGCCACCAGGCTCCGCGGGGCTGTACGTCATACGTACCGTTGAACAGTTTAGAGTTGTTGAATGTACCGTCCTGCTTAACAGGAATGTCCTGAGGGGCAGGATTTAGGCTATGACTCATTTCCCATAGACGCACCTTGCATTCGCCCTGGCTTGCCAGAATCGGTTTGCCTGTGGTACGGTCGATTATGGTACCTGAATAGTGTGCCTCAGGCTCGTCAAAGTTGTCCACCGACATGCATGATGTCGCACAGAGAGCCATTGAGCCGACAAGCAGGCTATATAAAATCTTTTTCATGTTTGGTATCCTTTATCAAATTTAGATTAATAACCGTCGTTGCGCACGAGATTAGGGTTCTTGCCGATTTCCCCTCCGGGAATCTGCTCGTAATAGTTACGCTTGTTGAAGCTTACCTTACGGCCCTGACCGTCTACTTCGTTGAGGAAGATATACTTGCCTTCGTTCAAAACGTAGTAGCAAGAAAGCGTATGGCTGAACTTACTGTCAAGGAACATCTGGTCGGCTACTCGCCAACGGCGTATGTCGAATATACGATGATTCTCGAATGCAAGCTCTCGGGCACGCTCGTCGCGGATGAACTGCAGATTTTCATCAATCTTGAAGCCATAGATTTCTGAACCTACATCGGCTGGCGAAGGATTGTAGACATAAGGAGTGGCACCTGCGCGGTCGCGTAGCTCGTTGACATGGTCGATAGCTTCCTGCATGAGTGAGGAGTTGCCCGACATCTCGCCAAGTTCATAAGCGGCCTCGGCCCAGTTGCAAAGAATCTCACCGTAGCGGAACACTTTGAATGAAGTCTTGCAGTACATCAAATCCTGACGGCCGGCAACATCGGATGTGCTGACATATTTGCGTATGAAAGCACCGGTGTAGCCGTAACCTTCGTCGCCCTTACCGTCGGCCATTCCGAACGGACCGTTGATCTTGACGTCGGTATAACCGCCTTCAACTTCCTTCTGTACGGTAGAAGGCTCATTGGCACGTATACGGTAAGCATCGGTATAGTCGCTGACGCTTCTTACAGTCTCGGCTGTACCGTCGGCGGCAGTGCCGGGATATGACTTGTAGACACCTGCCTGCTGGTCAAGTACGACACCTGAAAGAGGTTCAGTCATACCGGAGAAGAAGAATGTGGCGCGTGCGCGGGCCTCCATCTCGTCGGTATCCCAGAAGTCGTTCATGTTGTCGAAACGCACAGGATTTCCGTCTTCGTCGATGATGGCCGGATGCTCATAGAGCGACATAAGCTCCCAGGTAGGCTGGATGGCGCATCCGACTGCCGACGAAAGGCCTGTGCCGAGGGGAAGCGTCATCACATCCCAGCAATGGAATAAAGAAGTATCCCAGATGGCTTCCGAACGGTCAGTGTACTGCTTCACGAAGATGTCTTCTTCCGCGCAATCCTTGGTGAACACTTCAACAAAAGCGGCTTCCTTGTCGCCTCCGGTATGGAGGGCGAAACCGGCATCCTTAAGGAACTTGCACGCATCGTAAGCATACTGATAGAACTCAGAGGAATATGACGGAGCCATTCCCATCAATCCGGTGGCTGTAGCTTCGCCCGAAGTGACGATGTAACCGCCATATTTTGCGGTCGAGCCGGCATAAATCATGGCTCTTGACATCAGGGCCGCGGCTGCATAGCGGTTGGCACGTCCGGGAGTCTTCTCAGTAGTTCCGTTCTCCATGGCGAACTTCAGATCGTCGTAGATGAACTTCCAGCATTCATACTCGGTGTTGCGCTTTACACGCAGTTCTTCAATAGGAGCGGTAGGATCCTGAACCTTGTCAACGATAGGCACACCGCCGTAACGCTTGACCATGCCGAAGTAGTACAGCGCACGCAGGAAGCGGCCTTCAGCCTCATACTCTAAAACTCGCTGTTCGGTAAAGTTTGAAGCATATTCGGGAAGCTTCTCAAGGAAATTGTTTATATCGTGTATACGGTCATAAGGCCAGTAGCCCCAGCCATCGCCGTAGGACGTGGCACGTCCTACGGCTTCCTGTGCACAGGAAGCCGGGCTCGACTTCTGCGGTTGCCAACGGTTACCTCCGTGCCAACCGCTATTGTCATTGACGGCGTAGCCTTTCTGGTCACCGTTCTGACCGTAGTTGAAGTCTTCGATAGGCGCATCCTGGTATATCAGCGCAAGGTACTTTTTGATACCTTCGTCGGACTTTAACAGCGTATTCTCGCCGAGGATGCCTTTAGGCTCCAGATCCATGTCGACGCATGAAACGGCCATCAGACCGAAAGCGGCGGCTACGCATAAATATTTAATGGTTTTCATCATTAGTGTCCACTAAAAAATCATAAGAGTACTTTGAAATTATTGAAATTCA
>CAJTSJ010000032.1 GCA_910578785.1 uncultured Muribaculum sp. | reverse complement strand
TGAATTTCAATAATTTCAAAGTACTCTTATGATTTTTTAGTGGACACTAATGATGTAAATTAATACATAATCAAACCATTTGTCCGATAAAATCAAGCATGTTAACATTACAACGGGGTCAAGCCGACAAAATGGACTTGCCCCCCGTATGGTAATATTGTGGATTGCTAATTATTTTGCGTCGGCCACGATTATGAATCCTCCGTTGTTGTTGAGTTCCATCGCCACGGATTCCGGTTTTTTGATTTTCAGTTCTTTTGCTTCAAGCGGTTTCTTGCCGTCTTCGGCGTAGACAGTCACCATCTGGTCTTTTTGAAGCATCGGAAGGTCGAGCTTGAGTTTTAGCGGTTCTTTGTTGGCGCTCACTCCGGCTATGTACCATTTGTCGGCATGTCGGCGGGCCAGGATTACGTATTTGCCGGGATATCCGTCGATGAATACGGTCTCGTTCCATGTGGTAGGCACTGCTTTCATGAATTCGATGGCGGCCTCAGGCGCATCGGTCAGGTTGTTGGGAGCGAGGGCGAAGTTCTGGACCGGATTCTGGAACAGTATGGCCGTGGCCAGTTCGAATGCATCGCTTGTCGCACGGGTTGTTCCGCCGTCGTTGCCGCGGTTGAGGCGGTGGTTGAGCACAGTTCCGCCGAACTCCATGCATCCGGCCGCGTTGCGGATGAAGGGGTGCAGCGAGGCGTTGAATGCGGCGTTGTCGCAGAAGTTTTGTCCGAATACGAGATTCTCCGAAGCGAGCACGGCTTCACTTCCTACGTAGTTGGGGTACATGCGCTCCCATCCTCGGGGCATAGTGCATCCATGGAATATCACGCTGATTCCGTAGTCGTTGGCATCGCTGAGGATGTCTTCATACAGGCGCATGGTCTCCTGCTTGTCGCCTCCGAAGAAGTCGACTTTGATGCCCTTTATGCCGAGGCTTTGCAGCCACTTGAATTCCTCCTTGCGGGGAATGGGGCGCGACATGATGTTGGTCGGACCCTGTTCGATGTCGTTCCACCAGCCGCTTGATGAGTACCAGATGAGCAGGTTGACTCCCTTGCTCTGGGCATATCTGGCGAGCTTGGCTATGCCGTCTTTGCCGATGTTGGTGTCCCACCAGTTGTCGATGAGCACGTTTTCATAGCCCATGGCGGCGGCGAAGTCTATATACTTTATCTGGTCGTCGTAGTTGATTGACGGGTCTTGCCACAGAATCCAGCTCCAGGTGCCGCGTCCCGGCTTGACGGGTTCGGTGGCTGTATAGAGCGGTTCAACCACGTTCCAGGGTATTGTGGTCTCGACAATCGGTTTTAATGTAGAGCCTACGGTGATTGTGCGCCACGGGGTCTTGCCGGGAAGTCCTATGGCCGGATTGGCAGAGCCGTTGCCGTTGTTCTCTTCGGGCATGGGGTAGGCTATTGTATAGACTCCGTCGGTGTAGTCGCTAAGGCGTGAGCCGCAGAAGTATCCGTCGACCCCGGTCTCGGTGAGCAGTGCCCATCCGTTGTCGCCGACATGGAACAGGGCGGGGAAGGTGTAGCCATGGCCGTACTGCGAAGGTTCGTCCATTTTGGCGTCGGCTTTATAGTGTTCCTCGTATGAGGGTTTGGTACGCTTCCAGCCTATCATGGCGTCGCTCTGCGGGGTCAGGAACGTAGTGGTGAAGTCGGGAAAGCGGTAGCCTGTGGCTTCCTTCTCGATAATCAGGCTGCGTGTGTCGCCTTCGGCGGGGATGAGATAGCGGAATGCGATGTCGTTGTCGCTCACGAGCCATTCGATGGACATCTTCTGGCCTTTGGCGTTCTTGTATTCGGCTATGAGCTGATTGGCATTATAGTCGATGTGGCTTTTTTTGATTTTGCCTTGCTCAAACGATTTGTTTACTACTCCGGTCTTTTCACCTACGAGTGTCAGCCCTTTTGTGAAGTCGCCGATGTTGGTGTCGAATCCGAGCGGTGATTCCATGATTATCGGTTTGCCGTCGTAGCTTACCGAGTAGACCGGTTTGCCTCCTGACAGGTCGGTCGTGACCACCAGCTTCGAGTCGGGACTGCTTATTGTAGCGGCCGTCATGCCCGCGGTGGTGATTAAGGCTAATGAAAGAAGTTGAAGTTTCATTGGTTATTATAAGTTTGTTGGATTTATATGTCAATGCAAATTTAGCTAAAATATTTACTAATATCTTCGTCTAAAGACGAAAATATGGGCCGTGAGGGTAGTGAAAAGGGACCCGATATTCCACATACCGGGTCCCTCCCTCTTTTTTTACCTAAATAGTTGTAATTGAAAAAGTGGATTTATTTATGTCCTATTCCGGTTTATTTGCTGTAGCCTGGATTCTGGACGAGGTTCGGGTTCTTGTCGATTTCCGACTTCATGATGGGACACCAGTAAATCTTTTCGTCGAATATGCGGGTTCCGAAGTCTCCTCCGATTTCACCAACTTTGTAGGTCTTGGTGCCGTCGGCCTTTTTGACTACATTTATGCGGTGGATTTTACCGGCGAGATACTGCGGTCCGAGCTTCCAGCGACGTACGTCGAAGTAGCGGTTTTCCTCGAAGCAAAGCTCAATGCGGCGTTCATGCCTGATGGCCTCCATCAAGTCTGTTCCGCTCTTGTTAACGTCGGGCATTCCTGCACGTGCACGCACTTTATTGAGAGCGGTGCGAGCCACGTCGTCGTGTCCGGCCATACAGTTGGCTTCGGCCTGGTCGAGATATAGTTCGCCCATTCTGAGCCAGATGTAGTTCTTGGCGGAGAATTGCCAGCTGTTGCCCACATAAGCTTCGTCCATGAACTTCTTCATATTATAGCCTGTGGGCGATGTATTCCATGAGTCCTGACCGTATTTTGAGTCCTTGCCTCCGGAGAGTCCGTCTTCGCTCAGCCATGTTTCCAGTTCGCGGTCTTTCCATTTTGCTCCGTCATACAGTATGGAAGCATAGAAGCGCGGGTCGCGGTTGGCATAGGGGTTGGCTGCGTCAGAAGGGTTGTTCCAGTCAAATTCGCGCGCAGTGCCATGCTCAAGAATCTCAAAGTCGTCTACAAGCTCCTGCAGCGGGCAGTTGCCTCCCCAGCCTCCGTAGCCGTTGGCAAAGTTCCATTGCTCGATTGAGCTGAGGTTGTCGTTGAGTGTGCTTGTCGTACCCATGCGGGCGAATATTACCTCCTTGTTGCCTTCCGACGTGTCTAGGAACAGTTGCTGATAGTCCTTTTCGGGGTCGCCGGTGTTGGCATATAGTGCATATCCGGCATTTTCGGCCGCCTTGACGGCTTCGTTTGCTGCCTTGGCGGCTGTCTCCCAGCGGTCGGCTTTAGGAGTCATGTAGCCTACTTCCGGAATTTTTACATTCTCATTCATCAGGGGGCTGGCGGCGTAGAGCAGAATCTGTGCCTTGAGTGTGAGGGCCGCAACGCTTGTGGCGCGTCCGTAGTTGCTTCCGCTGAAGGTAGCCGGAAGCATGTCGGCGGCTTCTTCAAGCTCTTTGACCATGAAGTTGACGCATTCCTCGTATGTCGCGCGTTTCTGCTCGCGTATGAGGGCGTCGTCGGCTATGGTGAATGTGCGTGTAATCAGCGGAACGGCACCCCATCGGGTCACGAGATCGTTGTATTCGAATGCGCGCAGATACTTGACTTCACCTTTTAAACGAGTGCGCAGGCTCTCGTCTGTAAATGCCACGTCGTCGATATGCTCCATTATTATGTTGCACTTGGTGATGTTGTTCCATTTGGTTCCCCAGCCACGGTTGTCCCAGCCCCACCATCCGCCGTTCATACGGCCGAGGTCGCTCGGGCTTATTCGCGACAGGTTGGTGACCTCACATCCACGGAGCCATGTCAGCTCGCATTCATCGATTGCCGATGCAAGCATAGACTCGGTCCAGCCGTGGCCTACCTGGTTGTAGATTGAGTTGGCGTATGCTTCGACGAGCGCCGGGTCGTTCCAAAGGTCCTCCTGTGAAATTTCAGTAAGGGGTGCTTTGTCTAGGATATCTGTACAGCCGGTAAGTGATGCTGATGCCAGCAATCCTGCAAAGGTGTACTTAATTATAGTTTTCATTGGATAGTCTGATTTAGAATGTTACGTTAATACCAAAGTTATATACCTTGTTCTGCGGAGTGTTCCATGCCGCCCAGCCCTGTGAGTTTTCCTGGGTTTCCGGGTCGATGTTTTTGATGTTGCTGAATGTAAGCAGGTTGTAGCCGCTCACGCTGAGGCGGATGCCTTCGATGGGCGATGCCTTGAACCACTTCTGAGGCAGAGTGTAGGTGAGTTCCACGCTTTTCAGACGCAAATAGCTTGCATTGTTCAGCCAGAACGTGTTTTTGTAGCCACCGCCGCCGGTCACTGTAGCGTCGCGGTTGTATGTACGCGGATATTTGGCGTTGGGGTTGTCTTCGGTCCAGCGGTTTTCATAGAAGTCCTTGGTGAAGTTACCGATTATACCGGCTTCCATGAATGTGTATTGCCATACCTGTGCGGCGCCCTGCCAGAGCATAGAGAGGTTGAAGTTCTTGTAGGAGGCGCCTATGTTGAGTCCGTACATGATGCGGGGTATAGCGGGCTTGTCCTGGCGCACCTTGTCGTCGCCGTTGATTACTCCGTCGTTGTTGACATCCTTGAAGCGTACGTCGCCTACGCGGGCTTCGGCCAGATGGGGATATGAATCGAGTTCGGCCTGGGTGCGGAATATGCCGTCGGCTTCATACATCAGATAGTTGCCTCCGTTGGTGCCGATTGACAGGCCGGTGCGGCGTTGCCATTCGAGTGTCTCGGCAGGTTCGTCGATGAATTCGATTTTTGAGTGGTTGTATGAGAAGTTGCCGCTGAGCATAAGGGCGAAGTCTTTGGTAAGGCGTTTGTTCCAGCCCAGAGTCACTTCTATACCTTTGTTTGACGCGCGTCCGATGTTTTCGTCAGGAAGATTCAGACCTGCGTATTCGGGAACTGCCGCGTTGCGGGTAGCGAGGATGTTGTCGCGCTTGGTCTTGAATAGTTCGAGCTCGAAGTTCCAGTCGGTAAGGAAGCGGGCATCGATACCGATGTTGTAAGTGGTAGCTACTTCCCATGTGATGTTCGGATTGGCCGTACGCTTCAGGCGGAGACCTGTCTGCTTGGTGCCGTTGAAGATACCGGCATTGTCAAATGTATAAGTGGTCATATACTGGAATGCCGACACTTTGTCGTTACCCATCTTACCCCATGATCCGCGGATTTTGAAGTAGTCGATGAACGAAAGGTTTTCCTTCCAGAAGTTTTCCTCAGATATACGCCATCCCACCGACACGCCGGGGAAGAAACCGAAGCGCTTGTTCTTCGGGAAGTTTTCCGATCCGTCATAGCGCCAGTTGAACTGCAGAAGATACTTCTCGGCAAAGTTGTAGTCGACGCGTCCGAAGAAGTTTACTCGGGCAGTCTCCGAGGCCGAGCCGTCGTTGATCTGGGTGTTCTGGTTTCCGGCAAAGAGCTCGTCGATGCTGGTTGAGATGAAGTTTTCACGCTTGCCGTAGAGGTAGTCGTAGCGTGAGGTGTACTGTTCGTAGGCCACGAATGCGCTTACGTTGTGGCGTTCGTCGAATTGACGGTTGTAGGCTACACGGGCGTTGAATGTTACGCCGAGGGTCTGGTTCATATTCTCGTTAAGAGTGTTTGAGCCTTGAATCTGCGGAACATACTTGTCGCCGTCTTTGCCGTATAGATAGTATTTGTTCTGGAAATTTTTCTGGAACACGTCTGAACGGTCTATGTATATTCCGGCGTTTACCGACAGGCCTTCGGTGATCCAGGGTAAATCCCAGTTCATGGTCAGGTCGGCGTTGAGGTATGAACGGCGGTTCTTGCCGTAGCCCATGGTTTTGTCAAGACCTGTGGCGGGCGAGAAGTTGTCCTGCTTTGAAGAAACATTGCCGTAGTCAGTGCCGGGCCACCAGATGTTGACCATCGGGTTATGCTTAATCATATAGCGCCAGATGTCTTCCGAGCCATAGACCGGAGAATTGCGGTCTTCCTGCTGGAATGCTATGTTGAGGGCAAACTTGAGGTCCTTCGACGGAGTGAAGTCGATGTTTGAACGTACGTTGTACTGATTGTAGTTTGACGCGCTGTTCTTATAGTAGTTGTCCTGATAGCGGTAGCCGATTGACGCATAGAATTTGACATATTTGCCGCCTCCCGAAGCGCTGACATTGTGCGACGTCTGGAGCGCGTTGCGGAGCAGAAGGTCGAATGCGTCGACGTTGGGATAGTTGACAGGGTCGCTTCCGTCGCGGAATTTCTGAATCTGTTCGGCAGAATATGTGCCGGGATTTATTTCGTTGATGAGTTCGGCATACTGGGCGGAGCTTGCCATTTCGGGAAGCATGGTCGGACGGCTCAGACCTACGTTGCCGTTGTATGTGACCTGGAATTTGTCGGTCTTCGCACGTTTGGTCGTTACGAGGATTACGCCGTTGGCCGCACGTGAACCGTAAATGGCCGCGGATGCGTCCTTCAGCACGGATATGCTTTCTACATCGTTGGGATCGATGCGGCCGAGGCTTCCTGCGCGGTCGGCTACACCGTCGATGACAACGAGTGGCGATGAGTTGCCGGTAGTGCTGGCTCCGCGGATGAGCAGCCCCGCGTCGTCATAACCAGGTTCACCGCTACGGCTGTAAGATACGAGTCCGGGGAGTCGTCCGGCGAGGAAGTTTGTCAAGTTGATTGAAGGCACTTTGACGATTTCTTCGCCTTTGGTTGTAGCGATAGAGCCTGTCACCGAAACTTTCGTCTGTGTGCCGTAACCTACGACCACCACGTCGTCAAGGTTTGTGGCGCTGCTTTGCAGGGTGATGGAGAGCGGCTGGCCGTTCCAGACTGTTTCGTAAGGCAGGCATCCGATATATGACACGGCGATGGTGCTGCCTGTTTTTACGTTAATCAGAGAAAACTCTCCGTCGATGTTGGTGCTTGCTCCGTTTGTAGTTCCTTTCACCATAACGGTCGCTCCGATAATCGGTGTGCCTGTGTCGTCTAAAACTACGCCGGAGCAATAGCCCTTTGTCTGTGAATTGCTGACACTAGAGGCAGTCTGTGCCTTGGCTGTCATGGCCGGTCCTCCGGAAAAGGCGAGTAGAGCGGCCAGGCAAGTTACATACTTTAGCTTCATGATAATAATTGGTTGTTTTGTAATTAATTAGTTGTCCGATTAAAGTGCTTTGATTTAATTGGTTACAAATATACTTCAAAAATTACCCCCCCCCAATTTTTTAACCAAATGTAACACTATTTAACCAAATTCGATTGAGTGCTTTTGAGCGGTCAAGTAAAAATGAGATGGATTGCTGTATATAGATATAAAACTATTATTTTTGTAAATCATTTCTGCTGTTTGAGTTCCGAAGGACCTGATAGATTTAAACGATGCATCCGATATTAAGAAATATAGCCCACAGGTGTTTCCCTTTTTTGGTTAAACCATACAGAAAGGGCAGGGATTGGCTTGTCGGTTTCGGGAAATTTCCGCGGGAGCTTCGTGAGATATGGCATATCAGACGTAAGCAGTATGAATCCGGGTCGGACGACCGGCGGTTTTATGACAAATATTATACTCCAGACCACGTATCGGATCATGTAGAGGCCGGCGTCATATATATGGCGGACGGAAGAATGCTTCACGGAGGACTGACCGACCGCATAAGGGGTATCTTGACCACGTATGAATATTTAAAGGGCAGAGGCATTCCGTTTTTCATCCACTGGGTGCATCCGTTTAATCTTGAGGACTATCTTGTGCCGTCCGGCAAGGTCGACTGGCGTATTGACCCCGAACGGATTTCGTTTTCCGGGAGTGAGGCGTTTCCGGTGGTCATAATGGAGTCGCTGAATCCACAGACGCATGTGGTCAACCGTCTGCGTCTTAAGATGGCCCTTGCCGACAGTCGTTGCCAGACCCATGTTTATTCCAACGCTGATAACGCCAGAGGAAGATACCGTGGTCTGTATGAAGAGTTGTTCAGGCCGAGCGAACTTCTTCGGCGCGAGGTCGACCGACATCTCATGGCCATAGGAGGAAAGTATTGGGCCATGACGTTTCGTTGCCGCAATCTGCTCGGCGACTTTGTAGAGCATGACAACACGGTGCTCGGGCCCGATGAACAGGCCGGTTTTATGGATCGGCTGATGCGGGAGTTTACAGCCGTTGCCGAAAATCTGCCTGAAGGATACAAGGTGCTCGTCACAAGCGACAGCAGGAAACTGCTTGACTTCATGAAAGCGCGCGACCCGCGAATTTATGTAGTGCCGGGCAATGTTAAAAATATTGATTTGAATGCGGGAGAACATCGCGGGGCATGGCTGAAGACGTTTACCGACCAGCAGTTGATTATGCATGCCGAAAGAGTGTACCTGTTGCAGACCGGAAGCATGTATAAGTCGGGGTTTCCGCGCTTTGCGGCTGAAATCGGCGGTAAGCCGTTTATTTATCATAAATTCTGAACTGCCCGCCTATATCTTTATTTTGTACGGGGCCAGGAACGTAAGAATGATGCCTCGGGCAAACAGATACAGTATGAAGGCAAGCCAGAGGCTGTGGTTGCCGAGCGATGGATGAAGCACCGTTACGGTGATGAAGAATACGGCTGTCGCGCCGAACATAGACATGAGCATTGAACGTGTGGCAGTGGCTCCGATGAATATTCCGTCCCATGTGAATGCCAGAAATCCGGCCGCGGGTACCGTAAATATCCACGGGAGGAAGTCGGAGGCCGCATTCACCACTGTCGTCTCGGAGCTAAGCAATCTCAGGATGAGATTGCCCCCGAAAGCGTAGATTAAGGTAAACAAGGCGGCGATGCCTATTCCCCATAAACACAGGTGGCGTATGGTCAGACGCAACATGGAGTCGTTGCGCCGGCCGATGTATTTGCCGGTCATTGCCTCGCCTGCGAAAGCGAATCCGTCCATGAAGTAGGAGAACAGGGTGAAAAACTGCATGAGAAGCGCATTGACGGCAAGCATGGTCTCGCCCTGCATGGCCCCCATACGGGTAAACCATACCGTAACTGCGACAAGGCAGACAGTCCGGAGAAATATGTCGGTGTTGACCGAAAAAAATCTCTTCAGGGAATCAATCTGCATGATATCGCTCCAGCCGGTATGTCGTATCCGGTATTTGTGTATACAGATGGACATGGCGAGAATGAATCCCAGCCATTGGGCCGAGAGTGTTCCGTAGGCTACTCCTTCGATACCTAATCCGAAGCCGTAGACCAGAAGCAAACTGACGGCGATGTTTGAGATGTTGACGAATATGGATACCCACATTGGTATTCTGGAATTCTGCATCCCGAGATACCATCCGGTGAGTGCGTACAGGCATAGTGTGGCCGGTGCACCCCAGATGAGAATAAGAAAGTAGCTGGCGGCGAGTCTGCGAGTCTCGTGGTCGACATCCATGAAGTCGAGGGCGAGCGAACAGATAGGGCGTTGGAGCATAATCATGGACAAGGCCACAATGGCTCCGGCTGTCAGAGCCTGTTTGAGTATTACCGACTGGCGGTAAGTGTCGTGGTTGCCGTAGGCCTGGGCGGTCATTCCGCTCGAACCCATGCGCAGGAAGCCGAACAGCCAGTAGAGCATGTTGAACATTGATCCTCCGACAGCAATGGCGCCGATGTACGCGGCCGAACCCATGTGGCCGGTTATGGCCACGTCCATAAGGCCCAGCAGAGGAGTAGTTATGTTGGTGATAATAGACGGGACCGCGAGATGAAGTATCTCGCGGTCCGTTATAGAAATTCTATTCTTGTCAGTTACAGCCATGTCCGTCAGGCCTTTTTAGCCTTCATGCTGTTCCAGATGAGGTATGCTATGAGCAGCACGTACATGATGCATCCGAGCATCTGGGTGGTCTCTTCCGATATAGGATTCTCATATTCGAAACCTGCAAATCGGGTAAGGGCGGCGAATACGCCGAACAAAGCGCCTCCGGCAATAAGTCCGGATGAAATCAGAGTGCCTCGGTCGCGGCGTGCGTTGTTGACGGCTTCGTCCTTGCTTCGGCTTGCTACGAAGTATGCTATGGCGCCGCCGACGAGGATGGGGGTGTTGAGTTGCAGAGGTATGAACATGCCGAGGCAGAATGCAAGGGCCGGAACGCCGAGCCAGTTGAGCAGAACGGCAAGGATGGCGCCGGTCATGTATAAAATCCAGGGGGTGTCGCCTCCCATCATCATGGGTTCGATCACCTTGGCCATGGCGTTGGCCTGAGGTGCTACGAGGGCGTTGTCGCCTGTGAAGCCGTAGACTTTGTTGAGCACGAGGATGACACCGCCTACGGTTGCGGCCGATACGAGAGTGCCCAGGAACTTCCATGTCTCCTGCTTTTTGGGAGTGGAGCCGAGCCAATATCCGATTTTGAGGTCGGTGACAAATCCGCCGGCCATCGAGAGTGCCGTGCAGACAACGCCTCCGATTACCATAGCGGCCACGATGCCGGAAGTTCCGCTGAGACCGATGCTGACGAATATGGCCGAAGCGATAATCAACGTCATCAGTGTCATTCCCGAAACGGGGTTTGAGCCTACGATGGCGATTGCATTGGCGGCTACGGTGGTGAAGAGGAATGCAATCAGAGTTACAACTATCCAGGCTATGAGTGCCTGCCAGAAAGTGTGGATGACACCTATCCAGAAGAACACGAGCACGACTGCCAGAGCAAGCGCGATGAAGCATGCTATGGTCTTCATCGACAGGTCGGTCTGCCAGCGTATCTCCTTGGCATCGGTGGCTTTGCCCTTGAATTCGCGCACTGCAAGACCGGCGGCCTGCTGGATGATTCCCCACGACTTGATGATACCGATGACTCCGGCCATGGCGATACCGCCGATGCCGATCATACGGGCGTAGTCGCTGAATATGCTTTGCGGACTCATGGCCGCGATTTCAGCCGATCCGTAAGTGCCGAGCAGTGGAATGATGATCCACCATACCAGCGCCGAGCCGGCGAATATGACGAACGCATACTTGAGTCCGATGATATAGCCGAGACCGAGCAACGCCGCTCCGGTGTTGATGCTGAACACGAGTTTGGTCTTTGCCGCAAGCGATGCTCCCCACTGCGAGGCTGTGGAGGTCACATTTTCGGCCCACCAGCCGAATGTGGCCACGATGTAGTCGTAGATACCGCCTATAAGCGAAGCTATGACGAGAATTTTGGCCTGTGAGCCGGTGTCGCTTCCTTTTGCTTCGCCGCTGATTAGCACCTGGGTGGTGGCTGTAGCTTCGGGGAAGGGGTATTTGCCGTGCATGTCCTTTACGAAATATTTGCGGAAAGGAATGAAGAAAAGTATGCCGAGTATACCTCCGAGGAGCGAGCTAAGGAATATTTCAATGAAGTTGACTGTGATTTCAGGATATTTTGCCTGAAGGATGTAGAGCGCTGGCAGGGTGAATATGGCTCCGGCCACTATTACGCCCGAGCATGCGCCTATTGACTGGATGATGACGTTCTGGCCGAGCGCATTTTTCTTTTTCAAAGCACCTGACAGGCCGATGGCTATGATGGCTATAGGTATGGCGGCTTCAAATACCTGGCCCACTTTCAGTCCGAGATAAGCGGCTGCGGCGCTGAATATCACGGCAAGCACCAGACCCATGGTCACGGAGTAGCCTGTTACTTCGGGGTGGTCGTGCGCCGGATGCATGACGGGGGTGTACTCCTCGTCGGCGGCAAGTTCGCGGAAAGCGTTTTCCGGAAGTCCAGCCACTCCGTTGTCGGCAGTAGCCTCAGCCACGTTTTCGGGCATTGGCGTCGATTTCGAATTTTTAGACATTAATCAGTCGGTTTAATTAAAAAGATAATGATTGATCGCTGTTGACGATAATCTACGTCAAGCTATGCAAAGTTATGCATTTTTATTTAAAAAAGTCTTGTCGGATGATAAAAAGTATGCCCGGCAGGATTTTGCATTCCTGTCGGGCATACTGTAATTATGGTTTAACAGTCCCGGCCTATGCCGGAGCTATTGCCTTAGCGGATTGAATTACTTGCCGGAAAGTTTTTCCTTAAGAGCGGCAAGTTCTTCGAGGTCGCCGAGTGTAGTGCGTTCGATAGCGGGAGTAGCCATGGGCTGTTCCTCTTTCTTGGCCTGGCGGCGAGCCTTGCGGGCTTCGTTCTTTTCAGCCTTGGCTTCGTCTTCGAAGATACGGCTGTGAGAAAGGAATATGCGCTTGTTGTCCTTGTTGAATTCGATTACCTTGAAGTCGAGCTTCTCGTCAACCTTGGCGGGAGTTCCGTCTTCCTTAACGAGGTGCTTGGGAGTAGCGAAGCCTTCAACACCGTAGGGGAGGGCTACTACGCCGCCCTTGTCCTGCATCTCGATGATGGTGCCCTGGTGGATGCTGCCGACAGTGAACACTGTTTCGAGAACATCCCAAGGATTCTCTTCGAGCTGCTTGTGACCAAGGCTGAGACGACGGTTGTCCTTGTCGATTTCGAGAACCTGAACGTCGATGTCGGCACCAACCTGAGTGAATTCGCTCGGGTGCTTGATCTTCTTGGTCCAAGAGAGGTCGCTGATGTGGATAAGACCGTCAACGCCTTCTTCGATTTCAACGAATACGCCGAAGTTAGTGAAGTTGCGAACCTTGGCAGTGTGCTTGCTGCCGATGGGGTAGCGTACTTCGATGTCTTCCCACGGATCGTTCTTGAGCTGCTTGATGCCGAGTGACATCTTGCGTTCGTCGCGGTCGAGAGTGAGGATGACAGCTTCTACTTCGTCGCCTACCTTCATGAAGTCCTGAGCAGAACGGAGGTGCTGCGACCAAGACATTTCGCTTACGTGGATAAGACCTTCTACGCCCGGAGCGATTTCAACGAATGCACCGTAGTCAGCCATAACGACAACTTTACCCTTAACCTTGTCGCCGACTTTGAGGTCGGGATTGAGGGCATCCCATGGATGGGGCTGAAGCTGCTTAAGACCGAGGGCGATACGCTTGCGCTCGTCGTCGAAGTCGAGGATAACCACGTCGAGTTCCTGATCGAGGCTGACAACTTCTTCGGGATGGCTTACGCGGCCCCAAGAGAGGTCGGTGATGTGGATAAGACCGTCAACGCCACCGAGGTCGATGAACACACCGTAGGTGGTGATGTTCTTAACCACGCCCTTGAGCACCTGTCCGCGTTCAAGCTTGGAGATGATATCTTTCTTCTGCTGTTCGAGTTCGGCCTCGATGAGAGCCTTGTGCGATACAACAACGTTCTTAAATTCTTGGTTGATTTTAACGACCTTGAATTCCATGGTCTTGCCCACAAAGATGTCATAGTCGCGGATGGGCTTGACGTCGATCTGTGAGCCGGGGAGGAAGGCTTCGATTCCGAAAACGTCAACGATCATACCACCCTTGGTGCGGCACTTGATGTAGCCCTTGATGATTTCGTCGTTTTCGAGGGCTTCATTTACACGCTCCCAAGAACGTGACATGCGCGCCTTGCGGTGTGAAAGGATGAGCTGGCCCTTCTTGTCTTCCTGATTTTCGATGAACACCTCTACAACGTCGCCAACCTTGATGTCGGGATTGTAGCGGAATTCGTTGACGGGGATGATACCGTCTGATTTGTAGCCGATGTTAACCACTGCTTCGCGCTTGTTGAGGGCGATGATGGTACCTTCGATTACGTCTTTGTCTTTTACGGTGTTGAGCGACTCATCATAAGTCTTGGTGAGTTCTTCGCGGCTCTTGTCACCTTTGTTTTCGCCTTTTTCGTAGGCATCCCAGTCGAAATCTTCGATGGGTGAATTTTTCAATTCTTCGTTCATTTAATGGGTTAATAAATAAGTTAATTACTATGAACCGGACTCTAAGCCGCAAGGCCCTTTCCGATTCGTCGGCAAAGTTACTACTAACTTTTTATATTCGCAATAGCGCGGCGATGATTTTGCAACAATAATTTGCTTATTATTGGACTGTTACCGCCGGATTATTTGAATTCTTTAGCGATGGCCTGCGCCATGTCGGCCATATCCTTCGGGTCGAGGGTCAGTTTGCCCTTGTTGAAGTACATGTCGCTCTCCTTGTTGATGGGAATCAGATGGATGTGGGCGTGGGGCACTTCAAGTCCGATTACCGTCACTCCTATGCGCTTGCACGGCATGGCCTTCTCCATGGCTTTGGCCACACGTTTGGCAAACACGTTTAGGTCGGCCAGCTCCTGGTCTTCAAGCTTGAATATATAGTCCACCTCTTTTTTCGGAACCACGAGGGTGTGTCCCGGAGCTACAGGGTTGATGTCGAGAAAGGCATAGTGCTTGTCGTCCTCGGCAACTTTGTACGACGGAATTTCGCCGTTGATGATTTTAGTGAATATTGTTGCCATATGTCGATGCTGTTTTAGAACGAAATCTCCATTATCTCAAATTTTGCAAGTCCGGCGGGAGTCTTGATTTCGACAACCTCGCCAAGCTTGTGTCCGAGCAGGCCCTGGGCCACGGGAGTGCTTGATGCGAGCTTCTTCTCCTTAAGGTTTGCCTCGCTGTCGGCCACGATGGTATACTCCATTACCATGCCGTTGGCGACATTCTTGATTTTTACCTTATTTAATATCTGCACCTCTTCGGTGTTGAGCTTGCTGTCGTCGATTATACGTGCGTTTGCCACGAGGTCTTTCAGCTGCGAAATTTTCATTTCGAGCATACCCTGGGCCTCTTTTGCCGCATCGTATTCTGCGTTCTCCGAAAGGTCGCCTTTGTCGCGGGCCTCGGCTATCGCGCGTGATATTTCCGGACGTTTAACTGTTTCTAAATAAGCTATTTCGTCCATTTTCTTCTTGTACCCTTCGCGGGTCATGTAAGTGATGGCCATAATTGTCGATGTTTTGAGTTATACAAAAAAATTAAAGGAACTCGACCTGCTGGGGCGAGACCCTTAATAAAAAATTCCTGTGTAATGTTTACTTCACAAAGTTACGACTTAATTTCTGAAAAAGCAACTTTCGCGACATGTTTTACAGCACTTGATGGTATGGGCAGTCATGCCAGATGTGCCGGTGTAATCATATTTAACATACATGTGCGTCATTTCTGCCCATGCGCGAAATATTTTTGTAAAAAAATTCCATTTATAATTATGCAGAACACATCAATATCGGATAGTCAATCTATTGCGGTCGACGAGCGGGTGCGTCGGATTACATCATGGATGGCAGACGGCATCTATGAGAAAGAACAGCTTGCGTCGATGGCTCTTCTGTGTGCCGTAGCGGGTGAAAATATATTCTTATTGGGGCCTCCCGGAACTGCCAAGAGCCTTATTGCGCGACGGCTGAAAGGGGTGTTTAAGGATGCTCGCTCGTTTGACTATCTGATGTCGCGGTTCAGCACTCCGGATGAAATATTCGGGCCGATATCTATTTCCAGGCTTAAAGAATACGACAGATATGAGCGTTTGACCGACGGCTATCTGCCTTCGGCTGACGTGGTGTTTCTTGATGAAATATGGAAAGCGGGGCCGTCAATACAGAATACGTTGCTTACTGCCATAAATGAACATATTTTTCAGAACGGAACCAAGACTGTGCGTTTGCCGATGAAGGTGCTGATTGCGGCAAGCAATGAGCTGCCGGGCAAGGATGAGGGATTGGAGGCGCTATGGGACCGCTTTCTGGTGAGAATGGTATCTAACTGTATAGAGAATGACGATAATTTTGAGCGTATGTTGCTCTCCTCAGGGGAGCGGGAGGTGAATCTCGACTATGGTTCGGGTATTGAGGAAAACGAATATCTGCAGTGGCGTAGTGGGAGTCTTTGCGTCGGTATGTCTGCCGAGTTGATGGCGTCGGTCAAGCGGCTCCGTCGGTCGTTGGCCCAAATGGCTGGTAAAGACTCCGGAGAAGGCCGGACGCTCGATTTTTATGTCTCTGACCGGCGATGGAAAAAGGTGTTCCGTCTGATGCAGGTGTCGGCTTATCTGAACGGCCGTGACATGATTGACTCGTCGGATATGCTGTTGCTGATACATTGTCTGTGGAATGCCCCGGAGTGCCGTGAATCTGTCAACCGGCTGGTGGCTGATTCGTTGTGGCGTAAAACGACAGAAAATGTTTATGCTATAAACGACAGGCTGCGCAGTCTTGTGTCTCCGGAATCGGATGTACAAAAAGCTTCGGCTACAACCTTTGTGTCCGAAACGGAATTTACGGAAGTATACAATTCATATTATGTAATTGAAAATTTCGGAAACGGAACCGGACTGATTGCCAAATGGGATTATAAAAAACTTAGTTTCATTGACGCAACCGAAGGTGTGGAATATATTGACAACTCGATGCGTCTGCCTGTAGTCCAGATAGTGAAAGGTAACGTAGCTTTTAATTTGAATCTGTCGTCTACAATGGGTAAGCCTAAAAAGGTGAATCTTCTTAAGTGTTCCGGCGGGGTGGTGGTCGACGGTACGCCGTATTCACTTGCCCGAAAGGGTGTGTCGGCTGAAAAAGCGAAAAGAAATTCCGCCGCGCCTCGCAAAAAAGAGCTGGAGTCATTAAAAGCACATCTTGCGGACTGTATTTCGCAATGGAATGACTGGAAGCAAAACGTCTTAAAAGAAGCCGGACGTAATATTTTTGTGTCTTATACCGATGTCTGTATGATTAAGGAGTCAATGAATGAGATAGAGACCCGGTTGACCGAAACCGAAATCCGGATTAAGAATGTAGCAAAAATACTTTCATGACAGAACAGCAGAAGCAATTGTGGCTAAACTGGTATGCCGATGGGTTTGATGCATATATTGCCGACGGCAGAATGCCGCCAATGGTCGAGGGCGACAACCTGATAGGCAAATATCTGCGCGGAGTGATTGACCGAAATCCAAATCTCGGGGGTGCGGACCCGAAATACCGCGATTCGTTTAAGGAGAATCTGCAATCGTTTATCGGTGAAATGCTCGACAGGTTCAGTAAAGTTGATCGCGACTCCGAGCCTGAGCAGTTGTTATATTCTCAATTTCACAGAGGGACAACCGGCGAGCGCCGGACGTTATGGAACAGAGTGAAGGATTTGGCTAAAGCTAAATATTCACCGACGGACCTGAATGCCGAAGGATTTGATTCGCAGTTGAATGCCGGCAATGAACAGCTGATTTTCGACATGTTTGTCCGGGAATGGAAGGAAGCAAGCGACAAGCGTCAGTTTCAGACTAAAAGCAACATACTCGCTTCCGCATCGGCCAGATGGGAGAAGTCGTGTAATAGGAATTGCCGGCAAGACTATGAGATGAAGAAACGCATCGAAAAGTCGGTGTATAAGTATCCCGGACTTGCTGAAATCGCGAGGATAATAGGCCGTGGACACGACCCGACCGTGGCGGATGATGTCGCGTACCTTTCAAAAAATTATCGCCCTTCGTCATTGTCTCGCACCCCTTCGTATGAAGAGGTTGACCGTATAACCATCGGCAATGATATAGAACGTGTGATTCCGTCGGAATTCCTTTATCTGGCTGAAGACGCTACGGAGATTCTGTTTATTGAACGATATGCCCGGCATCAGCTTCAACAGTTTGTGTCGCCGGGATGCGATGCTGTCGTGCATAAGCAAACGGCCGCACCGCATCCGCGTCCGGCTTCCGGGCCGATAATAGTAAGCGTTGACACAAGTAGTTCGATGGAGGGAGAGCCCTCCGACATGGCATTTGCTATGTTGCATCAGTTGCTTGAAATCGCCCGTCGGGAGAATCGCCGATGTTATTTGATAACGTTTTCGGTCAGAAGCCGCGCTATTGATCTCGGCGAGCCCGGACAATGGCGTAAAATCGACGAATTTTTATCGCAATCATATACAGGAGGTACGAACGGAGAACTTATGCTTCGTGATTCAATCAAGTGTCTGAAGTCGGAAAACTACTGCATGGCTGATGTGCTGGTAATTTCTGATTTTGCGTTCGCCACTCCTGCGCCTGACACATTCGCCTCCATAAGGCGTGAACAATCATCAGGCACGCGCTTCTATGGGCTCAAAATAGGGAACATCAATACTCCTTACGCCCGGATATTCGACAAAATCTGGACTGTATGATTGCTTAGAGAAATGGGCGTAGAAGGTGGTGTATGCCACGTCCTCCGCAGGTGGTGTATTGGAATGCGATGGTCAGCAGAGTCCGGCGCATGATTGAGGGTTCACGGTCGAGCGTCTGGTTGAAAAGCCGTGAAGCATTGGTCCGGTCTCCCTCCCTTCCATAGAGTCCGGCCAGTACCACGGTCTTTAATTCAATCCATCTGGTCCACTTCGTGTTGCCGTGGCGTGATAATGTGTCGCGGCAGATGTCCATGGCGTGCTCCCACTTCGAGGCGGACGATGCGTAGTCTGTGCCAGTTATGGACTCTTCAAGGCGCTTCATTTCTACCGTGGGCTCACCGTAGAGGTATTTTACTTTAGGTGAGGCACACAGGATTCTTACGCCAAGCTCGTAATCGTCCCATCCGAGTACTGACGGATTCCAGCCTCCGACATCTGTCAGAAGTTTGCTCCTGACGGCATATCGTTGAGTTGAAAAGATGCCGTTGAATATATGGCGGAATGCGATGTCTTTATCGGCAAACGGATATATGCGTCTGTTACCGTCAAGCTCATTGACAGCAATGTCCCATCCGAAAATGTCGATGTCGGGATAATCGGAGATGGCTTTTGCCAGGCGTTCGATGTGCCCCGGGAGCATTATGTCGTCTGAGTCGAAGAACATCACGAAAGGCGTTGCCGACATTCCGAATCCTTTCTGTCTTGCCGCGGCCGCACCTTTGGTGACTTCGCCGGTGACTTCAATGGGGAATTCTTCCGATACATGTGCGGAGGCCCATCGTTTCACCACAGACAAAGTCCCGTCAGAAGAGTTGTTGTCGACAATAATCAGCCGGGGTCTGATGCTTTGCGAGGCTATGGAGTCGAGTGTACACTCCACTATCGACTCGCGGTTGTAGACCGGCACTATTACTGTGATTAAATCTTTTACGCTATCCATGATGTAGCTGGGTATTTAGATAGGCGCATAACCGCCATAAAGGGCGTATTGAACTCAATATCAGCATCATCCGGGTTTTGATGCCGGTGGGGAACCTTCTTCTGTATGGCATTTCGATGAATCTACGGCGTCGTTCACGGTCGGTGCCGTTGAAAGCCTGTGCCATGATGAATTGGAGCGTCTTTACTGCATGCCGGTTTAATAACGACAGATTTAGTCCGTATTTTTCAGCCAGATAGCAGGTCAGCTCGAGAGACCCGTAATAAAAATCAAATGTCTTGCCGGAATCCGGAGTGTTTGAAACGGAGCATTCTCCTACAGTGTAAAGCAGTGTGACGTCCGGTATGTAGGCTATGTCGCCCATCGATGCAAGCGCCGCTATCAACTGTATGTCCTCGCATGGGAATCCTGGATGCCGGAACGGATACTGGTCGGCACCGTATGCCTGTATAATCGCGGACTTGCGGTACATGGCGGAGCAGAGATGAACAATCGGCGATGCCTCATGGCTGATGATAGGCAAAAGCAGATCTGAACCATGGACAATCGGTTTCCTGAACTGTGTTTTCTCACCCTTGGGGTCGCTCGGCGATGTTTTGCCGGTTGATACGTCATAAAATTCCCAGTCGGTGTGGACCAGCGTCACCTTAGGATTGGCCTCAAGGATGTCGTGTTGCTTTTGCAGTTTCAGCGGATCAATCCAATAGTCGTCGCCGGCGCAGTCGGCAATATAATCTCCGGCACACCGGAGAATGCAGTCGTAGTAATTGTCGCGCAGACCTTTGTTGGTGACGTTTTCAATAAGGCGTATGATGTAGGGATATTTTTCGGCATACGTCCTGCATACGCTTAGGGTAGAGTCGGTAGAGCAGTCCTCGCCGATGATTATCTCATAAGTGAAATCGCATTTCTGCGCTAAAATAGAATCAAGCGTCCTGCCGATGGTCTCAGCCTGGTTATAGGTGGTCACTATGACCGAAACCTTTATGTCGCGTATCTGTTTGTCCATAATGGTCACGAAATCATTTCTGACAGCTCGCGCGCAAAGTCCTGTCGAAGTGTAGAAGCGCAGAACATGCTTTGCCACCGCTTCCGGCATTCCGACTTGAGTTCCAAATAGAACTGACGGTTGTTGAGGTAGGGTTGCAGTTCGCCTACGACGGCTTCCGGCGAAGTGCCGGCAGGCACCGTTATGCCGACTTCGGGAGTGACAATTTCCGGAATTCCTCCCACTTCCGTTGCCACAACCGGAACGCCGTAGGAAAGAGCTTCGCACAGGGTTATCGGACATCCTCCCTCGGAATCGCTGAGGAGCATGCACCAGTCAATCTTCTCGGATATGTATATGCCTTGAACAGATTCGTTTTCGGCGGCTCCGCGAAGGTCTATGGTCAGATTCGGAGGCAGTTCAGTCGTGGCGATGGACTTTTTGAGCGACGGCATCAGGTTGCCGTCGCCTACATGGATCCAACATATATGTTTTAGAGGATATGCTGTGGCTATGGCCTTTACAAGCCCGAAACATCTGTCGACACGCTTCTCCTGTGACACACGGGCGCAGGAAAAGAAGGTCCAGCGATTTTCATCTTCGTCATGGGCGGTGGCGGTGTGTCCGTTATGGATTTTGACGGAGCCGAGAATCCGAGTCGAGATTTTTGAACTTTGTGCAGGATAGTGGCTCTTCAGGTAGCCGGATGCGTTGTCGCTTGCAGGAAAAACTTTGCAGAGCCTATCCAGGGTGTACTCGCGGAACAGGTGCGACCTGAACTGAATCTGAGAGTCGTAGACATCGTGTCCGTGGGCGCGAGTGACTATTTTCAGCTCCTGTCGGTCGGAAACCAAAGCCAATGCCGACGTGATGTGGTCGAACCAGAATGTGTAGAACAACGTGCTTTTAAGGTCGAGTCCTTTTCCGGTTATCCACCGGTCTATAAGACTTCCGAAACAACGGGCGTTCATACAGAAAAACGCCCCGCTCAGGAATCCTTTGATTGATTTGGATTCCCGGGCGAGGTCGTTATAATGTTTTGCCACTGACGGGTGGAGCAGATAGGGGCTTTTCAGAACTTTCGTGCGTGAATATACGTGGTCGGCAATGAAAGTGTCTGTTTCTATATTCGGATAAGCCAATTTGACCGGTTCTCCACGGCGTTCAAGCGGGACGATGATAATTCTGTCGAATTCATGTCTCAGTGCCTCCAGTTCCGGCATCAGGAACACCTCTTCGGTGTAGTTGCGGAACGGAAATGATGCTGTGAATAGAACTAAAGTCCCGGCCATGGCTTTCTGCAGACCGAATTACAGGTATTTGCTTATCGTAGAGTTAAGCTTTGACAGGTCGTCAACTCTGTCGACAAGCTCGCCGTTGGCAAGTATGTAGGTCGTGGGAAGTGTGCGGACATTGTATACGTTCAGCACTGTTCCTCCGTTGGTCAACGGATTGTAGACGGTGATCCAAGGCAGATTCTTGGCCGACTGCTTCCACTGGAATTCGTCTTCATCTACAGCTACCTGGTATATCTCCATTCCCTTTGAGCGATACTTATCGTATGCATCGGCAAGAGCCACGTTGTAGGCTGTCGAACCTTCAGCTGCGTAGACAGTGAAGCTAAGCACTACGACCTTGTTGCGAGCCACCACGTCGTTCAGATTATGCATTGTACCGGTGTTGTCGGAAAGGCTGATGTTGAAAAACGGAAGTTCGGTCACTTCTATAGTGTCGGTAGGAAGTCCTGCCGACAACTGACGGTTGCGCAGGAACACTTCTTTAAGATAGCCGGTGCGCGGGTCGGTAGGCCGGAATTCGTTGTAGGCATTGGCAATGGCTCCTAACACACGGTTGTCAAACTGGTTGGCCGGATTGAATATGTGCTGTCCGTTAATCTGCTTGTTGACGATGTAGTAGGCCATGATGCTTGCCGGATTGCTTAGAATCATACCGCTGAGGTCGCGTTTAAGCAGCGAGTCTGTCGGGGCATTGGCTATGCCGACGTTGTTTATGGTCTCGGCGATGCGTTTCTCTACTGTCATCATCATATCGGCATCGGCAGAACCTGCAATCGTATAGTTGCGGTCGAAGTCGGATGCATTGGCTGTAATGCTTACGCTCTCTGTGCTGTCGATGGGGAAGTATATGCTCTTGCTGTCGAGATTCAGACGGTAAATGTCGGGATATGCGTTCGGTTCATGCGCATAGCTGAATTTGCCGTTCTTGTCGGTCTTGACAGTGTCTACCGTGTACCAGCGTCCGTTCTCTGAAGTCTGAAGAATCAGGTCTTTGTTTTCGGCTCCTTCAACGGTACCTTCGATTTTCCATTTATTTACTGAATCGCATCCAATCAGAAGCGCGGTTCCGAATATGGCGCAACACGTTTTTGCAAAAATATGTTTCATTCAATTAAGAAGTTGAGTGATTTATGATTTATATTATACTGTAGTCTGCAAAGGTAATACGTTTAATCGGTAATAGCAAACGTCTTTTTAATCCTTGAGATCATTTCATGAGCGTCAAGTAGGGCATCGGCGTAGTGTTTGTGAACGCTTACGATGACTCCGTTTTCTTCCGGATTGCCGTGGACAGCCTTGAAATCAATCTCTTTGCACTCCCGGTCGCCGTCGATGCCGAATCCTGTGGCCATGTCGGGCGCGAAGTCTTTCATGGCGTCTTCCTTGCGCAGCCGGTCAAGTGCGCATGCTGCCTCCCTCCAGCGGTTGATGATGGATATGGCTATTTCGGGAGTCATGTCGTCGATTGATACTTTGTAGCATCGAACAAGATTTTCCTGGACATAAGCCCATTTCAGGTCATAGTAACGGTCGTTTATGGCCCTGAGAGTCGATTCGATGCTTTCAATAGAGTCGATAGCTCCCGAGGCAACCTTTGTACAGAGTTCCTCCAAAAGTTCCGAGGGGGCAATCATACCTGCAATATCGGTCCATTTCTGGTATGCTTTCTCCTGATTGCCGGCAAGCTGGGTCCTAAGCTCCGACCCGGTGTTGGGCTCTATCGCAAACAGTCTCTGCACGAATGCTTCACCCATGAAGTATTCCACACCGATGGCATAATATTCTTTTCCCTTTTTAATGGCGGTAGGCTCTATATGGAACCTATGCTGTTCGGCGATGGTCGGACATGAGTCAAATTCGTTAAGAAAAGCTATGGCCCCGTACATGCCGTTTGTGGTTACCGGACTCAGATTGTCGTAATTAATTATGTCGTAGCGCTCCATGCCGGAATCTCTGGCATCACGGGTGCCCCATTTCATGAGGTCGCGTATTGTGCCGACCGTCTTTAAGTTTGCGGCAGGAATTATGTGCGTTTTGCCGTTTTGGGCCAGTGCGTAGGAATATGGCAAAGCCGAGGTGTCGGGATGGCCGTAGTGGCAACCGCTGACAAGAGTAAATCCTCCAAACCGGGCCGGCCACATTACATACGAGTTGCTTGCGGTCTTGCATCCGCGTCCCATTACGCCCTGATGCATCGGTCCGAGCTTGTAGAGGTGGTTGCTTTGGTTTGTGCCTGATCCGGCATTGAAAAATGAGAAGTAACCTCCGATAAGTAATGATGACTTATGCATAGACACGGTATGCGGTCCGGCAAAAGTGGATACGGCTTCTCCGCATTCCATCACACAGTTGGCGAAGAACAGCGAGTCGTGCGACACGAAGCAGTTGCTTATGCGCGCGGCTTGTCCGACGAGCGTGTTTTTTAATATAGATGCATTGTCGACTACGGCCTGTGACTGGATAATGAAATGTTCGGCAATCACTCCAGGACCTATGAAGGCACTGACACCGACGGTCCCGTCGACGAGCCGTGATGCTCCGCTGATTTTTGCTCCCGATTCTATCCTTACATCTTCGACAGACAGGCAGTTGGTTATGACCGCGTTGTCGCCTATCGATCCGAAGTCGGCACGCATGGATTCGGCATAGCGCATGATAATGCCGGTCAGCGCATTGATAAATTCAGTGTCATGACGGTAGAATGTCAGCATGTAGGCTATCTGTGACGACATGCGGTCGTATATGATGTTGGTGCGCCCTCCGGTCTCGTTAAGGACATTTACGCGGGTTCCGTTGCCGAAGGAAGCTCCAGGATTTGCCGTTATAGATCCGACATTGGCTATGTAGCATCCGTTGCCGACAATGTAGTTTGACAGGTAGTCACTGACATTAGCGATTCTGACATTGTCGCCTATCGTGCAATTGTTTATGTTGGAGTCGAATATGCCTGATTCCATAGCCGGCCCTGTGCCGTCTGATACAGGCCGGTCGGTCAGACCGAGGTATACTTCGCCTGAAAAGCATGTCCTGACATACTGGCAAGGATTGAAGCCATCCTTTACATGGATTAAAGCCCAGTTGGAGCAACGGCATCCGTTCTGTCTGAGTCGCTCTCTTTCGGTGTCGGTTAGATTGCGATATGTTGCCATGTGCAGATAATGATTAAGATTGATTTTAAGGAAACTTATTCCGGAGACTGAACCGAAGTTATGTCGTCGTTGCCTTCAGGAGTGTCGCAGGTGTCGTATTTCTGAAACAAAAAGTCGTTGTACGGGAATCTGGCGGTGTGCACCTCCTTGGCTTTTTCGTATAGTTTCTCCTTTAACTCATCGATATTGATTTGTTTCTTTGCCGAGATGAACACGCAGTCGTCGTTCATCTTCGCCATCCACGATGCTTTCAGTTCATCGAGCGAGACGTTTTCCCTCGTTCTGGGGGTCAGGTCGTCGTCGTCCTTCGGCGTGTAGGTGAATGCATCGATTTTGTTGAACACCATGATTATCTTTTTGTCGTTGTCCGGCCCGCATATTTCGGCAAGAGTCTTGTTGACAACTTCAATCTGTTCCTCGAATTGCGGGTGGCTGATGTCGACCACGTGCACGAGGATGTCGGCGTCGCGCACTTCGTCGAGCGTCGATTTGAATGAATTCACAAGATGGGTAGGAAGCTTGCGTATGAACCCTACGGTGTCGGTCAGCAGAAAGGGCAGATTGTCGATGATGACCTTGCGGACAGTGGTGTCGAGGGTGGCGAACAGCTTGTTTTCGGCAAAGACGTCGCTTTTGCTCAACAGGTTCATCAGCGTGGACTTTCCGACGTTGGTATATCCGACAAGTGCCACACGCGTCAGTTTGCCCCGGTTCTTGCGCTGGATTGATTTCTGTTTGTCGATGCTCGCCAGTTCATCTTTCAATCGTGATATCTTGTCGAGAATTATTCGGCGGTCGGTCTCAATCTGGGTTTCACCGGGACCGCGCATACCGATACCGCCTCGCTGACGTTCGAGGTGGGTCCACATTCTGGTCAGCCGTGGCAACAGGTATTGATATTGCGCGAGTTCAACCTGGGTCTTGGCGTTGGCTGTCTGCGCTCTTTTTGCGAAAATGTCCAATATCAGACTTGTACGGTCGAGAATCTTGACCTGAAGCTCGCGTTCGAGATTGGCCACCTGCTTGGTGGTCAGGTCGTCGTCGAAAATGACAAGGCCTATTTCATTGTCTTCGACATATTGTTTGATTTCCTCCAGCTTGCCTTTGCCTACAAATGTTCGCGGGTTGGGGTAGTCGACTCTCTGCAGGAATCTCTTTTCAGTTACGGCTCCGGCCGTGTCGGCCAGAAAAGCCAGTTCGTCAAGATATTCGTTGGCCTTTGCCTCATTCTGCTGAGGTGTGATAAGTCCTACCAGCACTGTCTTTTCAGAGGTTTCCTTGCTTATGACGTTCTCTTTCATCTATTGACTGTAATTAGTAGATGCTTGTTTATTTCCCGAGCAAGCGCTCATATTCCTTTTTGTCGTTTATCAGTCTGAGGCCTTCCCGGTATGTGGGGTTAATCTCGTTGACGACTCTTGAATATGACGAGCTGTCGTATAGGTCGCTTGCCAACAGGGCTTTCAATATTGTGCCTATATATTTCTCACTTTTACGGTATTCCTCTTCATTGTATTCTACGCCGGACTCTTTGCCCATGGCGATAAAGCCGTCGGTAAATTCGCCGGATGGCGTGAATTTGTCAATGAACGCCTGTTCGTCGGGATACTTTTTCAATAGCTCTTTCCTGTGCGAATCGACATAGTTCAGGATGTATTTGTTGAATACTCCCTTGGCCATCATGTCACGGTAATAAGGTGAGTACCACGTGGTGTCAATAGGAACAAAGCGGTCTGGCATTATGCCTCCTCCGCCGTAGACCAGACGATGCTTGTGGAGGGTGCGGTATTGCAGCGAGTCCGGCAGATGAATTGAGTCGGAGTGCATGAATTCGCCTGATTCGTAACGGTTCTTTATGTCTGAGACGTAGTCGTCGAAGTCGCCCTTGGTGTAAGGTTTCTGGATGCATCTTCCTGAAGGGGTGTAGTATTTTGACACGGTCAGGCGTATCATCGAGCCGTCGGGGAACGGAAACGGACGTTGTACGAGTCCCTTTCCGAATGTGCGGCGTCCTATTATGGCCGCACGGTCATGGTCTTGCAGCGCGCCTGACAGAATCTCGCTCGCCGAAGCTGAATATTGGTCGACGAGAACAACCACACGGCCGTCTTTGGGGAATATACCGTCCTTTTCTGCCTTGTATACGTTGGTGGGTATTCTCGGTCCGTCGGTGTAGACGAGAAGGTCGCCCTTTTTCAGAAAGTTGGCGGCGAGTTCATAGGCCGCGTTCAGATAGCCTCCTCCGTTGCCCTGAAGATCGATAATAAGGTTCTTCATGCCCTGCTTCTTGAGCTTTCCGAGAGCGTCTGCAAATTCTTTTGGGGTGTTCTCTCCGAACTGTGTGACGAGGATATAGCCTGTAGTCGGGTCGGCCATGTATGCCGCCTCGACGCTGTAGATGGGTATGTCGTCGCGCGTGATGTCAAATTCAATCAGGTCGGGGACTCCCTTGCGCATGACTTCAACATTGACCACGGTGCCTTTTGGACCACGCAGGCGCTTCATGATTTCTGAATTTTTCATCTTGACTCCCGCTATTATGGTGTCGTTGACCTTGATGATCCGGTCGCCGGGTTGTAAACCGACTTTTTTAGCCGGTCCGCCTGCCACTGTCTCTATGACGTAAAGCGTGTCGGTCGAGACGAGGTTGAACTTGATGCCGATGCCGCTGAAGTTGCCGCTAAGCGGTTCGTTAAGCTCGCGGGTCTCTTCGGGAGTGGAGTATATTGAATGCGGGTCAAGAGTCTTTAACATGGCCTTGATGGCCTCATCGACAATGGTGTCGCGGTCGACCTCTTCGACATAATATGACGAAATGATTCGTTCTGCATATTTTAATTTGTCGTCAGGTGTCCAGCGAAATTGCTGTTGCTGGCTGAACAGCACCGGTACAGACCATGCTATAAGTGTCAGTATCGATAATATCTTTTTCATGTGCGTATATTCTTAATGTGGTTTGGGTGGATGTTATCTATCAGGGTCGACTCCGGGGACAAACGGACTTATGTCATAGCCGCATCGGTCGAGGTCGCGCACCATGGTTGAACTGACATACTGGAGTTCGGGAAGAGTGTAGAGCAAAACGGTCTCAATGCCGGATATCTGTCGGTTGGCATAGGCGAGGTTGCGTTCATACTCATAGTCGGCCACGGTGCGGACTCCGCGCAGGATGAACTGTGCGTTGTGGTCGCGCGCTATGTCTACGGTCAGGCCGTCGTAGCTCACGACTTCTATGCGGGGGTCGTCCTTAAGCACTTTCTTAATGGCTTCGACTCTCTTTTCGGTTGGCTGGAAGCATCGTTTGTTGTCGTTGATGCCGACGGCCACGATGATTTTGTCAAACAACAGCAGTCCGCGTTCGACAATCGACTGGTGGCCTATGGTGAAAGGATCGAATGTGCCCGGGTATATGGCTATGCGTTCACGATATTTCAGAGTCATCTTCTACTACGAGGTTGTCAATTATAAAATTCTGACGTTCAGCAGTGTTTTTCCCCATATAGAATTCAAGCAGTTCGTCGACGGCATCCTCTTTACGGAGCGTCACGCGGTCAAGACGTATGTCCGGACCGATGAATCCTCGGAATTCTTCAGGCGAAATTTCTCCTAAACCTTTGAATCGGGTTATTTCGGCGTTGTTGCCGAATTTGTTGATGGCGGCTACGCGCTCTTCATCATTATAACAATATAGTGTGTCGTCGGTTGTCTTCGACGATGATTTTTTTGCGTTTTTGGATCCGAGACGCCGCGTGGTGGCTTTGTTGCGTACTCTGAACAGCGGAGTCTGAAGCACATAGACATGTCCTTTCTTGATCAGTTCGGGAAAGAACTGAAGGAAATATGTCAGCAGAAGCAGACGGATGTGCATTCCGTCGACATCGGCATCGGTGGCTATGATTACCTTGTTGTAGCGCAGGTCGTCGAGGCTGTCCTCGATGTTTAGGGCGGCGCGCAGGAGGGCGAATTCGTCGTTCTTGTAAACGTCGACAAGAGGCATGCCGTAGGTGTTAAGCGGTTTGCCTCGCAACGAGAATACGGCCTGTGTCTCCACGTCGCGTATTTTGGTGATGGAACCGGCTGCCGAATCGCCCTCGGTGATGAATATAGAGGATGCATTCTTGCGGTCTTCGTTGCCTCTGGAATCCGACAGGTGAACGCGGCAGTCAAGCAGTTTTTTATTGTTGATGGCGGCTTTCTTTGCTTTCTCACGCACCACTTTCGTTACTCCCGCCATAGCCTTGCGTTCGCGTTCGTTTTCCTGAATCTTCTTGATCAGGATGTCGGCTGTGTCGCGGTTTATGTGCAGATAGTTGTCAAGTTCCTTTTTTATGAAGTCGCCTATGAATTTGGCTACGGTAGGTCCTTCAGGTCCCATGTCGCGTGAACCGAGTTTGGTCTTGGTCTGGGACTCGAACATCGGTTCCTCGACTTTTATTGATATGGCCGCCACCATGCCTCCGCGTATGTCGGAGTATTCGAAGTTCTTTCCCGAATACTCTTTGATGGTGCGCGACACAGCCTCGCGGAATGCAGTGAGGTGTGTACCGCCCTGCGAGGTGTGCTGGCCGTTGACAAATGAGTAATATTCTTCGCCGAATTGTCGTGTGTGGGTGATTACGGCCTCGATGTCGTCGCCCTTGAGGTGGATTATCGGATAGAGCGGTTCGGTGGTAAGATTCTCTTTGAGCAGGTCGAGCAGGCCGTTGCGCGAATAATACTTTTTGCCGTTGAGATAAATCGACAGGCCGGTGTTGAGAAATGTATAATTCTTGACCAGCTGAATCAGGTATTCCTCGCGATAGCGGTAGTCGCGAAACAGACTCGCGTCGGGAGTGAATCTGACCAATGTGCCGTTAGGCTTGTCGGATGGCTCTATGCCGTAGTCCTTTACGAGCTTTCCGCATTTGAACTCGATTGAGTGTTGCTGACCGTCGCGCACACTGCGTATGAAGAAGTCGGTCGACAAAGCGTTGACAGCCTTAATGCCGACACCGTTCAGGCCTACTGACTTTTTGAATGCCTTTGAGTCGTATTTGGCTCCGGTGTTCATCTTTGACGATACGTCGGCCACTTTATCCAGCGGAATGCCTCGTCCGTAGTCACGGACGCTGACTGAAGTCTCGTCGACGTCTATCGATATCTGCTTGCCGAACCCCATCATGTATTCGTCGATGGCATTGTCGATGACCTCCTTGGCCAACACGTATATGCCGTCGTCGCTTTGCGATCCGTCTCCGAGTTTGCCGATGTACATGCCGGGACGAAGTCTGATGTGTTCATACCATACGAGGGTCTTGATGTCGTCGCCGGTATATTCGGCACCGTTTCCGGCATCGGGCAGCTGGGGAAGTATGTCGGGGTTGTCTGTCATTGTCGGTATTTGGCAAGTAATTGGTTATTTTGATTTTCAATCTACAAAAATACAAAAAAATATCCAAATACCGAATTCGAAAATTAATGCCTGTAGAGTCAACAAGCAAGTGCAAAATTAGCGAAAGTGTTTGATGAATTGTTCC
>CAJTSJ010000031.1 GCA_910578785.1 uncultured Muribaculum sp. | reverse complement strand
ATGCGATCTATTCGAGTTTCACTCAAAATAAACGGACGCCGTTTTTATAAGACAAAAGTGAAATGGTGGCAAACGGGAAACTGCACTCCCTCCAGAAAATAATTTCTTTCCTTTCGGTACTACTCCCGTTGAGTTGTTTCTGCTTCACCTGCCTTCTCAAATATTCTTGCTTTTGGAGTGCTCCGAAGTTTGACGCTTCGGCTTATTCTGCCATCGGCCTTTGTTCCCGTAGTAGATGTTTCCGACTGACTGATTTAATGAATGCAAGAATGGCTGACTGACTGATTGGATTGTCATGTGGTTGGATGATTGGTTGGGTTATTGAACTGTTGGTCATATGCAACCAATCATCCAATATCAAATGGTTTTTGGCTACACTTAAAATTCCGATAAATTTCACCTGTTTTTCCTACTTGCCAAAATCTTTCCCTCCAAAGTCGGGAATGGCTATCTTAAAAATGACGTGATATGAAATTTGATAATATCTTGTCACACTAAATCTTTATCATAATGCGATAAAACTTTCAAGTATTTTGCGTACCTTTGTAGCAAATTTAGTTAGATATGGCAAGTCAATATATAAACCGCATAAGAGTTGCTTTGGCGGAGCAAAATAAGACCAATCGCTGGTTAGCCGAACAAATGGGAAAATCTGAAATTACAATTAGCAGATGGGTACAAAATAAGACTCAACCATCTTTGGAGCAATTAGTGGTAGTTGCAAAAGTCTTATCTGTAAGCCCTAAAGACTTGATAAATGAAGTCGAATGTGACAAAACAGACGTTAATGTAAAGACACTGATTTAGTAGATGTAGAAATATGTTTAGATATATTGAAAATCAAGATAGGACATTTCTCTTCGGTGCATATCGTGGAGAAAAATCTCAGTTGGAATGGATTCTTGGAAAGCAGCCTCATAGGTATGAAAAGCTTTACAATATCCGTTTCAATAAAGATTTGTTTTCACAGCGAAGAGGAGGCGTTATCTCGGAGCAATTACCAGATTACGTTCTTATATATAACACGCAAAATCCACAAGACGGATATCACCTGTTTCCTTGCATAAGTTCGTCTATCAAGGAGCAAAGCGATATGGAAGCACTTGGCTATCCTAATCCGGATGGCAGTTATGTTGTATATTCGTTAGGTGACGAGTTGCTTTCTGAGCCTCTTGATATCCGAAAACTAATGTTAAAGGCATTGCCAAACGAAAATGTCAATGTGCCTTTTTCTCCTGCAATCTTAAAGGGTAAAGATATTGCAAATATGGTTGACAATACAAAGGCCATCCCGGCTGTTGCAGAAGTTGAACAGGAGAATGTTTTGCGCTTTATTGACCTGTTTGCAGGTATTGGCGGTATTCGCTGTGGTCTCGAACAAGCTGCCCGAGAGAAAGGACTGAATCCGGTTTGTGTTATGACATCAGAAATAAAGCCTTACGCAGTTAATGTCTTAAAAGAAAACCATCCAACAGAGACTATTACAGGAGATATCACTAAAGTTGAAACAAAAAGCATTCCTGATTTCGACATCCTCTGTGCCGGTTTCCCTTGTCAGGCGTTCAGTTCTGCAGGGAAACGCCAAGGCTTTGCAGACACCCGAGGGACAATGTTCTTCGAGGTTGAACGCATACTGCGTGACAAGAAGCCAAAGGGATTCATTCTCGAAAATGTTGAAGGTCTCGTAAATCACGATAGCGGTAAGACACTTCAAGTCATTATTGACAGACTTCACGCCCTAAAATACAAATTTGATTTCCGGGTGCTCAACTCAAAATACTTTGGAGTACCTCAGGAAAGGAAAAGAATCTATATCGTAGGTAGTCTTGAGCGCAAACCGGATCTTGATAATTTCCCTGTCAAAGAAGCAAAGTTAGGAGAGATTCTTGAATCCGGAATGCCGACTGAGGACACTCCTTTTATCAGAACATTGCTCAAGCATTTTTCAGTAGAGCAACTTTATGGAAAGGCAATCAAAGACAAAAGAGGTGGAGAAACCAACATACATAGTTGGGATTTGGAAATCAAAGGCCCTGTTTCAGCAAAGCAGAAAAAACTCCTTGATACAATTCTCACAGAACGCAGAAAGAAAAAATGGGCTGAAATCATCGGAATTGACTGGATGGATGGTATGCCTTTAACTCTCGAACAGATTAGCACATTTTACGATGATCCTGAGCTTGAGGATATGTTGGTAGACTTGACAAACAAAGGATATCTGAAATATGAACATCCAAAGAAATTGATTCGTGAGAAGAATGTTAATGGGGTAGAAACAACACGCAGGGAATATGATAAATCAAAACCCAAAGGCTATAACATCGTTGCCGGCAAATTGAGTTTTGAGATAAACAAAGTCATGTCTCCTGATGAAATATCACCGACTCTTGTAGCAATGGATATGCAGAAATTGTATGTCGGGGACAACGGCGGTCTCCGAAGACTCACATTGCGTGAAGGTTTGAGATTATGCGGATATCCGGATGAAATCAAATTCAATGTGAGCGAAAAAGATGGCTTTGACTTATTAGGCAATACAGTCGTAGTACCTGTTATCAAAGCCGTAGCCGAAAGATTACTTGATAAACTAATATTATAACTCTGACAATATGAAACTTACAGTAGGACAAGTTTATAACAAGCTTGTCAATAATGATAAAATTCTGACAAAGAAAGGCCAGATTACATTTACTTTAGGAGACATCGACATCATCGTAAAACAACGCGATGTTGTTGGTAACATTATGCAGGAATGGATTGAGGGGTGGCTCAAGAAGAATAATATCGATTACTCTCTTAACGACAACACTCAGATGCCTCCGGACTTCTATCTTGATCCTGAAAACAAGAAAGAGGGGCTAATGGAAATCAAAGCCTTCAACTATAAAGGCAGTCCCGGTTTCGATATTGCTGATTTCCGGATGTATGCTCGAGAAATTTCAGAAAAGCCTTGGATGCTCAATGTAACATATTTGATTTTTGGATATGATATGTCGGATGACGGCATTGTCACGATAAAACAGGTATGGCAGAAGAAAGTATGGGAAATGTCAAGACCAATGAAATCTGGTAACAACAAAACTATATGGCCGATAAATCTGCAAATAAAAGAAGGTACCGTACACAAAATGCGTCCTGCAAAATGGTATGGAAAAGCCACAAGTTTCTCCATCTTCGAAAACATGGAAGACTTCCTGGCTGCGATGGAAGAAACTATGTATAAGAACAAAGATACTCGTGATGATGCTCCCGACTGGCTTCAGAAAGTTCTCGACAGTTATGAAAAGCATTATGGTGTAAGACTTCAAATTCCAAGATGGAGCGAAATCGCCTCAAAGTATGTGAATAGATAAGAAGTTTAACGAAAATGAATAATAATTTTAACGGCATATTTTACTTTATGGAATGGATATTTGATGGTATTGGTACAGAGATAATTTCATTGCTGATAGGGCTTGCAGGAGGTGGTGCTATTGGTTATCGAATAGGAATAAGAAACAAAATTTCCCAACATCAAAAAGGGAGAGACCAGGCAAAACAAGTACAAATTGGAAACATTATCAATGATGGAAATTCAAAAAGCAGGCGATAATGCACAACAATTCCAAATTCAAAATCTCACAATTGGAATTGATGAAAAACGGGCTAGAGAAATATACGATGAAAAGTATAGCATAGCAAAAAAAGATTTCACAGAGGAAGCTTTGCGTATAGCCAATGAACGAGTAAGAGAACTTGAAAATAGGCTTATACCCAAAATGGAAGCTGTAAATGATGGATTAAAGGCTTTTGCGGATCCGAGTTTTCAGTTATTGTTGGTAGACGCTCAAAAAACGGCAGCAGCAACTGAACGATCTGTTGATTATGATTTACTATCAGAATTGTTGGTTCATAGAATAGAGAAAGGTAACGACAGACATGTTAGGACAGGGATACATCGAGCAGTAGAAATCGTTGAAGATATTTCTAATGAAGCATTGTTAGGTCTAACAATCATACATTCTTTAAATTCTTTTATCCCTGTATCACCAGAATGTGTTGGGGCATTGAATACATTGAATGATTTATATGGCAGATTAATATATGCTAAATTACCAGATGGGATAGACTGGATAGAAGACTTGGAAATACTTGACGCTATTCGAATAAATCCATTTGGCAAATTTAAAACTATAAAAGAATATTGTTCAGAAGCTTTAAATGGTATTATAACAATCGGTATTAAAAAAGATTCAGAAGAATATCAAAATGCCATTACGATATTGCGAAATAATAAACTTTTGTTTCCTAATTTGTTGGTTGAGAATTATTTGTTACCAGGTTATGTCAGAGTCAATATAGGAAATTTAGATGCAGTAAATACGCTTTCCATTATTCACACAATGGGGAATAATACTTCTGTATCTATACCTATGTCTGAACAACAAAAATCCGCGATTAAAACTGTAATTGAATTATATTCAAAAGATACTCAATTAAAAACGGATGTAGAAGAAAAGTTTTTATCAGAGTGGAATAGCAGACATAATTTGTCATTATTAAAAGACTGGATTGAAAAAATCCCGAACTCGTTTAGCGTTACATCTGTCGGGAAAGTACTAGCCCATGCTAATGCACAAAGATGTGATAACAAATTACCGCCATTAAAGTAGTTAATCATTAAATCTACTAAGCTATTTGTTTAACGAAAGATTTTGACTACTTTTGCATTAAGAGTTATTTGACAGTAAAGCAACGCAAAACGCAGAGAATCGCACGGTTGCCAAGTCGTTACCATTACTTTTCAGATACTCCGTTAAATGTTTATTCGTCAAACGGTTATGTAAAACCGTTCACAATCTAAAATACAATTCTTGCATCCTAATGAAAGTATGGTTTTCGGCGTATATCCGGGTGGAGTGTTGAGATTTACAACTAAAACCGGTGATGAACTAAAGGATAGACCTTCAATATTTCTAAAACTTCACAGTCCGTTAGGCTATCAAAAACCTGCGGAGTTCTATGTACCTAAATACGATTTTGCGAAGTCGGATTATTCCCCAATCCGAAGCACCCTGTATTGGCTCCCGATAAACGATTGTGAAGATATCACGCTGAATATTCCAAAGATAAGTTCCGTGATAGTCAGTGTCGAGGGGGTGTCTCGTTCCGGCGATTGCATACACTTAGATAAGAAATTATTAAATGTATATTAATTTAAATATTTGTGCTTATGAGGTTGAGAACTGTAATTTTTGTGATGTCTGTCTTGGTAGGCTCGTTTGTAGCCGTTCAAGGACAAAATGAGAGTGCGGCTAAGGTCGGACAGAGAAGTGTCCGGGCGGTAAAAGGGAAGGTCGTGTCCGCTAAGTCGGGCGAGGGTGTGTCGGGCGCGCAAATCCGGATTTATATTCCGGACTACGGTTATCTCGGCAGTGCAATGTCGCATGAAAACGGCAGCTTTACGTTTGACAGCTCGGAATTTGCCGATGCCGATAAAATTATATTCAGTGCCGTCGCCAAAGACGGAGAACCTCTATGCCTGGAACTTGACGGAATGAACGGTGTCGCCGGACGCGCTGTTAAAGATAGTGCAGGTATGGTTGTTGACGCGGGATTCAGAGTCGGCGATGTCACACGGTATTCCAGCTATGGTGAATTGATGTCGATGATGCCCGGCGTCACAGTGGAGGAGGGCGTTGCAAAGCTCGGAGCGGAACCGGTGCAGGTATATGTCGACGGATATCTGTGGCCATTGTCATATGATAAGGACAAGGTTGTGGAACGTGTCGAAGAGAAACCGGAAATGCCTCTTGAGACTTCGCCGTTCAAGGGGTTTAATCCATATAAGATTGTTGTCAATCCAAGCAACCCTGTGCTGTATTCCGATTTCAGAGGCGACAATATGCGCACGTTAAAACCGATGCCTTCCAAAGACCTGGTCCAATACAGGCTCAGTGTACTTGAGGAATTCTGTCCGATCAGGTTGGTCAGTGGCGCTGTTTTCATCACACCGGAGGAGATTAAGTCGAAGTTTGGCGTGGAATCGGATTGCGGAGCCGTCATGCTCAGGACTGCGGTGGCTTCCGACGGCGGGAATAGTCCGTTTGCTGTGTTGACCATGAAATAGCCTTTTAGGCAAGATGAGATAAAACGGTGTGCCGGATTGGTTTTCCCGACTCGGTACACCGTGTTTTTTGGTGAATAACCATGTTGTAAAAAAGGTCTTAATCATTTTTTATAAATATTATTCCGCAAATGGAATGGTGGTTAGGAGGATTTTTAATAATTTTGCAATCTAATTTGGAAATATAAGATATTCACGGCATGTCAGAATTTAAAAATATCAAGACAGCGCTCATTTCCGTCTATCACAAGGACGGTCTTGACGAGATACTAAAGTTGCTTAACGAAGATGGTGTGAAATTTTTGTCGACCGGCGGCACACAGTCGTTTATCGAAAGCCTCGGCTACAAGTGCGAGGCAGTAGAGGACCTTACAGGATATCCCTCGATACTCGGAGGTCGCGTAAAGACACTGCACCCTAAGGTGTTCGGCGGTATACTGAACCGTCGCGACAATGAAGGCGACCGCGAACAGATCAAGCAATATGAAATCCCTGAAATTGACCTCGTAATCGTAGACCTATATCCGTTTGTCGACACAGTCGCTTCCGGAGCATCGCACGAGGCCATCATCGAAAAGATAGATATAGGCGGAATCTCGCTTATCCGTGCCGCCGCAAAGAACTACAACGATGTGATCATCGTGGCATCGAAGAGCCAGTATGCACCCTTGGCCGCCATGCTGAAAGCTAACGGAGCTAAGTCGACCATCGACGAACGCCGTTGGTTTGCCAAGGAAGCATTCGCCGTAAGCTCCGCCTACGACAGTTCGATATTCAACTATTTTGACGAGACTACCGGCGGACCTTCCGCGCTCCGCGTGGCCATTGACGGAGCCAAGACCATGCGCTATGGCGAAAATCCCCATCAGAAGGGATTCTTCTTCGGCGATTTCGAAAAATTGTTCACACAGCTCCACGGTAAGGAGATTTCATATAACAACCTGCTCGACATCGATGCGGCTGTCAACCTTATCCAGGAATTCACCGACCCGACATTCGCGGTGCTCAAGCACAACAATGCCTGCGGACTCGCTTCGCGCGACACAATCGCTCAGGCTTGGAAAGACGCTCTTGCCGGCGACCCGGTTTCGGCTTTCGGCGGTGTGCTGGTGACAAACGGCGAAGTGGATGCCGAAGCCGCCGAGGACATCAACAAGATATTCTTTGAGGTAATCATCGCTCCGTCATACACCGATGAAGCCCTTGAGATACTCAAGCAGAAAAAGAACCGCATTATCCTCGTCCAGAAGGCTCCGGTTACTGAAAAGATGCAGTTCCGCTCTTGTCTGAACGGTGCGCTCGGCCAGGAACGCGACCTTAAGGTGGAGACCGCCGACGACCTTAAGCCCGGAAGCGAAAAGGCTCCGACAAAGGCCCAGATCGACGACATGCTGTTTGCAAACAAAATTGTAAAGAACTCTAAGAGCAATGCGATTGTTTTAGCTAAGAACCGTCAGTTGCTGGCAAGCGGTGTCGGCCAGACATCACGTGTCGACGCGCTGAAGCAGGCCATCGCCAAAGCTCAGTCGTTCGGATTTGACCTCAACGGTGCTGTAATGGCTTCCGATGCCTTCTTCCCGTTTGCCGACTGCGTGCAGATTGCCAACGAGGCAGGTGTCGACGCGGTGATTCAGCCCGGCGGCTCGATTCGCGACCAGGAGACTGTCGACTACTGCAATGCCCACGATATGGCTATGGTCATCACCGGCATACGCCATTTCAAGCACTAAAAAGTACATAACTTAAATTAAGATATTACTCTTCCAAAACTAATATGCCACTCTTTTCATTTACAAAAGAAATAGCCATCGACCTTGGTACGGCGAACACCATCATCATCCACGATGACAAAATTGTGATTGACGAGCCGTCTATTGTCGCCTTGGACACCAAAACCGGCAAGCTGATAGCGGTCGGCACGGAAGCCCAGCAGATGCAGGGCAAGGAGCATGAGGGCATCCGTACCGTGCGTCCGTTGCGAAAAGGAGTGATTGCGGACTTCAATGCCGCGGAACTCATGATTCGCGGACTTGTGAAGAAGGTCAAGGCTAAAAGCAGTTGGTTCTCTCCGTCATTGCGCATGGTGGTGGGAATACCTTCCGGATCAACCGAAGTAGAGATTCGTGCCGTGCGTGACTCGTCGGAGCATGCCGACGGACGCGATGTGTACATGATATATGAACCTATGGCGGCCGCTCTCGGTATCGGCCTTGACGTGCTTGCCGCCGAAGGCAACATGGTGGTCGACATAGGTGGCGGTAGCTCTGAAATCGCTGTCATATCGCTCGGCGGTATCGTCAGCAACAAGTCTATCCAGATTGCCGGCGACGACCTGACCGAAGACATCCGCGAACACATGCGTCGCGCCCACAACATCAAGGTGGGAGAGCGCACTGCCGAGCAGATTAAGATGAGAGTCGGATCGGCGCTGACCGAACTTGACGACGCTCCGGACGACTTCATTGTGCACGGGCCCAACCAGATGACCTCGCTTCCGATGGAGGTGCCTGTAAGCTATCAGGAGATATCGCACTGTATCGAAAAGTCGATATCTAAGATTGAGGCCGCGGTGTTGAGCGCACTCGAACATACTCCCCCGGAACTGTATGCCGACATCGTTAAAAACGGTATCTGGCTTGCCGGTGGCGGCGCGTTGCTCCGTGGTCTTGACAAGCGCCTGCAGGATAAGATCGGTATCGAATTCCATGTGGCCGAGGATCCCTTGCTGGCTGTGGCCCGCGGTACTGGAGTGGCATTAAAGAACATCAATAAGTTCAAGTTCCTGATTCGATAGGGGAGTGTCTCCTTTGGAGATTAGGACGGTGTCATAGTTGCATCCATGCATAACCTTCTTGACTTTCTGCTGAAGAACAGCAAATGGTTTTTGTTCATATTGTATGTGGTCATAAGCTGTTGGCTGTTGTTCAGCAAGAATCCGTATCAGCATCACATCTACCTGACCTCGGCAAATAAGGTCAGCACGTTTGTCTACGGTTCGGCCAGCGGTGTGACGGAATATTTCAACCTTCATGACATCAATGAAGATTTACAACTCCGCAATGCAAGCCTTGAACAGGAGGTTATCGACCTGCGCCATCGGCTCAGGACCTATCAGGAGGATGCTTACGCCGATTCGCTGGCTACGGATTCACTGATGTCGCAGTTCAAGTTTGTGATAGCGCATGTGATCAGCAACAGCGTGTCGCGTACACACAACTACATCACTCTGGACAAGGGCACTCTTGACGGCATTAAGCCGGAGATGGGTGTCGTTGACCAGAACGGAGTGGTGGGTATCGTCAATATAGTCGGAGACCATTCGTCGAGGGTGATATCCGTGCTGAATCCCAAGATGCGTCTTTCGTGCAAGGTCAAGGGCAGTGAATACTTCGGTACGCTCGTTTGGGACGGAAAAAATTCGGACGAGGCCGTGCTTGAAGAGATGCCGCGCCACGAACGGTTTACAAAGGGTGACACTATAGTCACAAGTGGGTATTCGGCTGTCTTTCCGGAGGGAATACCTGTGGGAACCGTCATGAGCCATGCGAAGGAACATGACGACAACTTCTATGCCTTGCGCATAAAGCTGTTTACCGACTTCAACACATTAAGTACGGTGCGTGTCATTGAGAATATAATGAAAGATGAGCTCAATGCCATAAGCGCCGGAGAAGAGAACGATTGAACGGATGGCTTAGGCTTGTCCGTTCTGAAATGAGCTAAAGATGACCAAGACTATCATACAGTTTTCGATACTGTTTATCGTATTAGTATTGGCGCAGGCGATAATGTTTAACAACATTTGCCTGTTCAATCTTGCCGTGCCGTTCTTTTTCATCTATTTTATTATCCGGCTCCCGGTGACTTTGGCTGGAGGATGGGTGGTCACGCTCTCTTTCCTTGCCGGACTGATTGTGGACATATTTGCCAATACACAGGGGATGAATGCTTTGGCATGTACTCTGCTTTCGGTTATGCGCCGTCCGGTACTGCGCCTTTATTTTCCGCGTGAAGATGAGCTGACCAACCCTGAGCCTTCCATCAGGTCGTTGGGTATGGAGGTATATATTAAATATTTGTTTACGATGGTGGCGATATACTGCACCATAATTTTTCTTATAGAAGCGTTTTCATTTTTTGACCCGATACGACTGTTGCTTAGGATTGTATGCAGTTCATTACTCACATTTTTGCTTTTGTTGGGACTTGACAATGTTATGTCACGAAGTCGCTAATTGTTGAGTATGAGAAAAGACTATAGATTAGAAAAACGAAAATATGTTGTAGGTGGATTTATCGTACTGATAGTCCTGATATACATTATAAGGCTGTTCAACCTGCAGGTGATGGACAGCCGATACAAGGAGTTTGCCGATTCCAACGCTTTCATGCGTAAGACACTGTATCCGTCGCGTGGCATGATACGCGACCGAAACGACAAACTTGTCGTTTACAACCAGCCCGCTTATGACGTGATGCTGATACCCCGCAATGTCGTGGAGTTTGACACGGCCGACTTCTGCCGGACGCTGGAGATAACGCGCGAGCAGTTTGACAAACGCTTCCGCGACATGAAGGATAAACGCCTCAATCCGGGTTATTCTGCCTATACTCCGCAGAAATTTATTACGCAGATTTCGGCTCAGGATTACGGGCGCCTTGCTGAAAAGCTGTATCGGTTCCCGGGATTCTTCATACAGCAACGCATATTGAGGCAGTATACACGCCCTGTGGCCGCCAATGTGTTGGGTAACATACGCGAGGTGTCGCAACGCGAGATAGAGCGCGACGACTACTATACCCGCGGCGACTATTGCGGCGACCTCGGAGTGGAGAAGAGCTATGAGCCGTATCTCCGTGGAGTGAAGGGTGTGGAGATATTGATGCGCGACGCTTACGGACGCATTCAGGGTAAGTATGAGAACGGTGCCTTTGACGAGGCGCCTGTGTCAGGACGCGATTTGAAGCTCAGCCTTGACCTTGACCTCCAGGAATATGGCGAACAGCTGATGGTCAATAAAATCGGAGCCATTGTGGCTATCGAACCGGCGACCGGCGAGATTCTTGCAATGGTCAGCAGTCCTACCTATGATCCTCGTCTGCTTGTCGGGCGTGACCGAGGTAAAAACTATGCCGAGCTAAAAAACGACTTTTACAACCGTCTGTTTGACCGAGCCTTAATGGGTGCGTATCCTCCGGGTTCTACCTTCAAGCCATCGCAGGGACTCATCCTTCGCCAGGAGGATGTAATCACGCTCAACACTGCTTACCCATGCTACCATGGTTTCATCAGCGGCGGACTTAAGGTGGGATGTCACGGACATGCCTCGCCGATTACTCTTAAACCTGCGCTTCAGACATCGTGCAATGCATTTTTCTGCTGGGGATTGAAAAACATGCTTGACAACAAGCGGTCGAAATACGGCACCGTGTCAGATGCGTTTGAAGTGTGGAAAAAGCATCTCGTATCGCTTGGCTACGGCTACAAGCTCGGAGTAGACCTGCCTACTGAAGGTCGAGGATTCATACCGAACGCCAAGTTCTACAACAAGATTTATGGCGAGAACCACTGGAGCGCCAACACAATCATATCCATAGCCATCGGCCAGGGCGAGATTCTGGCCACTCCCTTGCAGATAGCCAACCTTTGTGCCACTATAGCCAACCGTGGATGGTTTGTGACGCCTCATGTAGTCAAAGAGATTCAGGACACAGTAATGCCTGCCGAACTGCTTGAAAAACGTTATCCTACCATCGACCAACAGCATTTTGTCGATGTGGCCGAAGGCATGAGAATGGCGGTTACTGGCGGAACGTGCCGGCTTGCCGCCTTGAAGGATATCGAGGTGTGCGGCAAGACGGGTACCGCGCAGAATCCGCACGGCAAGGACCACTCGGCGTTCATCGGTTTTGCTCCTTATCATGACCCGAAGATTGCCATCTGTGTCTATGTTGAGAATGCGGGCTTTGGTGCTACGTATGGTGTGCCTATCGGCTCATTGATGATGGAGAAGTATCTGACGGGTCAGATTTCTCCTGAACGTAAATATATTGAAGAGCGAATGTTAAACTCCAATACAATCATATCCAGTGGAGTCAAGAAACACTAATTCATCCGTATTTCGTAATCTCGATTGGTTCACGGTCGTCATTTACGTATTGCTTGTCCTTGCGGGGGCTGTGTCGATATATGCGGCGAGCTACGATTTTGACAATGCCTCCATCGTGTCGTTTGATGAATTTTCAGGCAAACAGCTTCGATGGATAGGACTGTCGTTCGTGGCCGGTATGGTCATAATGCTTATTGACTTCCGCGTATATGAGGCCTATGCCTATCCGATTTACATAGTGATGATTCTGCTCCTGATAGTCACTATTTTTGTCGCGCCCGACATTAAAGGCTCGCGTTCGTGGCTCGTCATGGGGCCTATGAGCCTGCAGCCTGCGGAGTTTGCGAAGTTTGCCACGGCGCTTGCGCTGGCCAAACTGTTTTCTTCCTACAACTTCAGCCTTAATGCCAAGGCTTCCAACTATGCCAAGGCATTGCTGATAATATTCCTCCCGATTGTGCTGATTCTGGCGCAGAAGGAGACCGGTTCGGCACTGGCCTATCTGGCGCTTTTCTTTGTGCTGTACAGGGAGGGTATGAGCGGTCTTGTGCTTACGGCGGCGCTGTGCATGGTAGTGTTTTTTGTTACAACAATCAAGTATACTGAGACTGCTGTGTTCGGTATCTCTTCGGGTGAACTTGCCGTGTTTTTTATGATTGAGGCCCTTATGGTGGCATTGATATGGGTCTACTGTAAGCTTCCTTCCGTTGCTCAGATATTGTTGCTTTGGTTTCTCGGCACAGGTATACTTGCGTGGATACTCGGCATGTTTGACATCGAAGTGCCCGGACTCGTCTACTTCCTGTCGGCTATCGGAGTCGGTGTATTGTACTGTCTGCTGAACTGTTTTAAGCATCCTGCCAAGCCGATTTTGCTGACAGTGGGCGCAGTGATATTTGCAGTTGGATTCCTGTTTTCGGTAAACAAGGTGTTCAACGATGTGCTGCAGCCCCACCAGCAGATGCGTATCAAGGTGTCGCTCGGCATCGAGGACGATTTAAGAGGAGCGGGATATAATGTGAACCAGTCCAAGATTGCCATCGGTTCAGGAGGTGTGGCCGGCAAAGGATTCCTGAACGGAACACAGACAAAACTTAAATATGTGCCGGAACAGCATACCGACTTCATCTTCTGTACGATAGGCGAGGAAGAAGGTTTTATCGGATCGACCGCAGTGTTGCTCTTGTTCCTGATTCTTATTTTGAGGGTGTTGGCTATAGCCGAACGTCAGCCGACCACGTTCGGCCGGGTATATGCCTATTGTGTCGCATCATATCTGATATTCCACATAGCCATCAACATCGGTATGGTGATAGGATTGTGCCCTGTGATAGGCATCCCTTTGCCGTTCTTCAGCTATGGCGGTTCGTCGCTGTGGGGCTTTACGTTCCTGTTGTTCATAATGCTTAGAATCGATGCTTCGAGGCGTGAACACCTTAGTTATTAGGGCCTGTAAACGCTGTGGAGTGGATTTTTATTAAAATTATCTTTTATATTACGCGGTTTTGCAGTAACTTTGGATTACATAATGACTGATGGACTCGTTTTTCTACATAATGGTTCGGGGACTTGCCATAGGCATCCTTATATCGGCTCCGATGGGGCCGATAGGTATGCTGTGTATCCAACGTACTCTGAATAAAGGCCGCTGGCCGGCATTCTTTACCGGTATCGGAGCCGCTTTGAGCGATTTGATATACTGTTTGCTGACCGGACTGGGACTGTCGTTTATCACGGACTTCATCGAGACTAACCAGTTGTTGCTTCAGATAATCGGTTCGGTGGTGCTTGCCGTGTTTGCGTTTTATCTGTTTAGAAAGAATCCGACACGTTCGCTTGCCACGCCTTCCGACCATCCCAACACCTATTGGACCGACTTTGGCAGCGGATTCTTGCTTACATTCTCCAATCCGCTGATTCTGTTCTTCATAATAGGTCTGTTTGCCAGATTCAATTTCCTGTTGCCTGAATTTAAGTATTACCACTATGTCTCCGGATTTCTGAGTATTTTTGCCGGAGCTTTGTTGTGGTGGTTCACAATCACATATTTTGTAAACAAAGTCAGATCGCACTTTAATGTCCGTTCGCTGTGGCTGATAAACCGTATCATAGGCGGATTGTTGCTGGCTATGGCTGTCGTCGGATTCATAATGGGCATCAAAGACTATATTTTAATTGCAAATGAGTAACATCATAGATCCACTGCTGGTGCCCCGGATGGACGAGATTGAGAGTCTGAATTCCGACACCTTAATATCCACTATCGAGGAGTGTGGTGTGCGCCGCACAATTGATTCGGTGATTTATCCCGAATATCCTTACCGTCCGTTGACCACAGTTTCGCTGGCCCATAATTCCGGCCATCTGCTCGCCGACTTCTTCGTGAGGTGCAATTATCTGCGTGCAATCAATTCCGAGACCAATTCCAGGGTTTTTGAGGATTCGGCGGTCATTATATGCATAAAGCCCCGGCCGGCAGTAGAGGAATACTATTATTTCGAGTTTAACTGCATCGGCACTGTGGCCGGATGCATACGACGTCCGGGCAAAGAGGTCGAGGTGATTTCTGCCGACAAGCTTCATCGGATTAAGTGTACTCCCTCGTGCGGTACGCGTCCGTTCCGTGAGCTGGAAGGGCTGTTTGCATGGAATATACTTGTGGAGTTGCCCTTAGACATTCTTGGCCTTGTTGCCAACGGATTCCCGGTAGAGGTAAAGGGTAATTTCTATAAATGTGCATCCGGTACCTCGCAACCGCACTTCCTCAGTCTGATACCGGTTGACAGCAAGTGGATAGAAGAACCGTCGAACCAGGATATGGGGACAATCGTCTTAGAATAAATAATAAAGAAACAATTTATTGTTATGAAGATTATACTTTCTGTCGTTTTTGCCGTTATGTGCGCTTTCGGCGCATCGGCTCAGTCATTTGACTTGAATGGCCTTCTGAAGGGTGCTTTGGGAGGAAATGATTCTACCAAAACGTCATCGTCGGCTGGCGGGATAATAGGTAACATACTCGGTTCGGTTCTCGGCAACGATAAGGTGACGCCTAAGGACATCGTAGGTGAATGGAAATATACCAGTCCGGCTGTTACGTTTCAAAGCGATAATTTCCTTCAGAAAGCCGGAGGTGCCGCCGCCGCCGCTACCATCGAGGGCAAAATGGCCACATATTACAAGCGTGCCGGCGTCGACAATCTGGTATTTACAGTTCGCGACGACAGCACATTTACGATGAAATTCAACAGACTATCGCTTAGCGGAAACATCACTCAGGGCACTGAGAATGGCGAACTGATTTTTAACTTTGTCGCTATGAAGTCCATCAAGCTTGGAAGTTACCACGCCTATGCTATGCGGGCCGGTGACACTCTGTCATTGACCTTTGACATATCGAAACTTATGGACATCCTCAATAAAGTGACCATGGTTGTAGGAAGTTCGTCGTTAAAGACCCTGAACACATTGTTGCAGTCGTATGACGGCATGCGGGCCGGATTTAAGCTGGCCAAGACCCCTGACTCGCAGACAAGCTCCGGGAAATGATGATTTACCAATTTGTAGAATAAAAATAGAGAACGGCTTCATCGAGGCCGTTCTCTATTTTTTTAATGAGTCTATGCTGTGATTACTGCAATGGATTCCATCCTTGTGCCCGGAGCGGAATCTCAGCTCCGTCGCGTGTTATCATTGCACATCCGAGTTCCGGCTTTGTGACGTGGCCAATCAGGCGCACTCCTTCTATTTTGCTTATCTTCTCATGGTCGGTTAGCGGTACGGTGAACAGAAGCTCGTAGTCCTCGCCTCCGTTGAGAGCGGCCGTGACGAGATTCATACCCAGCTCTTCTGCCATAATGGCGGTCTGGTAGTCAATAGGTATGCGGTCTTCATAGATACGGCAACCTGTATGGCTTTGCGTGCATATATGGATAAGCTCGCTTGAGAGTCCGTCGGATACGTCCATCATGGCTGTGGGTTTTATTCCCGCCTCATCGAGGGCTTTGACTATGTCTTTTCTTGCTTCAGGCTTGAGCTGGCGCTCCACGAGATACTCCTTGCCGTCGAATTTAGGCCGGAAATCCTTCTGTCCTACGGATGCCGCCTTTTCGCGTTCAAGTAGCTGGAGCCCCATGTATGCCGCGCCAAGGTCGCCGCTCACGCAGATCAGGTCGGTGTCTTTGGCTCCGTCGCGGTATACAATCTTGTCGGCCGGAGCATCTCCTATGCAGGTTATCGATATCACGAGTCCCTGGCGCGACGACGTTGTGTCGCCTCCTACAAGGTCTACGCCATAGACTGCGCATGCGTGGCGTATGCCGTCATAAAGCGCCTCCATGTGTTCTACGGTAAATCTTTTTGATATTCCGAGCGACACGGTAATCTGGCGCGGCGTACCGTTCATGGCGTAGATGTCGCTGAAGTTGACCACGGCCGCTTTATAGCCGAGGTGTTTCAACGGCACGTAAGTCAAGTCGAAGTGCACGCCTTCGAGCAGGAGGTCTGTGGTGACCAGCACGTCTGTGTCGCTGTACCGCATTACGGCCGCATCGTCACCGATGCCTTTAAGCGATTGGGAGTTTGCTAAGTTGATGTCCTTGGTGAGATGGTCGATAAGGCCAAATTCACCAAGGCTTGATATTTCAGTTTCTTTGTTGTCGGACATAAGAGTGCTTGCAGTGCATTATTCTTCAAAACGGTTGACCAGTTCGGTCATAATCTCCATCATCTTGGGCTGAGCGCTCTGGGCGGCCTTCTGCACTTCTTCGTGCGACACTTTCTCGACGATGCCTTCAACGCCCAGGTCGGTGATGACTGAGACTCCGAACACTTCGATTCCGGCATGACGCGCCACGATTACTTCGGGAACGGTCGACATGCCTACGGCGTCGCCTCCGATGATATGGAAATACTTGTATTCGGCAGGTGTCTCGAATGTCGGGCCTTGTGTGCCGACATATACGCCTTGCATCACGCGGATGCCTTTCTCTTTAGCGATGTCGAATGCGTGGTTTATGAGACGGCGCGAATAGGCTTCGCTCATGTCGGGGAAGCGGGCGCCGAGTTCGTTGTAGTTCTTGCCTCTCAACGGATGTTCGGGGAACAGGTTGATGTGGTCCGTTATTATCATTATGTCGCCGATCATGAATTCAGGATTCATGCCTCCGGCCGCGTTGCTGACAAACAGGGTTTTTATGCCGAGCGCTTTCATCACTCTGACGGGGAAGGTCACGGTCTTCATGTCGTAGCCTTCGTAGAAGTGGAAGCGTCCCTGCATGGCCATGACCCGCTTGTTGCCGAGACGTCCGAATATAAGGTTGCCTGAATGGCCCTCGACGGTAGATACCGGGAAATTGGGTATTTCGGAGTAGGGGATGTATTGCTTGTCTTCAATATGGTCCACCAATGCACCAAGTCCTGTACCTAATATGATTGCGGTCTTAGGCATGTCCGACACTCGCGAACGTATGTAGTCGGCAGTCTGATTTATAGTTTCTAACATGAAAGTATATTTGGTTATGATTAATAATTGTGTTGTTACATCTTAATAAACGCCGTCTGTCGCCGAATGGTTGCTTACGGCAGGTCACTGTATGTCCGACGGGCGAGTTATTGTCTTTCTCAGCTCCTCGTCAAACATCAATGCGTCCTTTGGCATCCTCGGTGTCAGGAACTCGACCTTTATCGGCAGATAGAATGTGTGCGATTTCAGCTCATGCGGATAATATGGGCTGTTGGCTATCCTGACGGCATCCTTTTCGGTGGTTATGATATATTTGTTTCTGCTGTCAAGTTCCTTGAACGCCTTGCGTATCGCCTCAAAGTCGCGTCTTGTAAAGTTGTGGTGGTCGGGGAAGCGCACGACTTTGGTCTTTACCTTCTTTGACTTTATATAGCGTATCATCGGGCGTGGATTTGCTATTCCGGTGACAATGACCACACTGTCGTCGCCGGTCATCCAGTCAAGCCCCGGCAGATATTTTACTTCATCGGGGAACACGCTGACCAGACTTCCGTAGCGGTAATGCGAGAAGTATAGACGCTGGTATGGAAACAGGTTCAGATGCTCGTAGATGATTCTGACGTCCATGGGGCGTATCTCCGACGGGCATTTGGTCACTATAACCATATGGGCGCGCATCAGTCCTTTGATTGATTCCCTCAGGTGTCCGAGCGGAAGAATGTCGTCGTTATAGGCCGGACGGTTCCATTCGGTAAGCACGATTGAGGCTTTAGGCTTTACGTAGCGGTGCTGGTATGCATCGTCAAGGACAATCAGGTTTATCGACGGGTCGATATTCAGTAGCTCCCGGATTCCCTTGACTCTTTTTTCACATACGGCCACACGGATTTCGTGACCGAATTTTTGATAAATCTGATAAGGCTCGTCGCCTATATCGTTAGGCGTAGAGCGTTTGTCGGCCAAGACGAATCCTTTGGTATGCCTGCGGTAGCCTCTGCTAAGCACGGCTATGCGGTAGTCTTTCATCAGGGAATTGACCACGTACTCTGTATGCGGTGTCTTTCCGGTTCCTCCTACTGCAAGGTTGCCTATCACCACTACCGGGACGTCGAATGTGTGCTCTTTGAGTATGCCCCAGTCGAAGAGCCTGTTGCGCAACGCCACGACCATGCCGTAGATTATTGACATGGGCTTAAGTATCAATGTGTCGATAAACTTATTGTGGCGCATTGCGCAAATGTGATATCTCTAAATGTTTAGACTGCTATTCTATAACCACTTCCGGCATTCGGCATTGTACCGGATCCATCTCCTTTATGCGTTTTACGGCATCATACAGCTGACGCGCCTCTCCGAGTTCGCGGTCGAGTATGCTCTGCTTGATTCCGTCCGACGCAAAGAGAATCTCTTCCCACCATTCAAGCTTGGGGTCGGGATATTCGACGATAGAATATGTCTCAAAGCCATTGTCCTGTGCAAGCGCTTCGATAACTTCCGAAAGGTTGGCAAGTCCGTCGACGAGACCTATGCGCAGGGCAGTGGTGCCGTCCCATACACGGCCTTCCGCTATGGCCTTGATTGAGTCCACTGGCATGCCGCGTCCTTCGGCGCAACGGCCTACAAATGTCTCATAGCCCCGGTCAATCATATTCTGCATGGCCTGGCGCTGTACGGGCGACAACGGTTCCATGAGGCTCATCTGTCCGTTTGGATTGGTGGCTATGGTGGCGGTGGTTATTCCCAGATGGTCCGACATGAGGCCTTTGAGCGAGGGTATCATTCCGAATATGCCGATCGAACCGGTTATGGTCACGGGCTGGCAGAAGATTTTGTCGGCACCGCATGAGATGTAGTAACCGCCCGAAGCTGCAACGTCGCCCATCGACACGTAAAATGGTTTGCCTTTTGCCTTGAACTGTTCCAGGGCTTCCCATATCTGTTCTGAAGCGTAAGCGCTTCCGCCGCCCGAATTGACGCGCAGTACGAGGGCGTCGACATCGTCGTCTTCGGCGAGGTCGAGAATGAGCGGGGCCATCTTTTCGCCTACGATGCCTTCGTTGCCGGAGTCTACTATGTCGCCGACGGCATAGAGCACCGCTATGTGGTTGTCTGAATGCTTTTTCTTGATGGTCTGCACATATTTCGACGGGCTTATCAGACGGAGATTGTCGTCCTTGTCAAGTCCGCACAGTTCTTTTAGCGATTCTTCAACTTCATGGCGATAGCGAAGTCCGCTGACAACGTTGCGTTCGACAAATGTGGCCGGATCCTGTGTCACGATCATGCTGTCGGCCCATTCGTTGATGGTCTCGGTAGTGACATTACGGCTTTCTGCCATCACGTATGATATGTAATTCCATATTGGAGTTATGTATGCGCGAACCTGCTCTACGTTGGCTTCGCTCGGGGCCGTGAGGATATACGGTTCGACAGCGCTCTTGTAGGTACCGACCTTAATCACCTGCACTTCAACGCCCAGCTTGTCGAGAAGTCCTTTGTAGAACATCAGATTGCCTCCAAGGCCGTGGATGTCGACAGCGCCGACGGGATTAAGCCAAAGCGAGTCGGCGGCCGAAGCCAGATAGTAGTTTCCCTGCGAATAAGAGTCGCCGTAGGCTATCACCCATTTGCCTGATTCCTTAAATTTGTTGAGCGACTCGATGATGTAGGTCATCGTTGCCTGACCTCCTTCTCCTCCGTTGCATTCGAGATAGATGCCGTCAATCTTGGAGTCGGTGGATGCATGGTCGATGGCGGCGATTATGTCGTTAAGTGGAAGGGATTTGTTTTCTATGCCTTGCAGTTCGTCGATCAGCGACCGGCCTTCCATTCGTTCGGTAATGTATCCCGACAGGTCGAGATGGAGTATCGAATGCTTCTGGACGGCAGGGGCCGATGAGCTTCCGCTAAGGGCGACCATCATTATAAGCATAAGAAAAGAACCGGCCATGCACAGAAACATGGTGACGAAAAGTCCGGCTACGGTAGCCAATACATAGATTAGAAATTGCTTCATGTTGCGATAATGTTAATAAAATGCGCCTGTAATTAGGCACTATACGAGACAAAGTTAACTCATCTTGTCCATTGATGCAAATATTATTAACTATAATCGCGGGCCAAATCTCCGAATAGTGTTAAAAAAAGTTGAATTTAAGGCCGAAGGATAATCTCAGATAGTCTCTGGGTCTTAAATAAGAATTTCTGACGGCCTGAATCACGTAGAGGTCGCAGGTGCTTAGTTCATAAAACGCGGTTATCGAACTGCAGAAGTGGCGGTGGCGTTCGGGAATGTTGTAGCATAAGCGCTGGCCTATAAATGCGTGGATTCTGAATCGGGTGGAGAACCAATAATATCCCTTAGGGTATTTGTCCGGGTTTTTCGACCAGAATTCTCTGCCGAACACCGTGTTCAGATAAATTCCGGTGGACAGTGGCTGGAATGAGAATCCATTTTTGATTGGTAGATTCCATGGAGTGAAATTTTGTTTCAGCGTCATGGTGGCTCTCGTGTGTTTTGATGAATGCTTTGGTATGAATCCGAAGAGCAGGTCGGTCTCCCATTGGTCGTTCTTGCCGTATTCCCAGCCTGTGCCGAACGATAACATGCCCATGCCTCCGGCAAATTGGGTCTTGACGTATTTCGGAATCAGGTTTTCCCAGCGCTGTGCATATTTAAGTTGTCTGCGTTCAAAGGCCGACAGAGAGTCGGGTGTTGAGGTTCTGTCATGGACATGCATTGGCCGGCCGGAGGTGCCGTTTATCTCTTCGGCACTAAGTTTGGTGCCATTGGCGTTGGACAGAGAGATGACAAGCAGGCTTAAAATGGCTAATATCTTAGAACGATTTGATTTCATAGCGGTAAGTGTCGTCGTCGTTTATTGTAAAAATCAGATATTGGCGTTTGGCAATGTTGGGACACTGGTAGTAGATGACTCCGTCGCCAAATAGGTCGTCGGCCTGAAATTTATGTTCGTGTCCGTATAGGCAGAACTGTACGCCCGGAAATTCCGTGATGTAGGCCTCAAATGCCTGGGCCACATTGTTGTTGAAGACCAGCTCATACGGCTTGACGTGCATCAGAAATATGGTTTTTTTGACCATTGCCGGCATGTTCTTAAGCTCTCTTTCCATAAATCCGAAGTCGGGTACCGGCTCGGAATAATCATATTCAAGTGCATTCGTGTTAAGGCACAGGAAGCGCACGTCTCCGGCTGTAAACGCGAAGTTCAGAGGGCCGAACACGGCTTCATAGCTTTCCCTGCCTGTGGCAAGGCAGTCGTGGTTGCCGATTACGCAGACATACGGCACGGTCAGTTTATTGAATATGTCGCGTTGGTTCATGAATTCCCTGGCCATGCCGTAGTCTGACAGGTCGCCTCCGTGTACCACGAAGTCTACGTTCTGCCTGTTGATGTCCATCACTGCGTCCAGCGTCTCGTCATAATAGCCTTGCGTGTCGCTTATCATGGCAAACCTGATGCTTGTGTGTCCGGCGGTCGCCGTTTCAATCAGGTCGATATTTTTGTAGGTTACGCCCCGCTCTCCGGATATGTCCACGTCATAGGGGTGATATTCGAGCATCTCGCATGAGCACAGAAAGGTTGCGCAGATGAATGTCAGTGACAATAAAAGATTTCTTCCCATTGCTATTATTTTTATTGCAAAATTAAGCAATGGGAAGATAATCTGTATTTTCCAATTTTACCTTTTTATGGCTCTTTTTGCGTGCTTGTTAGGCTGTTTTATGCCGAAATTGTCCTAAAAGTCTACTTAGTCCGCTTTGAGGCGTCGATTAGCTCTATTCCCTGGCCCAATCCTCTGTTCCGGCTATAAAGTCTGTCGAAAGGATTGTTCCAGTGCTCAAACACTCCGAGACTGCCTGACGCAACGCCGTTTGGACGGTAATCACCGAACTCGGCATTGTGGCCCGATGCCGCTTCGCGCAGGTAGTTGTCGCAATTGCTGACCGCCCCTTTGGGAAATTGCGGTGCGCCGCTGAATCCGAGTTCACCACCGAATTCCGATGCCAGAAAGTCGAGGCACACGGCTTCGATTGCTACGGGGTCAAGCGACATGAAGTAGCATGAACTCCAGTGTTCCTTGCCGGGCAGGGTATTCCATGTGTCACGTCCTTTTCTTGGTGCTCCGACATTAGTCTGCATGCCATACAGCCCGTCGACTATGTAAAGTAATGTCTTGTTGCCAAGGTTGTCGGCTCCCATCAGATCTACCAGCGCGCTGTAGTCGCCACGCTTTCCTTTCATCTGGTGCACAAATGCGCTTCCATGCTCGCGGGCCGGAAACTGTATCGAGCCGAAATGATTTTTCGCTCCGAGCGTGACGCCGGTCATCTCATGGCCTTTGAGCAGTGACTCGTTAATTATATAGTCGGCTTCCACCACGGCCTTTGGCAGTGCGTTGCCGAGCTTTACTTCCGGATTTGTATATGTGATGGCGTTTTCCACCCATTCCGCAGGCTCGATTCCTTCGCCTCCTTCCGCGCTCATCCATCTGACTTCCGGGAATTCACGGTGTATGGGTTCATAGAGCCTTCGGGGAATGGCTCGTGTGCGCCATCCTATCGTGGCATCGTAAAGAATGATGTTGCCGGGAGCTATTCCGGCGCTGTCGATTAACTGGCGCAATAGTGTACGCGTGGCCTGGGGCGATTGGTCGATGTCATTGTCGGCATCGTCTGCGTCGTAAGTGTTGTTCAGATTAATTTTCACGGCTATTGTTTCGCCTTTTGAGTATCCTTTGTCGCTCTTGTTGTGGTTTAGGTTGAAATAGCGGAATATCTTTTCCCAGCTTTCGCCCGACGTGGCCGATTCGGTGAGTGCGCACAGCGATTCGGAGAACATGGTGTCGAGACGCTTCTGGTCAATCATGCCTTCGTCCCACCATTTCCCGTTTTTCCCGTCCCATAGCGTGGCTTCGGTGTCTCTTGTCCATGTCACTCTCCCCGGATAGATGCCTTTGCCGGTTCCGATTGGACTGTCGGCTGTATAATCCTCGCCTTTGTCATAAATCTTTATCAATGAGACTCCCTGTCGCGGTAAATCAAATTCAAAATTGATGTTTCCGTCCTTGACCTCCAGCCATTTTGCCGAAGTAAGCTGGCGAAGCTGACCGTGGTGGTTCAGAATTTCCCGCTCGTTTTCCGACGGTGTTGCCGGACGTCCCATTTTCCGCCATTCGTTGAATGCATTGCTGTGGTCGAGGTCTACGCGGAAATGCTCCGACTTGACACGTTTGCCTTTTATATTTTTGATGTTCAGGCTGATTGGCGACGGTTCGGCGTATGGCTCGTCGAGGTCATGATAATTCCACACGAGTATGCTGATTTCGCCGTTGTCGTTCGATGCAAGCACACCGACATCGTTCTTATGTCTCACGCCTTTTTTAGTTATGGAGTCGAGCTGTATCATGCCCGAAGATTCAGCCTTAAGCTTGTTGCCTTTCATCTGGCCGAGCATGCGCATCACGTTAAGTACCGGCTTCCCGACTCCGTTGGTCGAGAGATCTCTGAATCCGGCGAACCAGGGTTGTCCCTCGAATTCAAATGCCCAGGTGACTGCTCCTGCCAGATTGACATCGTATTTTTCAGCCAGATCCTGCATGCGTCCGTACGTCGCCGCCAGTGTGCTTGAATACATGGTACCGTTGCGGTAATCAAATTGCGGAACGAATTCCGATGAGCATGCGGCGCATCCTTCCGGGTCAAATTCACCTATTATCACCGGGATGCCTTTAAGCTCGGGAAATTCATTCACTATCTTAAATCCCTCCTCTACGTCAAGAAGCTGACCGCGGATTGACATCAGCACCTTGCCGTCGTCTGAGAATTTAGGGGCGCCTTTGGCATGGTACCCGATATATCTCAACGGAGTGCCTTGCCTGCCTGTCGCGTAGTTGGTCCCGTTAAGACAGTGGTCTATGAATTTACGGAGGTAGTCGGCGGCTCTCGGGTCGCGCGGACCTGTGGAATGTGGTCCGCCCACAATGGCGTCGGGCAGAGCGCGGAGCAGTCCGTCGACCGCGTAGTCATACATTTTACAGTAATCTTCGAGCGAACCTTTCAAATAAAGGTTTGGTTCGTTCCAGACCTCCCAGTACCAGTCTTTCACTTCTTCGATTCCGTACCTGTCACGGCAGTGCGATGCCCACTGATAGATAAGTTCGCGCCATTTGTCGTAATCGTTCGGAGGATATGCCCAGCCTGTGAAGATTTTGTCATACGGATCTCGTGGAGTCCAGTTGTGGCGGTAGGGCGAAGGATTCGTAGACAATGCTTCAGGCATAAATCCGATTTGCACCAGAGGTCGCATTCCGCGTTCGACAAAAGTGTCAAAAATACTGTCGGTAATGGTCCAGTCATATACCGGGTTGCCTTCGGAGTCTTCTGTGTAGGCGTTGGTCGAGCCCCATTTCAGCGCGGCTTCGCCGTCGCCTGTGGACAGAAGATTGTGGACGCGGACATTGACCGGATAGTAGTTCATGGCCGACAGTTCCGTAAGTAACTTTTTGCCGTCCTTCATGTAGGTGTAATTCGGCTCGTCATAGCCCACCCAGGCCCATAAAGGTCTTATTGCCGACGATGAGTCTGCCGCGTCGACATGAATGTCCACCGTATCGGCCAATACTGGAGATGCGCTTGCCGTGGTGGATAATGTCAGTGTGAGTAATGTTGTAAAGAAATGTTTCATTGAATGATTCGGTTTGATTTCCTAATGCAATATTACTTAAAATCGCTGAAATACAGCTCTGTTTCGGGCTTAAAACGAAAAACGGCGTTGTAAAGGCGAAAAGCGGGGGGCTATTGCGCCATCCACTTTTTAAACTGCGATGCCTTGTTTTTGCTTACATAGACAGGTTCCGGGGTCTCGATGCCCGGCAATTTTATCAGCAGACGATTGTCAAACCACACAGTTATTTCCGCCACAGCCTTTTTGGATATTATGTACTGCTTGTTCACGCGGAAAAAACTGTCTTCTCTCAGAACTGACATGGTCTGGTCCAACGATTGGCCGTATTGATATGTCTTGCCGTCAAGAGTCGTCACCGATGCTCTACGGTTGGATGCGTAAATGAACGCGATGCTGTCGGTCTGGACTGGCAGAATCCTGTCGCCGGTGCTGATTAAGAGATGGCTCGGTTTGGGGATTTCAGCAACGCCCGGCGCCTGTTCGGCCTTACCGTCCTTCTGCTTCAATGCGCTTTTATATGCATCGATAAATGTTTTCGAAGAGCAGATTATGGCTATCACCATAAACTGGAACACGAGGATACTCCCTCGCGCATCGGTAGGTATATACTTTGATACGGCAACCGATACCGGTAATGCCAGTAGATAAGCAGTGGCCGAGATGCCCGAATTGACAGCCAGTATGCGCGACGGTGACGATGCGCGTAGCTTTTTCCCCAGGGCTGTCTGCGCATAGGTGGCGGAGGCGAACAGCAGAAGGCGGAATATGAAGTAGGCCACTATGAGTATTCTGCATTCCGTACCGCAAAGGCATGCCCATTCATAGGACAGGCACACGATATTGGGGAATGAGATTATGACCGCTGTCAGCAGTGCTGTGCGTATATCAGCCGGCGAAGCGTGGCGAAGTGTGGCTATAGAATTCATTCAATTCCGATTGATGTACAAAATTAATACATTTATATTTAATATAGCATACGGGGTGCGGAAAGATTGCGGATTGGCAAATAAGCAGTATCTTTGCAGAAAGATAAATATTTATGGCTGGAAATGTCAAGACAAATGCCGCGCGTCTTTTAGACAAGGCAAAAATACCGTATAACCTGATTCCGTACACGGTCGACGAAAATAATCTGGCCGCCGACCATGTGGCCGAGGAGTTGGGCGAGGATATACGCCGGGTGTTCAAGACTCTGGTACTGCACGGTGAAAAGTGCGGACATATCGTATGTGTTATTCCCGGAAACATGGAGGTCGACCTGAAAGCCGTCGCCAAGACTGCCGGTGCCAAGAAGGTGGATCTCATTCCGATGAAAGAGCTGTTGCCTTTGACGGGATATATCCGCGGCGGTTGTTCGCCGATAGGAATGAAAAAGGCGTTCCCCACGTTCTTCCATTCTACGGTGACCGACTTCGACACTGTCTTTGTCAGCGCCGGTGTGCGTGGACTTCAGATTCAGGTAGCCCCCGACGCACTGGTGAGGTATACCCGTGGCACGGTTGCCGACATTGCAGTACCGATGACTAATAACGAGCATGTAAAATGAATACTTTTGGCGAAATATACCGGCTGACATCGTTCGGCGAGTCGCATGGTCCGGGTGTGGGCGGTGTGATTGACGGAGTGCCGGCAGGAATCCGCATAGACACGGCGGAGATCCAGCGAGAGCTTGACCGCCGTAGGCCGGGTCAGTCCCACATAGTCACTGCGCGCAACGAGGCTGACCGCGTTAGATTCCTTAGCGGGATAATGGACGGAGTGACGACAGGAACCTCCATAGGGTTTATTGTGGAAAATACAAACCAGCATTCGTCGGACTACAAGGAGATGGCCGACACCTACCGCCCGTCGCATGCCGATTATACCTACAGCATGAAATACGGCCTGCGCGACTACCGCGGTGGCGGACGTTCGTCGGCAAGAGAGACAATTTCGCGTGTCGTGGCCGGTGCGTTGGCCAGGCAGGCTTTGGCCTCTCTCGGAGTGGAGATATTCGCCTATACTTCAAGGGTGGGCGACATAGAGGTCAATGCCGATTACACATGTTTCACGCCTGACATGGCCGAACGCAACGTGGTCAGATGCCCCGACCCGGAGACCGCCGACCGGATGATACGTCTGATAGAGGATGTGAAGAAGGACGGCGACACCATAGGGGGTGTGGTCACCTGTGTGGTCAAAGGTGTCCCCGCTGGTCTCGGCGACCCCGTCTTCGGCAAACTGCATGCACGTCTGGCCGGAGCCATGATGGGTATAAACGCCGCCAAGGGATTTGACTACGGAATGGGTTTTGCCGGAGTAGGGCGCAGGGGAAGCGATATGATTGACGCATTCGCTTCGGACGGCTCCGGACGTATACACACCCTGGCCAATCATTCAGGCGGAATTCAGGGCGGAATCTCTAACGGCGAGGACATATACTTCCGGGTGGCGTTTAAGCCGGTAGCTACCCTGCTCAGGGAAGTGCCTACAGTAAAGTCCGACGGTTCGGCCACAGTGCTTAAGGCCCGCGGACGCCACGACCCGTGTGTGCTTCCGCGGGCGGTTCCCATCGTTGAGGCTATGACCGCCATGACAATATTCGACGCATACCTTATCAACCGCACATCGCGACTTTAAAGGCTATGATTAAGCCATACAAGGACTATTCCGACTTTCTTGCAGAGCATTTCGACGGGAAGATTCAGAAGCTGTCGATAGACGCCGGATTGAGTTGCCCCAACCGCGACGGCACAATCGGTGTCGGCGGATGCTCATATTGCATCAACAGATCGTTCAACCCCGAGTACTGCCGTCAGCTGGACTCTGTAGCGGAGCAGATTGAAGCCGGTAAGAAGTTTTTCGCACGCAAGTATCCGTCGATGCGCTACCTCGCATATTTCCAGGCATATACCGGTACCCATGCCGAACTCGACCGCCTAAAGTCGATGTACGGGGAGGCCTTGTCGCAGGATGGGGTGGTAGGGCTTGTCGTCGGAACCCGCCCCGACTGCGTGCCCGACAGTCTTCTTGACTATCTCAGTCTGCTTTCCGAACGATATTTCGTGATGATAGAATACGGAGCTGAGTCTTCCCACGACAAGACTCTTGCCCTTATAAACCGTTGCCATACATGGCAGACTGTCACGGATGCCGTCGCCCGTACTGCCTCCCGTGGCCTGCATACCGGACTGCATCTGATTCTGGGATTGCCGGGCGAGACCCTCGACGACATGATGCTTACAGTCGACAGGGTGTCGGCCCTGCCGGTAGAGGTGGTCAAGTTCCATCAGCTTCAGATATTGAAGGGCACGCGTCTGTCCCGTCAGATAAAGTCGGGCGAGCTGGATGTAAGACGCTGGACACTCGATGAATACCTCGATTTGTGCGCCTGTATTGTAAAAAGGCTCAATCCGTCCATAGCCATTGACCGCTTTACCAGCCAGTCGCCCGACGAGTTGCTTGAGTGGCCGCGATGGGGTGTGAAGAACTATCAGTTCGTGCAGATGCTCAACAAGCGCCTGACGTAAACAATACTGCCTCGTCAGGTGTATAAGATAGTATGCGTTTACTATTTATTACACCGCCTGATGAGATTGAAGGAAGACAATAAAACCGCGAATCGTTCCCTGTCGCATAAGTTTAGTGCTATCGGGCTCCTGATAGCCGTGGGCATTGTGTTCGGTGACATCGGTACATCTCCGCTATATGTGATGAAGGCCATAGTCGGTGTCAATGCCGGCTATTCCGAAGACTATATTATAGGGGCCGTGTCGTGTATTATCTGGACGCTTACGTTGCAGACCACCGTCAAATATGTGCTTATAGCATTGAGGGCCGACAATAAGGGAGAAGGGGGCATACTGGCGCTGTATTCTCTGCTTAAGCGGTCGTGTCCGCGATGGCTGTATATTGTCGCGGCGCTTGGGGCGGGCACTCTGATAGCCGACGGGGTAATCACTCCGGCCATCACCGTGACCTCGGCCATCGAAGGTATCAGGTCTTTCGACCCGTCGGTTCCAACGATGCCTATTATTATATGTATCATATTGGTCGTGTTTGTGGTCCAGCAGTTCGGAACGGGCAAGATAGGCCGGTATTTCGGACCCTTTATGCTTGTCTGGTTCCTGATGCTCGGAGCCATAGGTGCGGTCAACATAGGCCTGTATGCCGGAGTGATGAATGCGTTCAACCCGATTTATGCCATACGCCTTCTGGTTGATTATCCCGACTGGTTCCTTATCCTCGGGGCTGTATTCCTCTGCACTACGGGAGCCGAAGCCCTGTATTCCGATTTGGGCCATTGCGGTCGGATGAACATTTCAATAAGCTGGATATTTGTGAAGGCGATGCTGATACTGACGTATCTCGGACAGGGCGCATGGCTCATAGCGAATAAAGGCAATGACTTGGCGAATGTCAACCCGTTCTATGCTGTAGTGCCTCATGCGTTGATTGTTCCGGCAGTGGTCATGGCCACCGGCGCCGCCATAATAGCCAGCCAGGCGCTTATAAGCGGTTCGTTCACCATATTCAGCGAGGCTATTGGGCTGAATTTCTGGCCGAGGCTCCGGATTAAATACCCCTCAACGCTGAAAGGCCAGCTGTACATACCGGCGGTCAATGTGGCGCTGTGTGCCGGATGTCTGCTTACCGTGGCCTTGTTCCAGTCATCTGAACGCATGGAGGCAGCTTACGGACTTGCAATCACGGTCACTATGCTGATGACCACCGTGTTGCTCGTATTCTATCTCAATATGCGCAATACGCCGAAGCTGTTGACTCTGCTCTTTGTGGTCGTATTCACGGCCATAGAGGGATGTTTCTTCGTCGCCAATGCCCACAAATTCAGCCACGGAGGCTGGTACACTTTGCTCATCGGAGGTGTTGTATTTATGGTTATCATGATATGGCACAGCGCTGAGCTTATCCGCAACCGATTCATCGAATATAAGCGTGTAAGTGACTATTACCCGATTATTACCGACATAAAAGATGATGTCGCTATACCTAAATATGCCTCCAATCTCATATACGTGAGTCATTCCGGGCGGAGTTCGATGGTCGAAAGCAAGGTGCTTTATTCCATAATCAACAAACGTCCAAAACGTGCTGACCACTATTGGCTCCTGCATCTTGAGATTACCAACGACCCTGACCAGCTTGAATACGACTTCGACACCCTTATTCCGGAGACATTGTTTCGGGTAAACCTGAAAATCGGATTCCGCATTCGTCCGCAGTTGAGTGTCTATCTGCGCCAGATAGTCGAAGACCGGGTGCGGGCCGGCAAGCTCGATCTCGTAAGCACATATCCTTCGCTCCGCAGGCACGGCGTTCCTGGTGACTTCCATTTCGTCATAATACACCGTATATTCTCGCCTGAAAGCACATGCTCGTGGAAAGACCGTACTGTCATGCGTCTGCGCGACATAGTCAGGCATCTCGGCATTCCCGACACGGTGGCGTTCGGGCTCGACACAAGCTATGTCACTGTCGAAAACGTGCCGTTGATAATAACAACGCACCATCCGCGCCGGATCAGGCCCTCCGCCGACGGCTGATATGGTGTACTTTCAAAATCGAAGTGCAAAAATCTTCGATACATGAAATAGATTCACCT
>CAJTSJ010000030.1 GCA_910578785.1 uncultured Muribaculum sp. | reverse complement strand
TAGAGCACAACACTTTTAATGTTGGGGTCCTGGGTTCGAGCCCCAGGCGGATCACAGAAAATCAAGCAGTTAGATACAAAATCTGACTGCTTGTTTTCTTTTATAAACTTCCAATTACAGCACAGTTTCACATCTTCTGTAAACCGAGATGTAAAGGGTCAGCAGCAAAACATGGTTGAAATGTTAAAAAACTATCCGAGTGAAGATTTTTTTAGGCGCATAACTTCGAGAGCCTGAAAAGGAAGAAAGGGATGTCTGTTACGCCCCGGAACTGGCTTCTGAAAGCCTTGACCTTTGCGTTGAAGGACTCGGCGCCGGCATTAGTTGACCGGTTAACAAAGTAGTTAAGTATTGTGTCATAGTGGTTGCGGAACGTCTCGGTCACGGTTCGGAACTGTCCTCCATCCATTTCTTCGACTTTGTCATACCATCGGGCAAGATTAAGTCTGGCAGTATTCTTATCAACCTTTTGATTGAATATATCTGTCAGGTCCATTGCAAGATCATAAGCCCGTTTAAGTTCGGGATAATATTCAAAAATAATGTCGGCTCTCCACTGTTGAGATTTAGTCCATTTAACTGCGTGTTTGGTAAGTATATATTTAGCACGGGCAAGCAACTGTTTGCGTGTGTCACCGTTGGCATGACGGAACGGAACGTATTGGATGCCGTCCTTGCGGCACCGGGCAATCTCCTCGTTCTCAATGTCGCGCGCCATCCATCTGAGAGATATGCGCAACTCGTCTATCGCGTCGTAATAGAGCTTGTGCACATGAAACCGGTCGTTGGTCACGGTAGCTTTCGGGAATGACCGGCGGGCTATCAGCATCATGGACGATGATAGGTCAAGTGTTATCTCCCTGACAGTCTTGCGTCTGGCAAGGGGTATCTTCTCCAGCACAGCAATGACCGTCTCGGCCTTGGTGCCGCGGATGGCGGCAACCATCGCCCCCTTTCCGCCGTGTGCGTCGCGGTTGGTGACAAAGGTATAGAGTTCGCCGCAGCTGAGAGATGACTCATCGATGGCAAGATTAGGCCCGATGTTCTGCGGATATAGCACATACTCATTGGCATGACTCATCTGAGGCCAATGCCTGTAACCGCTGAATACTTCCTTGTACTGGCGCGAGAGATTAGCGCCATTGACTCCGTAGTGTGCGCCTATCGAACGGATGCTTTCAGGTGTTGACTCAATCCTCCTCTTTTAAAAAAGCCACGAACTCCGGGGCCAGGTGGCTGCCTTCTTCCGTCAGATCGTAGTCATAAGTGAAGATACTACCGTCTTCTGTATCACGCCACTTTCGCCGTCGTACATGCAGATACACAGCCTTCCCTCGTATGGGAAAATCCTGTATCACGCGTTCTTCCGTAAAGCCGTATTCACGCACTGTCCCTTTCTTATAGTCCTCGCGTGACATATAGCCGCGTTCATCGAGCCAGTAGTCCAGACGATCTGCTGACTCTTGATAATCCATAAACTCAAAATTATCCGTGATTATTTCCGGGAAAATCGTTTTCAGTACTTGCCATTGTTTCATTCGGCAAAGTTAGCTATCTTTGACATTATTTTTAACAACCGCCTTTTTACATTGACCCTTTAAAGTGCTGTGTTACAAATCTAAAACGCTCAGTAATGGCGAACATCCTCTAATGTTATGCGTCTGTAAGGACAACAAACGCAAATATCAGCTCAAGCCGAAATGACGGTGCATATGGATTGCCCCTATGTTGCCAACTGCACTCTATCGAATCCAGCTCCACGGGTTGGGCTTGTAACTTTTTACAGGTAATTTTAGGGGTTATGGCGCGATAAGGCACGGATGTGGGAGAACCAGTCGGTGGCGGACTTAAATCCGCCGTCTTCGCGATCACCGCACGAGCGGACGCGGTAGCGGATTTTACCGTTATGGTCGGGACGCACTATGAACAGATAGTTCAGCTCGTCTTCGCGCACATCCACTATATTTTCAGGGTTTACGAATATTGACAATCCCACTTGTTCTACCAGTTCCGGACGAGCCTTGTCGGGCACATTGCTTCCCCATGAAGCCCCTACGCCATCGACGGTTATAAATCCCATGTTGCCAGACTCAAGCTTCTGTATGCCCGTGCAGAACAGGTCGGCCGGCTCATGTCCGGACATGTCAATCTCCACCCACAAGTCACGCGAATCAGGACTGACGCTGTAGCGCTGGGTCATGTCAATGTGGTGGCCATTATAAACCCAACGGACATCCTTCACTTCTACGCATCGGGGCGATATGACAGGCTGAGTCCTCGTACCTACTGAGTCAATGGTGACCGGAACTTCGTTCTGCCATCCACGAAACGACCCCGCCCCGATGCTGCCGCCTGCCCACAGCACGTCGCACCCATAGCCGTCGGCCATCTGTTCGGAAGTGGTGTAGAATCCGGTAATGTCAAGTTCGAGCCCCGGACGATGCTTCACATAAAGGTCGAGGCTCTGACGATGATCCATATAGACACGGTAGGCGACCCATGGATTTTCTATTACGGCGCCATGGCCGTAGATGCTGTTGTACATGTCCAGCGTGTTGGCATCGCCTGGATATGCCACGGACACCACTCTCGGGTGCTTGCCGTGGTGGTCATTCAACTTGATATAGGCATCGGTCTGCGCTATGGCTGAGGAAAGCGACAACAAAGCCAAGGCTGTTGTCAAGCAAAATTTTTTCATTATCGACATTCGGTTCATCAATGAAGTATTTCCATGGCCTTGCCATTGGCGTCAAGGCTGAATATTGGCACGTCGGTCTCCGGATCGACTTTGTAGTAGTGGACACCGCTGTCGTTGACCCGCGGATAGTATGTGTCGAGCAGACGCACCATCTCAGCTCCTGCCAATATGGCGGGGCCGTAGCCGTGCGCCGCCTTAACGCTAACCGGACGATAGTAATAGAATGCGGGATCAAAGCCCATTCCAGTACCGACACATACGCCCTCGATCTCGCCCTTGGTGTTGATTTTAGTGGATAGCGCCTCCCATCCAAGGTGTGCCACCGGGCCATAGACCGTGGCATCAATCCACCCCTCGTTGATGGCGTGGGCTATACAATAGGTGAATATCGCAGTGGCCGATGTCTCTTCATACGAATCGTCGCGGTCGAGAAGCTGGTGCCAGAATCCGTCCTTACCCTGGAGTGAGGCCAAGCCCTTTATGTGGCTCCTCATAGTGGTCAGCAATTTCTCACGGGCAGGGTGCTGACCGTGCATGTAATCAAGTAACTGACACAACGTGAGTATAGCCCATCCGTTGGCACGTCCCCACGCCATAGACGGTTGCTCCACCATACCATCGACATAGCCGTGGCGAAACAGACTCTTCTCGGGAATCCACATTCTGTCGATGAACTGTCCGGCAATACGTCCGGATTCATCAAGCGTCCGGCCATCGCCCGTATATGCACTGCGCACTGCCATCGCCGGGAGAGCCATGAACATGTCGTCGAGCCATACCGAATTGTGATGCGGACGGTTGCGTGCTATCGTCCCGTCAGGGAGTCTGTAAGCGACGTTCTCGACTATATTGTAGTAATTCTCAATCAATCCTGACAAATCAAGCGTGGAATCAGCCATCGCAGTGAGCATAAATGCGGCGGACATGGCTCCGGCATCGTCAAGCGAGGCGGGCGACACCACCTGTCGCATCTGACCGTCGGGCTTGCCTGTACGCACGGCCAGCTCGGCGAAGGCCGGAGCACACTTGGCCAAAAATCCGACACGGTCGGTGACGTAATCCTTATAGCGAGGTTCGTCCAACAGTCGCGAAGCACGCAGGAGCGCCATGTACATAACGGCCCATTCGTAGCTCGTCAGACGGTAGGTGCCCTGGTTGAGCTTTGCATCGTCGGGCAGGTTGGTCAAATCGGCAATTTCTCTTCCCTCTCCGTCTACAACCTTGGCGGGGGTGACCGAATCGATGTAACGGAAGACGCGGTCGACATCCTTACGTATCTGACCGACTGTCAGTTTGCCGTACGGAGTCGTGTAGTCAGGCTTCAAGAGGTGCAACGGAGTGGTCGAATCGTTGATTTCCTCGACCGCAGTATTTCTTTTGCTGTCATGGCACCCGCACAGAAGAATAGGCAGTACGGACGCCAACACTTTAAGTTTTTTCATAAGATTATTCTAAAGCATGTTTAATTACCATAAGGTTTCTCGACACTGACCGATATTGATTCAGGCCAATAAAATAAATCAGCGTTGTCCGGCCTAGAGGGTGAAAAGGTTACCTCCCCTTTGAAGTGTCCGGCAAGCCGTGGAGACACTTCACGCAATCCTTCCAGCACACATTTAGCCACCTGGGTCGCGCCATATTGGTTGAAATGAGTGTTGTCGGCCAAGGGCTTCGGCTGATTCGGATAGGTTCCGGCGGGATAATGCACAAAAGCCTTTTTCGAGCCTTCGACCCCCATAGCCCCATAAAGTTCTTTGGTCATGGCGTTCAACTCCACCACAGGGATTGCTTCGCGCATGGCTACTTCTCGCATGGCATCCGGATAATCGGCGTGGGTGTCGACCACCTTGCCTGTGGCATCAAACGACCGTCTGGCAGTAGGAGTGACAAACACCACGTTCAACCCGGCTTCACGCGCCTTGTCAACGAATATTTTCAGGTTTGTGGCGAAGTTATAATAAGCACCTCTGCCGGCACCTCTCTCCTTCTGGTCGTTGTGGCCGAATTCAACCATCAGCCAATCGCCCGGCTTAGCCATCGACAGCACTTTGTCAAGACGTTTTTTGGCAATAAAGGATGTTGCACTCTCTCCGCTTTCAGCATTATTTGAAACCGCGACATGCCTATCGAAATATGCCGGGACAATCTGTCCCCAGCTGGTCCAAGGCTCATCGGCCTGATCGACCACAGTGCTGTTTCCGCACAGAAACAGTGTGGTCACGCTGTCGCCGGCCTCTACAGGACGTATTGAAATGCTTTCGACCGCAGGCGCATGCCCTGTGATTTCGAGCGTAAGCTTGTCGTCCCAGGAAGGAATGCCGATTTCACGGTCATTCAGTCGTACAGAGTCACGGAGGTCAATGGCCGGGCTACGCTTGTTGACAACGAATGCATATTCCTTAATTTCACCCTTTTCAAGAGTGACCTCGTCAAGCATCAGCCTGCGGCATTCGGCCCTGACAACGGTAGACGACTTGCGATGTCTGTCGCCAAGCACCATAGTTACCATATAATTCCCGTCAGGCACCCTGGCAGAAAAATAATAGGGTCTACGGCCGTCGTTGGATGGTCTTGTATTAAAATCATATCCGTAGCCGTCAAAGTCATTGTAGTCAGGGACATCGTCGCCACTTCCCACACTGATAGACATCGGCTTCAAGTAGCCCTTCAGTCCACAGTCCAGACCGCGGATACCCTCCACGATGCTTTCTGCATTTAGTCTTGCGCCTTTGAGCGACGAATGTGTGTGGTCGTTCTTGAAATATTCACCGGTATTTCCTTCGCCGAGCGCGTGCAACTTACTGCCTGACAATTTATTCAAATCGATGAAGTAAGCCCCGGCCTGACGCGCGGCCTGTCGTGCCCACAGACCGAAATCTCCGGCGTTGCTCTCAATGAGGCCACCGCGCCATTTGTTTCTCGGCGTATGGCTCAGGACAATGGGTATGGCACCCTTCTCCTTAGCGTCCATTATGAATTTGCGCAAGTACCAACCGTAAGTGTATATCACTTTGTTTCGGCCATCCTTCTCCATTCTGAACACCTTGCTTTCGGGTCCGGCACCGTGGAGCTCCCCACGAGCCTTGCCGACATTGATGTCGCCGCCGTCATTGTGGCCGAACTGCATTATCACGAAGTCGCCCGGCCGAAGGGCATTGTACACCTTGTCCCAACGTCCCTCGTCAAGGAACGTGCGGGCACTGCGTCCGGCCATGGCATGATTCTCCACGCTTATTCTGCCAGTGTCGAAATATTCAGCCAGCACACTTCCCCAGCCCCACATGCTGTCGTCATCGCAATCCTCGTTCTTGACCGTGCTGTCGCCTATAGTAAACACTACGGGACAACCAGGTTTTCGGGAGGAACCGGTCAGAGTGTCGTGATTAGCAGGGATAATATATTCCCTAAGTCCGACTCCCTCAAGGGCCATTATTCCCTCGACAGCCGACTCGGCATTGACACGCGCACCGAACTCCGACGTATGTATACGGTCAAGATAGAACATGGTCTTGACTTTGTCCTTTCCGAAACGCTCGAACTTGCTTGCCGTAATCTCGTTCAAATCCACAAACGGAACATCCTCGCTCTCTGCTACCTGACGCGCCCACAGACCGAACGTGCGGTTGACGCGGGTTATCACAGTACTGTCCTTATCGTCCCACGCATTGCGCGGAGTGAGCGAAAACAATATGGGGTATGCACCCTTGTCCTTTACTTCACGCACGAAGCGACGCATGTATTCGCCGTAAGTGTACACCGTATCGCGCTGACCGGTTTCTTTAATCACCACGGCCAGACTCTCATCGCCGGTGCCGGGGATGGAGGCTCTGGCACGTCCGCTGTCATACGGACCGTTATCGTTGTGTCCAAGCTCTATTATCACCCAGTCGCCACTTCTGACACCTTTGAGAACATCGGCCCACAACCGATTGTAGAATGTCCTGCTGCTCATACCTCCGAGCGCATGATTTTCGACCGTAATTCTATCCGAATCAAAATATTCGGGAATGAAATATCCCCATCCCCACTGACCGTTGTCGCCGTTGCCAAGGGTTCCGGTACGCATGGTTGAATTGCCGACAAGGAACAGCACCGGATTGGAGCCCTTTCGCGTCGAACCGGCAACCGGACGTTCCGTCCGAGCCTTGTTCAGACTGTCGACAGTATTGTCCACCACACCGTTTACGTCGTCCATCGGAGCCGGTACAATCTGTTGCGCCGATGATGCAACCGATGCCAGCAAAATCGAGGTTGCAATAAGAAGTTTCGCTAACCTGGCCATAGCTTACTTGACTTTAGTGCCTCTGAACTTACGGCCCTTGAGATCAGGGCCAAAGTAAAATCCCGGTTGCGTGGGCTGGTTGTATGCGACATTCTGATTGGCAATGCTGCTTCGGTAAGCCGGATCTTCAAGGAACGTATGGAACCGGTATTCCGTAGGAATAGTTGTCACGTACAGGCGCAGATGTCCGCTATCGGCAGTACGCATAAGCACCTCTTCCCTCCAGTCGCCGATAATATCGCCCTGCAGGCACGGATTGGCCTTGGTGCCGTTGTTCCACATGCATCCGTCGAACACGGCCAGCGGCACGCATTCGCCGGTCGTCCAGTCATACTTGCTCACCACATTTTTGTCAAGCAATTCACGAAGCAGGTCGCCATCCCACCACACAGCCATATTGACAGGCACTACGGCCGACACTTCGCTCTTGAATTCCATAGTCTGTGAAATCAGCACCCCGTCAAAAGAGCGGACACCGCCCGTATTAGGCGACCACAACTCGACTCCTGGGTGATTCGGATCTATGTCGGCGGCCATACAGCGGCCTATGTCCTTATCGCTGGGGAACTGGAATATTACTTTCCTGTACCGGCATCGCGCAGCGATGTCCCATCCTTCTTATTTTCGTGGCATCCCCAGACATAATACCGCTCATTGTCAATATCGGAAATCAGATGTATGGCATCGCCATGATACATTCCGGTCGAATAAAGCCCCGAACCGTCGTTGTCGACCGCCATCTGACCATAGATTATCTCGTCGCATCCGTCGGCGTCGACATCAGCCACACGCAAATTGTGGTTGCCCTGTCCGGCATATGCCCCGCATCCGGGATTGTTACTGTCAAACACCCAGCGTACCTTAAGTTCATTTCCGTCCCAATCATAAGCCACAAGCACACTGCGTGTATAGTAGCCACGGCACATCACCGCCGACGGCTTGACACCGTCAAGATAGGCCACCGCCGCAAGATAACGTTCAGAACGGTTGGCATAGCTGTCGCCCCAATCCTTCAGTTCGCCACGCTCAGGCAAATATTGCACTGTGGACATGGCTTCGCCCGTTTTGCCGTTAAACACTGTAAGATATTCCGGTCCGGCAATGATACGTCCTTTCATGTTGCGGAAGTCGGCACGCCTGTCGCCGATGACCCTGCCGGTACCATCCATGGTTCCGTCAGCGGTCTTGCATATCAGCTCGGCACACCCATCGCCATCGAAGTCGGATACAAGAAACTGTGTATAATGCGCTCCAGAACGTATGTTTTCGCCCAAATCTATGCGCCACAGTTTTGTGCCGTCAAGCTTATAGCAGTCTATCAATGTAGGCCCGGTAAAACCGTCATGCGCATTGTCGTGTGAATTTGTCGGATCCCACTTCAGTATTATCTCAAATTCCCCGTCGCCGTCCATATCGCCGATCGAGGCATCATTAGCCGAGTAGAAATACTCTTTGCCGAATGGATCGACCCCAAGTTCCGGCTTATCAAGAGGAATGTCTATATATCCGTGAGGAGCATTCTCCGGCATCACGTAGGAGCTTGCATCTTTTTCGCCGGAAAGTGATCTGACGGAGTATTCTACAGCACCGGGGCCGTCGTAGTCGTCGATAAAGAAGGTGGCATCCTTTATAGGCCTGCCGTTAATCTTTCTGCCGTCGCGATAAACATCAAATGACTGATTTTCGGGATCAGACGAAAGATAACGCCACGATACGGCAACTTTCCCGTCTTTGTCTTTTACGGCAACAACCCCGCGGTTTAGTTTCTCTTTCTGCATGTTCTCGAAATCATAATGTGCCTGGGCCTGAACAGCCGTAGTGACGGATACCGACAGACACAGAAGGCATCCCGCTATTCGGTTAAAATACATAGCTCTATTTTGTTGATAAATTTAAGGTTATAGGTTTAATTCCTGTGCCGGTACGCGCTTTGAGCGTCACTTCACCCGGCTCGGTAGTCGAACGGAGAATCACGGTTACGGTTCCGTCATAAAGCCTGCGAGAATTGCCTACCGTCAATTCGTCAGAATACATGTCGCCGTTGATTACGCCCACAATCTCAGCCGGACCGGACACTTCAAAATCAACTCTTTCGGAAGCCGAGAAGTCTCGTCGGTTGCGGTTGTCGACCGCCGTCAGCACCACATGCTGAAGATCCTGTCCGTCGGCCTTCCACGAATCGTTGTCGGACACGGCCGAAAGCTTAACAGCCTTGCCTGATGTCTCTATGCGGTGGCGTTTGACAGCATCCTTGAGTCCATTCTTATATGCCACGGCCTCAATGTAGCCTTTGCTGTAAGGAACATCCTCCCAGAATATACGGTTACGCATCTTTGGATTGTTGATGTCGTTAGCCTTTCGTCCGAGACTCTTGCCGTTGACTATCAGTTCCACCTCATCGGCATTGGTGTAGGTGTAGAGCGAAACGTGGCTTCCCTCCTTACGGTTCCAGTGCGACGACATCTTTTGGGTCCCTACCTTGACATCGTTCCATACCGTGTTGTCGTCACGGTCAATGATACCGATTCTGACCACATGCTCTTCGGGCTTGAATATGCTCCTCAGGAAGTATGCATTTGGCTTGGGATTCAATGATATGTCAAACACTCCCTGCGTCCAGCCTTTTGCCGGCCAACCGTTTGACTCTCCGAGATAGTCTATCATGCCCCAATAGGCCAGACCTATCACCTTATCGAGATTCATTTCATAAAAGTTCGGTCCCATGCCTGATGTATTGGCCTCGCTCTGATAGAACATCATCCAGGGAAATTTCTGAGAATCGCCGGGAAAATACATATACCGGTAATTGTATGCCGCGATGTCGGTTGCCATCACCAGCGGAGCCGGAAGCGAGTCGGTGTGCTCGTTGCGCCCACGCGGATGCATGGCCACCGTCACCGGTCGAGTCGTGTCGTAGCGGTTTAGTAATGCTTTCTGCAGTCGGTAAGGGGTCACGCCCCAGTCGTTATAAGGGAGGTCTGGAATCAGCTGAAGCTCATTGCCCAGACTCCAGAATATTACTGACGGATGGTTGCGGTCGCGCCTCACCCATTCGGGAACATCTTTCTGCCATTGTTCGTTCCAATCCTTGCGCCCGCCGGCATACTGTGTGGTCCATTTGTCATAAAGTTCATCTACGACAAGCATGCCGTATTCATCGCACAGGTCGAGAAACGATTTGCTGTAAGGATTATGCGACGTACGTATATGATTGAATCCGAAATCCTTAAGCATCCAGATGCGCTTCTCCATCGCGCGCGGGTATGAAGCGGCGCCAAGCGCGCCGAGCGTATGATGATTGGCGATTCCCTTAAGAAGCACTTTCTGACCGTTAAGCTTAAATCCGAATTCGGGCGAAAACTCTATCGAACGTATGCCGAACCGCTCTATCACCCTGTCGGCCACCGAGCCGTCCGGACGATATATCGTAACGGCAAGGTTGTAAAGATTCGGTGATTCGCAAGACCACAAATCAACGTTGTTCAGGCTGATACTGTCCAGACGGAATTCGCGGATATGCTGTCGCGGATGGACCCAGTGACGTCCACGCCCCGTATAGACAAGGCCGTTACGTCCGACAATCTCAACACCCACATCAATGCTGTCGACATCGGCAAATGTCGCTATCTCGGCATCCACCACCACAGTGGAGCGCTCTTTACCGACTACGGGAGTCGTTATCGAAAGCGGATGTCGGGTGAAATATTGCGAAGCGTCCGTGACATATATGCTGACATCCCGGTAAAGACCTCCGCCCGTATACCAGCGAGAATTTTCAGGTCTGCCGGTATCGGCTTTTACGGCTACCACATTCGGCTCGCCGTATTTCAGTTTGTCGGTTATGTCGACTTCAAATCCAAGATAACCGTAATCGGTGCCTCCGATATGCCGACCGTTGAGATATACATCGCCAAGAAGCATGATGCCTTCAAAGTCAAGCAGCACACGCCTTCCCTGCCATTCGTCGTCGGGAATAAACGATTTTCTGTACCATCCCTGCCCCATCTCCTTGAATCCGCGCGAACTCAAACGGCTCTTGACATTGGCCATCGGATTGTCCATATCGGGCTTTTCATCGGCCGACGGTTCCACCCAAGGCTGATGAATCTGAAAGTCATGGGGCACGCTTACCCTCATCCAGGATGAATCATCAAAATCAGGAGCCTCGGCACCGACATTTTCCCCAGCATGGAAACTCCAGTCCTGATTAATATTGTATTTTACTCTTTGCGAATGCATCAGCGCAACCGTAGATACGGCAACTAACGACAGCCAAAATCTTTTAACTTTCATGGCAATGGACATTTGATAATGATGGCAGATTACTTTATTCCAGTCACAAAGTTAACATTTTATCCGTATACCAATAAGAACCGATTCGACAATAAATGTTAACGGATGTAAATATACGAGCTTGTTTAATAAGCAACGGGCGGAACGGCCTTTACGCCGCTCCGCCCGCCATAATACCTGATGGACTCTATTACATCATAATCTTCATGCCTTCGACTATGTACACTCCGGCAGGAAGCGTCACGAAATTCTGTCCCGGCGATAGCCTGAGAGAAGCCACCAGTACACCGGCTATGTTGAATATGTCAATAACACGCGATCTGTCGGATTCAACAATCAGGATTGAACCGTCGCGGGAAATTTTCAATCCGTCACGGGCGAAACCTTGCACCGTGTCCACGAACGAAGTCTTATTGTCGCCTATCCTTATCTCGTCGCCTTGCGGAACGTCGTTATAACGGGCATATACCGAGAACGGAACTACCCGGCAGGCCTCTTCCGACGAAGCATCGTGAAGAGCGAACACTTCTCCTGATTCATCAAGCAGGTAATCTCCTTCGACGGCATTTCTGCCACTATAGGTACCATACAGAGAAAATTCCTTACCTACGCTCACAATATCCGTATCGTCAGGCGTCAGCGAGACATCATACACATCTACATCGGTAGTGCCCGAGGTTCTAAAAACTACTTCGGCAGTGCCGGCGTTATCACCGTTGACACGTACGAGATAAGGCACATCAGGCATCATCGACGATTGTTGCGATAGCTTCTCGTCATCCGGCATTCCGAACGAATAAAGGCTTACGGAACCGCTGCCTGACGAAGCGAAAGTGCATTCAACCCCGTCGACAGCCACGGACGAAGGCGCAAACGGCACTACGATTCCGGTCCAACCGCTGTTAAGGTCGACAGGCGCGACGCATACGGTAGCCCGGTAGGCGATACTCTTGTCGCCAAGCCGGAAACTGCCCGGCGCATTAAACGGATAGCCTCCCGTCAACGATATGTCGGTAAAGGCTACACGAGTCCCGTCCTCGGTAAGCACTATATTTGACTTTCCGGCAATAGACGAAGCTATACCGGCATCGGCAACGAATATCAGACAGTTGGGGTTGATTCCCTGGAATGACTTGCCGTCAATCTCAACCGAACGAGGGGCTCTGATGCCCGACTCAAGCCCGGCGGGATTCATCGACGTGTTGACGGTCAGCTCGGTCATGTTCACGCAGCCATCGAAAGCCCCTTCCCCGATACTGTATACAGAATTGAGCGTCATAGATTCAAGACCGGTACATCCCTTAAACGCATAGGCACCGATTGAAACCACGTTGTCAGGAAGAACGACAGTGTTTAGATTTGCCATGTCCTCGAACGCATGGTCGGGAATGGACTCATTATCTATTCCGGACAAATCCATTGACTCAAGCGAACCGAATATGCTTCGGATTATGCTGAAATCCTCGTCATCGAGCATTCCGCTAAAACCGGCAGTGGTCAAATCCTTGACATCGTCCTCATCTATCGCACCGATGTTATCGGCGCTGATTACGCTGCCCTCGGCAGGAACGACCGACACCTCTACCCGGACATCACCCTGCAGATTAGCAATCATGAACACTCCGCTCTCGTCCGGCGAAAGGAACTCCTCGACGACCGAATATTCCGGAGACGCACCCGGGGAGGTCAGAACCCTGCTTGTCACCTTAACCTTGGTCTCAATAGAGTCGGACTCGGAAGTCAAGACAAAACCGTAGTTGCCACCCTCCTTATAAAGGGTCGGAGATGCAGTGGACTCCGAATCAAAAAGCGACATGTCGACATCCGTCCATTCATTGTCCGGACTGACATTAACCAATGAACAGCTGAATCCTTCCGGCAAAACAAAATCAACACTGTAGTAAAAGACTACATCCAGCCGATGGTCCTGCGGACATGCAAGCGAAACTTCTGGGTCGTTGTAATACGGGTCAAATTTGACACCATACTGACCGTATCTGAAGTATGAACGTCCTGTGACATCACTGCCGTTGTCATAGAGTTTGAAAGCCACTCCCGGACGACGCACCGGATTGTAGCTTACAGTGCTGTTTGGAAGACCGATGGTGACGGAAGTCTCAATCTCCGGGTAAGGGATATTGGATATCGGATTCATCTTATTGAAATTGAACAGTCTTGTAGGGTCAATCTGTATGTTGAAATAGACAGGAGACGTCTCCAATATCATATCGTTCCAATAATAGGCATTCCTATAGGCCGTTTCCGACCCTCGGGGCACCTCGAGCACAATCTGGGCGGAATTATTTGGGAATGGGTTGACGCCGAGCGTGGGCGGCACTTCGGGAAGGGCGATAATCCTGTTCATTCTGACACATGAAGTGAACGCGCCGTTGCCTATATGGGTGAGAGACGCAGGCAGGGTGATGCTCGTTATGTTCATACAGCGATAGAACGCATTGTCCTCGATGCGCTTCAATCCGGTCGGCAATATTATAGTAGAAAGCGCAGATTTCGCCATGACATTGTCTGGCACAAAAGCATTGGACGGAATGGCGTCGACAATGTTTCCTCCGTCCTTGATAACTACATCGGCGAGGTCAAGGTCGGCTATCTCTGTGGAATGCTCGCGCAAAGCGTTAAAATCAGCCAAGGAAATCACACCAATGACCTTTAGGCGTTTGGGACATTGCTGAATCTTTGCACCAAGTTCGCCTTCAGCCACATTTACTACCGTATACTCCTGCGAGCCGGCATGATTGACCTGAACCGTAATATCAAGGTCATCGGTGACCGACGGAATTGACAAATTGCCGACAGGCTGGCCTACAACCTTGTTTATTCCGTTGACGGCGATAGTCACCACATCGTCAACCGACACCGGAGTCACCTTTATGGTCAAAGGCATGCCCCGTACCACCTGCGATACAGCGCCCTGGATCACTGCTCCGTTGACAGTCTCCGGCATAGTGACGCTATGGTACCGTACGGGATTGCCCACGGCAGGAAGACTGTCGCATATATTATCGTCAACCGCCGACACGAGGTGCCAGATTTTCTTGTTATAGGACGTGGCTATGCGTATGCTGTTGCCATCCTTGACGGACGCTTCCTTGACCTGACAGCTGAAATTGTAAGCGATATCGCCATAATTAGCATAATCGTTGGCCACTACCGGCGAAATTATTTCCTTTATAGCGCCATTAGCATCCGTGAGTACAGCCGCATAGAATTGCGTGGCGTCGTCAGACGGTATAGAAACCGCATTGGCACGTACCACGAACGATTTGCCGGGAAGCACGTTGACGACATCGGTGACAAGTCCGACACCACCTCCGGCACCTGTCAGCTTCCAGGAAGAGGCGTAACCTGTCGGGACAGGCTCTCTGAAATGGGTGTGGATGATTGTATTTGATGAAACAACCGCAGTGTATACCCCGTTCTGCGACGGATAAAGACGCACATTGTTGGCATAGACCTCCATTATCGCATCGCCGTATGTGTCGTCAGTCTCAACCATAAAGCTGTAGGATGCACCGGGTGCGACCTCGTCGCCTTCGGTGACAGGCGTAATCTTAACGCCCGGCATGTCCTGAATCACGACAGAGCATGACGTTACGGGAGCGGCGTTCTCCTCAACTATATCTTTAAACTCCTTCCAGTTCTCCTTGTTCTTATAAGCCTGCGATGAACCGACAGGCACCACGAGCTTGGCCTTGGGGGTACCGGCAAATACACACCAGTTAATCCACGCGGGATTGGATCTTCTGAGTATGACCTCGCTCAAATCTGAGCAATTAAGGAAAATATTATATTCATAGGTCGCGACAGATGCCGGTATCTCGATTGAGATCAACCCCGTGGCATTGAAACATCCGCTTTTTAAAACCGTAAGATTTTTAGGCAATACCACTTGTTTAAGGCATCCATAGCCTGAAAATGCCTTAGACGGGATAGCATTGGCCGGATTTGACCCTACGGCCAAAATGTTGACACCTGACAAATCAAGGCGCGTCAGCTTCATGCGTTCGCGGATGAACTTGAAGTCTTCCGCATTAACGGTTCCGAACAAAGTAAGCTCGGTAATCGTAGCGGATTCACTTTCACCTATAATCTCCGACAGTCCGCCGGCCGAAACCCACAATGCACGTTTGCTGACCACCTCAGAGGCATTCTGCACAATTATCTTAATGGTCTGGTCGCTGTTTACATTTTTTATTTCGTACACATTCGAAGCCGACGGCGTAAGTATGAATCCGTTGGCTTTGACCGAAACGACGTTGTCGGCCGACAAAGGCGCGACCTTAAAAGAATAGTCGCGGCCTTTTATCACACGTGGCTCATCGACAACTATTTCCGCCCCCTCGACCGAGACAGGAATATCGATGTTGAAATAAGGTATGACATTGCCCTTGGCCGGCAACTCTCCTATAGTAATCAGGTCGCCGATCACGGGAAGCCATGAGTCTGCGCCCCGCGCCTTCGTGGCCAGTCGGACCACATCATCAGCCCCGATATCGACACCGGATGGCACACGGCATTCAAAGTCAACGAACTGACGTACTTGAAGTTCGCTGAGCGAAAAACCCTTTTCGCCGGACAAATGCGCTTTAAGCTCCCCTGCTCCGCTAAACAGAGCTACCGACATTTGCCCGGAAAAAGCTTCGTTCATTATGTTCTTCAAAGCTCCCGCACGCACGGTAAAACCGGCTCCGGCTTCAAGGTCGGTGACATCCATGGTCATTCCCACCTGATTGCCGTCGCTTGTCAGGTGTATGGGCGACCATTCGGCCGTAACCGTCGCGGGCTTGATATTGTATACAATCGTGGTCTGATCATTGAAATCGTACAGACGGCTTGCCTGCGGCGACATGTTGCCGGATGAAAAATAGCCGTTTGCCAAACCGCCCCAGCCCCAATTGACATGAATATACGGATTTACACCGTCGCTCTCATATCCGTCGCAGACAAAAGCATGACCGGAGGTCAAATCCTGACCGCAATACAATACAGGACGTCCGGCTTCTATCTCCGAAATAATAAGATTGTCCCAGTCGGCCTTGTCCATTTCGGCTCCTTCCTTATAAGAGACTCCCGCATCGTAACTGAAATGATTAATTAGAGCGGAAGGCACTCTGACATCAAAAGCACTGGAACTCGACATGCCGAAATCGGTCAGAATCGACTGCGACGCATGTGACATCAGCGTCGCTACGGCTTTCGCCTCGCTTTCGGTATATCCGTAGCGGTAATTATCCTGACGCATATTTGCCCAGTCGTATTCAGAGTCAAAGCTGACATCGCCGACCGAGCCTGTACCACGCTCCGGCCAGTTGTGGTACTTCATTATTATGGCCATGGCTACTCCGACGCAACCCGTCAGACGATGCCCCGGAATCAAGTTGTTGAACGGAGCTTCCTGGCTCCACAACGCCGTAGTCAGATTCTTGGACGACGAAACTTTAGACACAATCCGGTGTCGGTCGTAGCCGTATGCCGTATGCGACACCTTGTTCCGGTCAACATTCTTAAGTATCTCAACAGCTCCGGCCGGCACATTGTCCGGATTAAAAGTGTTGTCATAAGAATATCCTACCACAGGCGGGACATCGTCAGAAGCGGCTATAATGATAAAACCGTTGCCGTCGACGCTATTGAACACATAGAACGAAGGCGTTCCGGCACTGTTAACTTCCGTATGGGCCAACTGCAATTTTGAAGGTTCAGAAAGACGTTCACAACCTCTCGCACTGAAAAAATCGACAGCCGTCACTTTTGCATCGTCCATCGACACGATGCCGGCATCCACCGGCAAAATCGCCATCAACGCGCACAACAACAAAAGCGGCATCCTTAAATGACGTATAAACATACTTCTTAGCTAAAAATTTTAATATGAAACCATAAATCTAAATTACCAATCTGTTATATCATTAATTTTTCCTTGGCCTCTACCTTGCATGTAAGAGGTAGGCCCGAATCCGGCCGCGAAGTTAATAAAAAAGTGTCGCATTTGACACAAAGTGCTCCGACATTTACACCGACATCTGCAATCACGCGATACATACCAAGGCTCATACAGATATTTTATTAACCCGAACATCGCACCATGCCCGACGTTAATAATATAAGTTAAATGATTATTATGACATGGTTGACTTATCCAAAATACATTATCCAGCCGACATTAAAGGCATATTGATGGATGAACTTACAGAATTGTCGGGCGAACTCCGCCGGACACTGTTGAAAAAACCGGCGGCACACGGCAGACACGCCGGACCGAAAAGTCAATTTTCGGGACTTTATTCAAAAGATGAATATTGTCCGATAATTAATCATTTTGAGCTTCTTAAAGCGGTAAGCGTCTTTCTATATTCACGGTTGATTTCATTGGCATTACTCATGATGTTTAGCGCCGGATTTAATTCGTTTATAAGTTTTTTCTCGGCTTCTTTGAAATTGCAGTCTATCTTAAAGAACAATAATAATTTTGATTGCATCCATTTCGACAATGTCGCCTCGTCAGCTTCTCCAAACTTCGTTTTTCCATTTTCCGGTTTATTCTTGTCCCGCAGAATCTTCTTAAATCCCATCAGACTGCCCAATGATTTCCTTAATGTCGACTGCCCGGCATTGTTTTTGGTAAAATGTTGTTCATAATCTCGTTTACGCAGACTGCCACTTGCCGACCCTATGTAAATAACGCGGTACAGAGTTCCCTCAAAATCCACCAATGTGTATATTGGTTCAATATTAATTGGAGGCAAAAAGGCATCCTCTCTAAGAACTACTACGTAGTTGCCCGGAGCATCAGGAATTACCGTTTTACCATCCGCCATCGGGTCAAACTTCGCAAACCCGTTTTCTCTTAAATCAAATGTCTCTATTTGTTCCATTTTTGATAGGTTTTAATTGGTTAATATTATTCTTTAGCATTGCATAGGATTGCGCTTAACATACCGCAAAAATAAAAAACGAGGACGACAATACATGTCGTCCTCGAAAAAAGAATCACTTTTTTCAAAAATCACTCATTAAAAAGTGTATTAACCAACATATATATAAATGCTGTCACAGCATTATTCAGCGATTACAGGCCAGCCGTCTTTCCAGCGAATCTCGCGAAGGAACAGCTTGCTGGCGCCATTCAGACTCTTGTCGTAGGCATGAGCGGCAATATACCATTTGTCGCCAAACTTGTATACGCTGCAGTGACCGACGCCACTATAGCGGTCGTTTTCGCCAACAAGAATTGTTCCGCCGGTTGCGGCCATATCCTTACCCTCCTTGTCGAGGTAGGGACCGTCGACAGTCTTGCTACGGCCAACGACAGTCTTGTAGTTACTGCTCAAGCCCTTGCAGCAATAGTCGTAGCTTACGAACAGATAATAGTAACCGTCGTGATATGTGATGAACGGAGCCTCGATGGCGTTTGTATTGGCGGTAGGCTGCATATGTGCCACCGACCAGGGGTTGCGGCGACGAGCGATAGTCTTAGGTTCGCCGACAGGGGTCTTCATATCCTTCTTGAGCTGAACCAGCTGTATGCCGTCCCAGAACGAACCGAAGTTGAGCCATGGGCGTCCCTTCTCGTCGATTATGACGTTGGGGTCAATGGCATTCCAGTCGTTGACACCGGGAGCCGACATGATTACCATGCCCAGATCTTCCCACTTATAGTCGGGCGACTGCGGGTTAAGAGTCTTGTTGGTTGCCACGCCGATAGCCGAGATGTTTTTATAGAAAGTCGAACAGCTGTAGTAGAGATACCATCTGTCGCCCACCTTAATCACATCCGGAGCCCATGTATGACCGCCATATCCGGGAACCGGAGTCTTGGGCCATTCAGGAATCGGATTAAGCGGAGCCTTCTCCTCTTTCCAGTTCACCAGGTCGGTAGACGACATCATGCCGATGCCGAATCCGGTAGTAAACATATAGTAAACGCCGTCTTCATAAGCCATCACAGGGTCATGCACATCGGGATTCTTCGAGTCAAATTCATGACGCCGTACACCGCGCTGACGCGGTTTGGCAAGGGTTCGGAGCACAAAGTCCACGATACCCTTTGTGGCCTGTTCGTGATGACGATAATATGAGAAGCCATGGTCACCGCCGGGAACGACGAGCTTCTGGCACTTCTCGTATTTGTCAGCGGCCTTGTCAACGCCGCCGGCTACGATCATGTCACGGTCGCCATAGACGATAAACACATCTCCCTTATAGGCACCGATACTGTCAAGCGCATTCAAGCCGTTGATTTTTTCGTAATAACCACGACCGAGTTTCATGCCCATAACGTCCTGAGGACGTCCGCCGTCGGCATCGAAACGCTTAAGCATCATGGGCGCCGTATCGGGAATGGTCAGAGCAGGATATACAAGAACGAGCGATTTGAACATGTCAGGATTAGTGGCGGCCGTAAGAGCTGCAACAAGACCTCCCTGACTGCAACCAAGAAGCGCCACGCGGGAAGGATCGACAAAATCCCATGATTTCACCATCTTGGTTATATCCTCGACATTCTCCTTTTCGGTGAAGATAGTCATATCAGTGGTTGCACCTTCGCTCTTGCTGTGGTTACCGCCACCGCAGAAATCAAAGATATAGCTGGCCACACCACGCATAGCAAGGCTCTCGGCATAGGCCTGCGGTTCACGATGAGTGCCGTTGTAGCCATGGGCCATTATTACGATGGGGAGTTGCTTTTCATTAACGTTGGGCATGTAAAGCTGTCCCCAGATGTCCTTGCCGTCACGGGTCTTACAATGAATTTCCTTAACAGTGAACGGGTCGTTGTTGTCGGGGAAATTCTTGGCCTTCATCGTATAATCGGGAAAATCGTTCAGACGGTTGCGGAGGAAAACATCGATGTTGGCACGCTGGTCCTTGAACTGCCAGCTGAGCCATGCACGAACCAGCGGAGAGAACGAACCGCCGTACTGTTCATGGAACGTTCCGCCGTGGCCTACGCGCAACTGATTTGCAAAAGCGACAGGAACATTGTCTATTCTGTCATAATCGGCAAGAGCGTTACGGTAAGCGATATCGCCTTCACCACCGATTACATAAAGTATCGGGCAATGAAGATTTTTAAGCGACTCCTTGCTTGCCTCAGCCATTTCGATGTCGCCCATGCCTGAGTTCAGCATAATGCATGACTTCACTCTTGGGTCGGCACAGTTGGCAAGCACCTGCGCGCCACCGCAGCTCTGCCCGGCGAGCGCCACATATTCAAGGTCGATGTTTTTGTAATACTCGCTGTTGGCATCACCGTTCTGAACCTCGGCCCAGTCAATGGCGCGTGGCATGTCTGCGTTTGGCGACTTATGAAGCTGGCGGTCATTGATGCTGTCCTGCATTTCACCTAGAGCCACTACAAGATAGCCGTAAGAAGCCAGATCATTGAGCAACTTTTCATGAGGGAGCGAAGTGTCATTACAGCCGCCGTTGGCAAATACCACCAAAGGCAACGGACCTTCATGAGTCACGGCCGCATGAATGTCAACAGGCCGGTAAACGACAAATCCGGGCAATGTGCGTTCCGAAATAGCTTCCGCCTTGTACGGACCGCTGCCTCCATCGTCGATAATCTTCTTCGAAGGAGCGGCAAATGCCATTACCGACAATGTCAATGTCAGGATAGAACTAATTAATTTTTTCATTGGTTTATTAATATTACTTATTGTGATTCACTTCAATCTATGACTCGCATAAATCCAATTGGTTTAACACTTATTCATTTTTCTTGACAGGGTTTATGGCCATGAAGAATTTTATAAATGTAAAATTACACTTTTAATACTACATTTTATTATGCCATTTGTCTAATTATATCGGTTAAATGTATTATTTTTGTGCCGATAAATACCTGAAAATAAATGAATCCACCCTTCAAAATCATTTTGTCCTCCATAGGGGTCTTGATTACGATATCCGCTCTGTGTGCCGCACAGCCACACTTTTACATCGATGGCATATGGGTCTACCTGATATGCGCAACAGCAGCATCCGGCATCCTCCTTTTTATCATATATCTGATTAAGACAAAAATCAGAATCCACAATCAGCTTCTCGTCGAGCGGGAAAACCAACGGTTCAGAACAGACTTTGTCATTCATGCCGGCCGAGAATTCAGAACTCCATTGACCGTCATCCGCACCACAATCGAAAAGCTTAAAGGCAACTCAGAATATAAACTTACCCGAACAGACATCCAGCACCTGCGCAACAGCAGCGCGATGCTGATGCAGATGGTCGAACAGCTTGCCGATTTTAAAGAAATCGGCCACGACTTCCCCGGAATAGGCAAAGGCGACATACTGGAGATGGCAGACATACCAATCAACAAGGAATTATTGGTAATGGTAGTCGAATCCGACCGACAGCTTGCCGACGTCATCCGCCGCGACCTGATGAGATTTATGTCGGCAGTGGTGGCTGACGGCATTGATGTAGCCAAAAAGGCTGTGTCGATGCGTCCGAGCGCAATAATCATAGATACCGAGCTGGACGGGATAAACGCCTACGACCTGGTACACCAGATAAAATCCAATCCTGCCACCACTCAAATACCGGTAATATTGATTTCGGATTTCGACAACAGCCGAAGCCTGCTCAGGGCAATAAGGTCGGAAGCCGACGACTATCTGCCCAAACCCTTCAACTGCGAAGTGCTGACCGCCCTTGTCATGAAAAAGATAAAAGCAATCCGGGAACAAAGCGCCAAACCGGCAGAAAATATTGACGCGCCCAAAGCACCGCTGTTTGAAAAACGCGCAGACAAATTGTTTCTGGAACGGCTTGACAAAATTATAGATTCATATATCGACGATCCGGACTTTGACGTAAACGCGCTATCTGAGCAGCTAAGCATCAGCCGCGCCCAACTATATAATAAAGTCAAATCACTACGCGGAATGACTCCGGTAGAATATCTGCGTGACGTACGCCTGACAAAAGCGGCCGCACTCCTGAAAAAGGGGAATCTCTCAGTAAAAGAAGTACGCGCAATGGTCGGCATGACAGACCCGACCAATTTCAACCGCAGGTTCAAGGAAAAGTTCAAAATCTGCCCTACCGACTGCCATTAGAACCATCGATGCAGCATCGTTCGTGTTCGAGAATTATGCGTTTCCGGTCCACACCCCAATAGTATCCACCCAGCCCTCCCCCAGACCTCACTACCCTGTGGCAAGGAATAAGCAATGCCACAGGATTGCGCCCGATAGCCGAGCCTACGGCACGAACCGCCTCGGGACAGCCTATGGCACGGGCTATGTCGCCATAAGTCGCCACCTTGCCGTAGGGAATCGTCAACAACGCACGCCATACCCTATGCTGAAATTCCGTACCATGAATATGCAACCGCACTTCGTCCATGCACATGTACTCTGAACAGGACTCTCGAATATAGGCCGATGGAAACCGTCTGCGCAACACCTCGACAGCTTCCGCCGGGCCATCGATGAACTCCATGGCACATATACCCTTATGAGTAAAGGCCACTGCCATCGGGCCAAAACAGGAATCAACAATACAGTATTGAACTGCAATATTTTCAAAATCCTTGTCAGACATACGCTCTATCGTAACATGCGTTGTCCTATAGTCTATCCTTGCCATACTACAAAGATATAAAAATAAACGGGAAGAGTCCGGACATAACGCCGAACTCTCCCCATAATCAAATAATAATACGATTCGTTAGCGCATCTCAAGGTATGTCACCTTGTCCATGTCGCCATAATCGAGATTCTCTCCGCCCATACCCCAGATGAACATATAGTTGCTGGTTCCTGCAGCCGCATGAATCGACCATTCGGGCGACATTACGGCCTGCTCGTTGTGGAGCCAGATAAGGCGGTTCTCCTGAGGTTGTCCCATAAGGTGGCAGATAGCATTGCCTTCGGGTACATTGAAATAGAAATATGCTTCCACACGGCGGTCATGTGTATGTGCCGGCATAGTGTTCCATACGCTGCCCGGCATAAGCTCGGTCAGACCCATCTGAAGCTGGCAGGGACCCTCCTCAAGCACATTTGCCACGATAAGCTGGTTGATTACGCGGTCGTTGCTCTCCTCCATCTTGCCGGCGGCAAACGAGTTGGCCTTTATACTGCCTTTACGTCCGTCGATAGTGACGAGCTGAGTCTTGTAAGCCTTATGTGCCGGAGTTGAGTTTATGTAGAACTTGGCGGGCTTAGAGGCATCCTTACTGCGGAATGTGACATTCTTGTTGCCACGGCCTACATAAAGAGCATCCTTAAAATGAAGCTCGTAGTCCTTGCCGTCAACACTTACTATGCCGTCGCCTCCGATATTGATTACACCCAGTTCACGGCGTTCGAGGAAGTATTCAGCCTTGAGCGGATCTATGGTTTCAAGCACCACAGTCTTATTGACAGGCATGGTTCCGCCGTAGATAATACGGTCATACATAGAGTATGTAAGATTCACCTTATCCTGTTCCATCACTTTTGGCATCATGAAGTGGCTGCGCAGCTGTTCGGTGTCGTAGTTCTTTACGTCATCCGGATGACATGCACGCAGAATTGTGTACTCGGTCTGCGCCACAGCCGTAAGCGAAGCTATGGCCAATGCGATAGTTAAAAGAGTTTTCTTCATTATTTAAACTTATGTTTGTTTGATTATTTATTTTCAGCAATTTTACGTTGGTCCCGAATGATGGACACACGGTTCCAGACTACAAGACCCATTGTAAAGAGAGTCAACAAAGCCACGCCGACATATTTAAGATTCTGACAGCACTGGAAGATGACCCACGCCAACGGACTGCCTGCAAAGTCAAGGCTGCCTCCGGCAAAGCCTTCAGGTATAGCCACCGCGGCATCGCCGGTGTTGACATACACGTCCTGCGCCGCCAATGTGAACCATGAGGCGAGCGTAGTCACCATATATAGCGACAGCACCATCATGACCAGGCCCACTATAAAGCTCTTAAGGACATTGCCCTTCGTGTAAGGCAACACGAGAGGGAACACATAGAACATTCCGGCAAGCGAAGCCAGCGGGAGGAACTGATTGCCCGGAAGCGCCACAGCAAGAAGCAGCGTCACAGGAATAAGCAGAAGCGAAACGACAAGCGTAGTCGGATGGCCGATTACAAGCGCCGGACTCATACCTATAGTAAGCCCCTCGGCACCTTTGAATTTACGCGCTATAAGACTGCGCGTCGAATCGGATATCGGCTTCAGACCCTCTATGAACAACACTGTTATGCGAGGTATCAGCTCCATAACCGCACCCATCTTGATTCCCAGACCGAGGATATAAGGAATTTTATCCATAATCTCAGCACCAGTGCGACATGTAAGGCAACCTATCACGATGCCGACGATGACTCCGAGAAACAGAGGCTCGCCGAGAACTCCGAACTTCTTCTTCATTCCTTCCGCATCAATCTCGAGTTTGTCAAATCCCGGAATCTTGTCGAGCACCCAGTTTATGGCCCAGGCAAACGGAGCAAATCCGGCACAGAAAGGCTGTGGGATGGAAATGCCCTCCATACCATCGTAGAAACCCTGAAATTTCTTGGCTGTAATATCGGCCAGCACCAAAGTTATGATGTAGCAAATCACGGCGGCAAAGAATCCCCAGGCTATGGAGTCGCTTGCAAAATAGACCACGGCACCGATGAACGCAAAGTGCCAGTAGTTCCAAAGGTCGATGTTGACCGTACGGGTGGTCTTTGTCAGAAGCATAAGAATGTTCACGCCAAGGCAGACAGGAATTATAAACGCACCCACGGCAGTGTTATAAGCCACCGCTGCCGCAGCCGGCCAACCCATGTCGAACACGTGGAGCTGAAGGTCGTAAATGCCGACTACACTGTCAAGCGCAGGACCAAGGCTCGATGTGAGCAACGCTGTCACAATCGAAAGGCCGACAAAACCGACCCCGACCTTAAGGCCGCTCTTTAAGGCATTGCCGAATTTGATGCCGATGCACACGCCCAATATTGTGAAGATGATAGGCATCATCACAGCGGCGCCAAGGCCTATGATATATTTAAAAACTGCTTCCATGTTATTCTAATGTTATAATTAACGGACTGGCTATGCGCGCTGAATAATCGGCAAGGCTGTTCGTCCAATCATCGTAGGAATCTACTCCGCCCTTGCTCCAGCCTGAACCCCAATAATACACATACTTGTCGCCGGGATTATAAGCTGATTCTGCAATTACGTGGCCCAACGCATCACCTACCGGCTCGGCCATCGGAAGCATACGCGCACTGCCGTATCCTCCGGGAACGACTGCACCGAGGTAAATGACTCCGTTATTGTTACGTGCATTGTCGGTCGAATCGGCATAGGCTATGAAGCCCGAAGCGTCGTTCCAGACATATCCCTCGGGATTCTGCTTGTGCACCACTATTCCCGACGCTATCGGCGCCGGCTTCGACAATCCGTCAAATGTAAGCTCCGTACGGTTCAGATACGAGCCTGCATCAAGACTTATTACGCGGGTCTCCACTACAGCACTGTCCTCGCCTACCGTCAACGGATTATAAACCATTTTCACAGTAAAGCGAAGAGGTCCGTTGTCAAGAATCTCATATTCCTTGTAGGCATACGGATAGACCAGTGCGGAATCAGACATCAGCGCCGATGCACCTCCGCCGAGGGTAGGTCCTACCGTGTAGACGTCCATTCCGTTGCCATGGTCCACGTGATACGAGAACAGGTCTACCAGGCTATCTGCTTCCTGATGGCGTCCCTCCTTGCGGAGCGCGTTAGGGCGTTCCCAGTTTGCGGGGTCGAGTTCAAGCTTATAACGATGGTCAACTACCGGATATTCCACGCTCTTGGTAAAAACGTCATAGCCATAGACACGTTCGCCGCGGTTCTGTGTGCCGGGACCGTAAGCACGGTATGCGGCCTTGTCGTTTTCCCACGCTATGTCATCCTGACGGCCGGCGTAATAATACCCTACCGCTATGGTATCGGACACCGATGGTTCTCCGGCAACTATATCATAAGACGAAGTGGAATTGGCGGCCACAGATGCCGAAAATATCAACTTGTCGTCGTATGTTATCTGATAAGGAACTTCGTTTTCATCGGAATCCACTATCCTGAACGAATCGCCGACACGCGCCTTAACATCTTCAAGGTTGAGCTGCACCATCTCTCCGAGACGGTCAGAAGGAAGCTCATTGGTCACCTTTACAGTGACGCTATTTGAACATCCGGTAAACAGCATTGCCATTCCCATCAATCCGGGAATGGCACATTTAAGCAATAGATTCATCAGCCTATTTGTCAAATAACTGTTACTTAGGCTGTTTTCCGATATATGCGAGTATACCTCCGTCGACATAAAGTACGTGGCCGTTGACGAAATCGGATGCTTCCGAGGCCAGGAACAATGCCGGACCCTTCAGGTCGTCAGGAGTTCCCCATCGTGCGGCAGGAGTCTTGGCTATTATAAACTGGTCGAAAGGATGACGCGAACCATCGGGCTGAATCTCACGGAGCGGAGCCGTCTGTTCGGTGGCTATATAGCCCGGGCCGATGCCATTGCACTGAATATTGTATTCGCCGTACTCAGATGCGATGTTGCGGGTAAGCATCTTCAGGCCACCCTTTGCGGCCGCGTAGGCCGACACTGTCTCGCGTCCGAGCTCCGACATCATTGAGCATACATTAATAATCTTTCCGGCACCCTTCTTTATCATACCGGGAAGCACAGCCTTCGACATGATGAACGGGCCCACGAGATCCACATCGATGACACGTTCAAAATCTTCAACCGACATTTCGGTCATAGGTATGCGCTTTATGATTCCGGCATTGTTTACAAGGATGTCAATGGTTCCAACCTCAGCTTCAATCTTGGCTATCATATCCTTTACAGAAGCTTCGTCGGTCACATCGCATACATAGCCTTTGGCATCAATGCCGAGTTCCTTATACGCCTTAAGACCGCGGTCTACAGTCTCCTGACGCGAGCAGTTAAACACAACTTTTGCACCTGCCTCGGCATAAGCCTGAGCAATGGCCAGACCGATACCGTATGCGGCACCGGTGACAAGAGCCACCTTTCCTTCTAATGAAAAATTTACCATATTGCAATGTATATTCTGGTTATTATGTATTCGATATTAAGATATACGTAAAACGATACAAAAATACTCAATCTGTTTATGGAGCCATCTCATCGAGATTACTATGCCCGCCACAAAATTAAGGAATTTTTATTTATAAAAAACAATTGGCATAGAGTTTTTTACCCGTCCGGCTCCGAATCCGGCCATTTTTGAGTATTTTTGCATCATGGATGAATTGTATTATCAAGCCGTAGACTTGCTGAAAAAATTGATAGCGACCCCCTCGGTAAGCCACAATGAGGGGAACGCGGCCATCGTCATTGAAAACTTTTTATTAGAGCATGGCATCAAGCCGTCGCGCAGAGGCAATAACGTCTGGGCCGTCGACTCAGGCTATGATTCCGCCAAACCTACCATTCTGCTCAATTCCCACATCGACACAGTGCGCCCTACCGATGCATGGACCCGCGATCCGTTTTCGCCCGATGTTGACGATGAAGGCCGTTTGTACGGTCTCGGGAGCAACGATGCCGGAGCTTCCGTAGTGTCGCTTCTTACCGCATTCCTTCACATGGCCGAGGCCGAGCGCACCTACAACCTCATCTTTTTGGCATCGAGCGAAGAAGAAGTCAGCGGACGCGACGGAATAGAATCCGTCATACCCCACCTTCCTAAGGTAGATGTGGCCATCGTCGGCGAACCTACCGGCATGCGTCCGGCCATAGCCGAAAAAGGGCTTATGGTACTTGACATCGAAGTCGACGGCAAAGCAGGCCATGCCGCACGCGACGAAGGAATCAATGCGATTTACCGCGCCTTGCCTGTGATTGAAACCTTGCGTGGATTTAAATTCAAAAACGAATCTTCCGTTCTCGGACCTGTAAAAATAAGTGTAACACAGATTGAAGCCGGCACACAGCACAACGTAGTTCCCGCTTTGTGCCGTATGGTAGCCGACGTGCGCACCACCGACGCCTACACCAATGAAGAGACACTGCGCATTCTCCGCGATGCCGTGCCGGAATGCCGTATTACGCCACGCTCCACAAGACTTAATCCATCGTCGATTCCAAAGGACCACCCCATTGTCCGACGACTGACAATGATGGGATTCGAACCATTCGGTTCGCCCACATTGAGCGACCAGGCTCTCATGCCGTGGCCGTCGGTAAAGGTCGGGCCTGGAGACTCCGCCCGCTCACATTCGGCCGACGAATACATCCTTCTCGACGAAATACGCGAGGCCATCGCCATCTACGTGCGTCTTCTTTCCAATCTTCATTTATAAATGATATAAAAACTAAAATTGCCGGAAATCGAGTATTGGCTTCGACTTCCGGCAATCATTTTATATAATAACCTAACTGCTACTGTTGCTTACGCACTATTCCCTTGATGGAAGTTGCTTGCTCAATGGCAGTTCGTGGCGAAGCATGCGTCCCGCCTGACCTGTCAGCCAAAGATAGTGGTCGCTCGGCATACCGTCCATACCAACAAACTGAATATCCTTACCCACCGGAGGATTGTCTGAACATTTGAATATAGCAGTACCCTCGTTTACTTCGTCAAACATGGCTATGTAGAGCATCGTAGCTCCTGAGTTAAGCGCTGTATAGATTTGTTGCCAATAGAACCGTCCCCCCTGACGTGGAATCGAACCCGCAGGCTTCACGTCGTCAGGAAATTCAAAACGGCTAAGATTGTGCCAGCTGAATCCAGGAGTCACAACAGGCACATAACCTATACCTCGCTCTTTACACCACTTTATATCGCCCAGAATCACGTCGCGGTAACGGTCCATGTCGTTATGCAGCAACGGAGAGAAGCGCTGGACCATCCAAGGTAGCACAATGTCGCACTTACCTATCAATTCGTGCAGGTAAGGGTCATTGACACAATCCGAATTCAGATCACGCCAGAAAGTCGGGACACCAAGCATTATGCTGCATCCGCCGTATTCGGGATCGTTTTTGAGAAAGTCCATAAATCGTTCAAGACCAATATTCCGGATGTTGTAAGGACGATCCGGGAAACCTACACCCCATATAGTCACAAGCGGACGTCCATTGTAGAACACATAAGTGTTTTCGCCTTCCGGATTAGTGACCTTAAGTGAATCTACCAGATACTTCCAGTCGTCTATGAGCATCGAACAGTTGTCTGTGTTCGGATTTAATCCCGACAAGTCATACATGACACCGATGGCCCGTCCATTGTCAGAGGCGGCCTTCATCGCATAGCGGAGAACGTTGCTGTTTTTTCGCGCCTGAGGTTTGGCCGCGCCCCAGAATCTTTGCATGAACACTCCGTCAAGGCCATAATCCTTCATCCACTTGAAGTGGACTTTCACTGTCTGCTCATCGTCAGACGAAAAGAATCGGGCCACTGAGCCGTCGGAATGCTTCAATCCAGTAGGATAAGTGTTTTCATACTCACTTACATCAGGCCACATGTCTATGCGCACCTGATCTTCATTGCCAAACCATGTGCCTTTGGCGGGCTTGTGAAACCATCCCTGATAACCGGCCATAATTAGCCCCTCGTAGGAAGGATATTTTGTCGTGGACGAATGCCTCGTGCCGGCCAATGTGTGGACACCGACGGTCATGGCACATGTCAGACAAACTAAAATCTTCTTGCTGAAACCTGTTAGTCTACTCATATTCAATAGTGAAATTTTTAATTGATATATTACCTTTCTTAACTCTAAACTCTATGACATGCTCCCCTTCCTGCAACGGGACGTCAAACGACATTTCCTGCCACTTTCCGACAGCGTCCGAGGGCAGACCGATGCCGTTCATTTCAGTCAGGTATTCGACATCTTCAAGGAAAGCCATTCTGGACGCCGGTTCATTCTGCCGAACCGAAGCCTTCACTTTGTAATTGCCTTGCTTTTCAGTATTTATGCTGAATCTAAGCCATTCCTCCGAGTCAAGGTCAACCTGTCCGAGACTTCGGTCAGGAGCAATCTTGTTACGGTTAAAGTGGCCTTTGGAATTACCCCCTTTATTATAGTTGACAGCGGCTACATTCAAAGGAGAAGATGCCAGCAAAGTAATCGGAGTCGACAGATATGGTTCGCCCCACGTGTTGACCATGTTGATGGTACCGTCAGGTCCGTACGTCAGCTCATCAAAGCAGACGGAACGCAGATTGCCCCTGCCTGAATAATCGGCTGTATGGTAAAACTGATACCACTTATCTTTGAACTTCACAATCGACCCGTGGGTGGTGTCGTGTCCGTGAGCCCTCATATATATTCCCATAGGCTTATACGGGCCCAATGGATTTATAATCCGCAAAACGAAATGTTCCAGGGCTATAAAACGAAGCGTATCATTCTATAAAACGAAGCGTATCCCAATTCATACTATCTACAAACATTAGAGAGGCGCAGACTTCACCAGTCCGCGCCTCTTTAATGCCGTTATATTATAGTTCCAATATCATTCGAACCATGAGTCAACCGTCCTTATGGCCTCTTCGCGGTCGATGTTGAACCTCGCCCACTCCGAGGCGTAGTCGGCGGCCTTGTCGTGACCCGGGTTGGTGAGCGCGAGTATCTGGTGGGTCTTTATCGCGTCCTCCTCGGTCTGCGAGTACAGGCTGCGGATTACCCCGTTTATCAAGGCATCCCGGCTGTCGTCGGCCGCCTCTATCAGAGTGCCGCCGTCATCTTCCGGGCCGGTGTAGGCATAGGCGGTTA
>CAJTSJ010000029.1 GCA_910578785.1 uncultured Muribaculum sp. | reverse complement strand
CTTCATAAAAGCACCCCAAAAGTTTTTTGTCTAACTTTTGGGGTGCAGTTCATATGCAGGCACGCCCCCTTGTGGGATAAAACTGTTCTGTCGAATTATTTTACATATACCTTTGTTGTCTTGTTGCCTTTGTGCATGATATAGAATCCCGGAGTAAGATGTTCCGGCGACACTTTCATGCCCTGAAGGTTGTAGTATTCGGCCGGCGCGTTGTTGTCATCGTCATTGATTGATTCGATGGCCGATGTGTCAATGGCCTCAACAACAGTGAAGACCTTCCAGCCTGTCGCGGCCTTGTAAGCGTCGATAGATTCGGCGGGCACGATTAACTTGGCAGTCTTGCAGGCGTCAAAAGTATCGTCGTTTGAGCAGACGGGAGGAATGGGATTTGATGAAGTCAGCTCTTTGAGGTTTTTGCAGCTGTAGAATGCGGTGCTTGATATGTTGTCCACGCCGGCGGGGATGTTCACAGTCTCCAGCCCTTCGCATCCGAAGAATGCCGATCCGAGAGATTCGACCGAAGCGGGAACTGCGACTGACTTGAGAGCGATACAGTTTGCGAAAGTCTGGTCGCCGAGAGTCTTGAGTGTGGAGGGAAGGGTGATGTTTGAAAGTTTTTTGTATCCGTAGAATGTGCGTTCCATTTTGGTTACGCCTTCAGGGATGACTATGTCTGTCATTTCTGAGCCGTCGATGTACAATTTGCCCCATTTTGATTCGCTGTATGAGCTGAACAGGTTATAGATGGGATTGGCGTTGCCATTTTCCATTTTGACTTCGCACCACGCTAAGATATTGGGCAGATGCACTTCTTTTATACCGGCGAGGTTACGGAACGCGTCACGGCCGATGGTTTTGATTGAATTAGGTATTACCACCGAGGTGATAGTGCGTTTGCCTTGGAATGCAGATGCCGCCACTGAAGTCACGGCGTAGGTCTTGCCGTTAGCTTCTACGGAAGGCGCGATGTTCAAAACCTTGGCGGTTCCGAGACATCCGGTCACTTCTGCGGTAAGCTCGTCGTTGTTTAGGCCGTATATGATTCCGTCTACAGTCACTTCTGTAACGTCGGTATTGAAGTCGTCGTCGATTTCAGCGGTGTATATGTTGAAGTCTGCTTCAATCTTATAGTCGGTGAGAGAAAATCCTCGATAGCTTCCCGCCCCGTTTGTGTCGTAACCGATGAATATATTGGTCGTGGCGGCAAGTGATGATGAAGTTTCGGTGTTTGATATGTTGAATTCGGGATTATAATCAAGACCTGAATCGGTGCGTTTGAGCATGTAGTACACGTCCTTCGCTCCGGTGTTGTTGGCGGCCGGAGACCAGTCTATTGGCTGATCGGTGTTGATGGTTGCGAGGTTGGTGGTCATGTTGAATGTGGCGGGCACATTGTATAACTTGCCATAGAAGAGCGAGCTGAGACCGACTATGTTGATTTTGTCTTCGGCTATTTTGTTGATTAACAATGGGATGTTTGCTGTCTCTACGACATTGCCGGTGGTGCCTAAGATTGATGCTGTAAGCTGACCGTTGGCTTTGACTGCGTTGATTTCCTGCATCAGAATCAGTCCGCCCTTATTGCCTTGATATGTTACTATGCCGTAAACGCCGAAGTTGAAGGTGATGGTGTCTCCGTTTACCGTGCCAATGATGTCGTCGTCAGAATACTGGGTGGCACCAGCCGCATACATTGTCACGGGACCGTATGTGGAGTGTTCTCCAACTACGATTCCGGTGGGGATAGTGAGAGTTCCGGTAGTGGAATTATAGGCGGCTTTAACATCAAAGCCCTCGGCAAAACCTTCAAGCAACAGCGAATCGCCGATGGCGCTTACATTGAAGTAGTGGTTGTAGTTATCGGTGCCGTCGTTGTAGAGGGTGACAAAGCTTTTCCCCACAAGTGTCTCAGGGGCTTCAGACGAATTGGTGGCGGGTGCTTTCATCAAAGGTGTCGATTCTCCGGCCCATTCGAGAGTTGCGGGTTTGAGTTGTTTGGAAACTTCCGGATTAAGTACTTCAAATCCAGACGCCGCGCAGACTGACATAGCGCACGATGTGGCGGCAAGTAGGGTAAATAGTTTATTCATGCAGTATGTAATAATTAGTGAATATATATACAAAGATATATTTAATTTAGGTATTTCTTCTTATCTGTTAACTTAAATTAACATTATTGGGCTCTTTTGGGATATTGTAAATGCAAAAAAAATTCCGCATATACGAATTGGCATTTCGCATATGCGGAACCATATAAGTGGAAATATATTACAATATTCCTGTGTGCCTGAACATTTCGGCGTAATATGCAGCTTTTTTGTCAAGTGCCAGGGGGTAAGCCCTGGATGTGGATGGCATTCTATAGATGTCGACTTCCCGCCCGTCAGACAGTGAACCATGGACGCATTGTCCGATTTTTGGAGCTTCGATGCCTGTTATGGCCGAGAGGGTGTCGCCGGCTTTCTCTCCGGTTGTGGCGAGAGCATGGCATAACGGCATTCTGTTCAACAGAGCGTGGAGATTTACAGGCTCTATTATTTCAAGAAACTTATCGGAAGCGTTGTCTTTCAGCCGCCTCACTTTGTAGCCGGTATCGTTAAGCGCAATGCCTTTTTCGACCAACAAGTTTTTTATCAGGTCAAGTCTGAACGTCTTTGTCGCTGTATCGTACAAATGATTCGGATCATTGAAGAATATCAGTCCCATGATTCTCCAGAAATCATTGATTCTGTTTGGGTAGTAGAATTCCATGGACCATCTGGTTGATTTTGGCGGAAAAGTACCCATAATCAGGACTTTTGCGTTAGGTGGTGTGAACGGAGGAAACGGATGTGTCTCAATTGGAATCATCTGTAGTCGGGTTTTGATTATTTAAGAAGCTCGTCGGCAAATTTTTCGGCCATTTGGACAAGCGACTTCTCAGTATCGGCTGAGACAGCTTGCTTCATGTCGACAGACTTGATGTCTTTTGTGTCTATTTTGGCTTCTTCAAGAACTGATGTAATTCTCTTTACGCTCTGAGGCGCCCAAGTGCAGGACCCGAACGTGGCGATTACGCGGTTCTTAAGCTCGCGAGTCTTGATTGCCTGCATAAACGCTTCAATAGGCGGAAACAGTGTGTTGGAGTAGGTGGGTGCTCCGATGATGAGTCCGCGATAACGAAATACATCACTCAGAATGTATGACAAATGCGATTTTGAGGCATTGTGCATCTTGATGCTTTTTATGCCGCATTCGGCCAATCGGCGGGCGATGATTTCCGCCATCTCCTCTGTGTTGCCATACATGGAGCCGTATACTATTACCACTCCGTTCTCTGCTTCATAACGGCTTAGTCTGTCGTATATGTCTACGGTCCGGTCAATATATTTATGCCATACCGGTCCGTGAGTAGGACAGATATAGGATAAATTGAGGTCTTTCAATTTCGCCAATGCTTTTTGAACGAAAGTGCCGTACTTGCCAACTATGTTGGAATAATAACGGTACATTTCGGGGAAATATGGTTCGATGTCCATTTCGGAGTCTATTACGGCTCCATTGAGCGCTCCGAAGCATCCGAATGCATCTCCCGGGAACAAAGTTGACTTCTCTTTTACATAAGTCATCATGGTCTCTGGCCAGTGGACCATCGGTGTAAGGTGGAATGAGAGTGTTAGGCCTCCGAGGTCAAGTGAGTCATTGTCTGCCACTTTGAGCAGATTGTCTTCGATGCCGTAAAATCCTTTGACCATTTCGAGCGTTTTGGCGTTCCCTACGATAGTCATGTCAGGGAAGAAACTGCGGAGTATGCTTATGGATCCGGAGTGGTCGGGTTCCATGTGGTTTATAATCAGATAATCGGGTGCTTCGCGGCCGATTATCTCACGAATATTCTTCTTAAGCTTACATGCTTCTGAAATTTCAACACCGTCGATAAGTGCAGTCTTGTCAGCACCTTTGACGATGTAGGAATTATAGGTCACACCGGACGGCAAAGGCCACATCGCTTCAAAACGATAGGTAGTCCTGTCGTTAACTCCAACATAATAAACTCCCTCGGTGATTGCTTGAATATTCATAATCGATGTCGTAAGTTGATGAATTGAGGTTATGTAAGTATAAACATTTGAAGCCGCATTCAGTTTTAAAATGCGGCTTCAGATATATATGTTTTGCGAAAATTCGGTAGTTCGGAATTAGGCCTTTGCACGTTCTACACGTTCAACATACGAGCCGTCGCGGGTGTCGATGCGTACTTTGTCGCCGACTTCGCAGAAGAGGGGAACACGAACTTCAGCGCCGGTTTCAACTGTTGCGGGCTTGAGCGTGTTTGTGGCTGTATCGCCCTTGATGCCGGGTTCTGTATAGGTGATTTCGAGAACTACGCTGGTGGGCATCTCGCAAGTGAGGATAGTCTCGGAAGCGGCATGTACCATGGCTTCGCAGATGTCGCCTTCTTTGAGGAATTGTACGCCGTCGATGCTTTCGCCGGGCAGAGCTACCTGCTCGAATGTCTCGGTATGCATGAAATTGTAGCCCATGTCGTCCTTGTAAAGGTACTGGTAGGGGCGACGTTCGATGCGGACTTCTTCCACTTTTACGCCTGAGTTCCATGTTTTATCGAGAACACGGCCTGTCTTGACATTTTTAAGCTTGGTGCGGACGAAAGCCGGGCCTTTTCCGGGCTTAACGTGCAAAAATTCTACGATGAAAAAGTAGTTACCGTCGATGTCGAGGCACATTCCGTTTTTAAAATCTGCTGTTGTTGCCATACAATGATATTGTTGTAGTTTTTGTTTTTGGTTTTGTTTGAGGTGCAAAGTTACTAAACATTTACCTTTTATGCCATATTTTATGCGTAAATATTTCTTTATTGTGGATGAATATGGCTCGTTTTTTGTCCGTTAACTGAACTTTTTGTAATTTTGTGCGTCACATATTAATAGTATAATATTCTTGTTGAGTAATGAAAGTATTGAAATTTGGTGGAACTTCGGTAGGGTCGGCGCAACGCATGAAGGAAGTTGCCGGACTTGTTGCGTCCAGAGGCAAAAATATTGTAGTGTTGTCGGCTATGTCCGGAACCACGAACACGCTTGTTGAAATTTCGGAATATCTTTACAAAAAGAACGTGGACGGAGCCAAAGAGACCGTCAATCAGCTAGAGGCTAAATACCGTCGTATTATTGACGAACTTTACTCGTTGCCCGGGTCCAAGGATAAGGCCATGGATGAGATAAAGGGATGCTTTAATTATATACGCTCTTTCTCTAAGGATTTATTCACTTTGTTTGAAGAAAAGGAGATTCTGGCACAAGGTGAGCTAATGTCGACTGCTATGATGACTATTTTGCTTCAGGAAATGGGCATCAAGGTAGTGGCGTTGCCTGCCCTCGACTTTATGCGCACTGACAAAAACGGCGAGCCGGATTCGGGCTACATCCGACAGAAGCTTACCGCATTGCTGGATAAATTTCCGGATGCCGACCTGTATATTACTCAAGGATATATCTGCCGCAATGCTTACGGTGAGGTCGACAATCTGAAGCGTGGCGGAAGCGACTATACAGCATCGTTGATCGGAGCCGCGCTGAATGTCGATGAGATTGAAATATGGACAGACATAGACGGGATGCATAATAATGACCCCCGATTCGTAGAGAATACAGCTCCTGTACATGAATTGCATTTTGAGGAGGCGGCCGAACTTGCTTATTTCGGTGCCAAGATACTGCATCCTACATGTATATTGCCTGCTAAGCTCAACAACATTCCGGTAAGGCTTCTGAACACCATGCAGCCGGATGCTCCCGGTACATTGATTTACAATACTGTCTCCGGCAACGGATGTATAAAGGCCGTCGCCGCCAAAGACAATATCACGGCTATAAAGATCAAGTCCGGACGCATGTTGCTCGCTTACGGTTTTTTACGTAAGGTGTTTGAAGTGTTTGAGACTTATCAGACTCCGATAGACATGATAGCCACCTCCGAAGTCGGTGTGTCGCTTACGATTGACGACGAACGCAATCTTAGCCGCATTCTTGACGACCTCCGCAAATTCGGGACAGTGACCATCGATCGCGATATGGTGATAATCTGTATAGTGGGCGACCTGGAGTGGCAGAACAAGGGCTTTGAGGCAAAAGCACTCGATGCATTGCGCGAGCTTCCTATACGCATGATATCTTACGGTGGCAGCAACTATAACATTTCGTTGCTTGTGCGTAAGGAAGACAAGGTGAAGGCCCTAAATCTGTTGAGCGAGCATCTCTTCAATAGCGACTCAAAGGATTAAGACATGTTTCCTGTAAATAAATTTAGAACGGAGCGGACTCCGTTCTATTATTACGACATGGGCTTGCTCGGCGCTACGCTTGACAGCATAAAGAAGGCCGTGGGCGATTCGGACTTTCATGTCCACTACGCTGTAAAGGCTAATGCCAATCCCGTAATTCTTTCGGCTGTAGCCAAGTCGGGTTTTGGTGCGGATTGCGTCAGTGGCGGTGAGATAACGGCCGCTCTTAAGTCCGGCATTCCTTCATCGAAAATCGTTTATGCCGGTGTGGGAAAGTCGGATGAGGAGATTGGGATGGCGCTTGATGCCCGCATCGGATGCTTCAACGTGGAATCGCTGGAAGAGTTGCGCTTGATTGAGGCGATAGCTTCAGACAAAGGCGTGATTGCTGATGTGGCACTGCGTGTCAATCCGAATGTCGATGCCCATACCCACCACTATATCACAACCGGTCTCAAGGAAAACAAATTCGGCATTGCTCTTGAGATGCTTGATGAAGCTGTGGAATTCTGCCGTCAGTCGTCATCTTTGCGTCTGCGTGGACTTCATTTTCACATTGGCTCTCAAATAACCACGATGGACCCTTATGTCATATTGTGTGACAGAATAAATAAACTGATTGCTGAATATGATGGCCGTGGTGTGCATTTTGATATAGTAAATGTCGGAGGCGGCCTTGGTGTGGATTATGATCATCCCGACCGGCATCCTATACCTGATTTTAATGCGTATTTCAATACTTTTAGGAAGTATCTCAATCTGTCGGAGGGCCAGCAACTTCATTTTGAGCTCGGCCGGGCTGTCGTGGCTCAGTGCGGTTCGTTGATTACCAAGGTGCTTTATGTTAAGCAGGGTGTCAACAAGCAATTTGCGATAGTCGATGCCGGCATGACCGACCTGATTCGTCCGGCTCTGTATCAGGCTCATCACCTTATACAGAACATCACGTCTGAATCTGATGAAGAATGCATTTATGATGTAGTCGGACCCGTATGTGAGTCGTCAGACTGTTTTGGCGTAGATGAACGGTTGCCGTTGACGAGCAGAGGAGATTTGCTTGCTCTAAGGTCTGCCGGAGCCTATGGCGAGGCAATGGCTTCGCACTATAATCTACGTCCTTATCCTCACACGGTGATTGATTAATCGAAAACTTGGATAGTAAAAACTAAGGCCTGCGAATTCTTATTTTCGCAGGCCTTAAGTTTTTTATGATTGGATGGATGCCGCCGCTTTGTGGTGTCGGCGGATATTGTCGAACCGGGTCTAAATTGACTGTTTTAAGTCCTCAACAACTTTGTCAATCATATTCATCCTTCGTGGAATATCTATTCCCTGGGGACAATGTGCCTTGCACACGCCGCATCCGATGCAGTGGTTGGCCTGGCGCAGTTTTGGAACTTTTCGGTCGTAGCCAACCAGGAACGCTTTACGCGCTTTTTCGTAGTTGGGGTCTTTTCTTGACGACGGAACGTTGCCTTCGTTTATACATTTGTTGTAGTGCGCGAATATTGAGGGGATGTCAAGGCCGTAGGGGCACGGCATGCAGTATTTGCAGTCGGTACACGGTACGGTAGGATACTTCACCAATATATTGGCCGATTCCTCAAGCATATCCAGTTCTTCCTGAGTACAGGGTTCAAGCGGACTGTAAGTGGCAAGATTGTCCTGGAGGTGCTCCATGTATGTCATACCGCTAAGTACGGTCAATACTCCTTCTGGTGTACCTGCGAAGCGGAATGCCCAGGATGCCACGGAGTCTTCCGGCCTACGTCTTTTAAACTCAGATAAAATATGGTCGTTGACATTGGCAAGGCGTCCACCCAACAGCGGTTCCATGATTACAACCGGAATTCCCCGTCGATGCAGTTCGTCATACAGGTATGATGCGTCGGTATTGCGCGGATTGGTTTCATCTGCATGAGTCCAGTCGACGTAGTTCATCTGTATCTGCGCAAAATCCCAGTGGATTTCGCCGTTATCCTGCATCGTTAGCAGATGGTCGAACACTTCAACGTCGCCATGATAGGAGAATCCCAGATTGCGTATGTGTCCGGCTTCACGCTCTTTGACAAGAAAGTCGAGGATGCCGTTATCTATATAGCGAGAATTGAGATTGTCCATTCCGCCCATGCCTATGCCATGCAAAAGTAAATAGTCGACATAGTCTGTCTGCAACTCTTTAAGGGAGTTGCGGAACATATTTATGGATGCTTCGCGCGACCATTGGTTTGGCGAAAAGTTTGACAACTTTGTCGCAATATAATATTTGTCGCGGGGATGACGGCTCAATGCTATTCCTGTGGCTTTTTCGCTGAATCCTTTGCAGTATGCAGGCGAAGTGTCGTAATAGTTCACACCGTGGGCCATGGCATAGTCAATCAGTTTGTTGATTGCTTCCTGGTCAAGGTTGTTCCCGTCTGGTTGTTCCTGGCTTGGAGGCACTGTCGGGAATCGCATGCATCCGTATCCGAGTATGGAGACTCTGTCATTGGTATTCGGATTGACGCGGTATGTCATCTCTCCGGAAGTTTTTTTTGCTGAGGCCATTCCTTGTGGTGCATCGGATGTCGTCTGATTCAATCCGGTTTTCTTTTTGCATGCGGCCAATACGGCTAAGCTTCCTCCTGCTATAGCGGTGCGCAAAAAGTCACGTCTGTTTATATCGTGTTTAGGTTTCATTTCAGATTGTTTGGATGGTTAGATTTCGCGATGACGTTCATGGCCTTCTACATATATGGCGCTGAACGGTCGTGCGGGACATAGGTTTTCACATGCGCCACAGCCTATACAAAGCTCCGTGTTTACGGCCGGAACTTTGGGCGATGCCGCATCGTCGGGATTAAGTGCCGTCATGACGATTGCTCCGGTGGGGCAGTGGCGGGCACAGTTGCCGCATGAGGTGCCGTCGTTATAAGGCAGACAGTTCTCTTTGACCCATACGGCATGCCCTATCTGGCGCGAGCTTTTTTCGGCCACATCAATCAGGGTTATGGCTCCTGTCGGGCAAACTTCGGAACAGCGTGTACATTCCGGACGGCAATAGCCGCGTTCGTAGCTGACTTCCGGCTGCATGAAGTGGGTCGCATCGCTTGACGGACGCAACACTCCGTTCGGACAGCTACTGATGCATAGCTGGCAAGCAGTACACTTTTTGAAGAAATTGTCGTGGCTGTTGCTTCCAGGAGGAGTGACGGGCGTATGTCTTACCGGTTTTACTTTGTCTATTATTTTTGCCAGGCCTCCGTCAACGTTCTTTTCTTCGGCATGCAACACGGCCGATCCTGCCAACAATGCGCTTATTGTCAGGAATTCCCTGCGTCCGGAGTCGGCTTTTTCGCTTTCGGATTTAGTGGCGGTCTTTGACGGGTGTGCATAAGAGATGGCATTCTTGCTGCATGCTCCGATACAGTCCATGCAGGCCACGCATCTTGTATAGTCTATTTCTTCATTTTTGAAATCTATACAGGATGCTTTGCACTTTCTCGCGCATGAACCGCATTTGATACATTTGTCGGTGTCGATCACCGGCTTAAGCCATGAAAAGCGCGACATATATCCCAGGATGGTTCCTACCGGACAGATTGTGTTGCAATAGATGCGTCCGTTGATCCAAGACAGAACCGCAATTATTATAAATGTTATGGATGCCACGATAATTGCTCCCGCCGACAGGTAATTTTCGACGGCATAGAATGTGTAGTCGTCCGGACCTTGCGTCGATGCCATAAGGTTGTTTGCTTCTACATAGGCCGGCTTTATCAGTGACCCTGCAATACGGCCATAAGCGCTGTAAGGCTCTATGAACAGAGCGAGATGGGTAAGGCCGATACATATTGACGCCACGAACAATGCCAGCACGGTTATGCGTAACCACGGCGCGTTGTTCAGATACCTGAAGCGTGAACGGGCACGCTTGTTGGATCGTCCGCGTATCCAAGATATGATGTCCTGCAGAACGCCAAGGGGGCATAGTATGGAACAATAGACTCGGCCGAAAATCAGAGTGGCCGCTATCAATATAGCCAACACCATGACGTTGGCCGAAAGCACGGCAGGCATGAACTGCCATTTTGCAAGCCAACCCCATCCATGGGCGGCCGTAAAAGTAAAATCGACGAAAAGAGCAGTGATGGCCATAAAGCATATCACGGCCAGAATTATTCGAACATGTTTAAGCATATCGCGTACGTGACTGGAATATTAAAATATGCACAAATTTACTATAAATGGATAATTATTCTAAGGGAATTAAGATTTTATAACGAAACGGCAATTGAAATAAGGTCTATGGCGGGAATGGTATAAGTAATAAAGGTAGGGGGATATCTTACTGTGCAAAATATCCCCCTACCTTAAAATCTGTAACCTTATTTCAAATAACCTAAATATAAATCAGTCATCATATAGGTGGAACATCCTTTCCATTGGCATCCATTTTTGTGCCGATGTCGCTTGAGGTTCGCAACCCTGAAGTTTGGCAACGAACTCTTCCCATTCGGCCTGGCGCGGCATAGATGCCAGTCTGTTCATGGAATCTTCCCAGTTAAAGTCAAGCTCTGTCTCTACAATCATGAACACTTTGTTGGATGAAATATACATCTCCATTTCAAGAATTCCTACAGAGCGTATGCTTTCCCGTATTTCCTTCCAGTGCTTGTCTTTGCTGTGGCACTCTTTGTATAAAGCAATTAATTCAGGATTATCGGCGATTTCAAGAATCTGGCAGTAACGTTTTACCGGATTATCGTATTTTTTGACTGGATAGCCTTCGGACATCATGTATGTTTCGTGTAAGCGGATTAGAATTTAACCAGAATACGAAATATCTTTCCCGGATTTTCCGACCATTCTTTAAGTGCTTTGTCGGCATCTTCCGGTACGATGACTCTTGACACCAATTTGTCGACCGGACATGAAGAATGGCGAAGGTAGCGAATGACTGCATCGAAGTCTTCCGGCATTGCATTGCGTGAGCCCCGGATATCAAGCTCCTTTTGTACGAACAGTTTTGTCTGGAATGTGACGTCGGATTTGGCATAACCTATGCAAACTACTCTTCCGGCGAATGCAACTTCCTCAACGGCCATTACATATGTAGCTGGCGACCCAACGGCTTCAATCACGACATCAGGTCCTTCGCCGTTGGTAAGTCCGGATAAAGTCATGTGGACATCGTCCTTCATCGAGTTGATGGCGTATGTGGCTCCAAGCTCTTTCGCCAGTGCCAGCTTTTCATCGTCAAGGTCAACGGCTATTACCGTAGCTCCACGCATCGAAGCTCTTACAATGGCTCCGAGACCGATCATCCCGCATCCTATGACCATCACTGTGTCGATGTCGGTCACTGCACCGCGGTTTACGGCATGGAATCCTACGCTCATAGGTTCTATAAGAGCGCAGTCGCGGGTCGGGATGCCTTGTGCCGGTATGACTTTAGTCCAAGGTATTGAGATATAATCGCTCATGGCACCGTCGCGTTGCACGCCAAGAGTCTGGTTATCGCGACATGCATTGGGTCGTGACTTTTTGCATGACGAGCATTTCCCGCATGCGGTATAGGGGTTGACTGTGACACTTAATCCGACGCTGAAGATGCCTTTCGGCACATCGTTCCCGATGGCTTCTACGATACCGCCTATCTCATGGCCCGGAATTACCGGCGATTTGGCAAGAAGGTTTCTGCCAAGAAATGTGTTTAGGTCGGAACCGCAGAATCCTACATATTTTATTTTTATTAAAACCTCGTCGGGTTTAGGTTGTACAGGGGCACTTTCTATTATATTGACCGAGCCCGGGGCCGTTATTTGTATTGAACGCATTGTTATATTGGTTGTTTAACTGTTTCAAGAACGTTTGATTCACTGTCTGTAACCTTATATCCCGTTATTCCATACCAAGCGCAGACAGCAAAGCATATCATGGGAATAGCGTAAGCGGCATGGTACCATGTCGGGTTGAGCATCATGACGAATGCCGTAAGCTGTGGCAGACACGCATTGCCTACGATGGCCATTACCAGAAATGCCGAACCGCTTTTGGTGTCAGGGCCGAGAGAGGTCAGTGCCATGGAGAACTGAGTGGGATATATTATGGACATGAAGAATGATATGGCAATCATGGCGTAAAGACCGGTCATGCCTCCGAATGCTGCTACGACGGCGCAAAGTGCCACATTGGAAAGAGCATAAACCGTAAGCATGTTCTGGGCTTTGAAGCGTGCCATGAGCATCGTGCCGATCCATCGTCCGAGAAGGAATGCGAGCATATAAATTCCAAAGTAAGTTGTGGCCGTCGATTCGTCGATTCCTGCATAAGTGTAGCAGTATACCAGAAACAGACTGTTGATGGCAGTCTGTCCGCCGTTGTAAAAGAACTGGGCTATGACACCGTTGCGAAGATGCGGGCGCTTGAATACATTGAAGTTTATTAGTTTTCCCTTTTGGGATGTCTGTTCTTCATTTATGCGGGGCAGTTTTGAGAAAACGAATACCACTGCTATGATTATCAGCAGAAGCGCCAATGCAAAATAAGGACCTTTCATCGCATCGGTCTCATACTGGATGTATCCTTCCCATCCTCCTGCAAAGTCATCGGGCAGAGTTTCACGGGTAAAGTCGTGGCCGCTCAGAATGATTTTGCTGATAAACATGGCGGAAATGAATGCTCCAAGTCCGTTGAACGACTGTGCGAGATTCAGTCTGCGGTGGGCGGTAGCGGGATCGCCGAGTACGGTCACGTATGGGTTGGCCGCAGTCTCAAGAAAGCACATTCCGGTGGCAATCACAAAGAATACACAAAGGTAGAACCAATATTCTTTAAGCTCCGCCGCAGGAAAAAACATCAATGCTCCGGCGGCTGCCATAAGCAGTCCGAATATGATTCCTGCCTTGTATGTATAGCGTTTCATGAACATGGCGATGGGTATAGGGCATATGAAGTAGGCAAGCCAATAGGCAGTCTCCGTAAACGACGCTTCAAACGGCGTCAGTTCACATGTCTTCATAAGCTGTCGTATCATCGTCGGCAAAAGATTTGCGCTGATGGCCCATACGAAGAAAAGGCATATTACCAATGCCAACGGTATAAGATACTTGTTCTGTGTTTTCATTCCGACATATTTTTAATGTATGGCAAATCTACAAGATTTTTGAATCCATAGAAGTTTTTTGCGTTTTCTCCTAAAAACGAGGCCTTTTCACTTTCGGTAAGCATCGACGATTTCGTAATGAAGTCGTATGACATTCTGTAAGTGATGGCTGTAATTGTGCGAGGGTAGTCGGAACCCCACATGAGCTTATCCATTCCTACCTCATCCGCCGCCTGTCGGATAGCTTTGACCGCTCCTTTATACGGATAAAATTCGGAATTGAACAACCAGGTTATGCCTCCGGATTCAATCATTACATTCTCGTATCGAGCAAGCTTTATCTGTTCCATCCATCCGTCGACTGTCACCATGCCGAAATGTCCTATGGCGATTTTCAGTCCCGGGCACTCCTGAATTACATCTTTCATCTCGTCGACTTGTGTAGTGCCGTCTGCGAGCGTGATTGACAGTATTATGCCTTGGCGTTCCATCATGCGGAACATCTCCATCATTTCCGGGGAATTGAGCCAAACGCGGTTGTCAGGAGCAAGGGGCAGGCGATGAGCCGGAATGGCTATGCCTTTGAATCCGTTTTCAATCAGGTCTGACGCTTTTTTGAGAAATCCATCTTCTCTGAATTCACAAAGTCCGCACACAAAGAATCTGTCGGGATATTTCGCCATCACTGTTTTAAGATATTCGTTCTGGTTCCCGTCGATGAATTCCTGTGTTATGACAGCGGCCGACACTTGTGCATAATCCATGTTGGATAAGAACACTTCAGCGGAATTACGCCCGTCAATCATGAACGGCGGAAGCATCTGCCGTTCTTCGCCCATGAAGTCGGCTCGTCCGTTAGGCAACTGGCTGATGCGCCTGCCTCCGACTACAGCCTCCTGCTTCAGCCACAGATGGGCATGGGCATCGATAATTTTGAAGTCTGACATATACGGGGAGGTTATGAGTTGCACCAGCTTACACGTTGTTGGTCACCGATTATTTCTTTCACTTTTTCAACAAGATTCATGTCGGCAGGCTCGTTGATATATTCGATGTTTTTACGGACATTGTCCGGATTGGCCGAGCTGAACAATGTAGTGGCAATGCGTGGATTGCTTACTGAATACTGTATGGCGAGCTTCTCTATGGGGTAATTTTTTTCGTTGCAGTATTCGACCGCATGCCGACAAGCTTCCACCAATGCCTTAGGAGCGGGGTGCCAATCGGGGACACCGCGTTTTGACAGCAGTCCCATCGACAGGGGCGATGCATTTATCACGCCTATACCTTTGGATTCAAAATAGTCAAGGAAGTCTGCCAACTTATCGTCGTTTAATGTGTAGTGGCAGAAGTTAAGTATGCTCTCAACCGTTCCTTCCGGCACTCGGTCAATGACCCATTTGAGATTTTCAAGTTGGAGGTCGGTTATGCCAACATGGCTCACTACACCCTTGTCCCGCAGTTCTACAAGTGCAGGAAGCGTCTCATCGACTACTTGATTCAGATCGGCGAACTCGATGTCGTGTACGTTAATCAGGTCGATATGGTCTATCCCGAGGCGTTCCATGCTTTCAAACACGCTCTCTTTGGCCTTTTTACCTGAGTAGTCCCATGTGTTGACGCCGTCTTTTCCATATCGTCCTACTTTGGTGGATAGGTAATATTTCTTGCGGTCAATGCCTTTAAGTGCTTTCCCTAACACGGTCTCAGCCTTGTAGTGGCCGTAGTATGGCGACACGTCGATGAAATTCATTCCGCCTTCAATCGCCGCATATACGGCTTCGATGGCTTTGTTCTCCTCGATTGAGTGAAAGACCCCCCCGAGCGACGATGCTCCGAAACTTAATGACGATACGGTCATTCCGGTATTTCCTATTGCATTATATTTCATGATGGCTTAAAGTTAATGTTTTACAAAATTAGTTCAAACATGAATATGTTTTAGTGGATAATATCGATGTTTTATAGGACAAAATCGACTTTTTACGATTCTGTTTGCTTTATAAGAATAAAAATGCTTACTTTGTATGGACAAACATTAGCATCTCTATGCCATGGACATAAACAATATGCTTATGCTTAATGTGGGGTATGCACTTCACAATGGAGACTGGAACTTCAAAGACATAAATAGCCCGTTTACCCGCATATATTATGTGGTTACCGGAACGGCGACTGTAAAGATATATGGCAAGTACCGGAGTTTGGTTCCCGGAAATATGTATATTATCCCGTCTTTTACGGAGCATACCGACATCTGCACAGGAGAGTTCGGTCACTATTACGTGCATATATATGAAAATGTGACTTCCGGTCAGGATATAACGGGAAGTTACGATTTCCCGTTTGAGATAACGGGTCAGCCGATGGACGAAATACTTTTTCGTAATCTACATGAACATAACCGTTCGATGGCCCTTAAATGCGTGGATCCGCAGATATACGACAATAAACACTCGTTGATTGAGTGTGTGCGTCTGAACAGGGAGCGCCCTTTGTTTGACCGGCTTGAATCAATGGGCATAATATATCAGTTGCTCGGAAGGTTTGTCCGTTATAGTAAACCTAAGTTTCAGACTACGGATTTAAGAATCAGCCAGGCCTTAAAGTCCATAGGCGATAATATGTCGAAACTGCTTCGCATCGACGAACTGGCGCATGATGCATGCATGTCGAGGGACCATTTTATCCGACTGTTCAAGCAGGAAGTAGGGGGTACTCCCGCGCAATTCATGATAGAGAAAAAACTGACTAAGGCAAGGCTCATGCTTGCTTCGGAAAATATACCTGTAAAAAAGATTGCATATCTGCTCGGTTATGACGATTTGTCATATTTCAGCCGATTGTTTAAGAAACACGTCGGAATGACTCCGCAACAATATCGCAATAGTTTCAACAGCCGGGTTTACAGTTGAATTACCCCGACTTTCAAAGCCTGTTAACTGCGTTGTAGAAGCGGTTAAGTCCGTCGATGAGTCTGCTCCTCGGGCATGCGATGTTCAGACGCATGAACCCTTCGCCGCTTTGTCCGTAGACGGTGCCCTCCGTCAGCCAAAGGTGTGCATGTTCCAGCAGAAGATTTTTCAATGCCTCGGATGTTACTCCAAGACTCCTGCAGTCGAGCCATACGAGATAAGTGCCTTCAAGCCTGGTGACTCCGATATGAGGCATGTGGTCGGCAAAGAAAGTGCAAACGGTCTGATAATTATTCCATAGGTAAGCACGCAGTTCGTCGAGCCATTCTTCCCCTTGTGTATATGCCGCGATTAATGCATCTACACCGAACGGGTTTACGTCGCAAACTTCGTTGATGTTTATAGCCTTGTCGATGCGTTTACGCATTCCCGGGTCGGCGCAGAAAATATTGGCTATCTGAAGTCCGGCGATGTTGAAAGCTTTACTCGGCGATATGCACGTCACCGAATGGCGCGTGAATTCTTCTGATATGGATGCAAACGGGATATATTCATGTCCGCTATAGGTGAGTTCGCAGTGAATTTCGTCGGCTACCGGTATTACGCTATGCTTGAGACAGAGAGAGCCTATGCGTTCGAGTTCTTCTCTGGTCCATACACGACCTGCCGGATTGTGGGGATTGCATATCAGCATCAGTTTTACTTGAGGGCGCGAAAGCTTTGTTTCAAGGTTGTCAAAATCGATGTGGTATGTTGAATCGGAATATATCAGCTGATTTTCAGCAATGGCACATCCGTTATTGCGAATCGACGAAAAGAAACAGTTGTAGACTGGAGTCTGGACAAGCACTTCGTCACCGGGAGATGTGAGAGCTTTGATAACTGCCGAAATAGCCGGAACGACACCGGAAGTGTAAATAATCCAGTCCCTTTCAACTTTGAGGTTGTGGCGTTCCGACATCCATTTTATTGTGGCGGAATAGTATTCTTCTGGTACGTGGCAGTAACCGAATATGCCGTGGCCCACGCGTCGCTGTAGGGCATCAATTATACATGGCGCGGTTCGGAAGTCCATGTCGGCTACCCACATGGGCAATATGTCGGGATATGTGGTGTCCTCATCCCATTTCACCGAGTTTGACCCCCGGCGTTCGGTCAGTTCGTCAAAGTTATATTTCATTGGAGTTTAAGTTTGCTATGTTGCGGGAATTCATCCAGCGGTTGCCTTTGAGGCGGATAAGGAATATGAGGCCTCTGAAGCATAGTTCGATGCACATGGCTATCCATACGCCGTGAAGTCCCATTGTAGGAGCGAGTATGGCCGCCAGCGATAATCGTACAGCCCACATGCTGAATAGATTCATAGCACATGGAACCAATGTGTCGCCGGCTCCTACAAATACTCCGTAGGCAACGATGGATGCCGCGAACATCGGCTCTGCAAATGCTTCGGTTCGCAGGGCCATCACTCCCAAGTCGATTATCTGAGGCTCGGGAGTCATTATTCCCATCATAAGCGGTGCGGCGAAATACATGATTATGCCCATGATGGTCATTACGGCGATTCCCATGCCTACGGTTATGTTGGCGAAACTCCTTGTCAGGTCTTTTCGTCCGGCACCAAGACTTTGGCCGATCAGTGTTGTGGCGGCATCGCCGATTCCGTAGCCGGGCATGTAACATAAGCTTTCGGCTGTGATGGCAAATGCGTTAGCGGCTATGGCGAATGTTCCGAGCGGGGCTACAATCACGGTTGTCAATATCTGTGCGGCGCACAATATGAAGTGTTCGACACCCATCGGCAGACCGATTTTAACCGCCTTTTTCAAGCACTGTTTAGTCGGTTTAAAGCTCCCGCTGAATCCCAACAGGCAAAGGTCGCCTGTCCTGAAACACAGGAAGTAGAGCATCATCGTCATGGTGACGAGTTCCGCCAGACCTGTTCCTAATGCGGCTCCTTCTACACCTAAGCCCGCACCGGGCATCGTAAACGCGATTCCGGCGAGTGTTACTTCTCTTGCTGGGAAGATCAGCAGAAGGTTGAACACAACGTCGAGTACGCACATCATCACATTAAGCATCCCTGGAACGAGCATATTGCCGCTGCACCGAAGCATGCTTCCTCCCAGAAAGTTCATCATGAGCGCGGGCAGAAACATCGCAAATATGCGAAAGTACATTGTAGCTCCACCGGTGATGGATTCATTGCCTCCAAGCCATACGGGCAAATCGCTACTGATGCCTATTCCGATTGACGATATGACTATGCTGAAGCATAGTGTGGCAATAAGCGACTGGCGAAGTACGGACTTTGCTTCGGTGATTCCTCCGCCTCCTATCATGTGGGCCACCTGCACTGAAAATCCGGTGGCTGTCGCCGCGCAAAGTCCTCCGAAAAGCCATGTGGATGTGGACACAAGCCCTATTGAGGCTGCGGCGTCGGCTCCGAGGCGTCCAACCATCGAAGCATCTATGTACTGCATTATTATGGACGAAAGCTGGGCGAGAATGGCCGGGATACTCAACGATACAATCATGCGCAATTGTTCGGCAACAGTCACTTGACGGTTGCTTCTTACCAGTTCCGACAGCTTGTTTCGCCCTTTCTCTTTCTTTGTGTCCACAGAGATTGCAGAATTCTACGCTTCAGTTGTTATGGTGCAGTCGGCCGGCTGTTTTATGTTCTCATCGAGGATAATTTCACCGATGCTTTTTGCCGAAATTTTTCCGCTTCGCGGGTTCTTTATGCTGGTGACCGGAGACAGTATAGTGGCGTTGACAGTCGAATTTTCAAAAGCGAGGTCGGCATCGCTGTCCATGGTGCAGTTCTCCATTACCAGGTCGGTGGCATAACATAGGGGCTGTGTGCCGGCAATATGGCAATTGACGAGTTTGAGTCTCTTGGAGTGCCATCCGAGGTATTCTCCGGTAATTGTCGAATCATATACCGTGACGTCCTCGGTTCCCCAGAAAGCGTCTTTGGAATCGATGACTGCGTTGCGTATTACGACATTCTTGCAGTATTGAAATGAGTAATTGCCTTGCTGTCGGTAGTTCTCGATGGTTATATCTGAACTATGCATGAACAGATAGTCGGCTTTTGCTACCTTTACATTCTTCAGTTTAACGTCATGGCAGTGCCATAGTGTCTCCTGGGCGTCGGGTATGTCGACATTCTCAAGTGTTAGGTCGGTCATCTCACGGAACATCTTCGGTGCTTCGACCAGAGTGTCGGTCATAAGCAGATGTTTGGAATACCAGAGTGCGGCTCTTGCTCCTTCCCGGAATATGCAATTGTCAATTCTGAACCGGTCGACATGCCAGAACGGATACTTGCCTTGAAATTCGCATCTGTCAGCCTCGATGTCGGAACACTCCTTGAGTGCCGATTCGCCCGGAGTGATGGTCACATTTACTAATCTTAAATCTTTTGAGGCGAAGAGCGGGCGTTCGCCTCCGAATGTCTGATTTTCTATTGTTTTCATTTTTAATAAAATATCTCTTGTGAATAATTTGCAATGATTGGTCCTTACTCGTTTATCGGTCACCGACTATCGATTCGAGAGCCAAAGCGAGCTGGTCAGGGCAAGATGTGCTTTTGCTGCCGCATCGTATGCCCTTAAGTCTGTCAACCACGTCTTCTGGTCTCATGCCTTTGACGAGTGATGCAATTCCCTGAAGGTTGCCGTGACACCCTCCGAGGAAGCTTACACTTTTTATGACTACGTTTTCGACTTCAATCTCGATCAGTCGTGAACAAGTCCCTTTAGTGAGATATTGGTGCTTTACAGTTGCCATTATTTTAAGAGATTATTTATATAAATGTTTGACACTGCAAAATTACGCATTTTTTGTCTTATCACGATGTCTGGACCGGATTCAAATAATTGACTATGCAAAGTTACGCACATGGTAAGGCCTGATTTTTAACTTTATTGCAGATATGCCTACCATATTGGCGGATTGGGTCTTGAGATTGGAAAATAAGCATTACATTTGCAATATGGAACATTTGACTATAAACTCTGTAGATGCTTACAACAAGATGTACGGACTTAGTACGTATCATCCTCTCGTGTCGGTAATAGACCTTAAGCAGTCGACTGTGCCGATGAAGTCCGGCATATATGAATATGGTGTTTATGCTGTGTTTTTAAAAAAGGGAACGCAGTGTGCTCTCAAGTATGGCAGACAGCTGTATGACTATCAGGAAGGGTCTGTGGTGACTTTTGCACCGGGACAGTCGGTGGAGGTTATGTCGGATGCCGTTGAGGTGGGCCCTGACGTGGTAGGATTGATGTTCCATCCTGACATTGCGTTCGGCACGCCCCTTGGAGGAAAATTGAAGGATTATGGATTTTTTGATTATTCCCAGCGTGAAGCCCTTCATCTGTCGGAAACCGAACGCTCGATTTTCCTTGACTGTCTGGATAAAATAATGCAGGAGACCGAACATCCGGTCGACAAGCATTCTGCCGACTTGCTTTCAGCCAACATTCAGCTTTTGCTCGAATACCTGCACCGCTTTTATGACCGTCAGTTTATCACACGCCATAAAGTGTGCTCGGAAGTGCTTGCCTCTTTCGAGCGAGACCTTCGCGAGTATTTTCAGAGTGGCAGATGCGTGGACGGCCTGCCTTCTGTAGCCTATTTTGCCGACCTTGCAAATCTGTCGCCCGGATATTTTGGAGACCTGATAAAGAAAGAGTCGGGGAGTACGGCTCAGGATATAATAACACGCCATATTGTAGATATGGCCAAGCATAAGTTTGCCACTACATCCAATGATGTCGGAATCATAGCCTATGATCTCGGGTTTCAATATCCTCAACATTTTACCCGCTTGTTCAAGCGCGTCACCGGACAGAGTCCGAGCCAGTTCAGGAGCACCATCAACAACTGATGGCGCTGAACCGGTTTATGTGCGTTCGATGTATGATTCCCTGGCTTGATTCAGCTTTTCAAGGCTCCCGATGTCAAACCATTGGTATTCCGCTGTTGGCATGTAGGCTTTGATTTTAAGCTCGTTGCAGACATCGATATAGAACGGAATGATTGAATATGGCGTTTCGTTTTCAATATGTGATTTTAATGCCGACAGAATTTCAGGCCCCACGATGTGTATTCCGCCGAATGCCATCTTCTGCATCGAATCGGGGAGTATTCCTTGCGGTCGTATTTCGCCCGTATTTTCATTAATCCATCCATGCATGCGGCAGTCGTTGTCGAACAGAAGGTAGCGTGACGATTTTCGTCTGTCTGAGCAAAGAAGCAGTGCATCGTCATCGCACAGAGAGTCTGACATTAACGATAGGTCGATGTCGGTTAATATGTCAGCATTATGTATGAGAAGCGGACTGTCGGCATCAATCATCCCGATGGCTTTCCTTACACCCCCGGCTGTGTCAAGAAGCAGTTCGCGTTCGTCGCTGATGGTAATTTCAGCGTCATATTTGTTTCGCCTGATATGCTCTATAATTGTATCGGCGAAGTGATGTACGTTGACGACTATATTCCTGTATCCGCTCCTGATGAGGTTGTCGATTACGCGGTCAAGCATGGTCTTGCCGTTTATCTCCACCAGCGCCTTGGGCAGGCTGTCGGTTACAGGTTTAAGCCGGGTGCCGAGTCCGGCGGCGAATATCATGGCTTGCTTTTTCATTCCCGGTTAGGATTAAGTACAGTTTTAATTCTTTGCTCAATATGTGACAGACACACCCGACATGGATATTTCTCATGCAGATGCATGGCCAGCTTTTCTGCGCTGTAGACTGAGCGGTGCTGTCCGCCTGTGCACCCGAAACTTACCGTAAGGTCTGTAAATCCACGTTTGATATAATGCTCGACAGAATTGTCGACAAGAGCGAAGACGCTTTTGAGAAAATGAGTTATTTCGCCGTCATTTTCAAGGAATTCGATGACTTCACGGTCTCGGCCCATGAGCTGACGATACTGTTCATATCGACCGGGATTGTGTATCGCACGGCAATCGAACACGTATCCGCCTCCATTGCCTGTCGGGTCGTCCGGTATGCCTGACTTTTTGAATCCGAAGCTGTTGACGTGTACAGTAAGGATGCCCGGCTCCGGTTGGCATGAATTGTGGCTGAATTTTTCGAGACTGACGAGTTGTGCCAGTAATTTTGACATATATGGAAGGTCCGGAAGTCCGTCGGTCAGCAGTTCCTTTAGATTGTCGATTGCGTCAGGTATGCTTTGCAGGAAGTGGGGTTTGCGCTCGATATATCCTCTGAATCCATAGGCTCCGAGCACCTGCAGTGTTCTGAAAAGGACGAAGAGTCTTAGATTCTTTCTGAACGGCTTGCCTCCGACAGGAAAATATTGTCGGCTTGCCTCGATGTAGCAGTCTATTAATTCTTCCCTGATTGCTGACGGGATTCTTGCTTTGGCCTGCCAAAGAAGCGAAGCCACGTCATAATAAACGGGTCCGCGTCGGCCTCCCTGAAAGTCGATGAACCAAGGATGCCCGGATTTGTCGAACATTACATTTCGTGACTGAAAATCGCGATACATGAATGTGTCGGTATTGTGGCTTAACAGCATAGATGTGAATCGTTCGAAGTCCGATTCAAGCTCCGGCTCGTCAATCTCTATGCCTGAAGATTTCAAAAAGCAATATTTAAAATAGTTAAGGTCCCACATCACGGAGGTGCGGTCCATTGCCGGAATGGGGTAGCATTTGTCAAAATCAAGTCCTTCAGCACCCTGCCATTGAATAAGTGGCAATGCTTTGACAGTTTGCCTGAGTGCTTCTATTTCATTGATATCCCATTTGCCGGTGGTTCGTCCGGATTTAATTAAGTCGAACAAGGCCGTGTCTCCAAGGTCGTCCTGTATATAGTGCATCCTGTCTATTGACACTGCATACACTTTAGGCACAGGCAGACCCTTTTCAGCGAAATGGCGGCTTAAATATATAAAAGCTTCGTTTTCGGCTACAACTTTTCCGGCGACGCCTATCAGAGATTTGTTGCCGGAAGTAAGCCGGTAATACCGTCGGTTAGATCCGGCGCCGGGCAGTCTGGTTATGGTCTCGGCGTTCATACCGGTGGCGTCGGTGAATAATTTTGCCAAAATGTGGCTGTCATAATCTTCCATGCCACAAATTTAGCGAAAAATCATGAAGTTAAAAGTCAGTTTTAAAACAATCTCTTAGAGTTTGCTCCGCAAGTAGTCGGCAAGTACTTGTGCATTGTTGTGTTCATGGTCGCGCGAACTATATAATAATGTGACCAAAGACAGGCCCTTTATTTTGCACAGCAATTCATCTGCTGAAGCCGACATTTCCAGTTCTTTATTGTAGCGGGCTTTAAAGTCATCCCACCTTCCGTCCGGGTCTTCATGGAACCACTTGCGAAGTTCCGTCGATGGGGCAATATCTTTATCCCACAGGTCATAATGGAATTTCTCTTTGGACTCACCTCGGGGCCAAAGACGGTCGATGTAGATTCTATATCCGTCGTACGTTCCGGCTGGATCGTCATAAACTCGTTTTACTTCAATTTTTGTCATAACATATAACAGTCTGGTTTGTATGGTATAAACAATCATCGCAACGGTAAGTTGCCGGTCGGATTGAGACCTCATAAAAGTCATAAATTGGTGTAAACTTATTTAATATCTGTTTGTTGTATAGATATTAAGATTCACTTATAAAACGCTAAACTATTATGAAAAAGTTATTCTACTTAATTTTCGCATTGCCGTTGATGCTGCTGTCATGTAGCGACGACAATAATCTGCCTGAGTTTGACGTGAGAGTTACATTCAGCGAGGGTACACAGGTGGAGAATGGTGTAATTACCGTTCCGCAGGGCCAGAGTTTCGCGATTGAATCCATTGTGCCTGTAAATTCAAATGCCAAGGACATTGCATTCGGTGCCGTCACATATCAGCTCGACTATGGTATCAATTATACTACAGTCCTTGCCCCTTATGCGATGACTTTTGATACACAGAATCTTCCTGTCGGACGTCATCTCCTTCGCATAATGTTCCCGGTATATGCAGTAAATTATAGCCCGGCGCAGGCACTACTGGATTACACACTTGTAATTACAGAACCCGTTCCTGATGATGGAGAGGGTGGAGATACCGGTGAGGGCGACGACACTACCGGTGGCACGACTACCTTTACTGTCACTCCTAATATAAAGGCTCAGTAACTTTTCTATTATCGTATATTATATTGGATGGGGTCCGGCTCGGACTTCATCCTTTTTTATGTCATGCAGAGTGTAGCAATGGACAGGGTATGCAAATTTTTTGTAAAAATTAAAAGACAATTTGGATATTATACGGCCAAAAAATGTACTTTTGCAGTAAGAAATAATCAAGATTCCGTATATCATTAATAATTAACCATAAATATAAAATTAAGTTATGGGACTTTTTGAAAAACTAACTTCAAAAGCTAAGGAACACCGTCAGAGAATAGTGCTCCCCGAAGGTACAGAACCGCGCACGCTAACAGCCGCCGACAGAATCATTGTGGAAGGCATAGCCGATGTAATTTTGATTGGTGATCCAAAGGAAATCAGTGAGGCTGCAAGTGAATTGAGCCTTACTAATGTCTGCAAGGCTAAGGTAGTTAATCCCAATGACCCTAAGGTGATAGACAAATATGCACCTTTATTCTATGAGCTTCGCAAGAAGAAGGGTATATCCATGGAAGACGCCCGCAAGACTACAGCCAATCCGCTGTATCTGGGATGTTTGATGATTAAGAACGGAGATGCCGACGGACAGGTGGCCGGTGCGCTTAACACTACAGGCAATGTGCTTCGCGCAGCCTTCCAGGTTATAAAGACCAAGCCCGGAATCGATGTTGTGTCAGGAGCGTTCGTGATGCTTCTTCCCGACAATTCTCCGTTCGGCGAAGATGGTGTAATGGTGTTTGCGGATTGCGCCGTGATTCCTGACCCGTCTGCTCCCGAACTTGCTCAGATTGCATTGTCGGCATCTGATACCGCGCGTGATATTGCCGGTATAACTCCCCGCATAGCTATGTTGAGTTTCTCGACAAAGGGTAGTGCGAAGCACGAAAGAGTCGACAAGGTCATCGAGGCGGTAAAATTGGTGCGTGAGGCTAATCCTGACCTGGTTGTCGACGGTGAGCTTCAGGCCGATGCCGCCATAGTTCCTGCCGTAGCCAAGAGCAAGGCTCCCGGAAGTCCGGTTAACGGTCGGGCGGATGTGCTTATTTTCCCGTCGTTGGAGACAGGCAATATTGCTTACAAGCTCGTACAGCGTCTTGGTGGCGTGCAGGCGGTAGGTCCTATTCTGCAGGGCCTTGCAGCTCCTGTCAATGACTTGTCGCGCGGATGTTTCCCCGAAGATATTTATAAAACAATCATTATAACATGCAATCAGGCTATAGGAGCCAAAGAGCATGCCTGATTCATCATTAACTCTGCAACTTTAGAATCATACTATACAGCAATGAACATATTAGTGCTAAACTGCGGAAGCAGCTCTGTAAAATATAAGCTTATTGATGTCGACAAAAAGGAGACATTGGCCGAAGGCGGCGTTGAGAAAATCGGCTTGCACGATTCTTTTCTGAAATTCAAATTGGCCGACGGTGGCAAAAAGGTGATAGAGGAGTCTATTCCTGACCATAAGAAAGCCATTAACGACATATTGAACCTCCTTACCGACCCTGAATACGGATGCATCAAGAGTCTGAAGGAAATTGATGCCGTTGGGCACCGTGTGGTACACGGAGGAGAGAAATTCAACAAGAGCGTCAGGATTGACGATGAGGTTATCGCTAAGATAAAGGAGTGCTACGACGTGGCTCCACTGCATAATCCCGCCAATATGACCGGTATTGACGCTGTAAGCGAAATCCTTCCCGAAGTTCCTCAGGTGGCTGTGTTTGACACGGCATTCCACCAGACCATGCCTAAGGAGGCATATATGTATGCTCTTCCGTATGAGCTTTACGAAAAGTACGCCATCCGTCGTTACGGATTTCATGGTACAAGCCATCGCTACGTATCGAAGCGTGTGTGCGAATTCCTCGATGTCCCTTATGAGAAACAGCGCATAATCACTTGCCATATCGGCAACGGAGGTTCGATTACAGCCATAAAGGACGGGAAGAGCATCGACACTTCTATGGGTCTGACACCTGTGGAAGGTCTGATGATGGGTACGCGTGTAGGTGATGTAGACCCCGGAGCTTTGACCTTCATAATGGACAAGGAAGGACTCGACACAAAGGCGTTGAGCACTTTGATTAATAAGAAAAGCGGTGTGCTTGGAATATCAGGAATATCATCCGATATGCGTGACATCGACGCCGCTATCGCCGAAGGCAACGAACGTGCCAAGCTCGCACTTGACATGTACATCTATCGTATCGTGAAATACATCGGTGCATACACTGCCGTGCTTAACGGCGTTGACATCATTGTCTTCACCGGTGGTGTAGGAGAGAACCAACAGCCTCTCCGTCAGGCCGTGTGCGATCATTTGACTTATCTTGGAGTGAAGATTGACGAGCAGGTCAATGCCGGTTCACGCGGAGAGGAGAAGGTGATTTCAGCTGCCGACTCGAAGGTGAAGGTTGTCGTGATTCCTACTGATGAGGAACTGATGATTGCCCAGGATACGGAAGACATCATAAAAAACAACAAATAATTATTTTAATAATTTATCTATTCTATGAAGAAAATAAGAGCCGCAATAGTAGGTTACGGCAATATTGGAAAGTATGTGCTTGATGCGTTGCGTCAGGCCCCTGATTTTGAAATAGCCGGAGTGGTGCGTCGTAATCCTGACGCACCACAGCCGTCTGAGTTGTCTGCATATAAAGTGGTGTCCGACGTGATGCGGCTTGACGATGTGGATGTGGCTATTTTGTGTACGCCGACACGTGAGGTAGAGCAGCATGCACGCATTTTGCTTGCAGAAGGTGTTAATACTGTTGACAGTTTTGACATACACAGTTCGATAGCCGACCTGCGTAAAACTCTCGATCCTATAGCCAAGGCTCATGGTTCGGTTGCCATCATATCTGCGGGTTGGGATCCCGGAAGCGATTCTATAGTGCGTGCGTTGATGCAGGCGGCCGCGCCCAAAGGTATTACGTATACTAATTTCGGTCCCGGAATGAGTATGGGGCATACTGTGGCTGTAAAGTCTAAGGCCGGAGTCAGAAATGCGTTGTCGATGACTATTCCCTTGGGAACTGGAATACATCGCAGAATGGTGTATGTGGAGCTTGAACCTGATGCGAAACTTGAGGAAGTGACCAAGGCTATTAAGGCCGACCCGTACTTTGCAAGCGACGAGACTCACGTGTTCCAGGTTGAGTCAGTCGACGAAATCAAAGATATGGGACATGGCGTCAATATGGTTCGCAAGGGTGTTTCGGGCGTTACACAAAATCAGCGCTTTGAGTTTAACATGTCTATAAACAATCCGGCATTGACGGCTCAGATACTTGTCGGGGTGGCGCGTGCTTCCATCGTTCAGCGTCCGGGAGCATACACTATGATTGAGATTCCGGTTATAGATATGCTTCATGGCGACAAGGAGGATCTTATTAGACATTTAGTGTAGTTAACAGATTTATAAAACTAACGAATGCTTGACTTTGTGACATGGGCTGTCAGCCCGGAGATTATAAGCAGTCCGATTACGATCCGATGGTATGGACTTATGTTTGCCATCGGATTTATCGTCGGCTATGAGATTGTAGCCAGAATGTTCAAACACGAAGGCGCTCCAGAAAAGTGGCTCGGCATATTGCTGATATATGTAGTTGTCGCCACTATTGTCGGTGCCCGGTTGGGACATGTGTTTTTCTACGAATGGGATGTGTATCGTGCCGACCCTATAAAGATTCTCTATATATGGGAAGGCGGTCTGGCAAGCCATGGCGGAACTATTGCCATCATACTTGCCGTGATTCTATTCTCCATATTCGTTACGAAGCGCAACCCGTTGTGGACATTTGACCGTCTTGTTGTGGCGATTGCTCTTGTCGGAGGTCTTATCAGACTTGGAAATCTCTTTAATTCGGAGATATTCGGCACTGCTACCGATCTTCCGTGGGGATTCATGTTTGTCCGTTCCCGCGAATGGCAGCAAATGTACTATGGCCAGGCTGTACATCCGACGCAGATATACGAAGCTCTTTGCTATTTCGCGCTGTTTGCTCTGCTGATGTGGATGTATTGGAAGAAGAATGCCGAGGAACGCCCGGGGTTGATACTGGGAGTGTTCTTTATCGGAATATTCCTTCCGCGTTTTATAATCGAATTTATCAAGAATGACCAGGTTGCCCGTGAGGCCACGATGACTCTTAACATCGGCCAGCAATTGAGCATTCCGTTCATACTCCTCGGTATAGGACTTGTGGTCTATGCCATGATTCGTCCTCGACAGCATCTGGCATTCCCAAATCGCTTCGCTGACGAAAAGCCTCAATCGAAGCACTGATAATTGAATTGATAATGAAACTTTAAGGCGAAGGCTTGTGCCATAATACGGCACAAGCCTTCGTTTTGTTATTTTAATGTTAAATATAGTTAACGGGGGGGGGGTATTTTTATTATTAATATCTTTGTCGGATATAAAGATGATTTGGTATGAATATGGCGAAAGTTTTGAAATTCACGATGATTGCTTCTATCCTGACATTGGGCTTTGAAATGTCGGTTTGGGCTGGACAAGCTGTGGAAAGCAGTAAACAGTGGCGTAGTATGATTGTCACTGATAAATGTGATAATGAGTATCGCTTAAATATGAGTGATAAAGCCCGGATTATATTTAATGATGGTAATATGGTAATTACTGATTACATTTCAAGCATAGATATTTGTCTCAGTGATATAATGAGGTGGGAGATGTCAGAAATGCGATTTCCAGAAGATATATTTAGTCGTAAAGACGACATCGTTGCGGACAATGTAAGTCTAATATCATACAATTGTAATAAAATAAAAGTTGTCGTTTCGGAAGGAACAGATGAACTTCGCATTGTTGATATGTCTGGCAAGGTAGTTTTGTTACAAGAAATATCTGATGTCGCTTATATTGATACAGACAAGTTTGCAAGCGGAGTATATATTGTTATTGTGGGAAGAAAATCATTAAAAATAGTAGTAAAGTAATAGTATGATTATGCGGTTATTATATGTTTTCTTATTAATTAGTTGCTCTTTGTCAGTGTCGGCTGATACTTCAAAGTATACATGGTTGAATATTTTTGTCACTGATAAAGGGAAGGATAGGGTTACGGCAATTCCTATTGATAGTGTGTCAGATATGCGTTTTATTAGGCATAATGAAATGTCAGATTTTTATGATAGTATATCCATAGTTTTGAAAAATGAACAGAAGTGTATTCTAAGTATGAATGATGTCTCAGAATACAGTTTAGGCAGCAATGTACCGACACTATATATCACAACGAATCCGGTAGTTTCAGAAATCAGCAGTAAGAGTGAATATTTATCTGCCAAATTTTCGATGAATTGCTATGGGAATTATGAAGATTTAGACAACGTTTCCGTAAATATACGTGGCCGAGGAAATTCGACATGGGGTTATGCTAAAAAACCGTATAGATTGAAGTTCGAGAAAAAAGTTTCGCTTTGCGGGCTTAAAAAGGCAAAAAGTTATGTGCTGATTGCTAATTATATAGATAATACTTTAATGAAGAATGCTATTGCATTTAAAATAGGAGAGTTGTTAAATATGCCTTATACTAACCATTCAATTCCTGTAAATGTTGTGCTAAATGGTAAGTTTAAAGGTGCATACATGCTATCTGAAAAGATTGGAATTAACTCTGGTAGCGTAGATATAGATGAGGAAGAGGGAATAATATGGGAAATGGATTCTTATTTTGATGAAGAATACAAATTTAAAAGTCAAATTTATAATCTTCCGGTAATGGTTAAGGATCCGGATTTAATTGAGATTGTCAATCCTAAGGATGGACAGACAGCGGAGGTAGCTGTCGATGAGCTGTTAAAAAAATGGCAGGCAGATTTTGAGCAGATGGAAGCGTCTGTTAAAACTGGTAATCCTGAGAACTTTATTGACATTGAACAAGCTGTAAATTATCTATTAGTCAATCTGGTTGCACTTAATTGGGAATTAAATTGGCCTAAAAGCGTATACTTGTTTAAGGAGAATGCGGAGTCTCTATATAAAATGGGTCCATTGTGGGACTATGATTGTGCTTTTAATTTTCAAAATTCATTTGACCGCAAATTATTTCTTAGCGGAGATATTTTTGTTGGCGCAAAGTTTTATCTCGATTTGATTAAATCAGAAGTATTCAAGTCTGCATTTGAACAAAAGTGGATTCTTTTTAAGACTGAACTCTTTCCTCAGGTACTCGAGTATATGGATGAATACGCCGGAATTGTAAAAGTCTCGGCTTTGCAAAATGGCGAATGCTGGCCGGGAACCGGGCCTGATGGTAATGGGCGTTCAAGTGAAGATTTCAGTGCCGCATTGTCAGAACTCAAGGATTGGTTGATTAAGCGTGTCGAATTTATAGATGAAGCTCCATATTATGGATTCTTTTAAATGCTGAAATTATAAACCAATATTTTGATTGACAACTATTACGATATGGCTTTTGTCGGGAGTGGACATGCTGATCCATTTTGTGCTGTTTCTGTCTTGTTCGAGTTTTGCGTGTCGGAGTTTAACGGTTTTGTCGTTGATTGTTAGAATCGGGTCGCTTATGATGGCGGATTTGTCGTCAATGAGCGAATAGCTGAACCTCACGTCGATGCCTGTGGACAGTTCGATAAATCTCCAGGAGTATCGGTCGCCGTCGGTGTATGAATGGATAATTCCTCCATCGATGTAGTTCAGGGCGATGTTTGAATCAATAAATCTTGGGTTGTTGTCGGACAATTCCTTTCTGAACCATTCGGTGTCGATGTTTTCGACACCGCTCACCGGCCATTCTTCGCGTCTGTTGAAATCGTCTTTTTTACAGGATGCAACCGTTATGGTGCCTGCTATGGCGCATAGATATATTATGAAATGTACGATTCTCATAGAGCTATGATTATGA
>CAJTSJ010000028.1 GCA_910578785.1 uncultured Muribaculum sp. | reverse complement strand
ACGGCTCATGGTAACTTTCAAAAATCTTGTGCATCATCGAATATACCGAACCCATAAGCAGAAGATTCACATGCGTATCGTTGCGGTAAGTATCCCAGATATTCTGCATGTCGCTGAATACCGAGGGATTGACATTGAAGAATTCCTGAAACTCATCTATAATCAGATTAAACTTGCGGGTCTTCGCAAGTTCCATCAATATCTGGAACAGTGACTTGAAAGTCTTTATCTCCGATGGTACATAGCAGTCGAGAGCGTTTGAGATAAGACCGGCGAACTCTTCGCACAACGCAGCCTCGTTTTTACGACTGACAAAAAGATAAACCGTAGGATACTCTCCCTGCGTGGCGCGCAGAGCAAGAGATGTCTTGCCGATACGACGCCGACCTGTTATCACTGTCATTCTCGACCGGGATTCAAAGGCTCGCCCTTGTATCCGCTTTAATTCCTCTATTTCCTTAGTGCGATTATAGAACTTCATATTTTATTACCGTAGTAATTATTACCACGGTGACAAAGTTGTGAATATTCTTTGAGATGACCAAATTAAATTAGGATATATCCCTGAAAATCGCTATCTTTGCGGGTACAAAAACACAGGCCTGAGAAGGTCTAAATTAGCGAATTATAGAAGGTATGACGGAGCATTTTCGGGCTCTTGTACCCGAAGATCTGCAATCCGTTGAGCGACAACGTGTTCTACGCACTGCATCGAAAATGGACGGGATGTGCTTATGGATGAATTTGGCAATATGTTGCTTGGCATGGGATGCGAATACAAATTAGAGAAACAAGTCTCCGTCACTGACAAAGACACCGCTTATGTCTATAGTTGCGGGCAAATATGCGCCATATCCCTGCCCCCGTCATATCCACTGTTAACTACAGTCGGACGTCCGACTTGATGCATTGGTTCTAAAGCGGATGCACGGCTCGTGCGTCACTACCGCCGATATATATTTCTACTGCTGTTACATTCCAAAATCTGTGTAATGCCGTGTGACGTTTGTAACGCTTGCGTCGCTAAATCTTGATGTAGATGCGGCGACGGTAGAGGATGTATCCGAATAACCCCATCAGCAATGCGAACGCTGTCGAGTAGACGGCCGATGCCAGGTAGGGGTCGGGGACGAGGGTGTGGATTGCTTCGTAAATAGCCTTTTTGGAGCCGGTGGCGCTTGCGATGGTGGCGACCGCCTCGCTCATGACGTAGAGGAACAGGGGGTTCACTCCGAACACGTCGAAGAATCGACACCAGCGTTTTTTGCCGAGCATGTCGATGAAGTACATCAGGGTCGCCAGTAGCAGGGATGCCAGTCCGCACGTCACGAGCACGAACGTGGGCGACCAGATGCGCTTGTTGAGGGGGAGCCATTCGGTGAGCAGGTAGCCGGAGGCCATCAGCATGAATCCGCAGACGAAGATACGCACTGTCTTGCGGTCGAGCGTGTCCTTGCCGAAGACGATGCTCCCGAAGCAGAATCCTATGAGCGTGTGGGCTATCGAGGATACGGTGCTTGCCAGTCCTTCCGGGTCGACGGGGCCTTTGCGGTAGAGGTGCTGAGTGCCGAGAACGGCCTTGTCGACGATGTTGAGGAAGTTGGTGGAGTCGGGTTCGTAGCCGTTGAACATGCACAGCAGAAGCGTGTACAGGGCCAGCAATATGACGGCTGACCAGACGAGCGCGGTGCGGTTCAGATAAAGGGCCATGAACGAGACGATGCAGTAGCAGAGGGCTATCCGGGGGAGTACTCCGGTCAGTCGCAGACTGCCGAACACGAAGAACTCGCCGTCGACTGCGTGGTCAAACCAGTGGAGCAACCATCCGATGAGCAGTATCAGCACTGTCCGGCGCAATACTTTGCGGACTACGGCCGGCGACGGCCTGAAGCTGAATTTGCGCAGGGCGATGTAGGTGGACACTCCCATTATGAACAGGAAGAACGGGAATACGAGGTCGCACGGCGTCAGCCCGTTCCAGGCCGAGTGGCGCAGATAGTCGTATGACTGTCTGCCCCCGGCATTGTTGACAATGATCATTCCGACCACGGTGATACCGCGCAGGATGTCGAGCGAGAGTAGTCTCTTACCGGCAACAGCTTCCATCGCCGAACACTTTGTCAAATACTTCCTTGGCTACTGTCACGCAGTCGCCTTCGGCCTTTGACTCATAATGCTTTTTGTCAAGGGTCCACGGCTCTTCCATGGCGTAGTAATCGAGCGTGACTTCCGGCTTGCCGTCGAGCTGGTCGTCGAGGGTCTTCCAGTAGGCGTCCCAGCGGGGGTAGTAGAAGTCTTTCAGTATGCCGTTCCATTCTTTGTGGGCGTAGTCGCGCAGTCCGCCTTCGTTGGCGCAGGGACGGTTGCCCCAGGTGGTTATCTGTACTCGTGCGTTCCATTCGTAGAGGTCTTTCTCCTGCGGGGTGTTGCCGAGATTGCGTGCCTGCTCTATCCAGCGTCCTACACGGAATTCGCTTCTTGTTGCCAGCAGTCGGTCCTGGTTGAGGAGTATGTCGAGGAATCGTGAGGAGTGGTGCCTGAAGCTGTTCTTGTCGAAGCTTTTGAAGCTTGCCACGGCCTTGTTGTAGGTGATGCGTCCTTCGTCGGACAGCGACTGGCGCACGATGTCGACGAGGTCATATTCGAAGTTATTGTTGCCGCGGTATTTGTCGGCCACTTCGAGCATCAGCCTGGCGGCGCGGGCTGTCTCGGTGGGGTCGTAGTAGTTCTTCATTTTCGACCAGCTCGATGCCTGGAAGTTGTTGAGCGAGGGGCGTCCGCAGAATATGGATTCGTGCGGACCCTGCTGGATGTTGCCGAGCGGGGCGTTGTATATGCTGTTGGCGAGAATCATCCACGCCTCTTCAATCTTTTCGTCCTTTACGCCGTAGCGTGCCAGGGCGTATTCCTTCAGCCAGTCCTCTTTGGTGAACTTCTCTTTGCGCCAGGGCAGTTCGCACATCAGCTCGAACATGACGGGGTTGTTTTCAGAGCCTTCCATGGTCAGTCCGATGCCTTTGAGGTTCTTCGCCATGGGGTTGGTCTGCGCTTCATAGAAGTTGTGGATGAGGAAGTCCATACGTCCGTGCAGGCCGACGTTGGCGCCGAAGTTTTCGAGCATGCACATCAGCCAGTCGTGCTGTTCGAACCCGTTGTCGCGCTTTCCGGGCGAGTCGATGCCCCACATAGGCTTGCATTCGCTGAACAGGTCAAGGATGAGCAGGTCGCCAGCATTCAGGTTGCGTATCATCTCGGGGCGCGGATTCTTGCCCCATGCCTGTACGACCCATACAGCCTTGTCGTTGGCCCGCTTCATGGCCTCCATGACCGCCTTTCCGGCGGCGTCGAAGTCGACGCTGTTCTCCTTGCCTGCTTCGTGCAGGGGGTCCATGGAGTAGAACATAGCCTTGCCGTAGAGCTTCTCAAGCTCGCTGTAGTAAAGGTCGGCTATCTCGTTGTAGCGCGGGTCGGTGGGGTTGATGAATGCCGGGCGCACAAATCCGTTCCAGAGGTCGGACTTGGTGACGTTCAGTCCCAGCTTCTCGTCGGCGTTGTGGGGTACCATTCCGGAGTAGCCGGGGAATACGGGCATGATGCCGTACTCGTCCATGCGTTTGAGTATCTTCTTCTGGAGGGCTTCCTGCTGTGTGTACCAGGAGTCGGGGTTGGGTCCTCCCCAGCCTTCGAGGTTGTTCATGGCCCACCATGCGAGAAAGGCCGGACCGGCTATGAAGTCGTTGATTTCGTCCTTGCTGTAGCCGAGCCGGTCGAGCACGTTGCGCCATACGCACTCCTGGCCTACGACGGCGAGTGGCAGGTTGATTCCGTGCAAGGCCATCCAGTCGATTTCGCGTTCCCAGCGCTCCCAGTCCCAGAATGCCATTGTGTATGAGAATGTGCAGTAGTTGAAGTCGTAGCGGAGTCCGAGACCGGTCTCACGGCGTTCGGGCTTGCCGACTCGCGGTAGCTGTTCGGGCAACGATGCCTGCATTCCGTTCCACGAAAGGTGTATGCCGGCGTAGTGCTTCAGATACCAGTTGATGCCGGTGGCGATGCTGACGTAGTTGTTGCCTCTCACCACGACCTTGTTGTCTTTCTGATCGAGTTCGAAAAAGTCATCCGGACCTTTCTTGAGTTCTATCCGGAACTTTTTTGATGCTCCTTTGTCGATTCGTTCGAGCATACCAGTGATGGGGTTTGTCGCCATGGCGCATACCGAGGTCATTATTGCTATCAACAGCAATAGTCTGCGTAATCTCATTGTGGTGTGATAAATAATTGGGTTATAAAGGTTAGGGTTTATTTGTTTTCGCGGTTGAAGTAGAAGTCGAGCACGTCGCGCGCGGCGGTGAACGACGACTGCTGGTTGTTGAGCACGCGGGCTTCCTTCTCAAACAGCATCTGCTTTACTTCCGGGTTGGTGTAGAAGTTGCGACGGAGCTGTTCGTCGATGGTCTCGAACATCCAGTAGCGCGCCTGTTCCTGGCGCTTGCGGTCGAAGTAGCCGTTTTCTTTCACGAATTTGAAGTAGCGGTCAATCATCTCCCATACCTCCTCGATTCCGAGTCCGTAGTAGCCGGAGTAGCACAGCACTTCGGGGAACCATCCTGACTGTGTGGGCGGAAACAGGTGCAGTGCGCTTCTGAACTGAGCCTGGGCAAGCCGAGCGCGGTCGACGTTGTCGCCGTCGGCCTTGTTGATGACTATGCCGTCGGCCATCTCCATTATGCCTCGTTTGATGCCCTGCAGTTCGTCGCCCGTTCCGGCGAGCTGTATGAGCAGGAAGAAGTCGACCATCGAGTGGACGGCGGTCTCGCTCTGGCCTACGCCTACGGTCTCGACGAAAATGTTGTTGTATCCGGCGGCCTCGCAGAGCACGATTGTCTCCCGGGTCTTGCGGGCCACTCCTCCGAGGCTTCCTGCCGACGGGCTGGGGCGTATGAACGCCGAGGGGTGGACGGCGAGGCGCTCCATGCGGGTTTTGTCGCCGAGTATCGAGCCTTTGGTGCGCTCGCTCGACGGGTCGATGGCCAGTACGGCCAGCTTGCCTCCGTCCTTGAGCACATGGAGTCCGAACACGTCGATTGAGGTAGACTTTCCAGCACCGGGCACACCCGTGATGCCTATGCGTCGCGAATTGCCGGAGTAGGGGAGGCACTTCTCGATTACTTCCTGTGCTATGGTCTGGTGGTCGGCCGACAAGCTTTCGACCAGCGTCACGGCGCGTGACAGGGTGGTTATGTCGCCTTTAAGGATGCCTTCGACCAATTCGCCGGAAGTGGGGAGCGGTCTGCGTTTGCGCGGTTTGAGATAGGGGTTCACTACGGGCTGTTGCTTCACCCCGCTGTTTACGGTCAGTCCGTGGTATTTCTCGTCGTTTTCGATATGTTCGTGCTGGTCCATGGAGATGTCTTCAGATGTATGGTTATTTAATAAATTCGCCTACGATTCTAACGGCCGACTGCGGGCGCTGCGGGTCGTTGGTGATTATGATGAGCTTGCTGTTGATTATCGACCCGTCTTTTGACTTGGATGTGTCAACGCTTATGGTGAGTCTGGCCTTTGAGCCGTGTTTGATTTTGTCCTTGTTGACTTTGAAGGATATTTCCGGGTCGGAGCATGATATTTTTCTGATTATCAGCGGGTCCTTGCCGTAGTTGTCGATGCTTAGCTCGGCTGTGTGCTTCGAGCCTTTCCCGATGCGTCCGAGGTCGACGGTCGATTCTGATACGGCTATGCGCGGAGCGTCGGCCTTATGCTTTTCCGACATTTTGCTGAAGTCTTCGTTGACGATGGCCATCAATGACAATTCCTGGCTTTCGGCGGCGCCGCGGTTGGGGTAAATTCTGGCCTCGGCAGTGGAAAGACCCCAGTCGTCGTTCCTGGCCGAGTTGTAGAAGAAGGTGAGTGTCAGCTGTTCGCCCGGCGGTACGGCTTTCGGCGCTATGTTGACCTCGATATATTCGGGCAGACCTTCGATTACGGGGCGGATAGTGTCTTCGCTCTGGTTGTAGGCATCGAGAAAAGCAGTCTTGGTACGGCCTTTGTATATTTCGCCGAACGGTATGGCGGTGTTGCGGAGCTTTAGCTTGCCGACTTCTATGGGATAGTGGGCGCGCAGGGTCTGGGCGGCTCCTATGACCACGCCTTTTATGGTTATGATGCTTTGAGCCGGAAGGGTGTTGGTCTCGATCTTGACGCGCTTGTCGAATTTTCCGGGACGTCCGGCGGGATTATATGTCACCTCCACGCTTGCGGTGTCGCCGGGAGCTATCGGGTCGTGGGTGTAGCTCGGCACCGTGCATCCGCATGTGGCGCGCGCGGCGACTATCACCAACGGCTCCGTACCTGTGTTGACAAGGCGGAATGTACTGGTCACGGGACCCATGTCTTCGTCAAATGCGCCGAAGTCGTGGACGTTCTGGAGCCATTTGACCTGTGGCTGGGCCGACACGGCGAGTGCTCCGCATATGGCGCAGAGCGATATAAAGTTCCTTAGTATGTGCATGATGACGCGATGTCTTTATTTCGATTTCTGTTTGCTTTTGGGAAGTACGGTTCCGGTGATCTTGAGCTTGAATTTCGAGGGTTTGGCATTTGACCTTACGGTGATGTCCTTGCTGAATTCACCGGGACGTCCGGCCGGATTGTATGTCACACGTATGGTGGCCTTTTCGCCCTTCTTGACGGGTTCTTTGGGGATGAGCGGAGTGGTGCATCCGCAAGAAGCGCTTGCCGAGGTGATTATCAGAGGCGAGTCGCCTATATTCTCAATCACAAAGTCGTGGCTGACTTCGCCGTCGGCTTCTCTGATAGTGCCGAAGTCGAAGCTCTTTTCAGTCAACTTTATCTTCGGCGCTCCGGAGGCAAATGCCGACGAGGCTGTCATCACGGCCACAAATATCAATGTAAGCAGTCGAATCATTGGAAATAAAAATTTTAGCGGTTTAACATGTAAAGTTAACAAGTAAAGATTTTAAAGGGCTTGCCGATAAGGTTAATTAACGTTAATGTCCTTGCCTTTGACTCCGATTCCGAACAGCGCGTAGTCATACCATACGGGGTCTTCGGGCCGCATCTCCTTCAGCTTGGCGGTGAGCTGGACTACTGCCGACTTGTCGTTGCTTTTGCGTGTCAGCAGTCCGAGGCCGCGGGCAGTGTTGCCTACGTGGACGTCGAGGGGTATGAACAGCTGGGCCGGAGTGACCACTCCTTTCCATACGCCCATGTCGACTATGCCGTCGTCGCGGACGAGCCAGCGCAACGCCATGTTGACGCGTTTCAGGGCCGTGGATTCGAGATTTCCGGGCAGGCACCGCGGGTTGGTGGCTCCGTCGTTGGCTTCGGACAGCTCCCGGTTGATGTGCTCGACGAGTTTCCATGCCGGAAGCTCGGCGGAGGCTATGTCCTTTGTTATGGCGAAGTCGGCCAGCGAGCCGTGGGAGGTGTATATGCGGTGGATTCCCCTCAGGAAGTGTCGCATGTCCTTGGCGAAGAATGTGCGGTGGATGTTCATGTCGGGCAGTTCCTCGTAGCCTTGGTCCATCACGTAGTCGTAAGGCCGGTAGTCCATGAGCCGGAGTATCTTTTCGCAGTTGGCGCAGATCATCTTTCTGTTGCCCCAAGCGATGGAGGAGCTTAGGAGTGACACTATCTCTATGTCCTGGAGCTTGTCGAACCGTCGCGGAAACTGTACAGGGTCCTGACCGATGAAGTCCGGGCTGTTGATGGCTTCGGCTTCGTGGTCGAGTAGGTCTTTTATGTCATTGTCAATCATTGTCGTAGCAGTGTGTTGCCGTTGTTGCTGATGTTTATAAGGCCTGCGATGTCGGCTCCTGTCGGCGACTGGAATATGCGCAGTCCGAATTCGTTGACCATTGCTATCACGTGGTCGAATATGTCGGAGGCGATGGTCTCGTATGACTTCCATTCGGTCTCGGAGGTGAAGAAGTAGAGCTGTACGGGCAGTCCCTGCGTGGTGGGGTCGAGCTGGCGTATCATCAGGAGCATATCCTTAGAGAGCACTTTCGGATGGCTTGAGATGTAGCGCTCGACGTACCGGCGGAACACGTGCAGGTTGACTATCGTTCCGTTGTGGTCGATGTCCGGCTCCTTGAGCCATCCCTTCTGCCTGAAACGGCTGATTTCGGCATCGGTCGAGAATCTGACCGTGTTCATGTCGATGTTGATGGCCCGCATCACCCTTCGGCCTCCGCTGGCCTGCATTCCGCGCCAGTTCTGGAACGATTCGGATATGAGCGTGTAGGGGGGCACGGTTATGATGGTGTTGTCGTAGTTCTGTACCTTTACCGTAGTGAGCGTGACTTCGCGTACGATGCCGTTGGCGTTACGCGACGGGATTGTGATCCAGTCGCCTACACGGAGCATGTTGTTGAGCGTCAGCTGTATTCCTGCTACCAATCCGAGTATGGTGTCCTTGAACACGAGCATGAGCACCGTCGCGGCGGCGCCGAGGCCGGTGAGTATGGTCAGCGGATTTTTGCTGAGCATGGTGCTGATGGCCACAATCGCGCCGATGAATATGATTGCCAGTTTGAGCATCTGATACAGCCCTTTCAGCGGATGGTTCTCCATGCCTTTGTGGGTCAGGGTGCCTTGGTATGCTCCGCTGAGTATGGAGCATACGAGTCTCACGGACATCGCGATGATGTATAGCAGGAGCACTTTGGAGGTGTAGAACTCCAGCGTCGGCAGTCCGTGGAGTATGGCCGGAATAAAGAAAAACACGATTACCGGCAGGAGCAGGTGCCATAAGTTGTTGAGCACATTGTCGTTGAGCAGATAGTCGTCCCATTTGGTCTCCGTCTTGCTGACTATACGCCGGATGACTTTAGTGACGACGTTGCGGCATACGTAGTCGACGATTGCCGTGACGACGAGCACCACGAACAACACTGTCATTCTGGTGGTCCATGCCATCTCCTCTTTCGGGATTCCTATGGATATCAGTAAGTCGTCAAGCTGATCCATTGATAGCTTATTATGATGGTAAATAGCTCCACAGTCATAAAAACATGGCTATGGAGCTATCTGTTATATTGTACGGAAAATATCTGACGAGGTGGATTATTCGTCGATATCCTCTTCTTTCATGTTGTGGAACACGTTCTGGACATCTTCGTCCTCTTCGAGCTTTTCAAGAAGCTTCTCGATGGCCGCGCGCTGTTCGGGAGTCACTTCCTTTAGTTCGTGTGGTATGCGCTCGAATTCGGAGCTGATGATTTCGAATCCGTTGTCTTCGAGGTACTTCTGGATATTTGAGTATTCCTCGAATGCTCCGTAAATCATCAGTTCGTCCTCGTCGTTTTCGATTTCGTCAACGCCGTAGTCGATTAGCTCAAGTTCGAGGTCTTCGAGCGAAACGCCTTCCTTGGCCTTGATTTTGAACACAGACTTGTGGTCGAACAGGAAAGTCAGCGACCCTTGTGTGCCGAGGTTGCCTCCGTGCTTGTTGAAGTATGAGCGCACGTTGGCCACGGTGCGGGTGTTGTTGTCGGTGGCGGCTTCGACGAAGATGGCGATGCCGTGGGGGCCGTATCCTTCGTAGGAGATTTCCTTGTAGTCGCCTGCGTCCTTGTCGGTAGCCTTCTTGATGGCGCGTTCCACAGTGTCCTTAGGCATGTTTTCTGCCTTGGCGTTCTGCATCAGCGCTCTCAGACGGGGGTTGGTCGAAGGATCTGGACCTCCGGCTTTGACGGCGATGGTGATTTCTTTACCTATGCGGGTAAATGTGCGGGACATGTTGCCCCAACGTTTTAGTTTTCTTGCCTTGCGGTATTCAAACGCTCTTCCCATATCAGTATGTGAAAATTTAAAAGTTAATCTATTGTTTTATCGCAGCTGTGCTCCGAGTTGATTTTTCAGATTGTTTATCACCTTGTTCATGACTGCCTCTATCTGCTTGTCCTGAAGGGTCTTTTCGTCGTCCTGGAGGGTGAGGGCTATGGCGTAGCTCTTTTTGCCCGGCTCAAGGTTCTTGCCTTCATATACGTCAAACAGGGTGATGTCGCGGAGCAGACGCTTTTCGCTGTCGCGTACCACCTTTTCCACCTGAGCCATAGTGACGCTGTTGTCCAGAAGCAGTGCGAGGTCGCGCTTCACGGGCTGGGTGCGGGGCAACGGAGTGTAGGTGACTTTCTTCTTGACCGCGAGCTTCACGATTGCGTTCCAGTCAAGCTCGGCAAAAATGACTTCCTGCTTGACGTCGCACATCTTCAGCCATTTCTTTGCTACGGTTCCCATCACGCCGAGCTCCTTGCCTGAACGTGTGGCGATGGTCATTGCCGAGCCGAACAGAGGATGTGTCGTGGCCTTAAGCTCGATTTCGCGCGATGCTATTCCGAGTCGGGCGAATATGTTGGCCACGTCGGCCTTCAGGTCGAAGAATGTGGCCTTCTCCTGCTGGCGTGCCCAGTTGCCCTGACGGCTGTTTCCGGTAAGCCAGATGCCCAGGTGCTCGTTTTCGGTGTATGGAGCAATGGGTGCCTCGGCTGTGGATTCAACTGTGGAGTCGGCGGAGTATACATTGCCGAATTCATAGAGCATCAGGTCCGGGTCGCGGTGGTTGATGTTGTGGCTGATTACTTCCAGACCTCCGAACAGCAGGGTCATGCGCATGACATTGAGGTCGCCACTGAGCGGGTTGAGCAGTTTGACCGGCACTCGTCTGGGGTCGTCCGACAGGTCGGCATAGTAGCTTTCGGCCGTGAGCGAGTTGTTCAGAATCTCGTTGAATCCTACGGCTGTGAGCTGGTTGCTGATAAGGTCGCGAAGCTGGTTGGAGGAATCGGTGAGTTTCTTATATGACAGGCTTGAGTGGAGAGTCTGGGAAAATTCGATGTTATTGTAGCCGTATATGCGGAGAATGTCCTCGACTACGTCGCAGGGTCGCTGTACGTCGACGCGGTAGGTCGGAACGAGGAGGTTGACCGAGTTGTCGCCGTGGCCGGTGATCTGCATTTCGAGCGCCGAGGCTATATTGTCGATTTGCTCCGCGGGGATGTCTTTGCCTACGAGCGTGTTGAAGTAGCCGTAGTCAAGTTCTACCGGGAATGGTTTTACGGGTTCGGGATATATGTCGACTACCGGACCGCATATCTCGCCTCCGGCAAGCTCCTTGACGAGCATTGCGGCGAGTTTGAGGCAGTACATTGTGTCGTTGGGGTCGGTGCCTCGTTCGTAGCGGAAAGAGGCGTCGGTGTTGAGTCCGTGGCGGCGCGCTGTCTTGCGGATCGAGGTCGGATTGAAGTAGGCGCTTTCGAGGAATATTGACGTGGTCGACTCGGTGACGCCTGAGTCAAGACCTCCGAACACACCGCCGATGCACATCGGTTCTTCGGCGTTGCAGATCATCAGGTCGCGGTTGTCAAGCTCGCGCTTGATGCCGTCGAGAGTAGTGAACGGGGTGCCTTGCGGACATGTCTTCACCACAATCTTTTCGCCCTTGATTTTGTCCAGGTCGAAGCAGTGGAGTGGCTGTCCCATTCCGAGAAGGATGTAGTTGGTGATGTCGACGATGTTGTTGATGGGGCGCTGTCCGATGGCCGTCAGGAAGTCCTTGAGCCATTTGGGGCTTTCGCCGACCTTTATGTTGCGTATGGTTACGCCTGAATAGCGTGGACAAGCCTTGCTGTCGGCCACTTCGACTTTTACGGCCTTGTCGGCGTCGGTGGTGTCGACATTAAACGAATCGACCGACGGGCGGTGGCATTTCGGGGCTTCGGGTCCTTCGTGGCATGCCATCCATGCGCTCAGGTCGCGGGCCACGCCGTAGTGCGATGCTGCGTCGACGCGGTTGGGCGTAAGGTCGACTTCAAGTACGTAGTCCGACGACAGTCCGAAATATTCGGCGGCGGGTGTGCCGGGCTTCAGCGGAGTGTCGATGACCATGATGCCGTCATGCGATGTGCCGACACCGATTTCGTCTTCGGCGCAAATCATGCCGAACGACTCTACGCCTCTGATTTTGGACTTTTTGATCTGAAATTCTTTATCGCCGTCGTAGAGCGTCGTTCCTACGGTAGCTACGATGACGGTTTGTCCGGCGGCCACGTTTGGAGCTCCGCAGACTATCTGTACGGGCTCGCTTTGGCCTAAATCTACGGTGGTGATGTGAAGATGGTCGCTGTTGGGATGTTCTTCGCAGGTCAGCACGTGTCCTATGACGATGCCGCGCAGACCTCCGCGTATAGATTCTACCTCTTCTACTCCTCCGGTCTCAAGTCCGGTCGACGTAAGAATATCGGCAAGCTTTTCCGGGGTTGCCGACAGGTCGATGTACTGTTTCAGCCAGTTGTATGATATATTCATTGCTAATGATATTGTCGTTGGTCTATGCTATTTGCAGACTATGGCTCAATGAATTGGAGCCGTAACCGCAATTTTTCCGCGCAAATTTACGAAAAATATTCTAATGTGTCTAACATTTGTCTGTCCATATTGCGGGTTGAATAAAATAAGAATGCAATTAGGATGCTGCAGCACGCATTTTTTCCGGCTTAAAGCGTTGCTGAGAGAGATGTTTTGATGTCATGTAAGAACTAATGGGCTTTTTAATTTGTTAAAAGGATGGTTTCTGTTTCCCTTAGAGTGCGATATTTTGCTTATTGGGAAATATAGTTTAACTTTGCGAGATTATGTTTAAAGTCTATAGTTTTTGGATGATTGGATTCGTTCCTGTTGTCTTATGCGATAGAAAGTTTTTTAATTAGGAAAATTAACCGAGGGAAGTAATTTATGAAAAAGCCCCAATTAAAGTCAAAAAAGTCAGTGGTATTTTTGGCCTGCGCCATATTGGCGGTGTTAGCGGCGGTCGTCGTCATTATGATTATCAGAAACGGCCGGCACCGCTCTGTGGCAGATGAGCCTGTGGTCGGAATTACCCGGTCGGTATCTGACGATGTGGAGATTTATGGTGAATATGTCGGACGAGTCCGTGCAAGCCAGTTCGTGGAAGTTCGGGCCAGAGTCGAGGGCTATCTGGAGAAGATGCTCTTCGAGGAGGGTTCGCAGGTCAGCAAAGGACAGGTGCTGTTCGTAATCAATCCCGACACATATAAGGCACGTGTCGACAAGGCGCGCGCACAGCTTAAAAAAGATGAAGCACAGGCTCTGAAGACGCGTCGCGACCTTGAACGCATACGGCCCCTGTATGAGCAGAACGCGGCCAGTCAGCTTGACCTCGACAATGCCGTGGCGGCGTACGAGACCGCCACTGCGGCGGTGGGCATGAGCAAGGCCGACCTTGCACAGGCTGAACTTGAGCTGAGCTATACCACTGTACGTTCGCCTATACGGGGCCGTATAAGCGAGCGCATGGTCGACGTCGGCACTCTGGTCGGCCCGGGGGCAAAGAGCCTGTTGGCCACTGTGGTCGAGAGCGACACGGTCCTTATCGACTTCAGCATGACTGCATTGGACTACCTTAAGAGTAAGGAACGCAACGTGGAGCTTGGCGAACGCAATGCCTCGAGAGGCTGGCAACCTTATGTGACCATAACGCTTGCCGACAACACGGTATATCTGCACAAGGGTATGGTGGACTTCGCCGAGCCTCAGGTCGATCCGAACACCGGAACTTTCTCGGTGCGCGCACGTATGCCTAATCCCGAACGTTCGATATTGCCGGGTCAGTTCACAAAGGTCCGCGTCTTGCTCGATGTCCGTGAAGATGCCACGGTGGTTCCCCTTAAAGGTGTAATCATCGAAAAGGGCGGAGCCTATATATATGTGATGCGTCAGGACTCGACGGTAGAAAAGCGATTTATCGAGCTTGGCCCTGAAATAGACAATCGTGTCGTGGTTGAGCGGGGTCTTGCGTCGGGTGAAAATGTAGTTATTGAAGGACAGCATAAGTTGACTCCGGGTATGAAAGTGCGCCCTGTGGAGGAGACATTTGACGGAGACAGGGAGGCGCCGGACACGACGGCTGTTTCCTCCGGCAATGATGCTGAAGCAAAAAGCGAAAAAAAGTAGTATGAAAGTTAGTTTCTTCATTGACCGGCCGGTCTTGTCGGCCGTCCTGTCAATAATCATAATAGTGCTCGGAGTCATCGGCCTTGTGTCGTTGCCGATCGACCAGTATCCGCAGATTACTCCGCCGGTGGTTAAGGTCAGCGCTTCATATCCGGGCGCGAGTGCTTTGACCGTTTCGCAGGCTGTGGCCACACCGATAGAGCAGGAGTTGAACGGTACTCCTGAGATGCTCTATATGGAGTCGTCGTCAAGCAATTCCGGAGGCTTTACCGCCACAATTACGTTTGACATCAACGCCAACCCAGAACTGTCGGCAGTTGAGGTGCAGAACCGTATTAAGCTGGCAGAGAGCCGACTGCCCCAGGAAGTGGTTCAAAACGGTATTTCGGTCGAAAAGCAGGCTTCCAGTCAGCTGATGACCATCTGCCTGAATTCCGACGACGCCAAGTTTGACGAGATATATCTGAGTAACTTTGCCACTTTGAACGTGGTCGACCTGCTCCGCCGACTTCCGGGCGTAGGACGTGTGTCGAATGTCGGAAGCCGATATTACGCCATGCAGATATGGGTACAGCCCGACAAACTTGCCAATCTGGGCATTACGGTGGCCGACCTCCAGAAAGCGCTGAAGGACCAGAATCGCGAGTCGGCGGCCGGTGTGCTCGGACAACAGCCGGTGAAGGGGCTGGACATTACGATTCCGATCACTACGCAGGGCCGACTTTCGTCGGTGAGCCAGTTTGAGGAGATTGTGGTCAGGGCAAATCCCGACGGCTCGATTATACGCCTTCGCGACGTGGCCAGAATCTCGCTCGAGGCCCAGTCTTACAACACCGAGAGCGCCATCAACGGTGAGAACGCCGCCGTGCTTGCCATCTATATGCTTCCCGGAGCCAACGCCATGGAGGTGGCCAAGCAGGTCAAGGATGCAATGGAAGAGATAAGCCGCAACTTCCCGGAGGGCGTCACCTACAATATCCCGTTCGACATGACGACATATATCTCCGAATCTATCCACGAAGTGTATAAGACGCTGTTTGAGGCGCTTGTGCTCGTGATACTCGTGGTGTATCTGTCGCTTCAGAGCTGGCGTGCAACGTTGATACCCCTCGTGGCCGTGCCTATTTCGCTGGTGGGTACGTTCGGATTCATGCTGATATTCGGATTTTCGTTGAACATGCTGACACTTCTCGGCCTGGTGCTCGCCATCGGTATAGTGGTGGACGATGCCATTGTGGTGGTGGAGAACGTCGAGCGAGTCATGGAGGAGGACGGCCTGCCCCCGCGCGAGGCTACCAAGAAGGCAATGGAGGGACTGGCAAGTCCGATTATAGCCACCTCGCTGGTGCTTGCCGCCGTGTTTGTGCCGGTGAGCTTCCTTGGAGGCATTACCGGACTGCTTTACCGTCAGTTTACGGTCACTATCGTGGTGTCGGTACTGTTGTCGGCCGTTGTGGCTCTGACGTTGAGTCCGGCCATGTGTTCGTTGATTCTTAAGCCAAGGGACAAGAGCAAACCTAAGAATGTGGTGTTCCGCACTATTGACCGGTGGCTTGCAGTCGGAAACAATAAGTTTGTCGGCGTGATAGGCAAGACTTTGGTCGCCAAGAAGCGCGTACTGATAGGGTTTGCCGTCATGATAGCCCTGATTATGGTTATCAACAGGCTCATGCCGTCGAGCTTCCTGCCGATCGAGGACCAGGGATATTTCAAGGTCGAACTCGAACTCCCTGACGGGGCCACTCTTGAGCGTACACGCAAGGTGACCGACAGGGCCATCAAGTATCTGATGGACAATCCTGCCGTGCAGTATGTGCAGAGCGTGGCCGGAAGCAGTGGCAGAGTGGGCAGTAACCAGTCGCGTTGCGACCTGACGGTGATACTGAAGCCGTGGGAAGAACGCGACGGCCAGACCATCGACGACATAATGGCGCAGGTCAAGGCTGACATGAGCGAGTATCCCGAATGTAGGATATATCTGTCGCGTCCGCCGGTAATCCCCGGTCTCGGTACTTCGGGCGGATTCGAGATGCAACTTGAGGCGCGTTCCGACGCCACGCTCGACGACCTGGAGAGCGCCACCGACACTCTGATGTACTATGCGTCGAAAAACAAAGCCATATCCGGTCTGTCGTCGTCGCTTCAGGCCGACATTCCCCAGCTTTATTTCGATGTCGACCGCGACAAAGTGAAGTTCTCGGGAGTACCTTTGGCCGATGTATTCTCGACTATGAAGGCATATACCGGAGCGGTCTACGTGAACGACTTCAACATGTTTAACCGCATATATCGCGTGTATCTTCAGGCTGAAGCCCCGTATCGCGAGCATCGTGACAACATAAACCTGTTCTTCGTCCGCGGAGCCGGCGATGTCATGATTCCGCTGACGGCCCTCGGCTCGGCATCCTATACCACGGGTCCGGGAAGCATCAGACGCTTCAATATGTTCAATACGTCGCTGATACAGGGCGATGCGGCCAATGGACACAGTTCGGGCGAGGCCATGGAGGCTCTGGAGGACATAGCGCGCGAACATCTGCCGGAGAACATCGGCGTGGAGTGGAGCGGACTTTCCTATCAGCAGAAGAAGGCCGACGGCCAGACCGGACTTGTGCTCGGACTGGTGTTCCTGTTCGTGTTCCTCTTCCTTGCGGCGCTGTATGAGAGCTGGACAGTGCCTTTGGCCGTCCTGCTGTCGCTCCCTGTGGCCGCGCTCGGAGCCTATCTTGGCGAATGGTCGTTCGGTCTTGAAAACGACATATATTTCCAGATCGGACTTGTGATGCTGATGGGTATGGCGGCCAAGAACGCCATCCTTATAGTCGAGTTCGCCAAGGAACAGACCGACCGTGGCGAAGACCCTGTCAAGGCTGCGGTTTTTGCCTCTCGTCTGAGATTCCGTCCGATCGTGATGACCTCGCTGGCGTTCATTCTCGGCATGGTGCCGATGGTGATTGCTTCCGGCCCCGGCTCGGCAAGCCGTCAGGCGATAGGCACGGGAGTGTTCTTCGGAATGATATTCGCTGTCGTGTTCGGCATAATACTCGTGCCATTCTTCTTTGTGATAATCAAGAGAGCTTTGTCGCGTAAGAAAAACGTCAAGGTCAAATTAGCTGATACTGATAAAAATTGATTTTATGATGATTCTGCGTAAACATATATTCGGATACGTGACGGCGGTGATGTTTCTGTCGTTCGGTTTCTCTTCCTGCAAGCTTGGCCAGAAATATGTCAGTCCTGACGTGAATCTGCCTTCTGAACTGTATGACGGCACCACTGCCGACGATGCGCTTGCCAATGACACGATAACTATAGCCGACCGCCGTTGGTGGGAAGTGTACACCGACACTGCGTTGCAGTCGCTCATCAATAAGACGCTCGAATACAATAAGGACCTGCTGATGGCGCGTGCCCGGATCGAGGAGCTTGCGGCCATGAAGCGCATAAGCACGTCGGCTCTCTTTCCGCAGGTCAACGGTGAAGCATACGGACAGAAGGAGACCCTGAACTACGGAGGAGACAATCTTAAGCATGACCCTGAATATGGACTTAAGGTGTCGGCCACATGGGAGCTTGACCTGTGGGGCAATATCCGCTGGGCCCGCGACAAGAGTATTGCCGAATATCTTTCGGCCATTGAGTCGCGCCGTGCACTGCAGATAAGCCTGATAGCGCAGGTGGCAACGTCATATTTCCAACTGGTGGCCCTCGACACAGAGCTTGACATAGTCCGGCGCACGTTGCATGCCCGGCAGGAGGGCGTCAGGCTGGCGAAGCTTCGATTCGAGGGCGGACTGACATCTGAGATGGCCTATCAGCAGGCGCGTGTGGAATATGCCCGTACCGCCACCTTGATTCCGACGCTTGAGAAAAGCATTGCCATCAAGGAATCCGACATCGCGTTTATAGCCGGAGAGTATCCCGCACATATCGCGCGCAACACTTCGTCGATTGACACGGTCATGCCGACGAGTCTGCCTGTCGGGTTGCCTTCGGAGTTGCTGATGAGGCGACCGGATGTACGCGCGGCTGAGCAGGCTCTGCGTGCGGCCAACGCCGCTGTCGGAGTGGCTTATACCAACCGTTTCCCGAGGCTTGCGCTTACGGCACGTGCAGGGCTGGAAAATGAAGAGCTGACTGATTTTCTGAAATCGCCAATGACTTTTTTCAGCGGAGCCTTGACCGGACCTATATTCGACGCCGGCAACCGTCAGGCCTCTTATCGAGCCAAGCAGGCCGCATATGAACGTGAGACCTTGAACTATCAGAAGACCGTGTTGGCCGCTTTCAAGGATGCCCACGACGCCATAGTCAGCTATTCAAAGACGAGCGACATATATCAGTCGCGGCTTGAGCTGTTGCGTGCCGCCAAGACTGCCGCCGATCTGGCACAATTGCAGTATATCAACGGTGTTATCGGATATCTCGATGTGCTCGATGCGCAACGTTCTTATTTCGACGCGCAGATTGGATTCAGCAACGCCAACCGTGACGCATGCATAGCGTTCGTGGCTCTCTACGCATCACTCGGCGGTGGATGGACCCCCGATTCGGAATAATTGTTGGATTTGTATCCAGCGCATAATTAAAGCCGGGCAATTTAGGTCTCTTGCGGCCTAATTGTCCGGCTTCCATATTTTACATAAATATCAGGCTGTTTACTTTGCTTTTTGGTAGAGGTAGCGTTTGATTGAGCGTTTAGGTGTCTTTTCAAACTCCTGGAAGAGCACTTTGACGTGGCGTATCTGGGAGTAGGCCGGAAGCTCTTTGTTAAGCTCAGCCACGTTGCCGCTCATGAATTTGTCCATGTCGTCCATCTTGACGCCTTCTTTTGATGCCTGTTCGAGGTCGGGATATATGAGGGCGGCAAGTTGGCCTCCGCCTTCGTCGATGATGAGCGATTCGGCCACGAGGGGCATGTTGTTCAGCCGTTGTTCGATTTCTTCCGGATATATGTTCTGTCCTGAAGGCCCGAGAATCATATTCTTGTTGCGTCCGCGTATGTAGATGAATCCGTCTTTGTCGATGGTGCAGAGGTCGCCTGTGTTCATCCATCCGTCGCGGAATATTTCGGCCGTGGCTTCAGAATTCTTGAAATATCCCTTCATGACATTGACGCCTTTGACCCACAGCTCTCCGGGGACATTTTCGGTGTCGGGCGACTCGACGCGGCACTCCATGCGGTCGACAACCTTGCCGCATGAGCCGGGACGCTGGATGTCCCACGGAGCATAAGCTACGAGCGGTCCGCATTCGGTCATTCCGTAGCCGACGGTGTAGGGGAACTGTATTCTGCGCAGGAACGTCTCCACGTCTTTGTTAAGCCCGGCTCCGCCGATGATTATCTCTTGGATATTGCCTCCGAACGCATCCATCAGTCCGTTGCGTATTTTGTCGAGGAGCTTTTCGTCGACCACGGGTATGTGCATCAGAACCTTCATCAGCGGCTTCTCAAGAAGCGGGAACACTTTGGTCTTGACAATTTTTTCGATGATAAGCGGCACGGTCACCACGAGCTTGGGCTTGACCTGCGCGAACGCTTCGAGAATGACTTTCGGCGAGGGTACACGGGTCAGGAAGCAGACGTGGCATCCTTTGACAAGCGGATGAAGCATCTCCACGACAAGCCCGTACATGTGGGCCAGAGGCAACATGCAGACTATTCTGTCGCCGGGCTTGAGAAATGTCAGTCCGTCGATGGTGAACTGTATGTTGCTCCATAGATTGTTGTAGGTCAGCATCACTCCCTTTGAGAATCCTGTCGATCCGGAAGTATAGTTGATGACCGCCAGGTCGTCCTTGGGACGAGGGGCGTAGACGACATCCTCGCGGGTGAAGCGTTCGGGATATTTCTTCCCGAAGAGTTCGTTAAGACGTTCGCGGGCTTTGGTCAGCTTTTCGTTGCGCGACATGAAGAGGGAGAAGTCGGAGATGTTCAGCACTCCTTCAAGCCCCTTTATGGAGTCGGGGTCGAGGTTCTCCCAGATTGATTCGTCGGTAAACAGAATCTTGGCATCGCAGTGTGATACGAGATGATGGATGTTGTCGGCCTTGAATTCGTGAAGGATAGGCACGGCTACCGCTCCGTAAGTCACTACGGATATGAATCCGACAGCCCACTGGGCCGAGTTTTTACCGCAGAGCGCGATCTTGTCGCCTGGCTTTATTCCGGCGTGCTGGTAGAGCAGGTGCAGTTTGGCCACTTTGCGGGCTATGTCGCGGTACTGGTATGACACTCCGTTGAAGTCGGTCAGAGCCAGTTCTTCCCAATATGTTCTGACGGCATTTTGCAGATATCCAATCAATGTATCCATAAAGTCTTACGTTTTAAATAAATAACTGAAACGTCAATGGCCTGAAGGATTTAATCCCGCAGGCCATGGCTATCCTTTGATTTATCTAACAAATAATTCTAATCTAATGTTTTGTAAACCTGTGAAATATCGACTGTCGGCGTTGTCGGCCGGGTCTATTCCCGGGAGGCCTTTATGCCCTTTTGCAGGAATTTGCTGAATTTGGGTATATTCTCATCGTAGGAATAGGGGCCTGAGAGCAACTGGCCCTTTTCGTTCAGGATGACGTAATACGGCTGTGCGTTGGCCTGGAACTTGTAGCGTTGCAGGTAGCTCCATCGGTCGCCATACGTTTCGAGTTTGACTTTCTTGCCGTTCTCTTCCACTATCATCGGTTCGGGAAGCTGGCGTTTTTCGTCGACCATGAGCTTTATCACCACGAAGTTGTCTTCAATCATCGTCTTGACATTGCCGTCGTCGAGCACGGCACCCTCCATCTTACGGCAGTTGACGCATCCGTAGCCTGAGAAGTCCAGGAACACGGGCTTGCCTTCCTTGGTGGCCACGGCCATGCCTTCATCATAGTCGTCATACTCCGTGAAGCCTTCGCCGTAGAGATTGAAGTCCTGCGTGTACAGGGGCGGAACGAATGCACTGACACCCTTTAGCGGAGCACCCCAAAGACCAGGGATGAGGTATACGGTGAATGCAAGCGATATCATGGCGAGGAAGAAACGTAACGTGCCGATACCGTTCTGGGGCTTGCCGTAGTGGGAGAAGCTGAACTGTCCGAGCAGGTACAGACCGAGCAGACCGAAAATGACGATCCAAAGAGCCAGAAACGCTTCGCGGTCGAGTATGTGCCATCCGTAGGCAAGGTCGGCCACGGAGAGGAATTTCAGCGACAGGGCAAGCTCGACGAACCCGAGAACCACCTTCACAGTGTTCATCCATCCTCCTGACTTGGGGGCGCTTTGCAACCATGAGGGGAACATGGCGAACAGGCAGAACGGAATGGCCAGCGCCAGCGAGAATCCGAGCATGCCGATGGCCGGACCGAATTTATCGCCGGTAGTGGCGGCTTCGACCAGCAGTGTGCCGATGATGGGGCCTGTGCATGAGAACGACACGAGGGTGAGGGTGAAGGCCATGAAGAATATACTGAGCATGCCGGTAGTGCGCTCGGCGGTAGCGTCCATTTTGTTGGCCCACTTTGACGGCAGGCGTATGTCGAACGCTCCGAAGAATGATATTGCGAATACGACAAGAAGCAGGAAGAATATGATGTTGCACACGGCGCTTGTTGACAAGGCATTGAGCGAACTTGGTCCGAAAGCGGCGGTGACGAGAAGTCCCAGAAGAAGATATATGATGATGATTGAAGCTCCGTAGCACAGCGCGTCCGATATCGAACGGGCGCGGCTTTTGCCTTTTTTGAGGAAGAAGCTTACTGTCAGTGGTATCATCGGCCATACGCACGGCGTAAGCAGGGCTACAAAACCTCCTAAGAAGCATGCGATGAATATATACCAGAGCGAGGTGGCGGACTGTGTCGCATCGTCAGCACCGGAGAAGTCGACCGGTGCCCACAAATCGGCGACGGCTGGTTCGGCTACTGCCGGAACGACGGGATTGTCCTGCTCCACGGTGTCGGTTTTCGTGTCGATGACGTTTTCGTCAGTCGGTACGCTGACGGTCTGTTTGGGCTGTTGAAGAGCATTGTCAGTGGCTTTTGAGGCTATCGAGCCGGAAAAGTCAAACGGTACTTTCTGCGGGGGTATGCAGTTCTGGTCGTTGCATGCGGCGAATTTAAGTGTGCCTTCGATAGCATAGGCTGTCGATGTCATTTTGAATGCCTGTCTGACCGTTACTGCGTTTTCCCACCAGCTCAACTCCGCCTCAAACATGTCGTCATACTGGGTGTGCGGTGCCTTGTCGGCTTTGAGGTTGCCTGTCAGTTCAACGCCTTCAAGCTTGTCCCAGACTACTTCAAGAGGCTGTGGGCCTATCCCGGGGTCAATGTCGTTGGAATAGACGTGCCATCCGTTTTCGATTTTACTTGACATGATAATTTCACCGTGGGAGTCGTCTGTCATTTTTATGGCAATATCCCATTTGGCCGGTTCGGCTATCTGTGCCACGGCGTTGACCGACGACATGAGCAGGATTGACAGAAACAGAGTTGCTAAACGTGTCATTAAATGAATCTATTAAGGATTAAAGCCCGGTTGGGTGTTAAATTAGCAACCGGCTTGCGTTAATTGTGCAAAGTTACGCAATTTTTATTCCAATATCGAAAATAATAGCTATATTTGCTATAGTAAATACTGCAAACATATTATGTCGCCATTATTCTCCATCATCACCGTCACCTACAATGCGGCTTCGACCTTGCCCGCGACGCTGGCAAGCGTCAAGGAACAGTCATGCAAACTGTTTGAGTATATAGTCATGGACGGTGTGTCGACGGACCGGACGTTGAAACTGGCCATCGATGCCGGCATAGAGCAGTCGCGCATATATTCAAGCCCCGATTCAGGCATTTACGACGCCATGAACAAGGCCATGGATATAGCCAAGGGCGAGTACCTGATATTCCTTAACGCCGGCGACAGATTTCATTCGCCCGACACTTTGCAAAGGCTGGCGGAACTCATAATGGACAATGATTTCCCCGGCATAGTCTACGGGCAGACCGATCTGGTGGATGCCGAAGGCCGTTACATAGCGCCACGTCACCTTACGGCGCCCAGGGAGCTTACTCTTAAATCGTTCTCCGAAGGCATGGTTGTCTGCCATCAGGCGTTTGTGGTGCTTCGGAAACTTGCTCAGCCGTATGACCTGAAGTATCGGTACTCGTCAGACTACGAATGGTGCATACGGTGTCTTCAGCGCTCGCGTCGTAATGTCTACTTTGACGGCGTGATGATAGACTACCTTAATGAAGGGATGACCACGGCCAACCGGCGGGCATCGCTGAAAGAGCGGTTCTGGATTATGAGCTATTATTATGGATTTTGGCCCACTCTCGCGCGCCATGTGCGCTTTATCCCGCGGTTTTTCAGGCATAAGGCTATAGAGAGCAAGGGTGTCAGGTCGCTGAAAACCGATTAAAGGAAAATATAATATATTTGATATGAAATATTACATAGTAGAAAACGGTAATGCCGCAGGCCCTTTTGAAGTGGCCGAGTTGATAGACCGTGGTATCAAGTGTTCGGACCTGGTCTGGACCGAGGGTTTTGCCGACTGGGTTACTGCCGGCAATGTTGAGGAAATATCTGTTGCAATCAGAGAATCGCGCGGGGCGTCAATGCCGGAAATGCCCGGCCAGTGTCCGCCTCCTTATCCGCAGAGCGGATGTCCGACAGGCAATTGCCAGCCTCCGGTATATTCTCAGGGCGGATATCAGCAATCCAACAATTATGCCGGACAGCCCAACTACGGTCATTCGCCCTATCAGCAGGCTCCCGGATGGCAACAGCCGGCACCGTATGAAATGCCTCCGAAGAGCTGGCTCGTGGAGTCGATTCTGCTGACGCTTTGTTGCTGTCTGCCTATCGGCATCTATTGTATCGTAAAGGCTTCGTCGGTCAACAACCTATGGAACTGCGGTCGTTACGACGAGGCCCGCGAGGCATCGGAGAAGGCTAAGAAATGGCTCATAATCGGCCTTATCGTAGGTGTGATTCTGAACATATTGAGTGTAATTATCAATTTGGCATTTACAAGCTCGTTGTCGGATCTGTACAATATATGATAGTAGTGAATACCACATTTCATGTGGAATCATCGATAGAACAGGAATGGGTGGCATGGATACATGCCACCTATTTGGCAATTGCCCTGTCGTCAGGAGTACATTGCCGGCCTTTGTTCCTGAAAATAATGTCGCAGATGGAGGGCGGTGCAGGTTATGCCGTCCAGGTACACGCCGACTCTGAATCGGACGCTGACAGGTGGCTTAATGTCGTTCAGCCTAAACTGCTCGCCGAGATGCATGGGCGCTGGGGCGAGAAGGCTTTGTTTTTCACAACGTTGATGCAGGAGGTTAAGGCGTGACTACCGGGCGTAACGAGGCACTGCGCGACTGGGACAAGATTATAATGGGGGTCGATCCCGGAACGAATGTGATGGGCTATGGGATGCTTGGAGTCAGAAAGGGCAAGCCTGCGGTGATTGCGATGGGGGTCATCAAGCTTAGCAAGTTTGACAGCCATTACTTGCGTCTGGGCCACATATTCAGCCGTATAACCGGCATTATCGAGCAGTATCTGCCTGATGAAATGGCCATAGAGGCACCGTTTTTCGGCAAAAACGTCCAGTCGATGCTAAAACTGGGCCGTGCGCAGGGAGTGGCGATGGCGGCCGCCATCAACCGCGACATATGCATCACCGAGTATGAACCGAGAAAAATAAAGATGTCCATAACGGGCAATGGCGCCGCGTCGAAGGAGCAGGTGCAGGAGATGCTTCGCCGGATACTTAACATAGACCGCGCCAACATTCTTCCGGAGCTTGATGCCACTGATGCGCTTGCGGCCGCTTTGTGCCACTTCTACGAAAGTTCCAAGCCGTTGAAGGCTTCCGGCCCGCGCTCGTGGAAGGAGTTTATAGCCAAGAATCCCGATAGGGTAAAGTGACTGGGCATTAAACAGGCTCACCCCTGGGTTTGAAAGTGAATTAGAGAAAACAAAAAGGGAAGTCCATCGGACTTCCCTTTTCTATAATCATACAGTGAATTAGCTTATTCAGTGTATTTCTTCACGATAAGACTTGCATTGTGACCGCCGAAGCCGAATGTGTTGGACAGTGCGGCGTTGACAGTACGCTTCTGGGCTTTGTCAAAAGTGAAGTTGAGATTGTAGTCGATTTCCTCGTCTTTGTCTTCCGGATCGTGGTTGATGGTCGGAGGAACAATGTCATCCTGTACTGACTTCACGCAGAACAGAGCTTCCAAAGCGCCGGTGGCACCGAGAAGGTGTCCGGTCATAGACTTTGTAGAGCTGATGTTGAGTTTGTATGCGTGGTCGCCGAATACTTCTTTGATGGCTTTGACTTCGGAAATGTCACCCACGGGAGTGGATGTGCCATGTACGTTGATGTAGTCGATATCCTCAGGTTTCATCCCGGCATCTTCAAGCGCATTTTCCATTACGAGCTTCGCACCTAAGCCTTCGGGGTGTGTAGCTGTCAGGTGGTATGCGTCGGCGGAAAGTCCACCGCCTACCACTTCTGCATATATCTTTGCTCCGCGTGCCTTGGCGTGCTCAAGTTCCTCAAGCACCAGAACGGCGGAACCTTCACCCATCACGAATCCGTCACGCGACTTGCTGAAGGGGCGAGACGCGGTTTCGGGGCTGTCGTTGCGGGTAGATAGTGCGCGCATGGAGTTAAAACCGCCTACACCGGCAGGGTAGATGGCTGCTTCAGCACCACCGGCTACTATAGCGTCGGCTTTGCCTAAGCGGATAAGATTGTATGCGTCAATGAGCGCGTTTGTGGATGATGCGCAAGCGGAAACAACGCCAAAGTTGGGTCCGTGATAGCCATATTCCATGCTGACGTGACCCGAAGCGATGTCGGCGATCATCTTAGGGATGAAGAAAGGATTGTATTTTGGTCCTAAGTCCTCATGCATAGCATAGTAGCCGGCTTCTTCTTCAAAAGTGTGAAGACCGCCGATACCTGCCGCGATGATGACACCTACGCGATTCTTATTGATATCTTCAGAATCGAGGTTTGCATCTCTGACTGCCTGGCGGGCTGCCACCATGGCATACTGAGCATATAGGTCGAGCTGACGGACAAATTTACGGTCGAAATGGTCGGCCGCATTGAATCCCTTCACCTCGCAGGCAAACTGTGTCTTGAACTTATAGGCATCAAAATGAGTAATAGGAGCGGCACCGCTCTTGCCGTTGACGGCGGCGTCCCAAGTGGTAGCCACGTCGTTTCCAAGCGGAGTAAGCGCGCCAAGTCCTGTTACAACAACTCTCTTTAATTCCATTTAATCACTTAATAAGATGAAAGAAAGAATCTGGTTATGATTAGTTCTTTGCAGCTTCGATGTATTCGATAGCATCCTTTACAGTAGTGATGCCTTCGGCCTTGTCATCGGGAATTGTGATGCCGAATTCTTTCTCAAATTCCATGATGAGTTCAACGGTGTCGAGGCTATCTGCGCCAAGATCCTTGGTGAATTCTGCAGTTTCTGTTACTTCGTTTTCATCAACGTTGAGCTTGTCAGCGATAATAGCCTTTACTCGAGATGCAATTTCTGACATAGTTATAAATTTTAATTAATAATGATTTTGCGATTTTGCAGTGCAAAGTAAGTAATTTTAATCGAATTACTAAAACTTTTCAGTGCACAAAGTTGGTTTTTTTGCGCAATTTGTTCGATAGAGGACTTTTTCTTGTCAGTTTTGCTTGATTTTTTGGAAGTTATGGACTGAGACGGTTTATCGTGCTGGTTACAATTATGTTACATGAAATACGCTGTTGTGACGGCTTTAGCCGATTTAAATTGCTTAATGAATGTTAATTAGGCTTGGTGCTGATTTCGGGGGGCTTCGATATGCCTGATTTTTGCGCGGAATGAGCAAACGGACGCTGCCGGGCGTTATTATTGTATTGAATATTAATTTATAAATATGAGGATATGATTATGAAATATTCGTGGATAGGTCTGCTGGCATGTTCCGCCGGGTTGCTCGGACTGTGGTCATGCGGCGGGGGAGGCACGACAGCCAATGTCGACAAAATAGACGAGTTCAAGGTGGTTCAGGTTGTTAAATCGGCTGAGAAGGACTATATGTGCGAAGGGGCGCTGTTTGCCGATTCTCTTAATGTGTACAGCAAGGTCAATGTGGCTATAGAGTGGCCAGAACAGATGGGAGGTTATGACATCAAGGCTCTTCAGGATTCGCTGATTGCGCGTACATTCCTGAACCCGAAAAGGACGCTTGAGGAATCTATCCTTGCTTCGTTGGACAATCCGCAGGGCGGCGACACATATAAGATGATTCCCGTTGACTCCATTCCGGAAATGTCGAAATCCATGGTGCTTTACCACGGCACGATAGTGTCGGCGGTGGCATTTAGTCCCCGGTTTATAGTCTATCAGATTATGTCGAGCGTATATGAGGGAGGAGCGCACGGGCTTACGGTGTCGCAGTTCCTGAATTTCGACTTTGCATCGGGTAGGGTGATTGATTTTGATTCGGCTTTCAAGCCCGGTTCTGCTGAAGCACTCCTTAAGGCGGTGAAAGATAAACTTGTGGCGGACAACGGCGTTTCGTCGATGGAAGAGCTTGCCTCGAAGGGCTTCTTTACCGACCAGATTTATCTGTCGAAGAATTTCTATCTGCAAGGCTACGATGTGGTGTTCCACTATCATCCATACGACATAGCGCCTTATTCGACCGGTGCCGTCGATGTCCGTGTGCCGTTTTACGTAATCAGCGACTATCTGTCGCCCGACGTGATAAAGATACTTTCGGAGGATTCGTTCTGATTGTAGTAGGGATATCTGATGTCCCAGAGAAACAACGGATGCGGGGGCATGGATGTCCCTGCCGCGCACCGGTCGCGCGCTTCTATGACTTTGGCAAACTGGTCGAGCGACAGTTTGCCTCTGCCTACATCGACAAGCGTGCCGACAACGGCACGGACCATGTTGCGCAGAAATCGGTCGGCGGTAATGACAAAGACGTGGCGTCCGCCGCCGAGATCGAGCCACTCGGCTCTGGTGACGCGGCAGATGTTGGTCTTTGCATCGGAATGCAGTTTGGCAAACGATGTGAAGTCGCTTATTTCAGTCAACATGGACGCCGCGCGGTTCATCGCCTCATAGTCAAGCGTCTCCGGGGCCTGCCAGCTCAACGGATACAGAAACGGCGACTTCCCTGTGTGGGTGTAGTAGTGATAGGTGCGTGACGTGGCATCGAAACGTGCGTGGGCATCCTGGTGGACTTTTACAATCTCCTCGATGGCTATGTCCGGGCCTACCATCGAATTAAGTCCGCGGATGAATGATTCCGCAGACTTTACAGGTCGCTCCAGGTCGAAGTGGGCCACCATCATGCGCGCGTTCACACCGGTGTCGGTACGTCCGGCTCCGGTGATTCTGACTTCTTCGCGTGTGATAACTGACAGGCTCTCTTCAATAACGGACTGCACGCTGACGGCGTTGGGCTGTGTCTGCCAGCCGTGGAAGCGTGCCCCGCGGTATGAAAGCCTCATGAAATATCTGACTTTCGCCGTGTATAGTTCGCCGTCGGTCTTCAGGATGTCGCGGTTCATTGCTACATGTCCTTTTCGAGGTATGTGTAGCCGTAAAGCCCCGAGCGGTACTGGCTCATGAATTCGCGTCCTTCTTCAGGGGTGATTTTTCCGCTCTTCATGGAAGATGTCACCCATGTCTCAACGTTGCGCACAAGCTTCTTGGGATTATACTGCACGTAGTCGAGCACTTCGTCGACGGTCTCACCGTAGATGATCTGGTCGATTTCGTATTTGTCCTTGTATACGCTTATGTGGACCGCATTCGTGTCGCCGAACAGATTGTGCATGTCGCCAAGGATTTCCTGGTAGGCTCCTACGAGGAACACTCCGATGTAATATGGCTCGTTTGGCTTGAGCGTGTGTACGGGCAGAGAGTTTGCCGTTCCGCCGTGGGGCGATATGAAATTGGCAATCTTTCCGTCGGAATCGCATGTTATGTCCTGCAACGTTGCCGTGCGGGTCGGTTTCTCGTCGAGTCTGGATATGGGCATGATCGGGAATACCTGGTCGATGGCCCAAGAGTCGGGAAGAGACTGGAACAGGGAGAAGTTGCAGAAATATTTGTCGGGAAGCATCTTTGCTATTTTGCGTAGTTCTTCGGGGGCATGCTTCATTGTAGAGGCGATTTCGCCTACTTCGCGTGCGATAGACCAGAACAGTTTTTCAATCTGCGACCTTGTGCGCAGGTCAAGCATGCCGAGGCTGAACCTGTCGAGGGCTTCTTCGCGTATCTGGAGTGCGTCGTGCCAGCTTTCGAACAGTCGGGGCTGGCTTAGCTTGTCCCATATATCATAGAGTTCGCGGGCGAGTTCGTGGTCATCTTCCGACACCTCCTCGCGCTCGTCCCACTGCGGGAGCGATGTTGTGGCAAGCACCTCGAATATAAGTACGGAATGGTGGGCGGTCAACGAGCGTCCGCTCTCGGTGATGATATTGGGCTGTTTCAGTCCGTTTTTCACACATGCGTCCACCAGTGCCGACACAGAGTCGTTGGCGTACTCCTGGATGGAGTAGTTCATCGAGCTTTCGCTTGCCGAACTGCGTGTGCCGTCGTAGTCTACGCCAAGTCCTCCGCCTATGTCGATGAAGTCGATGTTGAATCCCATCTTTGACAGCTGGACATAGAATTGGGTAGCTTCGCGCAGTGCGTTCTTGATGCGGCGTATTTTGGTTATCTGGCTTCCGATGTGGAAGTGGATGAGCTTAAGGCATTCGGTCATCTTGTTCTTCTCAAGGAAGTCGAGCGCGTTGAATAGCTCGCTTGAGTTCAGTCCGAATTTCGACTGGTCGCCTCCGGATTCTTCCCATTTGCCGGATCCGGCGCTTGACAGCTTTATGCGTATTCCCACGTTGGGTGTTATGTTAAGGCGTTTGGCCACGCTTGCAATGGTGGTCAGCTCGTTGAGCTTTTCCACTACAAGGAATATGCGGCGTCCCATCTTCTGTGCGAGAAGCGCCAGCTCGATGTAGTCCTTGTCCTTATATCCGTTGCAGATTATTAGTGCGTCGTCGGCGATGTTGGTCGCCAGCACTGCATGCAGTTCGGGCTTGGATCCGGCTTCAAGTCCGATGTTGAACTTTTTGCCGTGCGACACTATCTCTTCCACCACCTCGCGTATCTGGTTTACCTTGATGGGGTATATGATGAAGTTCTGTGCGTCATATTTATATTCTTCAGCCGCCAGATGGAAGCATCGCGAGATTTTTTCCACGCGATTGTCCAGGATGTCAGGAAATCTAAGCAACAGCGGAGCTGCGACGTCACGCACCTGCAGTTCATCAAGCACTTCCTTGATGTCAACTGATGCATGCCCCTCCTTGGGGGTGACGGTCACATGCCCTTTTTCATTAATGGAGAAGTATTTCAATCCCCAACCATTGATGTTGTACAGCTCTGCGCTGTCCTCAATGCGCCATTTTCTCATCGACTGATAATTATTGAATATAAAACTAATAAATATTTAAAATGCAAATTTAGCAATTTATGATTAAAAAACGCTCAACTTGGACATAAATGTTTTGTCCTGTACGCCACGAAAGAGTGTGCGGAGCGAAAGTATTTGATTATTTAACATATAGACTGCGTGTGGTGTGAAAATATCTTCAAAATAATTATTATATTTGCACTGGAAATTATTTGAATCAACTTTACTGTAGAGAATAATCATTTATCACATAACAACAATAATCAATTTTTAATCATGAACAGCAAATTGTGCTATTCGCTCATTCTGGGAAGTGCCTTGTTACTGACCGGATGCGGCAAGAAAATGAACCAGTTCAAGGCTGACTATTTTTCTGTAAATCCTAACCCTCTTGAAGTGGTAGGCGACAAGGTTCCGGGCACCGTCACCGGTAATATCCCCGCAAAATTCTTCCAGAAAAATGCAGAAGTCACTGTGACTCCTTATCTGGAGTTTGACGGAATGGAAGTGGCTTCGGCTCCATATACTTTCCAGGGCGAAAAGGTGCGCGGCAACAACCCCGTTGTCAATTATGAAAACGGCGGCACCGTGACTATCCCTGTTCAATATGTATATAATCCGGAGATGCGCAAAAGCCAGCTGTTGCTTTCGTTCTCTGTGCGTCAGGGCAACAAGCAGTATGTGCTTCCGCGCGTGAAGGTGGCTGACGGTGTTGTGGCGACCGCCGCTTTGGCCGATGCCGGCTCGGTAAGCCCTGCAATAGCTCCCGACAAGTTCCAGCGCATCATCAACGAGAAGTTTGATGCCGACATCAAGTTCCTTATCAACCAGGCTAACATCCGCGACGGCGAACTCCGTACACGCCAGATGCAGGACCTCCACAACGAATTGGCTGAAGCCAACGACGACGGCCGCCGTGAAATCAAGGAAATCAACGTGACCTCGTATGCCTCGCCCGACGGTGGTGTGGAACTCAACACCAAGCTTGCCGAAAACCGCGAGAAGAACACTCTCGGCTATGTGGAGAAAAAGCTTAAGAAGGATCATATCACCGACTTCGGAGAACTGACCGCCGACTTCACTCCCCAGGACTGGGAGGGTTTCAAGACTTTGGTGGCCGCCAGCAACATCCAGGACAAGGAACTTATCCTCAGCGTGCTCTCGATGTACAAGGATCCCGAACAGCGCGAGCGTGAAATCCGCAACCTTTCTTCTGTGTTCGACCAGCTTGCCGAAGAGATTCTTCCCCAGCTCCGCTATTCTCGCATCACCGCATCCATCGACGTTATCGGAAAGAGCGATGAGGAAATCATGAATGTGTATCTTCTGAATCCTAAGGCTCTCAGCGTAGACGAAATCCTTTATGCCGGAACCCTTACCGACGACAATGACAAGCGTCTGCAGATTTATGATACTGCCATTAGCCTGTATCCGAACGACTACCGCGCATACAACAACCTCGGTATGTGCCAGTTCATCGACCAGGATTATGAAGCCGCCGCCGCATGTTTCGCGCAGGCCGCCAAGATTGCTCCCAACAGCGGCGAGGCTCAGATGAACCTCGGTCTGGTGTCGCTCCTTAACAATAACTATAAGGATGCTACTGCGAAGTTCGGCAACGCCGCAGGTGTGCCCGAATTGGCCGACGCTCTCGGAACATATTATCTGAAGCAGGGCGACTACAATTCGGCCATCCGCGCTTTCGGCGACAGCAAGTCAAACAACGCCGCTCTTGCCCAGATTCTCAACAAGGACTACAGCAAGGCTAAGACTACTCTCGGCGGTATCCGCAATCCGAACGCCACAACCTTCTATCTGACCGCTATCCTCGGCGCCCGTACCAACAACGAGAACATGGTCATGAACAACCTTCGCACAGCCATCAAGCTTGACCCGAAGATGAAGGACAAGGCTAAAACCGACCTCGAATTCTCAAAGTTTGACCTCGGCATATTCTAAAGACATCATTTTTGGCGAAATATAACTGGAGTTCCCGGTTCCTTGAAAGGACCGGGAACTTCGTCTTTTTAGTCGTGTGACAGGTCATTTCCTGCTGTTTGGTTATGGCATCGGAATGGTAGCGGTGTCGGGTGATGGGTAGATTATGGCATCCGGCATGTCCCATATGCTGTTGCTGTGGGCAGTGTTCTGAAATTAAAGTGTACTTTCAAAATCGAAGTGCAAAAATCTTCGATACATGAAATAGATTCAC
>CAJTSJ010000027.1:7227-33342 GCA_910578785.1 uncultured Muribaculum sp. | reverse complement strand
ACCCCATGCGTGACAGGCATGTATTCTAACCAACTGAACTAACGCACCAAGAAGTTTTTGTTTTTAGCGTCCCGGCCTCTGCCGTTTTGCGATTGCAAAGTTATAGCAAGAATTCGATTCCACCAAATATTTTCGCAAAAAAATTTCAAAAATTTTCAATCACATCTGTATATCAACAAATTACGCCCATAAAAATTCATCCATCAAAAATAAGCCCGGCACGTCACATCCACAGACAATCCATACTGACGCAACGACACACTGAGCTTAGAGCCGCATTTATTGCGCATACCGGCACGAAAAACAAAATTTCTTTGTAATTTTGTAATAATTAATCAGAACAATCCCTTAAACGACACAGTGCTTATGAAGTACCTATTAGGTTTATTGGCGGCATCAATGGCTTTGAACGCCTCCGCCGACGACAAAGTGGTGAATCCCGACAGCACCGGATTCAAGTTTACCGATGTAAAAGTTATCAAGACTACGCCCGTACGCGACCAGAACCAGTCTGGTACATGCTGGTGTTTCTCTACAAATACATTCCTCGAAAATGAGATTCTCCGCAAAGGCGGCCCGGAAGTCGACCTCAGCGACATGTTCGTTGTGCGCCAGTGCTATCTCGACAAAGCCCGCAAATACGTGCGCATGGACGGAGAGATAAACTTCGCACAGGGCGGAGCCGCCCACGACGTACCCTACGTGTGGGAGATGTACGGTGCAGTTCCCGAAGAAGTCTACCGCGGAGCCAACTACGGCGAGGAAAAGCCCGTCCACGGCGAGCTTTCTGGAGTTTTGAAAGCATACCTCGACATAATCGTAAAGCGTCCGGACAAGAAGCTTTCGACAGCATGGGAAAAGGGGTTTGAAGGCATCCTCGACGCATATTTCGGCGAAATGCCCGAGACATTCACCTACAACGGCAAGACCTATACGCCCAAGAGCTATGCCGAGAGCCTCGGTCTGAACCCCGACGACTATATTGAAGTGACTTCGTTCACCCACCATCCGTTCTACAAGCCGTTTGCGCTCGAAGTAGCCGACAACTGGCTGTGGGGCTCTATGCAGAACGTTCCGCTCGACGAGCTTAAAGCCATCGTTGACAACGCCCTTGACAACGGCTATACCGTAGCCTGGGGTGCCGACGTGAGCGAACCCGGATTCAAGTGGCTTAAAGGCTATGCCGTGCTTCCTGCGGAGAAGACCGAAAAAGACATGACCGGCACCGAACTCGCACGTTGGGTGAAACTGTCGGACAAAGACCGCAAAGACGAAATGTACGACATCAAAGGCCCGGTTAAGGAAATAGAAGTTACCCAGGAACTCCGCCAGTCGATGCTTGACCGCAAGGAGACCACAGACGACCATGGAATGGTAATCGTAGGCAAAGCCGTGGATCAGGAAGGCAACAAATACTATAAAGTACAGAACTCCTGGGACACCAACCAGGTCTATGGAGGATTCTTCTATGTGAGCGAGCCTTACTTCCTCGCCAAGACCATGGACATCATGGTACACAAGGATGCCGTTCCCAAGGAAATCGCCAAGAAATTCAAATAACCCGACATAATCCGGAGCCTATGCATATCACCGAATACAATTCCCGCACCGCGCTTCTCCTCGGGGAGAAGGCTATGCAGACATTATCGCAAAGCCACGTCATGGTGGTAGGTGTGGGAGGAGTCGGTGCTTATGCAGTGGAGATGCTTGCCCGCGCCGGAATAGGCCGGTTGACAATAATCGACGGCGACGACGTGGCGCCGAGCAATCTGAACCGACAGCTTCCCGCGCTTGTTTCTACTCTCGGCGTGCCGAAAGTAGATGTGATGAAACGCCGTATAGCCGACATGTCGCCCGGATGTGTGGTCGATGCACGCCATACGTTTTTAATGGCCGAAGATGTGGAGCCTTTGCTCGACAGCCTTAAGCCGGACTTCGTAGTCGACGCCATCGACTCCGTTAAGCCGAAGGTGGAACTGATCTGGCAATGCGTCCGGAAAAAGGTTAGGCTGATAAGCTCAATGGGCGCCGGAGGCCGGATAGACCCGGCTAAAACGGCTTATGCCGACATATCCGACACCTATAACGACGGACTTGCACGTGCCGTGCGCCAAAGGCTCAAGGAGCGCGGAGTGACCCGCGGGGTCAAGGTGGTATTCTCGCCGGAGACGCCAAGGAAGGACTCGCTTCTTCTCACCGACGAACTGCCGTTCAAAGTGTCGTCGTTCGGCACCGTGGCATGGCTGCCCGCACAATTCGGCATAATGCTCGGAGCATACGTGGTAAACAAACTGACAGGACAAAAAATATGATAAAAGTTCGCGACATAAGAAAGAGCTACGGCCAGCTTGAAGTGCTGCGCGGCATCGACCTCGACGTAAAGCGCGGCGAGGTGATGTCCATCGTGGGACCCAGCGGTGCCGGAAAGACTACATTGCTACAGATAGTAGGCACTCTCGACCGTCCGGACTCAGGTGAGGTGATGTTTGACGGAGAAAACATCCTGCGTCTTAACGACAACAAGCAGGCGGCTTTCCGCAACGCCAATATCGGCTTCGTGTTTCAGTTCCATCAGTTGCTTCCGGAGTTCACCGTATTGGAGAACGTCGCCATGCCTGCATTGATAGGAGGCCGCCCACGCACCGAAGCCTATTCGCGCGCCAAGGAACTGATAGACTATCTCGGACTCGGATCAAGAATGGACCACAAGCCCATGCAGCTCTCAGGCGGCGAGCGCCAACGCGCCGCAGTGGCCCGCGCTCTGATCAACCGTCCATCGGTGATTCTGGCCGACGAACCGTCGGGAAGCCTCGACAGCCGCAACCGCGAGGAGCTGCACAAGCTCTTCTTCGACCTGCGTCGCGACATGGGTCAGACGTTTGTCATCGTCACCCACGACGAAGCGCTTGCCGGACAATGCGACCGGATAGTCCACATGAACGACGGAAAAATTACCGAGATATCAACAAACGCAACAACGATTTAACCGGCTATGAATATCAGACCCATCATATTGGCTCTGTCGGCGAGCGCCATGATCAGCGCATGCTCCGACGACGACTACAACGACCGCATGATGCTGTCGGACCTTGTGTCGATTCAGGCAAGCGACGCATCGGCCGGAACCACATTCACATTCCAGCGCTACGACGATTCACCTGTCATTACACTCGTAGATCCGAAGCTGAACATAAAAGAGGAGCTTGTAGGACACCGCGCCTTGCTGTACTATTATCCCGAAAGCGGCCAGGCATACGAATCAGGCAACATATCAGCGACAGGACTGACGATCGTCAACTCGGACACTGCCGTGGTAAGACCCATTGCACGCTACGACTGGGATGCATCGCCGGTGTACCTAAATTCGATATGGCGTTCAGGCAGATATCTCAATTTCCGCATGCGTCTCGACTACTCCGACAAGCCCCGGCATTTCGGACTTGTAGTCGACTCGCTGACCCTTACCTCCACGGAGCCACAGCTATATCTGGTGCACAACCTTAACGGAGCGCCTGACAACTTCCTGCGCGAGTGCTACGCGTCGTTTGACATATCCAAAATATGGCAACAACCGACATGCAAATCAATTGCAGTCCACATAAAGGACTCAAACTTAAATAAAGACACTTATACATTCACAAAAAAACAATAAAGTTATGGACAACAAGAACAACCCCAAGAATGAGATAAAAATCGAACTTACTCCCGAAGTAGCCCACGGCCACTATGCCAACCTGGCCATGATAGCCCACTCTCCCCACGAATTTATCATGGACTTCATCAACATGGTTCCCAATCCCCCGCAGGCCAAGGTACAGACTCGTGTAATCATGACCCCGGAAAACGCAAAGAACCTGCTTTTCGCCCTCCGCGAAAATATCGAACGTTATGAAAACACTTTCGGAGTGATCGAGCAGAAACGTCCCATCAACGGCGGACAGGAAATGCCCAATCCATTCAAGGCCTAAGACATCATGATTGACAACCAGTTACTTATATACAACACGCTCACGCGCCGTAAGGAGCTGTTCAAGCCCATACATGAAGGCCGCGTGGGCATGTACGTGTGCGGTCCGACCGTGTACGGCGACGGCCACCTCGGCCACGCACGCCCGGCCATCACGTTCGACATACTATTCCGCTATCTGACCCACCTCGGCTACAAAGTGCGCTACGTGCGCAATATCACCGACGTAGGCCACCTCGAACACGACGCAGACGACGGCGAAGACAAAATAGCAAAGAAAGCACGTCTCGAACAGCTCGAGCCGATGGAGGTGGTGCAGTATTACCTCAACCGCTACCACAAAGCGATGGAGCAGCTCAACGTGCTTCCTCCGTCGATAGAGCCGCATGCCTCCGGCCACATTATCGAGCAGATAGAATATGTACAGAAGATTCTTGAAAGCGGATATGCCTACGTGAGCGAGGGATCGGTATACTTCGATGTGCCCAAGTACAATAAGGACTACCACTACGGCAAACTTTCCGGCCGCAACATCGACGAGCTCCTGTCGACTACCCGCGAACTCGACGGACAGCAGGAGAAACACAACCCCGCGGACTTCGCCCTCTGGAAAAAAGCCGCGCCCGAACACATCATGCGCTGGCCTTCGCCCTGGAGCGACGGATTCCCCGGATGGCACCTCGAATGTTCCACAATGGGACAGAAATACCTCGGCGAGACATTCGACATCCACGGAGGCGGCATGGACCTCATGTTCCCGCACCACGAATGCGAGATAGCGCAATCGGTGGCACACAACGGAAAGGAAACCGTACACTACTGGATGCACAACAACATGATCACAATCGACGGACAGAAGATGGGCAAATCGCTCAACAACTTCATCACGCTCGACCAGTTCTTTACCGGCAACCATCCGGCACTCGACCAGCCCTACTCGCCGATGACCATACGCTTCTTCATCCTCCAGGCCCAATACAGGAGCACACTCGACTTCTCAAACGCCGCGCTCCAGGCATCGGAAAAGGCACTGAACAGAATGCTTGAAGGGTATCGCCGGCTACAGGAGCTGACTCCGTCCGACGAATCGACCGTCGATGTAAAGGACTTGCGACGCAAGTGCTACGAGGCAATGGACGACGACCTCAACACTCCGATAGTCATAGCCAACCTGTTTGAGGCATGCCGCATCATAAACCAGGTCAAGGACGGCAAGGCCAAAGCCACAGCCGCCGATATAGAAGAACTGAAAGACCTCTTCAACACCTTCCTCATCAACATCCTCGGCATACGCACAGTGATGGTAGAGGGCGCGTCGGCCGACAGCGATTCGCTGAAGCCGTTTGAAGATGCGGTGAATCTGCTCCTTGAGATGCGTTCCAAAGCAAAGGCATCGAAAGACTGGGCCACCAGCGACCTTATCCGCGACCGCATGTCGGAAATCGGGTTCGACATAAAGGACACCAAAGACGGTTTCGAATGGAGCCTTAAAAAATAAGCCACCTCTGCCCTGATGGACATTCTTGAATTTGCCAAGGTGATAATGGGGCAGCTACCCTACGAGCCGACGCCGCAACAGATTGAGCTGATAGCGGCGTTGGCTCGATTCTGTTCCGCCCGCACACCGAGCGACAGCGTGTTTCTGCTCAACGGCTACGCCGGCACGGGCAAGACATCGCTCTGCGCGGCTCTTGTCCGCGCCCTCAACGGAGTCGGAATCGGGACAGTATTATTGGCTCCTACAGGAAGAGCCGCAAAGGTGTTCAGCGCCTTTGCCCAGCATCCGGCCTATACCATCCATCGGCGGATATATTCCGTAGGAGGCAACGGAATCACGCAGGACCGCGTACTTAGGCTTGCCGAAAACCGCTCGTCAAACGTAGTGTTCATCGTCGACGAAGCCTCAATGATAGGCGGCGATTCATCGACAAGCAATCTGCTCGAACATCTCGTACATTACGTATATTCAGGTGTCAACTGCCGTCTGATACTGCTCGGCGACACGGCACAGCTTCCGCCGGTCGGATGCGAGGAAAGCCCTGCCATGAGCGCAAAGGTGCTTCATTCGCTCGGGCTGAGAGTGACCCGCGCCATCCTGACAGCGACTGTACGCCAGGCCAAGGATTCAGGCATATTGTACAATGCCACTTGGCTGCGTCGGGCTATGCGCCAGAATCCACTCCCGGCACCAAAACTATGGTCCACGCCGTTTCCCGACGTCGAGGCGGTGGAAAGCACCGACCTTGAGGAATTCATAAGCCGTTCATTTGCGGAAAAAGGCATTATGGACACCATACTCGTCACCCGCTCAAACAGACGCGCCACGGAATTCAATATGGCCGTAAGAAGCTGCATTCTATACAAGGAAGAAGAGCTTGGCGAAGACGAAGTGCTGCTTATCGGCAAAAACAACTATTTCTGGAGCAAAGATGTCAAAGGGCTCGACTTCATAGCCAACGGCGACATGGCGGTGGTGGAAAAGGTCTACGGAACCGAATACCGCTACGACATGCACTTTGCCGACGTGCGGCTCCACATGCCTGACCGCGACATAACGTTTGACTGCAAAATCATGCTCGACACTTTGGTCAGCGACGAGGCGGCCGTAAAGCGGCAGGAGATGATGGCGCTGTTTGAACGAATCGTTGCAGACCCCGACGACGATACCAAATCGGCCGCCACACGCGCCGCAAATGCCATGAAAAGCCCATATTTCAATGCATTGCAGGTAAAATACGGATATGCGCTCACCTGCCACAAAGCGCAAGGCGGACAGTGGGCACACGTGTATGTCGACCTCGGCTACATTCCGCCCGAAGCCATGGGCATGGAATTCTACAGGTGGCTGTACACCGCCGTCACCCGTGCCACGAAGAAACTATTCCTTATAAATCCGTCAGTTGAAGTAAAATGACCGGCAACACCGCTTCATCCAAAACATTCCGCTCCGGAGTAAGCGGAGGGCTTGTAGGCTTTCTACTGTTTATCGATGCCGTCATGGTATTGCCTGTGGTCTGCATAGACTTCTCATGGAAGGCATTTCTTATCCCGACCGTCATGATTATGGTGTCGATATGGTTCTTGTTTACAATCAAGTATACCACATCAGGCACAAGACTTATAGTCAAGTGCGCGTATATCACCCTTTCGGAGTGCGACATAATGAAAATAACAAGAATCACACCTACCCGGACCATCCTTTCAGCACCCGCCTCATCGTTTGACCGGCTACAAATCGACATAATCAAAGGCTCGCCTCTGGTTGTATCTCCCAAAGACAAGGAGGGATTCATTCAGGAACTACGGCGAATAAATCCGGAAATTGCATGTAATAGATTATAAAATACCGCCAGTGAGTGCGAAACACGTCCGTCAATCGCAAACTATCGGAATTTCACGGTGAATGCTGTCGTCAAGTGATATTAGAGTCTCTGTACCGTTAACGCCCGGAATCATCTGTATCTTATCGTTGAGCAACTCCATCAGATGCTCATTGTCACGGGCATATAGTTTTATAAGCATGGTATAGGGGCCGGTTGTGAAATGACACTCCACCACCTCGGGAATCTTTTCAAGTTGCGGAACCACGTCACGATACATGGCTCCTCGCTCAAGATTGACACCGATATACGTACATGTACGGTAGCCGAGTTCCTTCGGGTTGATATGATAGCCTGAACCGGTGATTACATTCAGGTCAATCATCCTCTGTATGCGCTGGTGAATGGCGGCACGCGACACACCGCACTCGATAGCAACGTCCTTGGAAGGAATTCGGGCATTGCGGATAATGATTTCGAGTATTTTCCTGTCGAGATTGTCTATCTTCTCCATTTCAGTTAATTTATTTTGCTTTGCCTAAAATATTACCTCTCTACGGCGACGACACGACATCACCGCTACTCTGACATTCATATTCTCAAAAGTCAGAGCATATGGCGAAAATACATAATATTTTTTAAAACCAAAGCAAAATGCCACATATTTTTCGCCAAAACTAAAAAATATGCAATTCCAAGGCCCACTTTAACATCAGTGTGCTTCAAGCCAGTTCTGGCCGACTCCCGACGAAACTTCGAGAGGCACCTGGCCCACATAGGCATGCGACATATCGTCATGCACTATCTTGCAGACCATATCAAGCTCTTCGGGCACTACATTGAATATAAGTTCATCGTGTACCTGCATTATCATCTTCGACTTCAATCCGGCTTTCGCGAAATCACGTGCCACCCGCACCATCGCCACCTTGATTATATCTGCGGCCGAACCTTGTATAGGAGCGTTGACGGCATTGCGCTCGGCATAACCCCTCACAACCGCATTGCGGGAATTAATGTCCGGGAGCATTCTCTTCCTGCCCATTATGGTGGTAACGTAGCCGTCGGCGCGAGCCTTTTCAATAGACTCGGCTATGTACTCCTTGATATGAGGATAAGTCCTGAAATATCCGTCGATAAGCTCCTTCGCCTCCGAACGCGGTATATGCAGACGCTGCGAAAGTCCGAAAGCCGAGATTCCGTATATTATTCCAAAGTTGGCGGTCTTGGCACGGCTCCGTTGCTGCGGAGTGACTTCGTCCATACCCACATGGTAAATTTTGGCCGCTGTCGACTGGTGTATATCGGCATCCGATACGAAAGCTTCTATCATGTCCTTGTCGCCGCTCATGTCGGCAATCAGCCGCAACTCTATCTGAGAATAGTCGGCGCTCAGAAACAAATCGCCCTTATCGGCTATGAATGCTCTGCGTATCTCGCGCCCGTCATCCGAACGTATAGGAATATTCTGCAGGTTGGGGTTAGCCGACGAAAGACGTCCGGTAGCGGTTATGGTCTGATTATAAGTAGTATGTATCTTGCCGGTGGCTGGATTTACCAATGCAGGAAGAGCATCGATATATGTCGTTAACAGTTTACGCAGTCCCCTTATGTCGAGAATAAGTCCGACAAGCGGATGGGCATCGCGATATTTGTCAAGAATCTCTTCCGTAGTAGAATAACCGCCCTTCTTTGTGCGCTTGGCCTTGGGGTCAAGCTTCAGACGCTCGAACAACACTTCGCCCACTTGCGACGGAGAGGCTATATTAAACTCAGTTCCGGCCAGACGATAGGCTTCCTGCTCCATATAGCGCAGACGCGACGTGAATTCGCGCGACAATTCCGCAAGGACTTCAACATCTATCCTGACGCCGGTCCACTCCATGTCGGCCAAAACGCCAACGAGAGGCAATTCAATCTCATCCAGCAACTTACCATGTTCCTGTTCGTTTATCAGTTTCGACAGCACATGGAACAGCCGAAGAGTCAGGTCCGCTTCCTCGCAGAAACGCAACTGCTCTTCGCCGGAAGCCACAGCCTCGCCTTTCTTCCTGATTCTGGCATCTTCCGTATAGTCCACAGTATGATAACCAAGATATGCGGCCGCGACACGGGGCAAAGCATGGTTCATCTCCGGTTCAATCAGGTAATGGGCTATTGCAGTATCGTAGTATGATGCCGTCAGTTGTATTCCCTCACGACGCAAAAGCAACATATCGCGCTTGACATCGTGGCTCACTATTGTGACAGACGGAGAGGTAAACAATCGCGCCACATCAGCAAGAAATTCGGACTTTTGATTAGAGTCTTCAGGGATATGGGCATACACAGCCCGCTTCTCCGCCGTAGATATGGCAATTCCTCGCCACACCGACGTCATGTCTTCCGAACCGACAGCGTAAAGCGACACTCCCACTTCGGCGCACTTCAAAGCCTCGTCAACGGCTTGCCTGAAAGACTTACTGTCAGACAAAGTAGAATAGTCGGCACCGGAAGGGTCGTATTGTTCGGCCACGGGTGTCACCTCCGACTCTGCCGGCATATCGAACAGCGACATCATCTGCCCCTCTCCGGCAGCCCCGGAGCTCTTTTCGACAATGACACCGGCTTTGGCCGCCTTGCGGTCGTTGATTCGGCTAATGAATGTGCGGAATTCAAGTTCGGTATATATCCTGATCAATTCGTCGGTATCGGCTTCCCTACGCAACAGACTGTCGAGATTAATGTCAATAGGCACGTCTGTACGGATAGTGGCAAGGAACTTGGAAAATACGATTTTCTCAGCATTCTCAATCAGACGCTTCTGAAGCGCACCTTTAATCCGGTCGGTATGTTCGAGCAGATTCTCGACGTTGCCCCATTCGCCTATCAGCTTGACGGCAGTCTTTTCTCCGACTCCCGGACATCCCGGGATATTATCGACAGAATCACCCTCAAGAGCAAGAAGGTCTATGACCTGGACAGGAGAATCTATGCCATATTTTTCACACACTTCCTTTGGACCGCGTATCTCCATCTCCCCGCCCTTCAGCGAAGGCTTGTACATATACACCTTGTCAGTAACAAGCTGTCCGTAGTCCTTGTCGGGAGTCATCATGTAGGTGGTGAATCCCTCGGACTGCGCCTTATGCGAAAGCGTTCCTATCACATCGTCGGCCTCATATCCCTTGACCTCTATGGCCGGTATGCCGTAAGCCTTTATTATATCCTTGATATACGGAACCGACAAGGTTATATCCTCAGGCTGTGCGTCGCGCTGCGCCTTGTATTCAGGATAAGCCTCATGACGGAACGTCGGCCCCGACGGGTCGAAACAGACAGCTATATGCGTAGGCGCCTCCTTCTTAAGAACTTCTTCAAGAGTGTTTACGAATCCGAATATGGCAGAGGTATTGAATCCCTTTGAAGTCATGCGCGGAGCGCGTATAAGTGCATAGTACGCACGGTAAATCAAGGCATATGCATCGAGTAGAAATAGCTTTTTGTCGTTCATTTGACCCATTTTTAGTTATTGCAACAATAAAAGTACCATAAATGTACGCATAAAATTGCAACTTTTACTAATTTTGCACCATATTTTGCCTCCATGACGAGTATTGACAACATCTTGCAGACCATCTCACCGGAATTGAAGGAGCTGAACCAGTGTATGGTGCAGGCTCTCGCTACATCTAACCCGCTTATGAACGAGATAGTGACAAACTATCTAAAAGTAAAAGGTAAGCAGATTCGGCCTGTTCTCGTCATATTGAGTGCAAAAATGTTCGGCCGGCTCAACAAGGCCACAATATCCGGAGCCGCGTCAATCGAAATGCTCCACAATGCATCGCTCATACACGACGATGTGGTAGACGACACTCTGGTACGCAGGAGCCGCCCCACAATAAACGCCATCTGGGACAACCACATAGCCGTGCTCGTCGGCGACTTCTTCACTTCGACATCGCTGCGGATGGCCGTCGAGACCGACGACATACGGATCATATCCACAATTGCAGAGCTTGGACGGACTCTCTCGCTCGGCGAAATAGACCAGATAAACAAGGCTCGCACGCACGTGCTTGACGAACAGGCCTATCTGGAAATTATCGCGAAAAAGACAGCATCGCTCTTCGTGGCCTGTGTGCACATGGGCGGACTCTCGGTAAAGGCCGACAATGAACAGATTGAGCTTCTGTCGAAATTCGCATACAATCTCGGACTATGCTTCCAGATTCGCGACGATATATTCGACTACTTCGCTGACGCCAGAATAGGCAAGCCCACCGGAAACGATCTGCGTGAAGGCAAGGTGACATTGCCTCTGCTGTATGCGCTATCGCGCACCGACCTGCCTGACCATGAACAGATGTTGGAATTGGTAAAATCGGAAGAACTTCAAAGCGACGAAATATCCCGGCTGATTTCATTTGCCGTAGAAAACGGCGGCATAGACTATGCTTACCGTCGTATGGCCGAACTGCGCGAGGATGCAGTAGAGATTATCTCCAGATTCCCCGACTCCCCGACACGACAGGCATTCATAGGTCTGTTTGACTATATCATAGCCCGCAACTACTAACTACATTATAAGACAAAAAACATAAATGCCCGTCGGCCAGATTTGGTCAACGGGCATTTTGTGTTCTGATTCTACAATCTGTTATTTAAACAGAAGCGGAGCCATCTCATGCAGACTGCGGCGCCATGTCAGGAATTCATGTGCGGTTCCGGGCGATACATATGAAGTGGCATCGTAGCCGGCCTCCTTGAGTTTCTTTACAGCCGCCGTAACACCGTCGGGATTCTCCTTGCTGCCACAGCTGATGAATACCTTATGTACATTGCTGCCCTTGAGATCCTCAGGGCTGTACATACCGCCACTTAACAGTCCGTAATAGCCAAACACTTCAGGACGGCGCATAGTGATAAGCTTAGTCTCCATGCCACCCATCGACAGACCGGCCATAGCGCGGTGATCGCGGTCAGCGATAGTGTTGAAGTTGGCGTCTATATAAGGAACAAGTTCATCGACAAGAACCTTCTCGAATTCCTTTGCATCAAACTTGTTTATACCGCCGAACTTTATGTCGTTGGTCATTCCGTAAGTCATAACGATAATAAACGGCTCAATCTCCCCGTTGGCAATCATATTATCCATGATAAGGTTGGCATGGCCCTGATTAGACCAGGCGGTCTCGTCCTCGCCCCATCCATGCTGAAGATATAGCACAGGATATCTCTTATTGGTCTTGCCATACTCCGCAGGAGTATAAACGAAAGCACGACGTTCGGTTCCGGTGCTCGGCGAGTGGAACAGAACCTGCTGGACATTGCCGTGAGGCACATTTTTAAGCGCATAGAAGTCTCTGTCGTGAGCAGGAATCTCTATACCGCTCTCCCATCGGCACGAGCCGTAGTAGTTGAGTGTACCGGGGTCGTTAAACGGTGCTCCGTCGACAATAAGATGGTAATAATGGAAACCCTCGTCCATCGGACCTGCGGTAGTTCCGGTCCATGAACCGTCGGCCTGCTTTTCGAGTTTAGTGCCTCCCTGACCTCCAAGACCGAGCGTCACGGACACAGACTTGGCTTCAGGCGCCATTACGCGAAATCTGGCGTATCCCTCTGAGTTTACCATCGGATATTCCTGACCGGGCTGATTCATACTTGAAGGGACGAAATCTTCTTTCACCTGAGCTTGGGCATTGATTGTGGAAGCAAGAGCAAAAGCGGCCACAAATGTTGTAAATTTACAAATGTACATAGCTTTAAAAATTTGGTTATGACACAAAACTACCAAAAATCGACAACGAAGATATTTAATTTTAAGTAAAAAACGTGGATAAAATTAGAAGGCCCGAAAATTTTATGATTTTCGGGCCTTCAAGTAGTAAAAACAATAACAGCTATATATTCTTTGACTACTTATTTTACAAATTTATATGCCTTGTTGCCAACCTTAACCACATAAATGCCGGAAGCATTAAGCAGATAAGATGATGTTCCTGCATCCTTGAGGTCGCGCATAATCAGCATGCCGGACACAGTGTAAATCTCGACCATGGCAGCATCGGAGGTAGTAACTTCAAGCATGCCGCCTACTATGCGGCATCCGTCGGCATCCGCATCGACATCGTCAATGCCGACAGTACCCGATGTAGTCACTTCGATTCTCGCCGATTCACGGGATACAAGATTGCCCTGATGTGCCTTTACCGAATAGAAATAGCGGGTACCGGTCTCAAGTCCGTTGACCACGAGAGAAGTAGCGTTTCCGACCGGCACATCGGTCTTTCCGGCCATCGGCAGATAGTTCACGCCTTCTATCGTAACAACTTTGACGTCGTCAACGACAATGTTACTCATTGAGCCCTTATTATGGACAAGTCTTATCTGATAAACATTGTCACCGAGTATCGATTGATCGAATGTATAATTGCGCCAGGCGGTAGTGACGGGCTTGATGCTTTCGACCACAGTCCATCCGCCTTCGCCGTCAGGTACGCAGATGTCAAGAGTGGAATTACCGTTCTGACGACCACGGATACCGAACGTAAGGGTTTCAATCGGCAGACTCATCAAAGGCGACTCAACATAGTTGCCGTCGCTCATAAGAGCCAACGATGGAGCAGAATTACCGTAATAACCGTCAATAGTTGCCCAAGACTTCGAATTAGACGACCAACCCTCAGCAAAAGCCTTGTCGGTAAAATCAGCCATAGATGATTCAGAAGGAATAGGCTGGGAATTGTAGACTGTCACTGAATATGATTCAGCACCACGCAGCGCCTCCCAGTTGGCGGTAAACGAATTGCCGGTGACGGCCGATGCGTCAAGTGCATTTACGACATGATAGTCGACAGTGCCGAACGGAGTCTCAAAAGATCCCGACTTGCCGGCGTAGAAGTCGCCGGAGCGATAGCTTACCGAATAGTCGTACTTTGTCTCAAATGATAGGCCCGACAAATTGCAAGAAGTGCCTGAAACCTTTTCGCGGTTCAAAAGTTTTGTTCCGTCAGGAGCTACCACGGTCACGAAATATTCGCTGACGCCATTGGCCGCCGACCAATTCAATGTTGCGGACACCGGTGTAAGATTTGTTGGAGCAAGCAATGATATCTCGCTACCTTCCTCATCGACCACGCCGCCTTTAAACAAGAAATATACAGTTCCCGCACTCTCGCGGATGTCGGTCAACGGTTTGTCAAGAGCTACGCCCGCCCATGTCTTCATCGACGGAGTAGTGTCGTCGGTAAATTCTGTCACCTTGGCAGTACCGGGGAATGAGTCGCCGGCGCGTGATCCAGAAGTCTGAGTTCCGTCAGCCTCCACTATGTCAATACGCTGGTGAGTCGGGGTATTGTTTACCGTGTTATATCTCCACACGCTGGAGTTGTAGTCTATGTGCCATACCAGCATTCCATGACCGGGAATATAACGGTCCCAGCCGGTCTGCTGACGGTTTTCTATGATATAGTATTCGTTGGTGCGGTTTGTGGTGATGCGATAGGCCGAATTGTAGTCAACGCCGATAGGCTTGACCGTCACGTTGGCGGCATCTTCGAGAACTTCAGGAGTAAGCCATCCGAACACGAAACGCTCATAAGCGCTGTGGGTCGGAGGAGTGCGCTGATTGTTGTTGTAGCTGCCCTGGTCCATCAACGTCCACTCACCGGGAGTAAACGAGTTGCTATAGTCTGTGGCATACAGGTCGGGCAATCCCATCACATGCGAGAACTCGTGGCAGAAAGTTCCGATTCCGGTGAATACATTGCTGGTGTACACACGGTTAAGCTCGGCCGAACATGCATAGTGGTTGATGAGCTTCCCGTCGCAACGCAGATAAAGGCCACCGCCATTGTAGACATACCAGGCATGCGGCCATATCGATTCCTCAATACCTGAGTCAGCCTCGCCGTTACCGGCATAAAATACGTATACATTGTCAACTTCGCCGTCATTGTCCGCATCATATTGTGAGAAGTCAATCTCATCATCCAGCAATTTACAGGCATCACGAATCATTTCGGCGGCACGTACATCATTCTTATTACCGCTATGTGCGCCGTAATAAGCTCGCGTATTATTTAAGGTTACAGGACCGTAAACGTCAAACTGAGGCTGGAACTGTCCGTTTGAGCTTGCGGTAAAGAAGTCGTAGGCCGAACCGGTAGCATCGTTGGCGCTATAGCCTTCCTGGTTCATGAGGTTGTTGAAGGCCGTATGTGCATCGGCGGTAGTAAACTTAACGTCGCTGTATTCGACAAGGATTACGAGAATCTTCTGCTGTCCGAGGGTAGGGAAATTTGCAATCTTCTCATTGGTTCCAGCGCGGCTTATCACACTCTGCATCTTGAATGAGCCTTCCACGCCCTGGCGTTCAGCATTCAATATTTTCAAAGCCTCTGCCCTGTCGTATCCGTTCAAGAGGTTCACGGCCTCCGGTGTGCGGTCGGCCACATTGGTCACCTTGACAGTAGACATCACAAGCTTTCCGTCGCGCGGAACCATGTAGCGGAGCACATTGTCGCCGTCGGCCTTTACTACATAACCGTCGGCCGTAGTCGCATAACTATGCGACTCATCGCCATAGAGCCGTATTTCCACGAACGACCCGTCGGGCATCTCATACTGAACAGGACCCTGCTTTGCCATAACGGCGTAAGCCGGAACCGAGCCTCCGGCCATGACAGCAGCGGTCATAGCCAAAGTAATTAGGGATTTCTTGAGTTTCATTTTATGATGAATTTATTCGGCCTCAGGCCTAATGTCACTTACAAATAAACTATACGCACAAATATAAGCATTCCAACCGACAAAATGCTATCAATTCCGTCAAAATTTTCATCAAAAACTCGGCAGAGATGACCAAAAACACCTTTTAAGGCAATATTGGCCTATTTTTTTTGAATCGAAAGCTTAAATCCAGTGCAAAAAATGCACTACAAAATCGATAATGCCCGCAGATGTTCTATGACATCGGCCCGCGACAATTCACGATGCATCTTAAGCACACGGGCAAAATCGTGGGCTATGGAGTGCACTCCGGAATGATTGAATACTTTGTGAAGATATGAGTAGCTTTTGTCGAACATACGGCGCACCTCGTCGGAGTCAAGCGAACACGACTCCCGCCCCTCCTCCTCGAAGCACTTCAGCAGCGATTCCTTGTCGGCCGGATCCAGTTCATCGTGATGAAGCACATATTTTCTGCACAGCACATTGCCGAGAGTCATACCCATGGAAGCCTGATAGTGTTGCAGTATGTGTGTCCACGCCGCCTTCGGCGACAGGCGGGGATTGCCGTTGAAGTAGTATTCCGGCACAAACTCAATCACATCATTCGGTTCAGCATCAAGCCTGACAGACGCTATCACATCCTCAGCATCCCAAATAATCAGACTTATAGCCATACCGGTTATGCCGTAGCATTTATCTTCTTCGTCGATATATCTTAGATTCATTTCTTTTGAATTAGAGATTATTCATGAATATCTAACATCAAATATACTACTTTGTCTCGGGTAATCCATGAAAAAATCCATAAAATTGCTTTTCAACGTTGACTTTAAGGCATCTTTAAGGAACAATGTCAATTAACTACAAGAATCTTTGCCACCACATCGCCCGACGAGCCGTCTTCATTCTGTGACGCATATACGAAATAGACTCCTGTCCTGACCCGTTCGCCACCGGAATTACAGCCGTTCCACACAACCATACCTCCCTCGGAACGTGCCTGGAAAAACACATTCCCAGCCGAATCGGCTATCTTGACAAGCGAATGATCCATAAGACCCTTTATCGTAATCCATCCTGTATAGTCCGGCTTCACAGGATTCGGATAGGCATAAACATCTGAATAGTCTTCTTCGGACGGAGAAGCGGTCGAACTGTAGACGGCCAGGCCATGTTCAGTACCGAAATAAACCTTGTTGCTGTTAACATCGCAAGCCACGGAAAACACTGAGTTTGACGGCAAATAACTGTTGTCAGTATTGAAATTTTCAAGTATCTCTTTTCCGTCGGCACTGACCAGATACACTCCCGACGATGTCGTAGCCAGCCACTTACGGTTGGCACCATCGACAGCGATAGCCGATACCTGCTGATTCTGAAGCAGATAATCGGCATAATTAGTGCCATCGTTACGGGGCACCTTCACTCGCTCCACAGTTCCGGAATTAGTGACCATATTACGTGCGTTATGCATCACAATCACACCGTCTTCGGTGCCCGCCCACACATCGCCGTTATGGTCTTCGGCCATGCAGATTATCGAGACCGGGCCGAACGTCTTTCCATCCTGGTCAACAAAGCGGTTGCGCGTATATGACGCATCGTCCGACAGATTGTCGACAGTTCCGTTGGTGAAATACGCGCACAGGTTTCGGGTCTCATATCCTTCTGATATGAACACGACGTTTCGGTTCTTCGGATCGGAGCATGGATATATCAAGGGATTGCGCGTGTCGTTACTGCTTATCGAGGGCAACGACAAGGCTATCCAGTCGTCGGCAACCGCGCTGTCAAGCCTACGCTTGGCTGCGGGAAGGACGAACACCCGCACCTTTGGTTTATTGTCCATATGGTACACCCACAGATTGCCCTGATAGTCGATGGCTATGTTCATCGCGGCCGAACAGTACTCCTTGGTTAACGGACTGTTGGTCCAGTCATATTTAGCGACCTGCTTGCCATCCTTAATTTTGTAGACGCCTTCAAACCACGTGCCCATATAATATGCTTCCGGATCTTCCGGATCGGGAACTATGTTGAACGGAGCCTTCAGCTCCTTGTTGGAACTCGGATTAAGCACTTCAACATCCGTAGCCTTCGGTGTTATGTCTTCAACAAAGCCGTCAGCGATGGTATTGATGGTGGCCACCGCATTTATACTGCCGGCTTCGGGATAACGCGTAGCCGCCACATTGTAGAGATAGAGCGTGCCGTTGTCTGTAGCGGACATTCTCTGGACTCCGCCAAGCAGATTGGTTCCGGCAGGACGCGCAGGCATCATAACATGCTGAGGATTTGACATGTTGCCGTCATAACGCATACATCCCAGGCCAAGCCCATTGATATACCACAGGCTATTGTCCTTGGCACCGAGGGAATACCGGTTGCGTCCGGACGCTCGGCTTTCGGCAGGAGTCTCATAATACGAAGCAACGAAGTCCTTGCCGTCGACAGCACAGACAAAGTATCCGCCGTTATTTGACACCATGTATCTGCCACCGACCTTAAGGATGTCGGATGCAGAAGGCAGATTCCAATCTCGCAGTTGCTCTATAGCGAAAGACACGGCATTGATTTTTACCACGTTAATTCTTCCGTCAGCCTTGTTGACCGACATGACTATATCATCCGAAATTGCCTCGATGTTATCAGACCTTAATGCTCCTGCATGGCTAAATGAATTCAACGAGCTTATTTTAGAAGTCTTAGGGAGCGAATACAGTTGGCCTTCGATGCTTATTAATATATAATCGCCCATGACGGTCACCGCAGACACAGGCTTGTTATACATGCCCGACTCGGTCACGCTAAAATTACCGAGGTTGAATTTCACGAGTCCGAAACCGGTGGCTATGTAAGCCGCATCGCCGTCAAAGGCAACATCGTTGATAGTACGGTCGCTCACATACTGCGCATCCTTAATGTCGCTTAGATTCACTACCGAACCGTCGTCGGCGAGGACATCGATATTGCCCGAACCATAGACCACAAACAAGAAATCGCGGTCAGGATGGCGGTAAAAATTTGATACTGATATATCATTCAGCGAATTGCGCGACGTATAGCTGTAGGTCTCCTCCGAGTCTTTATCATAGGAATGCAGTCCGCCTCCGGCCAGATAATACACTTTGCGGCCGGTGTCATGCACCTTGACCACATCAGAAGAGTAATTGCCGTATATCTGCCAATCGCCGATTGCCAGTTGCGCGAGAGCGATTGTCGGCGCACACACCGACAAAAGCATCGCAAGCCATATTTTCAACATAAAATTTTCTAACCTATATAATACCTAAAAACGTTGTTTCATTTAATCAGATATTCCAGGAGCTTTTTCATGGCTCTTCCACGGTGGCTTATGGCGTTCTTGGCATCGGAATCCATTTCGGCAAACGTGACGTCAAGACCTTCAGGTCTGAACACAGGATCGTAGCCGAATCCGCTTGAACCTTTGGGGCCATCGGTTATGAATCCTTCGACAACTCCGTCCAGCAGGCGCAGATCATCACCCTCTACAAGAGCAATCACGGTGCGGAATCGTGCCCGGCGGTCAGCCCGGCCATTCATGTTCTTTAACAGAAGCTCCATATTGGCCTTCGAGTCATGTCCAGGACCGGCATATCTGGCGGAATACACGCCAGGAGCACCTCCGAGCGCATCGACCTCCAGACCTGTGTCGTCGGCAAAACAATCATATCCGTAATGCTCCTTGACATAACGGGCTTTCAGCTCGGCGTTGCCTTCGAGCGTATCGGCCGTCTCAGGAATATCTTCATCGCACCCTATGTCGCGCAGGCCAAGTATGTTCATCCGATGTCCGACGATGCTTCTCACTTCGTCGAGCTTATGGGCATTGTTGGTTGCAAACACTAAGTCTCTCATACCTTTGCGACATTTTACGGGTCAATGAAATAACGTATTATATAGGTCAATTATTGTGGTTTCAGCCCACTACGATGTTGACAATCTTGCCGGGGACCACGATAATTTTCTTCACGGTCTTACCTTCGAGCCACTTCGCGGCTCCTTCATGTTCGAGCGCAAGTTTTTCAACGATTTCCCGGGGGGTGTCGGAGGCTACCTCGATGTTGAAACGCGCCTTGCCGTTGAACGACACGGCCATTGTCACGACATCTTCCTTAAGATAGTCTTCGTTGTACGACGGCCACTTTGCATCGACAATCGTGGTATTATTGCCGATGGCATGCCACAACTCTTCGGTGATGTGGGGGGCAAACGGTGCAAGCACGACAAGAAGATGCGACAGGACCTCGTGGCTGTGGCACTTCTGCTGGCTCAATTCGTTGACGCAGATCATGAACGCCGCGATAGAGGTGTTGAACGAGAAGTTCTCGATATCCCAGGTGACCTTCTTGATAAGCTTGTGAAGCGACTTCAACGACTCTTTCGACGGAACTTCGTCAGTTACAAGCAGATTGTCGCCCTTATAGAACAAGCCCCACAGCTTCTTCAGGAAGCGGTTTACGCCGTCTATGCCATTGGTGTCCCAAGGCTTGCTCTGCTCAAGCGGACCGAGGAACATCTCATACAGACGAAGGGTGTCGGCTCCGTACTTTTCAACGATGTCATCGGGATTGACAACGTTGAACATCGATTTCGACATCTTCTCCACTGCGTATCCGCATATATACTTGCCGTCTTCGAGAATGAACTCGGCATCGTTGAACTCAGGACGCCACGACTTGAACTTTTCGGTGTCAAGTATATCATTGCTGACAATGTTGACATCAACGTGTATCGGAGTCACATCATAGTCCTTCTTAAGCCCGTAAGACACAAATGTATTGGTGTCTTTTATGCGGTATACGAAGTTTGAACGGCCTTGTATCATACCCTGGTTGATGAGTTTCCTGAACGGCTCGTCTTTAACCACGACTCCGAAATCATATAGGAACTTGTTCCAGAAGCGACTGTAGATAAGGTGACCGGTGGCATGCTCTGTACCACCGATATACAGGTCTACATCCTGCCAATAGCCATTGGCCTCTTTGGATACAAGCGCATTGTTGTTGCGCGGATCCATATAACGGAGGTAATAGGCCGACGAACCGGCAAATCCCGGCATCGTGTTGAGTTCCAGCTGATAGCCGTCCTCGGTGTGCCACTCCTTGGCGCGTCCCAGCGGAGGCTCGCCGCTTTCGGTAGGCAGAAACTTATCCACTTCCGGCAGAAGCAGAGGCAGTTTGCTCTCATCGAGCAGATGGGGAATGCCGTCTTTATAATAAACGGGGAACGGTTCACCCCAATAGCGCTGACGGCTGAAAATGGCGTCGCGAAGGCGGTAGTTGACTTTAACTTTTCCGATTCCTTTTTCTTCTATAAAACGTTTTGTGGCGGCTATCGCGTCTTTCACCTCCATGCCGTTGAGATTGAGTTCGGCACCTTCCGAATTAATCATCTTTCCGGACTTGGCGTCGAAGCTCTCTTCACTCACGTCGCAGCCTTCGATAAGCGGGACGACAGGCAACGAGAAGTGGCGTGCAAACGCATAGTCGCGGCTGTCGTGGGCGGGAACTGCCATAATGGCTCCCGTTCCATAACCGGCAAGCACATAGTCGCTTACCCATACGGGTATCTTCTTTCCGGTCAGCGGATTGATGGCGTAGGAGCCGGTAAACACGCCTGACACGGTCTTTTCTATCATACGTTCACGCTCGGTCTTGTGCTTGACCTCGTTCAGATAAGCCTCTACTGCCTCTTTCTGTTCTGGCGTGGTGACCATCTTCACATAAGCGCTTTCCGGAGCAAGCACCATGAATGTCACTCCGAACACGGTGTCGGCGCGGGTGGTGAATATCTCAAGCTCCACGTCGGAGTCGGCGATGGGGAAGCGCATTTCAGCACCCTCAGAACGGCCTATCCAGTTGCGCTGGGTCTCCTTCAGCGAGTCGGTCCAGTCAATGCGGTCAAGGCCCTCAAGCAGACGCTGCGCATAGGCCGACACACGCAGACACCATTGGTACATGAGCTTCTGCTCTACGGGATAACCGCCTCGGATAGAAACGCCTTCGCTCACTTCATCATTGGCAAGCACGGTGCCAAGCTTCGGACACCAGTTGACCATCGTGTTTCCGAGATAGGCTATACGGTAGTTCATCAGCACATCGCTTTTCTTCTTTTCATCGTAAGCGTTCCACTCGTCAGCTGTAAACGATATTTCCTTGCCGCAGGCGGCGTTGACGCCCTCGGTTCCCCTCGTCTCGAAGTGCTTTACGAGATCGGCGATGGGCATGGCCTTGTCGGCAGTCTTGTCATAGTAGCTTCCGAACATCTTCATGAATGCCCACTGAGTCCATTTGTAGTATTCAGGATCACAGGTCTTTATCTCTCGGCCCCAATCGTAGCAGAAACCGATTTTATCAAGCTGGCCACGGTAGCGGTTGATGTTCTGGCGGGTTGTTACTTCGGGATGCTGGCCGGTCTGGATGGCATACTGCTCGGCGGGTAGACCGTAAGCGTCATAGCCCATGGGGTGCAACACATTAAAGCCCTGCAGACGCTTGAAGCGCGAATAGATGTCACTGGCTATGTAGCCGAGCGGATGGCCCACGTGAAGCCCGGCACCGGACGGATATGGGAACATATCGAGGACATAAAATTTGGGCTTGGCCTCGTTTATCTCTGCTTTATATACGTTGTTGTCTTTCCAATATTGTTGCCAACGGCTCTCAATATCTCTGTGGTTATATTCCATCGTGATGTATTGTCGTTATATTTTGTTACTATTTCAAGAAATAAATTAAAGCCCGAGTTTTTCGCTGATTTCCAGCATCTTCTCGATAGGTTTACGGCCACGTTCGGCTATTTCGGCATCGACGGCCACTTCCGGAGCCATATACTTCAGCGTGTTATACAGCTTTTCGAGCGAATTAAGCTTCATGTAGGAGCAGTCGTTGCATGCGCAGGTCGAATCGTTGGGAGCGGCCGGCAAGAATGTCTTGTCGGGACAGCGCTTCTGCATCTCGTGGAGTATACCGCTCTCCGTGGCTACAATAAACTCCTTTTCGTCGCTCTCGACAGCATATTTCAGAAGCGCGGCAGTAGAGCCTACCTTATCGGCAAGTATGATCAACTGTTTCTTACATTCAGGATGAGCGAGCACCTTGGCTGCGGGATGCTGGCGTTTAAGCTCAATCAGCTTCTCGACCGAAAAATCCTCGTGGACATGACATGCCCCGTTCCACAGCTTCATGTTGCGTCCGGTTATTGAGTTGATATAATTGCCGAGATTTCGGTCAGGACCGAATATTATAGGAGTATCCTTGGGGAAACTTTCCACAATTTGGCGTGCGTTGCTCGATGTCACTACTACATCGGTCAAAGCTTTTACGCGGGCAGATGTGTTGACATAGCTTATTACGGTATGACCGGGATTGGCCTTGATGAAAGCCTCAAACTCATCGGCCGGACAGCTGTCGGCAAGCGAACAGCCTGCTGACAGGTCAGGAATCAGAACCGTCTTGTCCGGGCACAGCATCTTTGCAGTTTCGCCCATGAAGTTGACCCCGCAAAGAACTATCACGGACTCTTTAAGCTTAGAGGCTATCTGCGCAAGCGCCAGACTGTCGCCGATATAGTCGGCAAGGTCCTGGATTTCGCCTTTTTGATAATAATGCGCGAGTATCACGGCGCCCCTCTCCTTTTTCAGGCGCTTTATCTCTTCCTTCAGATCAATACCGGGCTCGATTGGAGCGTCGACATACCCTTTCTCAGCAGTCATATTTGTGGTATAGTTGCAATTATTTTTTCCATTTTAAAGGTTTTGCCTGACTGTCAGACACAATCCGGGCACAAAGTTACACAGAAATCCGCACTTTGCATCCGCATTCACAGTAAAAAGTCAAATTACCAGGCTGAAATTATCAGAGACCGGCCCAAGAGGACAATTCCCGGCACGTCAGACCCGCACCTACTGGGTCACACGACGTGCACCCATATAACGGCTTTTGTAGTACGGCTCAAGCGAGTGGCTGATGGTAATACCCGACGAGGTGGCCGAATGGATGAAGCTGAACGTACCGTCGCCATGAATCTCGACAACCATGCCCACATGCCCTACCGTCTTTGTCCCGCCACGTCGGCCTGAAAAGAACACCAGATCTCCGGGACGCATCATGCCTTCATCAACGGCATCGCCCTGCAAATACTGCGAACGCGACGAGGCATTTAGCTTCATGCCGAACTGACTGAACAGATAACCCGTAAATCCCGAGCAATCAAACCCTTTCGGGGTCTTACCGCCTCGACGATAGCGCAATCCGAGAAACTCTTTGGCATGGCTTATCATATCGTCGATATACAGAGGGACTTCTTCCTCAACCACCGGGCCGCTCATCGACGGAAGTGCCGGCTGCCACGTGTTTATATAGGCCAGATGCATCGACTCCTTTTCCGGGACCAAAAGCAAACTTCCGGACGGTTCCGCCGGCTTCAAATCAAGCGACACAGCCATAGCCGGAATGGCCATAACGAATCCCAGAATCAAAAACACAATATGTCGAATCGCGTGCAGAGTCATGTCAAGGTTAAATACGCACCATTGCAGATGCTTTTGACAAAGTTACGACCTTTTCAGCAAACAAGCCCCAACGCTTAACTTAAAAAGTCTAAAATTATATAATTCTTCGAATCCGAAAAACGGCCACACCATCTTTTTCAATACAGATTGACAACGACACATTATATATTTCCAGTAGCCATCCAAAAAAAGACGCTTTGAACCCGAACTTGAGATCGGTAGCACAAGAAGTAATTCAAGACTCTGAGTAAAAGCTCCGTTCCACCAGTGACACTACACAACAAACTCAAACACATCGACCCAGCAAAACAAACCCTTGAACACCCCGAACACCCCGCAAATCCCCCAAAAACTCCCCCAAAAACTAAAAAGCTCAAAAAAACCAACAAAAATTTGCACAATAAAAAAAAAGTCCCTACCTTTGCAACGCAAAAGTCAAGACATCCACATGTCACGACCCACGCAACAACACGATGGTGCCATAGCTCAGTTGGTAGAGCAAAGGACTGAAAATCCTTGTGTCCCCGGTTCGATTCCTGGTGGCACCACCCAAGACCGCTAATTCTCAATGAGTTAGCGGTCTTTTGTTTAACTATACCCCACCAAGTCACCACGCCCACGCTAACGCGCTGAAATATTGTGTGTTATGTGTGTAGCAAAAGGCGCCTATCTTTTCTTGCAGTTGTCTAATGCTTTGATAATCAGTAGACAAATCGTATCCTTTCAAAATCATTCAGCATCATTCAACCCCACATCACAGCCTCAGACCCCCAAACTTTAACAGACCTTAACTCAAAACGAGCCTTGAAAATGTGGTGACCTCTGCCAAAATTCCGCCGGGTCACCACGTCAAGCATAATATTTATTAAATCAATCATATACCATTAACCACCTGTACTTATCATCAAACTTAGCAGGAGGCAGAATACGTTTCAAGCCTTTTCGACTTTGCTTTTCTCTAAATTTTTTGATTTTCTGTAACAAATCAACGGATTCCCATGTGCTATCATTAAACGCAGAATTACATAATTTGTTAATTTTCTTACTGAGAGATCGAAGTCGAGCATCGGGAATGCCGGTAAAGGCATAATATCCACACCACTGACTAATGCATGTATTAATTTCAACAATCTTTTCGGCCGTACCGACTGTAGATTTTACTACAGATATAATTTTTGCAATAAATCTACCTTGACACTCTTTTGTAGGTAAGAGCCTCTCTCCATCAAATTCAACGCCTAAGAATTTTAACTTATCCCTCTTTATGTCAAACTTAATCTGCGTTTTTGCATCTTTCTCAGAACTCAGTGGATGTATGTCAAGATTTCGGTTAGATTTAAGATAATTCTTTACCCAATCCAAAATAGAATGAGCTTCATCAATATCTTTACAAATAAATACCATATCATCCGCGTATCTTACCATTTTGAAACCATTGCTTTTTGATTGCATATCCAACTCAAGCATCATAAGATTACTAAGCACCGCAGAAATGGCATTTCCTTGCGGAATTCCATTTTTTATTTGAGTTAAAGCTTCATCGTAGTAATCATTTATTATCAACTTTGGAA
>CAJTSJ010000027.1:0-7202 GCA_910578785.1 uncultured Muribaculum sp. | reverse complement strand
GACCGAACGAAACCAGGTATATTATAGTTATTCAGCAGTGAGGCAACTATTTTCTTATCAATATTGTCAAAAAACTTACGGATATCTACTTTAAGGATAACATCTCCTGAAGTATAAAGATGCTTTAGCTGTATAAGCGCTTCACGAACACCCTTCCCCTTCTGATAAGCAAAACTAATATTGTCAACTTTTGCAAATGATGGATTGAGCTGCTTGGACATATATGAAGCAAGTGCCCTTAATACAATCCTATCATAAAAGGGAGGAATTATAATAATTCTTTGACCTCCGTCTTTCTTGGGTTGGGATGAAGGTATCCATTCTGAAAATTGATAGTCTTCTCTATTAAGTCGTTTTGTTAAGATACTTAGGCGCTTTTGATCATATTTAGATAGATCTCTCTGTAATTTACGTCTTGAATTACTTTTTGCTAATATTGCTTTGAATGCTTGTTTAAGCTCTTGCTTCCAATTCATTTGTACTCTTAATATATCTTTTGAAGTCGTTCCTTGGCAGACTCATTCCCTTGAGCAGCAGATAGGTGCCAATAATATTTTGCACTGTCTAAGTCTTGCTTAATTATTGTTTCATAGTCGTCAACCATATGATAACCCATTTTATAGCTCCAACTATAATAGTACGCCTCGGCGTCTTTCTCCCAATGCCCACCCACTTTAGTTTTATGACCATCCCTAAAGCAGTCGCCTAAATTTAATTGCCCATAAGAATTGCCATTTTCTGCAGATAAACGATACCATTTGATCGCCTCTTTAATATTAGCTTCTACGCCAGTTCCATTTTCATAGCACTGACCAAGATTATTTTGCGCAGTACTGTGGTTCTGCTTTGCAGCTTGCAGATACCAATACGCTGCTTTTTCCATATCATAATATGGATTGCGATTATATCCTTCAGTGTTAGAATTCCACACTTCCATACTAAAATCATAGCCATTATATCTAAGAGCAATAAGGAATTGTGCATCTGCATTACCGTGTTCAGCAAGTACGGATATCTTAGCCCATGACAAAGATGTTAAATCATTCAGATTATAGCGATCTCTCCATTCTTTACCACATTTCGATATGTTATGATAACGTATGATATTATTGCACTTAACAAACAAATCATCCCCTGTAAGATTATTCAGCTCGGATGTTTCATCGGCCAAAATTCTTTCAGCTTTTTGTTGAGGACGAACTTCATCAAAATAATACCATATTGCACTACACACTCCTATTAATATTGCCAGCGACAACAATGAAATGACAATCCATTTCATTGTTCTTTTTATTTTTCCGCCATTGCTTTTAGGCTTAGATAATGACAGTTGTACATGTCTCATTTTTTGAATAAACTGATCCCAGGTATTTCTTACTAATCGAAGGGTATAATCAATTATACTTGATTTTGAACCCTCTATTTTACCACCACAATATTTACAAAAAGAGGAATCAGTTTCTATTTTCTTTCCACAATGTCTACAAAACTGAATTTCCGGTGGAGTGGGTACGGTATCATCTTTTTCTTCACCTAACGGAGGGTAAGGAGTTGCCTTGTCAATTATTGTGCTCATGTTTTCATTAGACGCTTCTGTACTACTTAAACAAACAACACTATCATCGACTAACATGCCCGAAAAGGAGCCACACAAATTATTCAACTCTTCCTCTTTAACAGATACTATGTCAATCCCATCATGCTGGGTAATTTTATCTTTACGGGTAACAATAACTATCCAAAGGATGAAAAATAAGATGGGGGATATAAACTCTGGGAAATCGAAATAGTGGAAATTTGTTGCTGAGGCCATAAAGGCATATAGTAATAAAACAACAAAGAATTTAAATATCTTTTTCCACCATTTGCTATGAGAACTTTTGAAATATAGAAAATAGGCACCAATCCCAAGAAAGTCAAAGGTTGCCAACACCATTGTTAAGGTTGAATTCTGTATTAAAGTTGGATACCCCCAGTAAAACACAGCAGAAGTTGACCGTATAATTGTATTAGGTCCAATGAAGGGACCTCTTAACTGCTGTGGAAAATCAACGAGAGTCAAGTAATATATACATATACAAAGGCATAAAATGCTTAACCCTATGAAAATCCAGCCGAATACATGCATAGCCTTGTGCGATAGAGTTGTTGCCTCTTGATTATTGTGCTTTGCCATTTTATATAGGGCATAAGCGAACATAACACCAACTATAACGTTAATTATTAATCTAATATAGAACTGTTCTTCAAACATTGTTATAATTGATTTCTAAGTTGATGATTGCAATTATTCTTTAAAATAACATAAGGTATTGTGACATCTACACTATCAGTAGAGCCTATATTCTTCATTCGATATATCAGATTTGAATGTGATAGTACAAGCATATTCATAAACTCCATCATATCGGCATCCTCAGAAAGGAGTGTTGCATAGTGTAGAACAAATGACGGATTGCTAAGATATTCTCTGATTTCGGGAATTGAAGTCTCTTGCCCATTTGTTTCATAAACAAAAACTACATTATTACCATCATGCAAAATCTTGAGTAATTTTTCATCCTGTCCCATTGTAGATACTATGGAATTCGTTACGATTGTATTAACACAACCAAGATTGTTCGATTCCATCGGAAGACTTAAATTTGCCAGCTTTATATGCGTATCAATAATTGTACAGAGTGCCTCTGTGGGTGTTACGCTGATTGATTTTATAAAATCCATAATATCTTTTCCTGTATAATTCCATTGGAAAATTTTATTACTCGGTGTTTTGAATTCAATACGCATAATAAGTCCTTTACTATCCAAGAGTTTTGCTAGATTATCCCCAGAATTGTGTTGCCCATTCAAGGTAATTACACCATATTTCATGATTTCTCCAACTTCGTTATAATTATCTTCGTAGAAGGTGTCTATTAAAGAATCTCCGAAATTTGTAAAATGGTAGGTTATAACATCGGAATCATAGGTTACACAATCTAATTGTCCAATCTTGCCAATCTTGCGAGGTAATTCTGTATTCAGCGTTTTAATGGTTCTGAATAATTCCTGTTTGTCAGAAAAAGACATTTTGGGTTTTGGCAGAAACTGCACGATAATGACTGCACCAATAATTATTGATGCAAATATACATAGTACTTGTTTAAACGATATCTGCATTTTAATAATCTACAACAGAGACATCAACAGTATTATCTATACGAACAGCCCCATCTACCTCAACCTCATTCGTGACATTAACACTTTGACTTACAGGGATGATTCCCGGATTTTGAAATACAAGAATCCAAATTCCTATTGCAATCGCTAATAATATTGTTTTAAGTGAAAAGTCTGTATGAATATGAAATTTACTTCGCATAGAATTCCCTAAGCGATTCTCAGCACCACAATACGGACAATATTTCGAGTCTTGGGGTACGAGACTATTACAATGTTTACAATTCATATTTAATAATAATTATATCACAAAAAAGTGGACCACTAAAGCTACGTCGTAATTGGAGGTCCTGAGAAAACCTGCGAGCAGATGTAACAATAGCAGCCCACGCTATTCGCGTGAGAGCCACTATGCCATCTTTGCTCGAAGAAAGTTCTCAGGTTTCCAATTACAAGATAAGCATAAAGCTTCCGTATGTCTTGAGAATATCTTGCGATTCTCAAGTACAAAATTATAAAAAAATCTTGATAATCCAGTCTAATACTTTAAGAAATCAGGATATTACATGTTGAAATGCCTCAGATTTAATTTTGAATTAAGATATTCAGTTACAGGCGTAGTCCTTTTCTGCGTTGCTTGGCTTTCTGCTCTTCACGGTAGCGGTGGAGGGCTTCATCGAAGGTAAGTCCGGGATGACGGCTCAACCACAATTTGAAATCATCCGGCATAGCTGCTCCATGAGTGAAGCCTTCATCTTGAATCGGTGACTCAGACTTTTATATCTGAATTGGTCAAACGCCCGGAGATAGCGCGGGCGCAGACAAATTTCAATTCAAATTACCCTCAGTACAGGGTCGAGGTTGATGCGGCAAAGTGCAAACGCAACGGGGTGTCGCCCGTGGAGCTGTTGCGCACGCTCGGTGCATACGTCGGCGGCTCATATTCCTCCAACATCAACCGTTTTTCAAAACTGTATCGCGTAATGTTGCAGGCTCCGGCAGAAGGAAGAATCAACGAGGAATCGTTGAAAAGAATTTTTGTGAGGAACACCGCCGGAGATATGTCGCCGATAAGCAACTACATAACCCTGACGCGGGTATATGGCGCGGAATCACTCAAACGTTTCAATCTGTTCCAATCAATAGCCATAAACGGCGCACCTGCCGAAGGTTACAGTTCCGGACAGGCAATCGCCGCGATTAAGGAAGTGGCTCGGCAGACACTTCCCGCCGGTTACGGTTATGAGTTCGGTGCCATGACCCGCGAGGAAGCCGAGACAGACAACAGTTCGACATGGATATTTATAATCTGTGTCATGTTCATCTATCTGATTCTCGCTGCGCTTTATGAAAGCCTGACTATCCCATTTGCCGTAATCTTTTCCGTCCCATTCGGACTTGCAGGGAGTTTTCTCCTTGCATGGATATTCGGGCTGGAGAATAACATCTATATGCAGACCGGCGTCATCATGCTGATAGGACTGCTTTCCAAAACAGCAATCCTGATAACCGAATATGCAGTTGAAGCTGTCAGACAGGGCAAAGACATAAAGACAGCGGCACTATTGGCCGCCCGTCACCGCCTGCGCCCAATAATAATGACATCGGCGACTATGATACTCGGACTTTTACCGATGATATTCGCAACCGGAGTAGGCTCCAACGGCTCCAAATCTCTCGCCATAGGAGTAATCGGCGGAATGATACTCGGCACAATCGCCCTGCTTTATATCACTCCCTCTCTGTTTATTCTACTTAAAGCAAAAGCAAAATAATCGGAGAACGCTTCCTAAGTATTGCGTACTAATTTTCTAATAATCAATTTTATGAACAAGGTACTCATTGTAGATACCTCCGACTCCGATCGTCGGCTCATGTCGAGCTTGCTTGTCAAGCCAGGCTACGAGCCGATTGCAGTTGAAAGTATGGAGGCAGCAAAGGAAGAGGTGGCAAAGCTGCCACCCGGCGCAGTCATTGTCGCGGATTATAAACTCCCCGACGGCTCCGCCAAAGAGTTAGTTAACTGGCTTAAATCGGGAAAACACTATATCCCGGTCATAGCCATAGTAAATAATCGGACTTGTCCCGAAGCGACAGATGTCATGGAGAGTCATGGAGCTGTTGCCGTCATACAGCGTCCGGCCATCGACAAGGAGCTTGTTGATTATGTTTCCCGGTATGTAAGGGATATTGAATCGGCAACTCCACCTGAAGAAAAACTGATTGACCGTCCGAGCGACGAGTTCAAGAAAGTCAAGGAGAAGATTGCCCGGCTTGCCACGTCCAATGCCAATATCATTATTTTCGGTGAGAGCGGCATGGGGAAGGAGCAGATTGCGCGGGAAATCTACCGTCGAAGTTCCCGCATCGACAAGCCTCTTACAGTCATTGAGGCAGGAAGTGCGGCACTTGTGGGCAAGCATAATCCTACGTCGACCGACAGCGAGATGTATGGTCGCATCAGCAGTTACTTCACAAATGCCGCCGGTGGTACGATAATCATCAAGAACATCCACCTACTTGACTTCGACAAACAATCGGTGCTTCTGCACATTCTCGTTACAGACCATCCGGATGTGCGTGTGATTTGCACTGCCGAGCCTGAGCTGCTTGATATGGTAGCCGACAAATCGTTTCGGTCCAACCTTTTCTTCAATCTGCGCGAGATGGATGTGACAGTCCTGCCGTTGAGAAAGTCGGGTGATGATATTCAGCCTGTGGCGGAGTATTATCTTCAGACGTTCGCCGAACAATACGGGACACTGGTAAAACGCCTTGATGCTTCGGCTATAAAAGCGTTGCGCCTCCACGACTGGCCGGGCAATATCCGGGAGTTGAGAAACGTAATCCGACACGCAGACCTAAATGCTTCAGGCGATGTGATTACCTCAAACGACATTATCATCAGCCGTTCTTCACCAAGGACAAACGATAACAGGCGGCTGAATGATCCGACCGCTGAGAAACATAAGATTATTGAGGCTCTCGCCCAGACACGGGGCAATATAACTCAGGCGGCAAAACTGTTGGGCATCGGGCGTACTACGCTCGACTACAAGATGAAGCATCACGGATTGAAATAGCCATGCACTCGCAACACGTCATCAGACCTTATCGGATTTAGGTTCTGAATGACGTGTCTATTCTTTTTCATTGCTATTCCTCATCCATTCTGCATCGAAACGGTTTGCCAGATTTACAATCTCCCGATTAAGTTTAACTATTTCGATAGCCACCTGTTCAAGTTTATAGAGAGCCTTTAGGGCTTTGGTCTCGGTGAAATTCTCACGGAGTGTCTTGACCGTAAGGTCATAGTCAATTACAAATGTCCTGTATCTGGCATTGAGCGATGAAAGCATATCAATGAACTCTCTTGTGTTCTGATCAACGACAAACACCTTGAAAGACTTTCCGAGAAGAACGTTTTTTATGAAAGCGGATTTATTTACAGCTCCGGATTTCTCGTACTTGGTGAGGAATACACCATTTTCCACCGCATTGAATCGAACAACGTAGCGGAATGTCGCCGGATTGATTTTAGGAGGCCTACCTCCTTTGTTGAAATGTTGTCCCATAATAAAAGAGGAATTAAGTGGTAATAAAAATCGTAGGTCTGCACCGCAGGTTTGTAACGGGGATTGCGACTTTGGAGCAAGACCACCCTGAAGGCTGGCAAGGGTTTCGAGGCACAATCTCAGATATGAGTGCCTCGGAACATACCTTGCCAAGCACGTTTGTGCTTCAAATCAGAATAGAAAATCCGCGATGCCGGTTCTTTGCTATCATACACCCATATTGGAAGTGTCAATGAAAAAACGTAGAGGGCAAAATCCAATATTGCCAGATTATACCGCGGTATTTTCATTCTGTGAAATTGTGATTAAAACAACCGCGATATGGTTTGCGGTTTTCGGGAGATTCCGAAGTAGCGCAAAGTGGTGCAATCGTTATGCAAAGTAGCGCAAAATCAATGCGTTGTTAATCTATTTGCCCACAGTCATCGTTTAACTTTCACGATAGCTCATTCAAGTTGTTTGATG
>CAJTSJ010000026.1 GCA_910578785.1 uncultured Muribaculum sp. | reverse complement strand
GTACTTCATAAAAGCACCCCAAAAGTTTTTTGTCTAACTTTTGGGGTGCAGTTCAGGATTATGCAGACTCTATAATCTATCTCTCGGCAAAATTAAACATTTTTATTCATTATAAGCTATAAATAATCTTAAATATCACCACAACGCCATCTGACGGAAGTGCGCAAAATAAAAGTCAATCAAAATATTGAAAATAAATTTTGAAGTTTTACCAATTTTACTTAACTTTGCACTCGGTTTAAGGGAACAACCACTTAATCAGGAAGGCTCCTTAGCTCAACTGAATAGAGCATCTGACTACGGATCAGAAGGTTACAGGTTTGAATCCTGTAGGAGTCACAAAGAAGAATCGCAGATAAGCGGTTCTTCTTTTTTTATATTACATAAAAAATTGGCCCCAGATTTGCACTTTAGCCGTAAACTGACTATATTTGCCCTGACATAATTGACAAAGGGGTGCCACCATGACGACTGAGTGTGCTGAGATCAGACCCTACGAACCTGCTACGGGTAACGCCGGCGAAGGGATTGCAATAGTTTGGCAAGAGTGTGTCCTGCCATCAGTTTCCAGCCATTTCTCATATTATTCAGTCTGTCCTGTTGAATCCAGGCTCTGTTCCGAGCAATCTTTTTCGATTATGCATTGTTTTAATTAACAGATGCAGACGACTGATATGCGCAGATATATTACAGCATTGAGCATTGCGGGATCCGACTCTTCGGGAGGTGCGGGAATCCAGGCCGACATAAAGACAATGTCGGCAATAGGCGTTTACGGCATGACTGCCATTACAGCCATCACCGTCCAGAACACCATTGGCGTAACCGCAGTGCAGGGAATCAATCCAGACATCGTGGCCGGACAGATTGACGCCGTGTATGGCGACATTCGCCCTAACGCCGTGAAGATAGGCATGCTTTTCAGCGCGGAGACAGTCGAGGCAGTTGCCGATGCACTAATCAGAAACAACGCACGCAATATCGTTCTCGATCCGGTGATGGTGTCGACTTCAGGCAGTAAGCTTATGGACGACGAGGCTATCGATACCGTCAAGTCAAGGCTTCTGCCCTTGTCCACATTAGTTACGCCAAATGAGGAGGAAGCCAAGGTGCTTACCGGAACCGACAACAGCGAAGAACAAATCAGAGCATTAAGAGAATTCGGCGCCACGGCCATTCTGCTCAAAGGCGGCGACTCCTCCAATCCGTCGCAGTCGGTAGACATACTGTCGGCAAGTCCGGCAAGCACGACCGTACTGCTTGCAAGCGACAGAGTCCATACTGTCAACACTCACGGCACCGGATGTACGCTGTCATCAGCCATAGCCTCATACCTTGCACTCGGCTATCCGCTCGAAAAGGCCGTCTTAAAAGGCAAAAGCTACATAGACCAAGCCTTAAAATCGGGAGCAGACATCAGCACCGGCCACGGCCACGGACCAGTCAACCACATGTTTGCGCCGGTACCGTACACAATAATAGAATCATAACCAAAACCATATATAAATATGAATATTACAATTAACGACAAGAAGATGGAAGTGCCCGACAACACTTCACTTCAGGGAGCGCTTAATTTAGCAGGCGTCGATCCTGAAGGTATAGCCACCGCGCTTAACGGAGAGGTAGTGCAACTCGTCGACCGGGACTCCACCATACTTAAAGACGGAGACTCCGTACTCGTAATCCAGCCTTTCTACGGAGGATAGTATGCTCCGGATAGCCATTACGCCGCCGGAAATATCCGATGACGAAGCCAAGCGCATTACCGTGATACTCAATCACGGCTGGGACTACGTGCATCTCCGACACCCCGAAGCGTCTGTGCGCGACATTAAAAACGTCATACAGGACATCTCTCCCCGACTACACTCCCGGCTGAGGCTTCACGGCCACTTTGAGCTTCTTAACGAATTCAATCTCGGAGGGATACATCTAAACTCGCGATGTCCTGAAGCTCCGAGGCTGTACAGCGGGCCGGTGAGCCGTACATGCCACACCGTCGAAGAGGTGCGCCGACATGCAGGCAATGTCGATTTCGTGACGCTAAGCCCGATATTTGACAGCGTGTCAAAACAGGGCTATAAGGCGGCGTTCACCACTGAGGAACTCGACAGCATTCCCGAAGGAAAAGTCGTCGCGCTGGGAGGCATAACCCCTGAACGCTTCGACGAATTGTCGAAATATCCGTTTGCCGGATTCGCCATGCTCGGCTATATTTTTGACGGCGGCACATTGGATAATCTTTCAAAAAAATTACAGAAAATCGACACAGCTTTTAACAGAACTTATAAACAGACATCATAATGCTTCAATTCATAACCAATCCTTCTGACCGATATACAATAGCCCAGGAAGTCAAAATGGTGATTGACGGAGGATGCAAATGGGTACAGCTCCGCATGAAGGACGCCTCATACGACGAATTAAAGGCTACAGCCGAAGACATAATCCCCATCTGCAAGGATGCAGGAGTGATTCTCGTCATTGACGACAACGTGGCGCTCGTGAAAGAATTGCGGGTGCACGGCGTGCATCTCGGCAAAGAAGACATGGATCCGCAAAAGGCCAGAGAGATGCTCGGACCACACGCCATCATCGGCGTCACGGCCAATACGGCCGACGACATAATGGCCATGCGCGGAATCGATGTCGATTACGTGGGTTTAGGCCCGTTCAGGCACACCACCACAAAGAAGAAACTGGCTCCGGTAATCGGCCTCGACGGATACACATCCATAATGCAGGAAGTCAAGTCAAAAGGCAACAAACTTCCCGTCGTGGCCATCGGAGGCATAACCGCCGACGACGTAGAGCAGGTAATGGCCACAGGCGTACAGGGACTCGCTATGTCAGGAGCCATCATCAATTCAGACAACTCTGCGGACTACGTCGACAGAGTACTCTCTCTGCTCGGTGCCAAACAGTAGTCCGACTCATCAATAAACCAACACATAGACTGCAATGGACATATTAAAAATCGGGGGACGCGAATTTATCTCGCGCCTGTTTATGGGAACAGGAAAGTTCTCATCCAATAAACTGATGCTCGAATCGATTCTGGCATCCGGCTCGGAAATGATCACCGTAGCCATGAAACGCATCGACATGGACAATGAACGCGAAGACGACATGCTTCGTCACATCAACCGCGACAAGGTACAGTTTCTGCCGAACACATCAGGCGTGCGCAATGCCGAGGAAGCCGTATTGGCCGCCCGGCTGTCAAGAGAAATATTCCACACTGACTTCCTGAAACTGGAGATTCATCCCGACCCGAAATATCTGCTCCCCGACCCCATAGAAACACTTAAAGCCACAGAGATACTGGCCAAGGAAGGGTTCCACGTATTGCCCTACATACAGGCCGACCCCGTACTGTGCAAGCGGCTGGAAGAGGCAGGCACTGCCGCCGTGATGCCGTTGGGAGCACCCATCGGCACCAACAAGGGGCTTAAGACCCGCGACCTTCTGGAAATAATCATAGCAGAAAGCCGCGTGCCCGTAGTGGTCGACGCCGGACTTGGAGCGCCGTCGCACGCCGCCGACGCCATGGAGATGGGCGCCGATGCCGTACTCGTCAACACAGCCATAGCCGTAGCAGGCAATCCCATAGAAATGGCCAAGGCGTTCAAGCTGGCAGTAGAAGCCGGCCGAATGGCTTATCTGGCCGGACTCGGATCGACCCACAGCCACGCACAGGCCACATCGCCCCTAACCTCATTTCTTCAATAACAGACCAACATCGCAATGGAAATAAACAATATCGACGTACAGTCATACCCCGGATCGGAAAAGACATATATCGACGGAACCATACATAACATCCGCGTTCCGATGCGCAAAATAAACCTCACTCCTACTGTCAGGATAGTCAACGGCGAAAAGCTGATGCATCAGAACTCACCCGTATATGTCTACGACACAAGCGGGCCATACACCGACCCAAACATCAGAATCGATATAAACCAAGGTCTGCCGCGCACACGCGAGGCATGGACAAGCCGACGCGACGACCTGGAGCTGCTTCCCGGCATCACTTCGGAATACGGCCGTCAGCGTGAAGCGGACACGAGCCTCGATTCAATACGTTTCGCCCACCGATATGCTCCCCGCCGAGCAAAAGACGGGCACAAGATAACCCAGATGGCCCTTGCGAAAGCCGGAATAGTCACGCCGGAAATGGAATATGTGGCCATCCGCGAAAACATGAACAACGAGGCTCTCGGAATAAAAAGCGACATCACGCCCGAAATGGTAAGGGATGAAGTAGCATCCGGACGCGCAGTCATTCCGGCCAACATCAACCATCCGGAAAGCGAACCGATGATTATCGGCTCGAAATTCCTCGTGAAACTCAACACCAACATCGGCAACTCGGCCCTGTCGTCGGGTATCGAAGAAGAGGTAAACAAAGCCGTATGGAGCTGTTACTGGGGAGGCGACACGCTTATGGACCTCTCGACAGGCGACAACATCCATGAGACGCGCGAATGGATAATACGCAACTGCCCAGTGCCGATGGGGACCGTGCCCGTCTACCAGGCTCTCGAAAAGGTCAACGGCGACGTGAGCAAACTGACATGGGAGATATACCGCGACACCCTCATCGAACAGGCCGAACAAGGGGTCGATTACTTCACCATACATGCCGGCGTGCTTCGCGCCCATGCCGATCTAATAGCCGAACGCCTCACCGGCATAGTATCAAGAGGTGGCTCCATCATGACTCAATGGGCAGTCATGCACAACCAGGAAAATTTCCTTTACACCCATTTTGACGAAATATGCGAGATTCTCGCCAGATATGATGTTGCCGTATCGCTCGGCGACGGCATGCGTCCGGGCAGTATCCACGACGCAAACGACCACTCTCAATTCCTCGAACTCGACGTGCTCGGCGAACTTACAGAAATTGCATGGAAGCACGACGTACAGGTTCTCATCGAAGGTCCCGGACACGTGCCCATGCAAAAAATCCGCGAAAACATGGACCGCCAGATTTCATCGTGCCACGAAGCTCCGTTCTACACGCTCGGACCGCTTACGACCGACATCGCACCCGGCTACGACCACATCACATCGGCCATAGGCGCGGCGCAGATAGCATGGATGGGCACGGCAATGATATGCTACGTAACCCCGAAAGAACATCTCGCACTGCCTAATCTTGAAGATGTGCGCAACGGAGTGATAGCCTATAAGATAGCCGCGCACGCGGCCGACATAGCCAAAGGACATCCCGGAGCCATGGTGCGCGACAACGCCATGAGCAAGGCCCGATTTGAATTCCGCTGGAAAGACCAGTTCAACCTGTCGCTCGACCCCGCCCGTGCCAGACAGTATTACGTGGAGAGCCACAAAGCCGACGACCACTTCTGCACCATGTGCGGACCCAACTTCTGCGCCATGAGAATCTCTCAGTCGGTAATCGACTCCGGCGACTGCTCTAAATAAGGAAGCCTATGTTTTATGACGAAATAAAAAAATACGATTGGGACGACACAACCCGTTGCATAGCCTCAAAAACCGCGCGCGACGTGGAAATTGCCCTCGGCAAGGAGCATCTTGACGAAGAAGACTTCATGGCTCTGATTTCGCCCGCAGCCGTCCCCTACATTGAACCGATGGCCCAGATGAGCCAGCGAATCACCCAAGAGCGCTTCGGCAAGACCATAAGCATGTACATCCCATTGTACATCACCAATGCCTGCACAAACGCATGCGTATACTGCGGTTTCAACCACAACAATCCGTTTGAACGCACCATTCTGACCATGGAGCAGATTGAGAAGGAATGCCAGGCCATACGCCAGCTCGGGCCGTTCGAAAATCTGCTCATCGTCACCGGCGAATACCCCTCAAAAGCCGGCGTGGACTATCTTGAGAAAGCCCTGCAGACATGCCGTCCGTACTTCAACAACCTCACCATCGAGGTCATGCCGATGAAGGCCGAAAACTACTATCGCCTGACCAAATCGGGACTCAACGGCGTCGTGTGCTTCCAGGAGACATACAACGAAGCCAACTACAGGAAATACCATCCGCGTGGAATGAAGTCGATATTTGACTGGCGGTTGAACGGATACGACCGCATGGGACAGGCCGGAGTGCACAAAATCGGAATGGGAGTGCTCATCGGTCTTGAAGACTGGCGCACGGACGTCACTATGATGGCCCGTCACCTGCGCTATCTCCGCAAAAACTACTGGAGGACAAAGTATTCCGTAAATTTTCCCCGAATGCGTCCGTCAGAAGGGCATTTCCAGCCAAACGTGGTGATGTCCGACAAGGAACTTGCCCAGCTGACTTTTGCATTCCGCATCTTCGACCACGATGTCGACATCAGCTACTCCACAAGAGAGAATCCGGCTTTCCGCGACAATATGATGCGCCTGGGGGTGACATCCATGAGCGCCGGAAGCAAGACCGATCCGGGGGGCTACTCCGTAGCTCCGGAATCGTTGGAGCAGTTTACAGTGAGCGATGAACGAACGCCCAAAAACGTTGCCGACCGAATCCGCGAACTCGGCTACGAAGTGGTGTGGAAAGACTGGGACAAAATATTCGACTGACATATATATGGACAAACGTGAATTCAATCCGATGCAGGCTGTAAAGCACCGCTTTTTCGCTCTTCGCAACGGAGCCATAGCCGATGCGATGCGCCGTCAGGGTGCACCCTATAAAATAATATTCGGAGTCAACCTGCCACAGTTGACAGCCATCGCCAAAGAGACCGGGCAATCGGAAGACCTGGCGCAACAGCTTTGGGAAAACAGTTCGACGAGAGAAAGCATGCTCTTGGCGCCGATGGTATATCCGCGCGAAAAATTCAGCGTCGACAAGGCCAAGTCATGGATTAGGTCGGCCGTGTCGGCTGAAGCCGTCGACGTGCTGTGTCTTAAACTGCTGAGAGGCATGGAATATGCCCCTGCCCTTGCCGACGAACTGATTTTGTCAGACCGCGACATGGACCGTTACGGCGCACTCCGCATGATGTTCAACATGCTTCCGTCAAAAATAGCCGAGATAAAATCCTATGCCCTGGCCGAAGCGTCGAGAGAGTCGGCACTGACAGCCTCCATAGCGCGTCAGCTTCTTGAAGAAATCAGCTTCCTGGAAGAGGATTCCGAATCATAGGCTGTCATAGTCCGGCACATCGGCAAGAAACGAATAAGTGCGGTTGTCATAATCTATCGCACAACAGTAGTGGGTCAATCCGTTTGAGACTATCAGATACCTGGCGTGCAACACCATGTTGTAACGCACAATCTGGTCAAATGTCTTCTGAGTGACAGCCACATCGGGCGACTTGTACTCCACTATGGTCAACGGCATTCCCCGGCGGTCGAAAACCACCGTGTCGCAACGTCGTTTGGTCCCGTTCAGGGTTATGCCTATCTCGTTGGCCATCAATGATGCCGGATAGCCACGGCGCGCTATCATAAACTCAACGAAATGCTGTCGCACCCATTCTTCAGGAGTGAGTGCGACATACTTTTTGCGCAGACGGTCATAAATAGCCCTTTCGCCGGAGGCATTGACCGTCACTTTGACATCAAATGCAGGCAGATTCAATTTCATTAGCACGCTTGGAGTTACGAGATTAATTGCGTAAATTTACAAAATAATTCCGAGAATCATCCCACTCATGGCTAAAGCACCGAAACCAGTGACTTTCGACGAACTTAAGTCGCAACTGAAATCCAGACGCTTTTCTCCCATCTACATACTTCATGGCGAGGAAGGCTACTACATAGACGAACTTCTGAAAGAGTTCACCGAAATAATTCCGGAGGCCGACAGAGACTTCAACCTATACACATTCTATGCTCCCGAAGTGGAGATGGACACCGTGATGGATGCATGCAGGCGCTACCCCATGATGTCCGACTATCAGGTAGTAATCCTTAAGGAGGCACAGACTCTGCCACAGACCGTGCTCGACCGCCTGCACCTATATGCGCAACAGCCCACTCCGACCACGATACTGGTGGTAAGCGGCCGCGGAGCCAAACTGAAAACCAAGGAATTCATGGCGCAGGCCATGACCCACGGAGGCGTCCTGTTTGAGTCAAACAAGCTCAAGGAAGGAAGCGCCAACAACATAATAAGCGGATTCATAAAAGAAAAGGGACTGAACATCGAGCCAAAGGGGCTGTCGATGCTGTGCGATTATGTAGGCACCGACCTTTCGAGAATATACAACGAAGTCAGCAAGCTTACGGTGGCCTTGCCCCAAGGAGCCATGATTACACCCGAGACCATAGAAAAACATATCGGCATAAGCAAAGACTACAATAATTTCGAACTTGTCAACGCACTGTCAAACAAAAATGCCAAAATGGCCTTCACCATTCTCGACCACTTCAGAAGCGACCCCAAAAACAATCCGTTCGTGGTAACGATAAGCATGGTATGGAATTTCTTTTCCAATCTTCTGGTGATGCTCTACACAAAAGACAAAAACGAAGCTTCGCTGTGCTCGGCCATCGGTCGCAAAGGCAACTGGCTTCCGCCGGACTATAAAAACGGCATGAAAAATTACAACGCCTGGCAGCTTATCGAGATTCTACGGGTAATCCGACGTGCAGACGCCTCGTCGAAGGGTGTTGGCTCGCGCATGGACCCATACGACCAGCTTCACGACATGATTTACCACATCCTTACGGCTCCGGGAAAGATTTAGACCTTGTCTGCCGGCAAATCCGACTCTACTTTATCCTGTAGGTATAGCCGAGGGTTATCATTATCAACATGCCTCGTGAAGCTGAGAACGTGTCCTTTCGGTCGTCAGGGAAGATATTGCCTATTCCGAAATAGTAGCGACCCTCAAGGTTGATGCGGTGACGGCGCTTGATGATAAACTCGATTCCGGCTCCGGCCGAAATTCCGTAGTCGAACTTCTTGGTAGGCTCAAGTGTCATCTGCTCCGTAACCCTGTCAGTCGGAAAATCAGGGATATTGGCAATATTATGCACATCGAAGTTGGCCTTGTAGCTACTGCCTATCATATAGCCGAATTCAGGTCCGAGATTAAAGAATCCGTTGACATGACGGCCACCGAAGAATATGTTTGTCAACAAAGGCAACTGGATATAGTCAAGACGGCGCTCAAACGAAAAGGGATATTCCTTGAAGTCCTCGGCCCATCCGCGTTGCTCGTAGTTAAGCTCCACGATTAGTCCGAAATTACGTTCCTCCCAATACTTCACCGAGATACCGGCCATCTTTCCCATGACCATCTTCTGCTTGGTGCTCGGGGTGAACGACATCTTGGACATCGTTACACCTGCCTTGCCTCCTATTGATACCTTGGAATTGTAGTGAGCCTGCGCCATGCCGGCGACACAGCCCAACGACAGCATCGAGGCCACGACTACCGATTTAAGCAATGCGACAGCTTTCATTCCACAATGTGTTTGTCAACTATGCCGGAAGGACGGAAGCTGATGAAATACAATGAATTGTTGACCTTTCCGGCGATATTCAGGGGCGAAACGAAGTTGAAACTACTCTGTATACCGTCATAATCATAGTCGAACTCACGACCTGACCGGGCATTGTCGTTCAGCGCCTTTATGATGTAGAATCCTGAATCAAAGCCGAGTATTCCCTGAACCGGTATAGCGTTAAGCAACGGAGTACCGTACCATTTTTGGAAATTGCGTGCAAAATCTTTCGACCGAAGGCTTGAGTCGTCGTTGAAGAAACGTGAATATATGGTGGAATTCAGGAACTGCATGTTTTCGATTGATTCTTCGGGGAAGGTGATCCATTCAGGATAACCGAACAGCAGAGCCTTGTTGTAATCGTCGCGGCTCTCCTTGAACATCTTCAAAGTCCCGGCTATGTGGTTGAACTCGGAATGCGCTCCCGAAGCCGGAACAAACAGATATTGCTTATCAGACGACAGGCTTTCGAGGTCAGAACCCTTCAGATAACCGTGGTAGGATATTTCGACATATGGATGCCCCTCCTGCTCTGCCTTAAACTTCAGGCGAGATACAAACTCCTGCTTATCCGACTTGCCGTCAAGCGACGAAAGCAAGACAAGCGTGTGTTCGGGAAACTCCTCAAGCAATCCCTCGACAGCGCGGTCATACATGTCGGAGTGCGGAATATTGGACTGAAGTATATACGGGTTCGACACATAGTCCGTGCTCTTGACGGCAAATATGTTCATTACATTAATCTTATTTGTCTTTCCGAACGACGCTATGGCGCCAAGCTGATTATCGCCGTCAGGAGCTACGATCAGATCCGACTTCAGCAGTTCAGGGCGCATCAATATGGACTTCACCGTGTCAAGGCTGTTTGACGTGTCATACACATCCACCACCAACGGCAAGCTTTCACTCCTCAGACTGTCGACAGCCATCAGAAATCCCTTATAAAATTCGGTATAGAACTGTGCCTGCTTGTCGGGATGCTCCTGAGCAAGCATAAACGGCAACATGACGCTCACACGCAATGTGTCCGCTTCCTCCTCCTCGTCGGCATCGACGTCGGCAGTAAAGTCTACAGTAGTCGGTCCTGTGACATATCCATTGCCGCCATCGCCGTAGGTTGCCGTCGGCTCCACAGGCAAAATCCGGTTCTGTTCAGGCTCAGTTGCCGGGACTGTGGCATTCTCCGACTCCACGGCCTCGGGCGAAGCTCCGTCAGGAAGCAACAATATTGTGCCCGACCTGAGCGAACCGCTCTTCAACGACGGATTAAGAGCCAGAAGGTCCTCTTCCGAGATTCCGTAATGACGGCAGATACCATAGACAGTCTCGCCTTTTTTCACATGATGCGACGAAGCCCTGCTCACCGGAATATGCCTGGTAGACTCCTGTGCATACGCCGGCATCGCGTTGCCCGTATCCGATGCGTCGGTTCCTTTGCCGTCAAGCAGTTCGACCGGAAAGTAAAGCAATGCCCCGGCGCGAAGGCCGTCGGCCACCGACGGATTGTGCTTAACAATCTCAGCCTTGGTCAGATTCAGACGACGGCACAGGCCGAACACAGTCTCTTTGGGCTGTACCTCGTAATAGTAGTAATCTTCGCCGTTAATCTTCTTAATCGGCAGTTCTATGGCCGACATCCACACTGGGACACCGAACAAGAACAGCCCGGCGACAAATTTCAGTATATGTTTACGACAATTCATTAGTTCCGGTTATTTTTAAACACGCTCATTCTAATAATCTCGCAAAGGTACAGAAACTTTTCGGGATTTTCGCTAATTTTGCAGACGATTAAGACATGTGGCCGATATCCGGATGCGTTTCAGCGCATATTCCCATGCAAACGTTCAAAAAGTTTATTGATATATGACAATCATCGACGGAAAAAAAGTGGCCGACCAAATCAAGATGGAGATTGGTGCGGAAGTTGAAAAAATGGTGGCTGACGGACAGAAACGCCCGCATTTGGCGGCTATTCTGGTCGGTCACGACGGAGGTAGCGAGACATACGTAGCCCACAAAGTGAAAGCCTGCGAACAGTGCGGATTCACCTCCACCCTGATAAGATTCGAAGACGATGTGACAGAGCAGAAACTCCTGGAAGCCATCGACTCTTTGAACAAGGACAACGACGTTGACGGATTCATAGTTCAATTGCCGTTGCCGAAGCACATCGACGAGCAGAAAGTCATCGAGGCCATCGACCCCAAAAAAGATGTCGACGGATTCCACCCCATCAACGTAGGCCGTATGTCCATCGGCCTGCCCTGCTACATGTCGGCGACCCCGGCAGGAATCATCGAACTGCTTGCCCGCTATGAAGTTCCGACCAAAGGCAAGCGGTGCGTAGTGCTTGGACGAAGCAACATCGTCGGCAAGCCAGTTGCCACACTCATGATGCAGAAGCACAATCCCGGCGACGCCACAGTAACAGTTTGCCACAGCGCCACAAAAGATATTAAGGAGATATGCCGTGAGGCCGACATCATCATAGCCGCGCTCGGCCAGCCCGGATTCGTCAAGGCCGACATGGTCAAGGATGGTGTAGCCATAATCGACGTCGGCACTACCCGCGTGCCAGACTCCTCTAAAAAGAGCGGATTCCGTCTGAGCGGTGACGTAGACTTTGAGGCTGTGGCTCCAAAGTGTTCATTCATAACCCCCGTGCCTGGAGGTGTTGGCCCGATGACCATCTGCTCTCTGATGAAGAACACCCTGCTCGCCGCCAAAGGCGCCATCTACGGCAAATAGTCCCGACCGGCCATGACAGGAATAGGCTCGACCCTACTGCCCTTGCTGTTCATCACAATGGCATCGCTCACTCACGGCCTGCAGGAAGCAGACCTGGTGTTCGTAGGCGATGCCATGCAACACAAGGCTCAGATTGACGCCGCCCGCCGTAGCGGTGGCGCGTATGACTATTCCGAGTGCTTCGTGTCGTTGCATGACTATATCGGCAATGCCGATTATGCCGTGGTCAACCTTGAGACACCGCTTGGAGGACGCCCCTACACAGGATACCCGTGCTTCAGTTCGCCGGAGAGCTATGTCGACGCCCTGAGGAAAGCCGGATTCGACCTGTTTCTCACCGCCAACAACCACACGCTTGACAAGCGCGACAAGGGTCTTATAAGGACCATCGACAGCCTCGACATACGTGGCATAGACCATATCGGCACCTACCGCAACCTTGCCGAACGCGACAGCGTGATGCCTTTCATACGCGACATCAACGGATTCAAAATCGGATTCATCAACTGTACCTACGGCACTAACGGCATACGCCTGACATCCGATGCCGTGGTCGACTATATCGACCGCGGACGCATCAAAGCCGACATCGATTCGGCACGGGCACACGGTGCGGAGCTTATCGCGGTGTGCATACACTGGGGCGACGAATACCGGCTGCTTCCCAACGACTCACAGCGCCGTCTGGCAGACTTCCTTGTCGACAACGGAGTGGAGCTGGTCATAGGCTCGCATCCGCACGTCATACAGCCTATCGAACTACGCACCGACTCCGCAGGCAATAAGGCCCTGGTCGTATACTCGCTCGGCAACTTCATCTCCAACATGAAGACTCGCGACACCCGTGGCGGAATTGCCGTCAAGGTTAAGCTCAAGCGCGACGGCGAGGGAAAGGCCTGCGTGGCACAGGCTTCTTACCGACTGCTGTTCACCGTACCTCCGTCCGACGGCCGCAACTTCATGGTACTTCCGGCCGAAGATGTCGACCATCCGCTATGGAAAGGCCACTGCCTGTCGTTCACAAAATCGGCAGAACAGATATTCAACAAACACAACGTCGGTGTAGAACGCGACACGCTACCCGTCCAAAGCACAAAAAATGAAGATGTCGATAAAATTTTTCGCAGAATGCTTGGAGTATTACAAAAATAGTTGTACCTTTGCACCGTCAAACAAGACAACATGGTGAGTTTAGCTCAGTTGGTTAGAGCGTCGGATTGTGGTTCCGAAGGTCGTGGGTTCGACCCCCACACCTCACCCCACCTAAAGGGAAGCTGAAAAGCTTCCCTTTCTTTTATAAAAAAATTGACACGACTCCATGCGCGGTCTACCATCCCGGACAGCGCACTCCATACGTTAAATCAATGACTGACAGATATAGCAATAGCCTCGACTGCAACGAGGCCGACACAACAGCATCAGTCCTCAACGGCAACTTTGCCGCTATAGACTTCGAGACAGCCAACGGATGCCGGTCGAGCGTATGCTCGGTAGGTGTGGTCGTTGTGCGCGACGGTGTCGTAGCCGACAGTTTCTACAGCCTCATACACCCGGCGCCCAACTACTATACCCCATGGACCACCGAGATACACGGACTTAACGACATCGACACAGCCGAAGCACCCACATTCCCGGAAGTCTGGAAACAGATTGAAGAAATAATAGAAGACCTGCCCTTGGTGGCCCACAACAAAGCGTTCGACGAAAGTTGCCTGAAAGCCGTGTTTGAACACTACCGCATGCCATATCCCGGCTATAGGTTTTACTGCACACTGACAGCTTCGCGCAGGAAGATAGGACGGCGTCTGCCCAACCATAAACTCGACACCGTGGCATCGTATTGCGGATACGACCTCTCCGACCATCACCACGCACTTTACGACGCTGAAGCATGCGCAGCCATAGCCCTCAAGCTGTTGTAACAGTTTAACAACAAAAGCGTTCCAAGACGCCTGTAGCACCTTGGAACGCCTGTACGGATTTGTAATGGCGGTTAGCCTTTATGAGTGAATGTCGAGCGTAAAGCGCGTCCCGTGGCGGTATGAAGTGTCTAGCTTCAACGATCCGTTAAGCTTCACCGCACGAAGAGCCGCTATCGGCAGTGACAGACCGTCGTCCTGCATCAAATCTATGTTCGAGGCAAACGGCCTGAATATGTTGTCCTTCATGTCGTCCGGAACACCAGCCCCGGTATCGGTCACGATAAGCTGTTGCAGTTTCGCACCGCGCTTCTTGTAGTCAAGAGTTATCTTACCGCCTTCGGGAGTCTGCTCCGCCGCATATTTCAGCAACTGCATGATTACCTTCGCGGTCTCCTCCTTGTTAAGTTGAGCGACGGCCTTTGACGCATTTACCACCACGCTTACACCCGGCTTCAGCATCGGGCGGATTTGCTCGACCATCTCATCGCAGAATGCCTGGATGCTGACATCTTCAAGCGGATATCGCTCGTCAAGCGTAGACTCGACTTCCGAAAGTTCGCGTGCATGGTCCGTAAAACGGCGCATGCCCTTTACTGCCGGATGGTTCTGGTCGAGAGAGGCAAGCGCAGGCTCCATCTGTGACGATATGTTGCGTATGAGCAACGTCTTTTGCGCGTTGCGCTCATTGGCATCGTCAACGGCACGGTGCATCTTGCGGTTGCGGGCTATGAACCGCCACAGAACCACACAAAGTATTACCATCACGGCCACGGACACAGCCAGGAGTATGGCCAGCGCTATAATCATGCCAGTCTTTGACTTAATCGTGCTCTCGCGGTCAGATATGGTCTGTAGGCTTTGGTCATACTGCTTCTTGACCACTGCCGCCTTATTGTCGGCATCAAGCGCACCGATGGAGTCAGACCACTTTATGTAGCCCTCGTATGTCTGGTCGACAAGTCGGGCGTTGTTGCCTGCAACTGCACGGTCTATAAGGTTTTGATAGTCTTCCTTGGCCTTTTTATAGTCCTTTTCGCTGTCAAACTGGCGAATGAGGCGGGCAGTATACACATCGCCCTGCTCCGGATGTCCGTAGGCATAATAATATTTTGCCTGCGAATACAGCATGTCGTTGTTGATGCTTCTGCTCCTGGCCGAATCAGCCAGCGCCTGAAGCTTGGCCAGCGATGCCCTTGCCCCGCCGTCGTTTCTGACAGTGATGTAGAGATTCAGGCGTCCGCGTTCAATCTGAAAATGCGGGCCGAACAGCCGTTTCCCCGAAGCCCGTTCAAGTTCGCTGAAATTCTTGTCTATCTTATTCAGCAATCTCATGGCTCCATCATAGTTTTTCTCCTTGGCATAGGAATTGGAAGCGAACATTCCGGCCCGGGCCGCCTCGTCGTAGTTCTTTTCCGAAAAATACGAATTATAGGCCTGAATATACTTCCCAGCCGCCTGGCTGTAATTCTTCTGCACGGCGGCGGCCTTGGCCTGTGCCATCATCTGATCGGCCGACGACGGTTCGGCATTTACGGTCAGCGATGCGCCAATTAAAATCATGGCAAGTATTAAGACAAACTTTTTCATAAATAAATAATTGAAATAATACGTTTAATAATGTTTATTTTCAATTATGTAAACAAATTAGCAGACCCGGAAATCCGGGCATAAGTCAAAATGTCACTACTATTTAACATTAATTATGATTAAATGACACTATCCGTATATGGCATTTAATTTGCAGGATGTTATTCATGTAAACTAAAAATCTAACACATACATTCAAAATATACAATTATGAATAATCAAACCGGAAAAATCGGGGTAACGACCGAAAACATCTTCCCCGTAATCAAGAAATTCCTGTACAGCGACCACGAAATATTTTTGCGCGAACTGGTCAGCAACGCCATCGACGCCACCAACAAACTAAAGACATTGTCTTCGTTCGGCGAATTCAAAGGCGAGATGGACGACATGACCGTGCGTGTGACCGTCGACAAGGAAGCCGGCACTCTGACAGTCAGCGACCACGGCATAGGCATGACAGCAGAAGACATCGACAAATACATCAACCAGATAGCTTTCTCAGGAGCCGAAGAGTTCCTGGCCAAATACAAGGACAAAGCCGAAAACATCATCGGACACTTCGGACTTGGATTCTACTCTGCATTCATGGTGGCCAAAAAGGTCGAAATCCGTACCCTTTCCTATAAAGAAGGCTCACAGGCCATGAGCTGGACTTGCGACGGTTCACCCGAATACTCGATGCAACCTATTGAGAAGGACCGCCGTGGCACTGACATCATCCTCTATATCGACGACGACAACAAGGACTTCCTCGAACAGGCCCGCATCGACACGCTTCTGAAGAAGTATTGCCGTTTCCTTCCCGTACCGGTTATTTCAGGAAAGGAGCAGGAGTGGAAAGACGGCAAGTATGTCGACTCCGACCGCGACAAGGTGATCAACAACACCGAGCCCGAATGGACCAAAAAGCCGTCGGAGCTTACCGACGACGACTACCGACGTTTCTACCGCGAGTTGTATCCCGGACAGGACGACCCGTTGTTCTGGATTCACCTCAATGTCGACTACCCCTTCACGCTCACCGGCATACTCTACTTCCCGAAGCTCAAGAACAACATCGACATACAGCGCAACCGCATACAGCTTTACTGCAACCAGGTGTTCGTCACCGACTCGGTTGAAGGTGTGGTTCCTGAATTCATGATGCTCATGCAGGGCGTGATCGACTCCCCCGACATTCCGCTCAACGTGTCGCGTTCATACCTTCAGAGCGACACCGCCGTCAAAAAGATTTCCACCTACATCACCCGTAAGGTCGCCGACCGCCTCGAAGAGCTGTTCAAGGCCGACCGTGCCGAATTTGAGAAGAAGTGGGACGACATAAAGGTGTTTATAGAATACGGCATGCTCACCGACGAGAAGTTTTGCGAACGCGCAATGAAGTTCGTCCTTGTCAAGGACACAGCCGGCAAATACTTCACCCTCGAGGAATACCGCACACTTATCGAAGCCTCTCAGACCGACAAAGACGGCAATGTCGTTTATCTGTACACTACCGATCCAGTGGCCCAGTATAACTACGTCAACGAAGCAGTCGACCGCGGTTACGACGTACTTGTGATGGACGGACAACTTGACAGCCACTTCATCGGACTTCTCGAACAGAAGCTTGAAAAGTCACACTTTGTCCGCGTGGACTCAGACGTTATCGACAACCTCATACGCAAGGAAGACCGCAAAGCGTCTGACCTGACACCCACTCAGCGCAACATCCTCACCACCGTATTCAAGTCGCAGATACCTGCGGTAGACAAGGCCGAATTCCTCGTGTCGTTCGAAGCCCTGGCCCACGACGCCGCTCCGGTCATGATCACCCAGAACGAATACATGCGACGCATGAAGGACATGGCGGCGATGCAACCCGGAATGGCATCAATCTACGGCGAACTTCCCGACAGCTACAACCTGATTGTCAACACCGAGCACACCCTTATCAAGGAGATTAAGGACAGTGCCGACAAGGCTCTTGTCGGACAAGTGGCGCCGATGGAAAGCGACATCGAGAAGAACAACGCCGACATCACCGCCCTCCGCGATGCAAACAAGGACAAGACCATGAGCGAAGACGACAAAAAGAAGATGTCGGAGCTGGAGGCCAATGTCAACAGACTGCGCGACGACGAAAACCGCATAATAAGCGAATATGCCTCAGGGCAGGCTAAGGTAAAACAACTCATCGACCTTGCACTACTCGGCAACGGACTGCTGAAAGGCCAGGACCTCAGCTCGTTCATCCGCCGTTCCATAAAACTGCTTTAAACGACCATGTTTATTGACAAGCCACAGCTCCGGGAAAGGGCTGTGGCTTGAACGACACGCTACTATACAATATCGCCGGACAATGAGGCATAACCGCCCCCATTGCCCGGCGAAATATTTCGTCTCCCCGCCAAAACGTTACAAAATTTGTGTAACCCCTTGTAACAAAACAGCAGGCAAAAAGTGTGTGTGCTATTCGGTGACTTCGAACTTTAGGTCGTCGAGGGCGAAGTATGACGGGGTGTTCATGCCGTAGTCGCCGTTGTCGGTCGAGGTCATTTTGAACACGAGTTTCCTGACGGCTGAATCTGAATTGACGAACGCATCGCAGAGAGTCCAGTCGGACACTATGTACCAATATGCCTGAAACTCGCTACGATAGTCGGCCAGATAGAATTCTTTGGTGTAGACAGGCTCCGCGTCATTGTCGCCGGCATAGCCTTCGATAGTCAGGAGAAACCAGTCGTCCTTTTCAAACTTGCGTGCAAAATGGTCGCCGTTCTTTATCGTATTGTAGACATAGGCAGTGTTGTTAAGCCAGAGTGACTTTACCTTGACCGGCTTGTCGAAGGTGACGGTGGGCCATCCTGAATAGTCGGAACCGTAGCCTATGGCAAATTTGTCGGAGTCGTGGCCGGCATCCTTCTTTATCTCGCCAGTACTGCTGTAGACCATATATTGGTCGGGATTGAACGACACGTATTTGTCGGAACCGAGACATGAGAATGCGAAACCGTCCCATGAGTCGTATTCGGCCGTATAGTTGTTGTTGAACGATACACCGTCGACCGAATATTTCAACTGATTGTTATAGCCGAGCGAACCAAGAGTGGCGCTCTCGAAATCAATGGTTGTCGAAGTGTCGTCTTTCCCCGGCTCGTCCGGACCGTCGTTGTCGTCTGAACAAGAGAACAGCATAGATGAGGCGAAAAGCAACGAACCGATAATAAATAGATTCTTATTCATTTCCAAATACAATTTTAACGTTTGAATTTTCGGCTACAAAGTTACCACTTTTCCATCAATCGCCAACTCCGATTGTCAACAATTAACTGAAATCCGGTTGTCAGTCAGACGTAACAGTCTTGTAGTCAGACACAAACTTAAGATACTGTACTGTCCCGATTATTATTCCCGCGACACAACCGGCCACGGCTCCGGCTATAAAATAAGGGTCAAAACGGAAAGCATAGCATATCAGTCCGATAAAAATGCATGCTAATGGTATGAGCAGAAGCATGAACTGATGGTGGCGTCTGCGATAGAACCGGCAGAGCCTGCCGACCTCAAGCACGGGCATCGAAGTGACATCTATAGCCGACACCCCCTTGTAGAGCCAGCCGTCCATACATCCGGCCACGACCATATATAAGATATAATATCCTGCCACCCACCACTTAATGTCGGAGCGGGACAAGGGATTCAACAGCGACATCATGCCAGGTAATATCATGACGAACGCAACCGTCGAGAATCTGCGGTAGCGCGAGGCAAGACTGTCCAATGCCGTCTTGCGCTTCATTCCGAACAATCGTTCACGGTCTATCTCATTCTTCTCGATACGGTCAATTCTGTCTGACAGGTTCAGCCATGCCTTTTCCAATTCTTCTACAGTCATAATAATTATAATTTTTGAGATTTGTTAATCAAAGATTCCTTGATGCGCCTGAGCTTCGTAGCCACCGTGTTCCGCCCACATCCGGCGGTTTGGGCAATTTCATCGTAAGTATAGCCGTCAAGCCACATCAGTATAAGGGCTTTTTCGGTAGGTGCCAGGGTGTCTATCATGTTGTAAAGTTGCTCGACATGCTCGTTTTCGGCATCACCGGAGGCCACATCGCGGGCCATGTCCAACGGCAACATGCCACGGCTCCTGTCTTTAATCCGGCAGGAAGCCACGCAGGTGTTCAGGCATATCCGATAGACCCACGTCGACTGACGGCATTCGCCTCTGAATCCGGGAAGCCCTCGCCACAGATTGATAAGCGCGTCCTGGCGCATCTCGTCAAACTCCGACTGCGACGACGCATAGAAAAAACACACTTTGTCGATGGTCTTACGTTCAGACTCTATCAACCGCAGAAAAGCTCCGTGGCCTGTCTGTCCGGCACCGTCAGGAATCCGTCCGGCATCAACCATGCAAAGCAGGAGCGAGTCCAACGACCGGGCATCGTTTATGAATAAGTCGATATACATTACTTCATTTCTTGTTTACACAGACATTAGACGATATGCATGTCAACATAGTTTCAAATAGAGCAAAAAAATGTCCATGAACTCCCGCAGGAACCATGGACATAATGTATTGTCACGTATCGAGCCAAGACTACTTAAGCGCGTCAAGCACTACAGACTTGTATCGTTCGGGGTCACGGAAATCGGGACGTGCGCGATATGTGCCATCCTTATTTACAAGCACATAGAACGGTATTCCGTCGATTCGGAGCTGATTGCGCAGATAGCTTATCTGATCTTCGTTCAAATAATAATGATGGCCTTTCATTCCCTTGATCATCTGCATATACTGTGGCATAGGCGACGATTCGTCGGCAATGTAGACCCACTCCACATCCTTGTCCTTGTAGACGGTGTCCTTCAGCGGTTCATGGTGACGGATGGCATTACGGCACGGACCGCACCATGTGTCCCAGAAATCGACAACGACCACCTTACCCTTGTACGGAGCTATTATAGCCTCGAAAAGTCGGCTGAGCGGTACGTCGGGTGTAGGCACTACATTGACATCCCCGTTAAAGCTGTCGTATATGGCCTTGGTCTCGTTCTGCTTGGCCTTCACCGCCTTCGCAAAGAACGGATTGTCAAGCCGGGCCAATACCTCCTCGTCGCCAGGTGTCAGAGAAGCGTTCTTGGCCTTGCTCCAATAAGGCATGGCGGTCAGGATGTCGCCGACAGGATTGCACTTGGCTCCATATTGCGTCCAGTCAATGCGCCAACCGTAGAGCAAATCGCTGATATCGGGGGCAAACAACAGCCCTTTATCGCATAGGTCAAACAGCGATGCTATCCGGGCAAGATTGGCCGGAGATAAATCGCCCTTGATAGAATCCCGGGGAATGTCGCGGGTGTTATTGTGACGTACGGAATATACTCTGCTAAGAATAGCCTTTGAATTTCCGCAAAACAGTGTCGAGTTCTTGACCGCGTTGCGCATATACTCCTTCAGCATCCGTGGAGCGTCAAGCCTGTCTATCTTGTCCATCGTCTCGCGATAGGCGCCAGCCAGTGCGTCGACATATTCATCGCCTGACATTCTATAGTCCCAGATGTCAGTTCGTTCGCTCGGAATAAGAATGCCATCATTATATTCGGATACGGCCATATCCAGATTGCCGTAACGACCGGTGCTGTAGGCACGTTCGTAACCGCCGTCCAACTGTCCGTCGCGATTGTCGATAAGATATTTGGCCCTGGTACGCGCATCGACATACACATCCAGCGTCTCGCCGGGAGCGACATTCAGCATCATCGACCTTGTTTCGAACATACCGGGACCATACTGGGTGAATGAATATGTCACCGTGCCGGTAGCTTCATCGGCCTTTCCTGTGACTTCCTCGTAATCTCCGAACAGATTGGTCACCTCACCGTGATTGTCCAACTTCCTGTCGGGTCTCACAGGCAGATAATGCACATTGACAGTGGTCTTACCCACTTCATATAAAAACTCCGGCATAGGGCCGTCGACCGGTTTTCGTTGCAGTGACGCAGGAAGTCCGGCGGGATATTCAGTAAACGACTTTACCTTACCGGTCAGGTCGACATCCCACAACCGGAAACTTCCGTCGCCCTCGCCCTCGATAAAGTCAAAGCTTTCGGCCGAAGAGGGAAGAGGTTCGAAAACCATGGTAAAGACCGAATCGCCGGATTCGGGCATCCACAGTTCCTTGCCCGGCACCATACCCTTGCTGTCAATCAGCCTGAATGACTTGCCTCCGGACTGCAATGTGGTCTCCGGCACTAAACGGATCCAGTAATGGGGCTGATAGTAAGCATGCACGGTAAGTATAGTGGCGGTGTCGGTCAGCTCCACACGGTCTATGTCAATAGACGCGGTATTGGAATCGCCGATAAAAGGCCGGTCTACAACATTTCCGGCCAACGCGGTCGACGCATAGACAAGCGCCGTGGTCAAGGCCGGCTTTATAATCTTAATTTCCATATCTATTCTTCAGTTTCAGGGTTAACGCTTTCAACGTCAGTATCGTCCAGTTCCAGTATCTCTGTATCAATCTCCTCACGGACTACAGCTTCCGCGCCGTCATTGTCGGCTATGATACGCTTGTTCTCGCATCTCAACAACCGTCCGGGAAACTGGTCGACCAGACCGAGATTGTGGGTAGCCATCACCACAGCGGTGTCGCCCTGCGAAGCTATCTCATGCAGATAGCGCACAATCTGTTCGCCCGTGGCCGGATCAAGATTGCCGGTAGGCTCGTCGGCAAGTATCAGTTTCGGCTTGTTGAGCAATGCGCGGGCTATGACAATGCGCTGTTGCTCGCCACCCGACAGCTCATGGGGCATCTTATACGACTTGGTCAGCATCCCGACCTCCTTAAGCACCTCTTCGATGCGCGAGTCAATCTCATCGTTGCCCTTCCATCCGGTAGCTTTAAGCACAAAGGCAAGATTGTCATAGACAGAACGGTCGGTCAGAAGCTGAAAATCCTGAAACACAATGCCTATCGACCTGCGCAGAAACGGAATCTGCTTCCTCCTGATGGACGTAAGGTCATAGTCAAGCACCTGGGCTTCGCCGCTTTCGATAGGAATTTCCGCATACATAGACTTAAGAAGCGTACTCTTGCCGCTTCCCACTTTACCTATAATATATGTGAACTCGCCATCGTTGATGGTAAGATTCACATTTTTAAGCACCACATGCTCTTTGCGGAGCAGTTCCACATTCGAATAATTGACGAGGCTCATAAGCTACAGGTATTTTATTTATGGCGTTTCTGAAGCTCCACGGCCAAATCCTCAATGCGGTGGCCCTTGGAAGTCAGCAATACAATCAGGTGGTAGATGAGGTCAGATGCCTCATAGATCAGACGGTCGTCGGTTCCGTTGGTAGCCTCTATGACTGTCTCTACGGCCTCTTCCCCGACTTTCTGGGCCATGCGGTTCACGCCCGAATTAAACAGCGATGTCGTGTAGGAGCCTTCCGGCATCTCTTCATGACGGCGGGCTATGAAATCCTGAAGATAGCGGAAAAACTCAACGCCATATTCATTTTTTGTGCCGAAACATGTGTCGGTACCCTTATGGCACGTCGGACCTACGGGATTGACCTTTACAAGAAGTGTGTCGTGGTCGCAATCCTCCTCTATGGACACGACGTTGAGGAAGTGTCCGCTCTCTTCGCCCTTGGTCCAAAGACGGTTCTTCGTACGGCTGAAGAATGTGACTTTGCCCGTCTCGAGGGTCTTGTTGTATGCCTCCTCGTTCATAAATCCGAGCATCAGCACATTTTTCGTCTTGTCGTCCTGGATGATAGCCGGTATCAATCCATTCAATTTGCTATAATCTAAATTAGCCATTTTATAATCTTACTGGTACGTTATTATCTGATAAATATCTTTTCAGTTCCGGAATAGGAATCTCGTTGAAGTGGAATATACTGGCCGCGAGCGCGGCGTCGGCCCTGCCACGGGTGAACACGTCGAGGAAATGCTCCTTGGCTCCTGCCCCGCCCGAAGCGATAATCGGAATCGAAAGGCGTCCGCCGAGTTCAGCCAACGCCTCGCAGGCAAATCCGGTCTTGACTCCGTCGTGGTCCATGCTGGTAAACAGAATCTCACCCGCACCGCGTTCCTGGGCTTCGTATGCCCACTCCATAAGCCTGCGGTCGGTGGCGATACGTCCGCCGTTAAGATAGCATATCCATTCGCGTCCGTCAAACCGTGCGTCTATGGCCACCACACATACCTGCGCCCCGAAGCGACGGCTGATGTCACCGATAAGATCCGGCCGCCTTATGGCCGATGAATTAATCGAAACCTTGTCGGCTCCGGCATTAAGCAGAGTCTCCACGTCGGCCACGCTGTTGATGCCACCGCCCACCGTAAAAGGTATACTCACATTGGAGGCCACACGGCTGACAAGGTCGATGAATGTGCGCCTGCCTTCATGCGAAGCGGTTATGTCGAGATAGACCAACTCGTCGGCTCCGGCTTCACTGTATTGCCGCCCTAATGACACGGGGTCGCCAGCATCGCGGAAATTGACAAAGTTGACCCCTTTGACAGTCTTTCCGTCTTTTACATCAAGGCACGGAATGATTCGTTTTGCTAACATGGTCTGTCGGAATTATGTCGTGAGATTTCATCAAAACTTATCCGGCCTTCATAAATGGCCTTCCCTACTATGACGGCAGGAACGCCAATGCCGGCAAGAGCATCTATGTCGCCCATAGACCCTACTCCACCACTGGCTATCAGACAGACGTCGGGCACCTCGGCAAGTATCGACCGGTAAAGCTCCAACGACGGCCCGGCAAGAGTGCCGTCCATCGATATGTCGGTCGATATGACCTGGCGTATGCCCTTTTCGCCGTATGACTTTATGAACGGTACCACCGGTATGCCGGAATCGGAAAGCCATCCGTCGGTCGACACCTTACCGTCGCGGGCATCGGCGCCGAGTATTATACGGTCGCTCCCGTAGGCTCTGATCCAGTGCCCGAACAGTTCGGGATTACGGACGGCGATACTGCCTCCTGTCACCATCGAGGCTCCGCTGTCGAAAGCTATACGCACATCATCGTCAGACTTTATGCCACCTCCGAAGTCCACCACGAGCGACGTAGACGAAGCTATCGATTCAAGCACTCGGTAGTTGACGATATGATGCGACTTGGCACCATCGAGGTCAACGAGATGCAGTCTCGTGCAACCGCAGTCCTCGAAACGCTTGGCCATGTCGAGCGGATTGTCGGCATAGACTTTCGATGTGTCATAAGCGCCTTTGGTCAGGCGCACACACTTTCCGCCTATTATGTCGATGGCAGGTATAATCTGTATCATATATCAAGAAAATGCTTCAATATGTCCGAACCCACGCCACCGCTTTTTTCAGGGTGGAACTGCGTGGAATAGAAATTTCCCTTATGCATGGCTCCGCTGAAAGGAACTATGTAGTCCGTAAGCACGTCCGTGCATGAATTGACCGGCACGTAGTAGCTGTGGACGTAATACACATAGCTACCGTCGAACCGCGACGGCACTACCCCGCCGTCATTGACCACCGAGATGGTGTTCCACCCCGTATGAGGCACTTTGAATTCCGCGTCCGTCGGACGGAAACGCTTGACCTCGGCGTCAAAAATGCCAAGGCAGTCGACATCGCCCTCTTCCGAATGACGGCACATCAACTGCTGGCCGATGCAGATGCCCAGCACAGGCTGTACCAGGCTCCTTATGACCCGGTCAAGACCACACGCTGTCAGATACTCCATTGCCGTACGGGCCTCGCCCACGCCCGGAAATATCACCTTGTCGGCTTTACGAATCAGCTCCGGGTCATCGGTCACGGACGCTTCTATGCCCAAACGGCGCAGTGCGCCCTGCACGGAAAAGTTATTGCCCGCATTATACTTTATTATTGCGACATCCATAGGCCGGCATCAATACTCTTTATAAATCAGAAATAAGATGGACTTAATTGCCCATCTCAGATAAAAACTTTATTCTAACGAGGCGTATCTCCTCTTCCGAGTACTCACTGCCCAGCTCGTTGATGGCCTCCTCGATGTCGTCGCTCTCGCTCTCCTTGAAGTATTCGAATATGTCGAGCTGGCGGTCGTCGTCCATAATCTCGTCAAGGAAATAATTGATGCTTATCTTAGTTCCGGAGTACACTATCGCCTCTATCTCGTTAAGCAGTTCGCCAAACTCGAGGCCCTTGCTTTCTGCAAGCGCGTCAAGCGCTATCTTGCGGTCGATTCCCTGTATTATCGATATCTTGAGCTTGCTCTTGTTAGCCACGCTCCGCACCCTGAGGTCTTCAGGACGCTCGATCTCATTCTCCTCGACATGGGCTTTTATCACTTTGACGAATTCCTCACCATAGCGTTTGGCCTTGCCGGAGCCTACGCCGGGAATGTTCTGTAGCTCCTCGACCGTGATAGGATAAGTGGTGGCCATAGCCTCAAGCGAGGGATCCTGGAATATGACATAAGGCGGCAACTCCAGGCGTTTGGCCATCTTCTTTCTCAAATCCTTAAGGATGCTGTAAAGTTCGGGGTCGACCGCACATGCGGCACCGCTCTTGACCACCATCTCCTCCTCTTCCTCATTAAAGTCGTTGTCCTCGACGATTTTGAAGGAAACCGGCGACTTAATATACTTCTTCCCTTTTGCGGTAAGCTTAAGCAATCCGAAGTTCTCTATATCACGGTCAAGATACCCGGCTATAATGGCCTGGCGTATGACAGCGTTAAGCATCTTGGCGTCGGCGCCCTGCAGACAACCGAACACCTCCAGATCCTCATGTCCGTACGACTTCACATTTGCAGTACTCTTACCCAACACAACATCAATCACATGATCAGCCTTAAATTTCTCTTTAAGCGCAACAACTGTTTCAATAACAGCACAAAGTTCATCTTTCGCTTCCACTTGTTTCTTTGGATTTAAACAATTATCACAGTTCCCGCAATTCTCTTCCTCATACTTTTCTCCGAAATAATGCAACAGGAGCTTGCGCCTGCACACCGACGACTCGGCGTAGGCGGCTGTCTCCAGAAGCAACTGTTTGCCTATTTCCTGCTCGGCAAGAGGCTTACCTTGCATAAATTTCTCCATCTTCACAAGGTCTTTGTTGACATAGAAAGCTATGCACAGGCCTTCGCCGCCGTCACGGCCGGCACGGCCAGTCTCCTGGTAATAGCCCTCAAGCGACTTCGGAATGTCATAGTGAATCACAAATCTCACATCCGGTTTGTCGATGCCCATTCCGAAGGCTATCGTAGCGACAATCACGTCCACCTTTTCGAGCAGAAACGCATCCTGATTTTCCGAGCGCGTCGTGGCATCCATCCCTGCATGATATGGCAGCGCACGTATATTGTTGACCTGCAACATCTCTGCAAGTTCCTCGACCTTCTTACGGCTGAGACAATATATTATGCCGCTTTTACCCTCATGCGTCTTTATGAAGCGGATTATGTCGCGGTCGACATTCGACGTCTTCGGACGCACTTCGTAGTAAAGGTTGGTCCGGTTGAACGACGACTTGTAGACCACGGCGTCCTGCATGCCGAGATTCTTCTGAATGTCATGTTGCACCTTAGGAGTGGCGGTAGCCGTCAAGGCTATCACCGGACGCTGGCATATCTCATTGATGATGGGCCTTATCCGCCGATATTCAGGACGGAAATCATGGCCCCACTCCGAGATGCAATGAGCCTCGTCGACAGCATAGAACGAGATGGGAACTGTCTTTAGGAATTCTATATTCTCTTCTTTGGTAAGCGATTCGGGCGCGACATACAAAAGCTTTGTCTTGCCGGCCTGAATATCGCTTTTCACCTGGTCGATAGCAGTCTTGTTCAGTGACGAATTCAGAAAATGCGCCACATTGTCGTCCTCACTGAAATTACGCATCGCATCGACCTGATTCTTCATCAGGGCGATCAGCGGTGAGATTACGATGGCAGTACCTTCCATCAGCAGAGCCGGCAACTGGTAGCATAACGACTTTCCACCGCCGGTAGGCATCAGCACGAAAGTGTCGTTTCCGGCCATAAGGTTGGAAATGATGGCTTCTTGATTGCCCTTGAAGGTGTCAAAGCCGAAGTGCTTTTTAAGTTCCTCGGCTAATACTACTGTTTTTTCTGCCATGGTCATAAGGATTATTGGTTTATGCTATCGACTGACTGTTTGTCAATTTTTTAGTTAGCTATTATATATTTATTGAATTTTGTTTGTTTCAAAATTGGCTTTAAGCAATTTTTCCATCGCATACTCCTTGGTCACTTCAAACGAAGTGCTGTCGGTTGACGGTACATCGAACATCGCATCAATCATTATTGATTCAACTATCGAACGCAGTCCGCGGGCACCGAGCTTATATTCGATAGCTTTATCCACTATCAGATCAAGCGCGTCTTCGGCAAACGTCAGCTCCACGCCGTCCATCTCGAAAAGCTTCTTATACTGACGTATGATGGCGTTCTTAGGCTCGGTCAGCACCCGTCTAAGCGCATCGCGGTCGAGAGGCTCGAGATTCGTCAGGATAGGAAGACGGCCGATGATTTCGGGAATCAGGCCGAACGACTTCAAATCCTGCGGAGCCACATATTTCAGATAATTGTCGCGCTGTACACGCTGACGTGCCGGGTCGGTGGAATAGCCTACTACGTGGGTGTTCAGTCGATGGGCTATCTTCTGTTCTATGCCGTCGAAAGCTCCGCCACAGATGAACAGTATGTTTTTGGTGTCCACCGGTATCATGCGCTGTTCGGGATGCTTGCGTCCGCCTTGGGGCGGAACGTTGACCACCGAACCCTCAAGCAGTTTCAGCAGACCCTGCTGGACCCCTTCACCGCTCACGTCGCGTGTGATTGACGGATTGTCGCCCTTGCGGGCTATCTTGTCTATCTCGTCGATGAACACGATGCCCTTTTCGGCCTTGGCCACATCATAGTCCGATGCCTGGAGCAGACGCACCAGCAGACTCTCTATGTCCTCGCCGACATAGCCGGCCTCGGTAAGCACCGTGGCGTCGACGATGGCAAACGGCACATCAAGAAGCTTGGCGATGGTCTTGGCCAGAAGAGTCTTTCCCGTTCCGGTCGGACCGACCATGATGATGTTGCTCTTTTCAATGTCGACGTCATCGCCCGAATTCTGCGCAAGTCGCTTGTAGTGGTTGTATACGGCCACCGACAGATAGCGCTTTGCGTTCTCCTGGCCGATAACGTACTGGTCAAGGAATTCATATATCTCTTTAGGCTTCGGCACCGAATCCAGCTTTACGTCGTCGGCAGCGCCGGAGCCTTTTGTTTCATGTCTGTACTCGCTCAGCATCGAGCTTATAGCCTCGACGCATTCGGCGCAGATGAAAGTGTTAGGCTTGTCGACCGACGGCACCAACACTTCCGACATCGAGGCCGGACGTCCGCAAAACGAGCACTTTGAAGTTTCTGTCTTTTTTGCCATTGCTAAGAAAAAAATATCGTTTGGTATGGTTGATGGATTAATGCTTGGCCTTTACAAGCACATTGTCTATCATGCCATACTCCTTGGCTTCCTCGGCAGTCATCCAGTAGTCGCGGTCGGAATCACGCTCCACCTTCTCAAACGCCTGTCCGGAATGAGTCGAGATGATGCTGTAAAGCTCCTTCTTCAATTTCTGGATTTCGCGTGCGGTGATTTCGATGTCCGAGGCCTGTCCCTGCGCACCACCCATCGGCTGATGTATCATCACGCGCGAGTGCTTCAGGGCGAAACGCTTTCCGGCGGTGCCCGACACGAGAAGCACGGCCGCCATCGACGCGGCGATGCCGGTGCAGATGGTGGCTACATCGCTCGATATGTACTGCATGGTGTCGTAAATGCCGAGACCGGCATACACCGACCCTCCGGGAGAGTTGATGTAGATCGACACATCCTTGCCTGGATCGGCCGAATCAAGATACAGAAGCTGAGCCTGGATGACATTGGCCGTATAATCATTGACCTCGGTGCCGAGGAAAATGATGCGGTCCATCATCAGACGCGAGAATACGTCCATCTGAGCGACGTTCAGCTGACGCTCCTCTATGATAGTAGGAGATATATAGCTCGAAGTGATGTCTGACCTATTTGTAGAGGCGATATACTGGTCAAGGGCAAGACCGTTCACGCCTAAATGCTTAACGGCATAGTTCCTAAAATCGCTATTCATAACGTTTTTATTTTTGGTTTAATATTCAAAGATACAAAATAAATATGATAATACAACAAAAATTTTCACAACCCTATACCACGGCGCATCAAATAATCTGCGCGGTTATGTTTTTTTAATAACCCAAAAGAAAGGCATCCTCGCCAGAGAATGCCTTTCGGATATCAATATTTTACAGTTCAGGGATTACATCTTTGAGGCCATTTCCTTGAATTCGTCGAGCGAAACGGTCTTCTCGTCAAGAGTTACCTTGGCCTGGATGGCGTTGAAAAGCTTCATGTCGCCGACCTCTTCAATCAGGCGCGGACGATAATTCTTGTCGGCGAGGATGCGCTTCGCATAGTCCGTAAGAGTCTCGTCGTCGATGTTGGTCATGCCGTACTGGGCAAACTGGTGGCGGGCAATCATCTTGCCATGCTCGATAAGGTCGTTCTCCTCAATCTTGATTTCGCAGAGAGCGCCCAGACGCTCCTTGATGAGTTGCCACTTCAGCGACGGCTCCATCTTGGTGTACTCCTCGTCGACATTTTCGGCATTGATGCCTTCGTTGCCGCCGATGAGCCACTTCTTGAGAACTTCAGCAGGAAGCTCCATGTTGCCGTACTTGTCCATCATCATCTTCTCAACCTCACGGCGGAACATAATCTGACTGCTACCGTCGAGGTCGCGCTCGATCATGGCCTTGACACCCTGGAGATATTCCTCCTCGTTAGTTACCTTGTCCTTGCCAAGCACATTGTCGTAAAGCTCCTGTCCATGTTCGGCCGGACGAAGAACGATGATTTCAGAAATTGACATCTCGAAGTCGCCCTTGATGTCGGAAGCCTTCTCCTTGTCTACGCCAAGCATCGACGAAAGCTCTGCGGGATTGCCCTCGCAGGTCTTCCAGGGGTTGAACACCACCTTGTCGTTGACCTTCTTGCCTGCGAACTTTTCAGCCTCAGCCTTGTCCTTGAAATACATAGGAGCCACAATGCCGTTAATCATCTGTATAGCGTCGTCACTGGTCTTGACGGTGCCGTCCTCATTGAGTTCCATAATCGAACCCTTCACGAGAGCGTTGGGCTCAACCTCCTCGCCGGGAACCTGGGCACCGAAGCGTTCGCAGAACTGCTTGTCCTGCTCTGCAACCATCTCGTCGGTAACATTAATCTTATAGTAAGGCACGGTCACGTCCTTGTCAAGCTCCACGTTGATTTCGGGAGCAAGAGCGAGTTCATACTGGAAAGTGAAGTCCTTCTCATTCTTAAGGTCGAGCTCCTTCACCTCTACGGGGATGGGCTGACCGAGAACGGCAAGCTTGTTTTCCTGAATATAAGTGACCACGGCATTGTACACCTCGTTGTTGATGACATCGCTGGTGACATGCTTGCCGAAACGACGTTTCAGCTCTCCCGCGGGCACGTGTCCCTGACGGAAACCGGGTATAGTGTGGGTACGGCCTATCTGCTTAAGCTCTTTTTCTACTTTATCCTTGTAGTCATTCTCCTCAATCGACACTGTCAGCAAAGCGCTGACATTGCCGGTCTTCTCCATTGATACGTTCATATTTACTGAATTCTTTATGTTGTATTGTTTTTAAATAACGCATTAAATTGCCATTCGTCAACACGGCGAATGGCTTTTAATCGAATTTAGGCGCAAATTTAATTCAAAAATCCCAACTATGAAACATTTCCGCCCATCTTTCTGATTTTTTATGTCTATGCGCGTAGCGCGTGGAACACTTCCAGCATAACTGCGGGAGATTATTCATCTGCGAGGCGGTCGAGGATGCAGTCGGCGATGTCCTTGCCGAGCCGCGCCGGGTCGTCTTCTTTGTCGGGAAGGAATGGCGACAGGTAGACCTTGCCGGCTACTTTTGCGATGCCGACGGCTGGGTGCGACACGACAAGTAGTGTAATAGTGTAGCTACTATGTAGCGATTTGGATTGAGAATGCCTCCGTTTACAGTGGCTATGGTCACCTACGGAGCCCTTGCCACTGGCTACAGCGCATCTGTCTACACACGCCTCCGTGTTAAGCAGATGCACGGATGTACACCTACATTTTTTTGCCGCCGAGGCGGTCGCTGACAAAGACGCCGATAAGAATCAGCGCACATCCGGTATAGCCTATCAGCGTGACGACCTCTCCGAGCAGGAGGGCCGAGGCTATGAGGGTGACCACCGGCTGAAAATAGAGATAGTTGTTGGTGGTGATGGCGCCAAGACCTTGCACGCACCATGCCCAAAGCAGGAAGGCCAGCATCGAGCAGAAGACCCCGAGAAACAGGAAATTGAGGCTTACGTCCCACGACGCGAACACCGACAGCGACGAGTGGGCGGGCTGTTCGAGATAGAACGGGATGGCCGTCAGAAGTCCGTAGAAGAACGTCTTGCGGGTAATGACCATGACCGTATAGAATGCGCTAAGCTTCCTCAACACCAAGGAGTAGACGGCCCACGACAGCGCGGCCGACAGGGCCAGGAGGTCGCCCAAGGGCTTGATGTTCATGGCAAAGCTTGTGTTGAATATTACGAATCCCACACCGATGAATGCTATCGCCGAGCCTATCCACACCCAACGTCCCGGACGCTCTGACTTGTATATGGCTCCGAGCAGAAGCGTTGTCAGAAGCGGGGCAAGGGTCACGATGAGCGACACATTGGACACCAGTGTATACTCCAGGGCCGTGTTCTCGGCTATGAAATAGAGCGAACCGGCGCAAAGACCGCACACCAGAAACAGGAATTCGTCGCGAAGCGAATTGGCCATCAACTTCTTATGGCATACGGCAAGGGTCAGAAGATAAGCGAGTATGGTTCTGAATATATATACTTCGGTCGGATAAAGCCCATGGTCAAGCAAAACCTTTGTAGCCACGAACGATACTCCCCATGCCGACACTGTAAGAAATGCAGCGAGATGGTACCAAAGTAAGGATGAAGAATCTGGTCTCAATCTTAAGTCTCCCATATCCTATAAATATTTATATTCAAAAACTATGCAAAAATACGTAAATTTTATCATATACAAAAAAACAATTCAATGTTTAATTTTGTATGAAATTTATAGATGGCGAGAGTATGCTTCAAATGTGAAAAATTATCGCTAAATTTGCCATCAGAGAATAATTAACTTAATTTGACTAATTATGAAAATCTTAAAAATGACAGGAGCCGCACTGCTTGCGTTCTGTATGATGATTGGAGGATCGGGATGTAACTCGTTAACCAACACCGGTAAAGGCGCGCTAATCGGCGGCGGCGGCGGCGCGGCCGCAGGTGCAGGATTAGGAGCATTGATAGGCGGAGGCAAGGGCGCCGCAATCGGCAGTGCAATCGGAGCGGCGGTAGGCGCCGGAGCCGGAGCGCTCATAGGAAAGAAGATGGACAAACAGCAAGAGCAACTTGCCACTACCCTTCCAGACGCACAGGTGGAACAGACCACCGACCAGAACGGCCTGCAGGCCATCAAGGTCACTTTTGACGGAGGAATCCTGTTCCAGACAGGAAAGTACGCCCTCAACTCGCAGGCACAGCAGGACCTCAGCCGTTTCGCCGTATCGCTTAAGCAGAACCCTCTGACCGACGTCCAGATTATAGGCTTTACCGACAACACAGGCTCATTTGCCGTCAACCAGAAGCTCTCTACAGAGCGTGCCGACGCGGTAATGACCTATCTCGTCAATTCGGGAGTGTCGCCCACGCGTCTGACAGCCAAGGGCGTTCCTATGGCCGACTATGTGGCTTCGAACGAGACCGCGGCCGGACGTGCCCAGAACCGTCGCGTCGAGATATACATCACCGCAAGCCCTGAAATGATCCAGCAGGCCGAAAACGGGAATCTGTAATCTATCCCTCCTGATTTAGATATCATTAAGATATTGCCCGGCGGACGCATGCCATCAGACATGTCCGCCGGGCACTTTTTTACCGCTTACAAGCCAAGATGCAGAGTAATGAAAAAAGAGAGACGCGCAGGCCGTAAGTGAACTGCACCCCAAAAGTTAGACAAAAAACTTTTGGGGTGCTTTTATGAAGTA